>DASUTB010000014.1:0-25200 GCA_036374835.1 Jiangellaceae bacterium | reverse complement strand
TAGCTGCCGGCGGGTAGCCGGATGCGACATAGGCCGGGCGCTGGCCGAACGCCCACGGCCCGCCCGTCGGCGCGTGAAAGAACGGCGCGTAGTGCCGCAACGCCCACCACACGCGCTCGGCCGGCGTGCCGAGCCGCTCGGATACCCATGCCTCGGCGTCGGCATTGGTCCGCGGCACATTGGCGAACTCGAGTGCATCGGGCACCAGCGCGTCCGCATCTGCGCCGGTGAATCCCGTCCCGGTGAACCGCCGGTCGTTGAGCCGGGCCGCCCGGAGCGTCGGCTGCATGGCCGTGTGGAAGTCGCGGTAGTCGTCGGCATGCACCGCGTGGAGGGTCACCCGCATGAGCGTGGCCTTGACGACGGATCGGTCGGCGAACGCCGCGTCGAGCTCAGCCGGATCGAAATCGGCCAGCCTGTTCCACAGCGCGATGTATGGCGACGCCGGATGCTGCGCTTGCAGGGCGACCACGCGCCGCAACCCGTCCGCCACGTTCAGCCGCTCACGGCTCAGCAGCAGCTGGCGTTCGAGCGTCGCACGATTGAGCTCCAGGGCACTGATCGTCACATCCGTGAGGGTACTCCGGCGGCGGATCGACGACCGCGTCAGCTGCCGCTGCCGTACGGCCGCGTGATGATCTCCATGTTGTGCCCGTCCGGATCGTCGAAATAGAGCCCGCGGCCGCCGTCGTTGGTGTTGATCTCGCCGGCGCGACGATGCGCCGGATCGGCCCAGTAGTCGAGGCCGGCCCGCTTGATCCGGTCGAAGATGAGGTCGAACTCCTCCTCGCTGACGAGGAACGCGTAGTGCTGGCCGGCGATGTCGCCCTCGACATCTCGGTAGTCGAGGGTCACACCGTTCGCCGTCTCGACCGTCAGGAACGGCCCGAAGGGCACCGGGTCGGCGAGTCCCAGGACGTTGACCAGGAACGACGCCGACGCTTGCTTGTCGCGGGCGTTCACGATGGTGTGGTTCAGCTCAACACTCATGGTGGACTCCTCTGAAGTCGCTTTGGGTGGCTCCAGTCCGACAGTAGGACCTCAAGTGCACTCGAACTCAAGCCCTGATCCGCCCGTCGGGCTCATCGGCACGACTGACCGCTGCCTTACTCCACGGTTCGGGCATGGCGGCCACCGTCGTCGGTCAGACCCCACGAGACGATTCGCGTCGGGCGGATCCGGATCAGCGGCGTCGGCTCGGCGACGGCTTGCGCCTCACCGCGGATCTCCACGCCGCGCGGGCGCCAGGGTGGCAACACGTCGTCGATGACCAGAGCGGCTCGCCCGGTGTGCTGGACATCGCGATACTTCTTGGTCGCCGCGAAATCGTGTCCACTGATCTCGACGACACCGGCGTCCGGATCGTAGGACCATCCAACCGGTGCGACGTGCGGGGTGCCGTCCTTTCCCACCGTCGCCAGCCTGCCGAGACGTCGTTCGCCGGTGAGGTAGGCCTGCTCGGCCGCGGAGAAGATATCGGTTGCACGCTCGTTCGACACAACGACCTCCAACTAGAAGTTCACAGTATGTGCAGGTCCTAAAGTACACACCATGTAAAGATAAGCGCAAGTCGTTCCGATGTGGCGATCGTGCCTGGTGGGGGAGAGGTGACACGGTCCCTGCGGTTGGCGGAACGTACACTCTCACGTGTGACGAGCGAACCCTCGGCAGAGTACTTACGAGACCTCGCGTTGCTGCGCCGGGTGCGCGACCGGATCGACCGGGAGTACGCAGAGCCGCTGGACGTCGAGGCGCTGGCCCGCGGCGTACACATGTCGGCAGGGCACCTCAGCCGCGCGTTCCGCCGCGCGTTCGGCGAGTCGCCGTACAGCTACCTGATGACGCGGCGCATCGAGCGGGCGATGGCGCTGCTGCGTCGTGGCGACCTCAGCGTCACCGAGGTCTGCTTCGCGGTGGGCTGCTCGTCGCTCGGCACGTTCAGCACTCGTTTCACCGAGCTGGTCGGTATGCCGCCGAGCACCTACCGGCGCCGAACCGCTCAGGCGACGGAGGAGTTGGCTCCGTGCAAGGCCAAGCAGGTGACCAGACCGATCAGGAATCGAGAAGCGGCGGCCCTCGAGCTGCACCTAACGTAGCCGCCATGGATATCACGATTCACCAGACCTTTCTCCCGCACAGCGACCCGGACGAGTCCCTGGCCTTCTACAGCGACGTCCTCGGCTTCGAGGTACGCGGCGACGTCGGAACGGGCAAGATGCGTTGGATCACGGTCGGCCCCGCCAACCAACCCGACACGTCCATCGTGCTCGAACCTCCGGCGCCCGACGGATGCGGCAAGACCGACGACGAGGTCCGCGCCATCACCGAGATGATGGCCAAGGGCACCTACGCCGGCGTCAACCTGGCCACCACCGACCTCGAAGGCACCTTCGATCGGCTACAGGCCGGCGACACCGAGATCGTCCAGGAACCGACCGCCCAGCCGTGGGGGGTTCGCGACTGTGCCGTCCGCGATCCCGCGGGCAACATGATCCGCATCCAGGAACGGCGCTGACCCGTGGCGCTGCCCGAAGCCCGGGACGCGCGGACCCGCAAGACCGACACGTTGGCGATGTTAGCGACCCCCGCGATCGACGTCTGGGTAGCCACGGCCGCGGCCACGGGCGTGCCGTACCTGGTGCCCCTGTCGCTGGCGTGGGTGGACGAGCGAGTCGTGATCGCGCTCGATGAATCCTCGCGCACGGCTCGCAACCTCACCGCATCCGGCACCGCGAGGCTCGCGGTCGGACCGACCCGCGACGTGGTGATGATCGACGCCGTCCTCGAGAAGACCGTCGGCGTCGCGACCGACGACGTCTTGGGAGCGGCCTACGCCGCGCAGGCAGACTGGGATCCGCGCGGCCAACCTGGATACGTGTTCCTCGTCCTACGGCCCGTCCAGGTGCAGGCGTGGCGCGAGGTCAACGAGATCGCCGGCCGCACTCTCATGCGCGACGGCACCTGGCTGGTCTGAGTGCGTCGGAGACCTCGAGCGGCGTCGAACGGAATGAATTGAGCTACGAAGTGGAGATATTGGCATGACATCGAATCAGCAGGCGCCCGGCCGCCGAGGGCGCCGACCCGGCACGCCCGGGCGGCTTTCCCGTTGGATCCAGCACAAGGCGAACTCACGCGCCAACCGTAAGATCCGGCGGGGTAAGGGAACGATGATGGGAATGGACCTGCTCATTCTGAATACGGTTGGCAGGGAGAGCGGCGAGCCGCGGGAGACACCGGTGGCGTGGTTCACCGACGGCGACGACGCGAAGTTGGTCGTCGCCTCTGGAGGCGGAGCCCTCCACCCCGATTGGTACCTCAACCTGATGGCGAGTCCGGACCGGGCGTCGGTCGAGCTGCCCGGTCGTGAGCCAACGCCGGTGACGCCGCACCAGCTCGACGGCGCCGACCGTGAGCAGGCGTGGCAGCGCATCGCGGAAGCGAATCCTCGTATCGCGAAGTATCAGAGCAAGTCTAAGCGGGAGTACCCGGTGATCCGGCTCACCCCTACGGTGTCCGCATAGGTTCGCGGTAGCACGTCCAACAGATAGGGAGAAGACGATGAGCACGGCCACGAGCACCGAGACCCGGTCGGCTGCGGTGCACCCTGCCGACAGTCATGATCTGATCCGCGTGCACGGCGCGCGCGAGAACAACCTCAAGAACGTCGACGTCGAGATCCCGAAGCGCCGCCTGACGGCGTTCACCGGTGTCTCCGGTTCGGGCAAGAGCTCGCTGGTCTTCGACACGATCGCCGCGGAGTCGCGGCGGTTGATCAACGAGACGTACAGTGCGTTCCTGCAGGGCTTCATGCCGAGTCAGTCCCGGCCTGACGTCGACGTGCTCGACGGGCTGACGACCGCGATCATCGTCGACCAGGAGCGGATGGGCGCCAACTCGCGCTCGACCGTCGGCACTGTGACGGACGCGAACGCCCTCCTGCGCAGACTGTTCAGCCGGCTCGGCGAGCCGCACATCGGGCCGCCGGTGGCCTTCTCGTTCAACGTCCCGACCCGGACCGCGAGTGGAGCGATGACCTCCGAGACGGGTGAGCGGGTCGTGGTGCGCAACGCCGTCTACCACGGCGGCATGTGTCCGCGCTGCGAGGGCATGGGCTCGGTCAGCGAGATCGACCTGACCCAGCTCTACGACGAGAGCAAGTCACTCAACGACGGAGCGATCACCGTCCCCGGTTACAAAGCCGGCGGGTGGTCGGTGAAGTTCTACTCGGAGTCGGGGTTCTTCGACCCGGACAAGCCGATCCGTGACTACACCGACGAGGAGCTGCACAACTTCCTGTACCGCGAGCCGGGCAAAGTGAAGATGAGCGGCATCAACATGACGTACGAGGGTCTCGTCCCTCGCGTCCAGAAGTCGTTCCTCTCCAAAGATCGCGAAGCGATGCAGCCGCATATCCGGGCGTTCGTGGACCGTGCCGTGACGTTCAGGGCCTGCCCCGACTGCGGCGGCACCCGGCTCAACGAGGCGGCGCGGTCGTCGAAGATCGATGGGCGCAATATCGCCGATGTGTGCGCGATGCAGATCACCGACCTCGCCGAGTGGGTGCGGTCGCTGGGCGAGCCGTCGGTGGCGCCGCTGCTGGCGGCACTGGGGGAGACGCTGGACTCCTTCGTGGCGATCGGGCTCGGCTATCTCTCGCTCGACCGCCCGTCCGGCACGCTCTCCGGCGGCGAGGCGCAACGCACCAAGATGATCCGCCACCTCGGGTCGTCACTCACCGACGTCACGTACGTCTTCGACGAACCGACGATCGGGATGCATCCGCACGACATCCAGCGGATGAACGCGCTGCTGCTCCAGCTGCGGGACAAGGGCAACACGGTGCTGGTCGTAGAGCACAAGCCCGAGGCGATCGCGATCGCCGACCACGTCGTCGACCTCGGTCCCGGCGCCGGCTCCGACGGCGGCGGGGTGGTGTTCGAAGGCACCGTGGAAGGGTTGCGGGGGAGCGACACGCTCACCGGCCGCCATCTGGACGACCGGGCAACGGTCAAGGAGACCGTGCGCAAACCCACCGCCGCGCTGGAGATCCGCGGTGCGACCACCAACAATCTGCAGAACGTCGACGTCGACATCCCGACTGGCGTTCTGACCGTCGTCACAGGTGTGGCCGGCTCCGGTAAGAGCTCACTGATCCACGGCAACCTCGCTGGACGCGACGGCGTCGTCGTCATTGACCAGACCGCCATCAAGGGCTCCCGGCGCAGCAACCCGGCAACCTACACCGGGTTGCTCGATCCGATCCGCAAGGCGTTCGCGAAGGCCAACGGCGTCAAGGCGGCATTGTTCAGCGCGAACTCCGAAGGCGCCTGCCCGAACTGCAACGGCGCCGGCGTCATCTACACCGACCTGGGTGTCATGGCCACCGTTGCCACCACCTGTGAGGAGTGCGAGGGGAAGCGGTTCGAGGCATCGGTGCTGGAGTACAAGCTCGGCGGCCGCGACATCAGCGAGGTGCTCGCGATGTCGGTGGCCGAGGCCGAGGAGTTCTTCGCCGAGGGGGAGGCACGCACACCCGCCGCCCACAAGATCCTCGATCGGATGGGCGACGTCGGGCTCGGCTACCTCAAGCTGGGCCAGCCGCTCACCACGCTGTCCGGCGGCGAGCGACAGCGGCTCAAACTTGCCACGCAGATGGGGGAGAAGGGCGGCGTTTACGTGCTGGACGAGCCCACCACCGGCCTCCACCTCGCCGACGTGGAACAGCTCCTCAGCCTGCTCGACCGACTCGTCGAATCCGGCAAATCGGTAATCGTGATCGAGCACCACCAGGCGGTCATGGCGCACGCCGACTGGATCATCGATCTCGGCCCGGGCGCCGGCCACGACGGGGGACGGGTCGTGTTCGAGGGCACGCCGGCCGACCTCGTCGCGGGCCGATACACCCTCACCGGCGAGCATCTCGCGGACTACGTCCGCGCCTAACCGAAATCTCGTCGGAGCGGCTCAGAGCTCGTCGCCGCGAGGAGTACACGCGTCGCACATCGTTGTCAGTGCCGCCTCATAGTCTCTGTGATGTCAAAGCGGTTGAGCTTCGTTGCGGAAGCTCGTAACGAAGGGTGCCACGATCGTGACCACGTCGTATGATGAAGGTATGACGACCAAGGCACGTCTGTCGGCTACGGTGGACGCCGAGCTCGTGGAAGCAGCTCGGCGGGCCGTTGAAGAGGGACGCTTCGACAACCTGAGCGGCTGGGTCAATGACGCACTCCGGCACCAGGCCGATCGCGACGAACGGTTGCGCGCCCTATCCGAATTTGTTACTGCTTATGAAGCTGACCATGGCGAGATCACCGAGGACGAGATGGTTGCGGCCAGGCGTCGGCTCCGTGCACGCGCCACCATTGTCCGCGGCGCGCGAGGTGCCGCATGACGCTCGTCCTCGATGCGGGCGCCTTCGTGGCTGTAGAGCGCTCTGAGCGCGATGTCATCGCCGTCATCAAGCAGGAACAGCTCGCTGGCCGGCCACCTATCACCCATGGCGGGATCGTTGGTCAAGCGTGGCGAAAGGGAGGCCCACGCCAAGCCAAGCTCGCACGCCTACTCCGTGGCGTGGAGGTGGCTCCGCTGGACGAAGCACTAGGCAAGCAGGCTGGACAGCTACTTGCCCAATGTACTCGGGACGACGTTATCGATGCTGCTGTTGTACAGCTCGCAACCGATGGCGATGAGATCCTCACATCGGACCCGGGCGATCTCGAAGAGCTGGCTCGCGCCGCTGACCTTCATATTGATCTGACACCCATCTAGCCAGCGCAGAGGCTGCGTCAGTCGGTCGGGAGTTGGAAGCCATGCCGCAAGCCAGAATGACAAGCAACGGTCGAATAACGGTGCCTAAAGTCGTGCGTGACGAACTGAATCTGACCGCCGGTTCGAAGGTGATGTTCGTCAAAGTCTGGCCTCAGGAGTACCGGATCGTGGCGAGGACTCGAAAGATCGATGAGCTGCTCGGCATTGTGCACCGGCCCGACGTCCCAGCATTGACGATTGAGGAGATCAACGAGGGAATCGCCGAGGCTGCTGCAGAGGGCGGCATCCGCTGACGCCAAACGCTAGCCGAACCAAACCACAGCAGCCGCTGCCGACACCACGAGCCCACCGAACATAGTCAGCGTGCCCGCCCAGTCTGTGGGTTGGGCGTACATCCGAATCCGATGCCATCGCAGGTGCCGTCGGCCTTAGTGTCTGGTAGCGAGAACGCCCAAAGCAGGTAACCGGTTATCAGTACGGCAGTCAACGCAAGAATCGTCACCATGCCTTTGCCGAACACTTGTGAACGGCCGACCGGCTCGTGTTCCTGCTGAATCTGATCTGGTCGCATACCGAGACAATAAAGATCATCTTTGTACCCAGCGCATGAGCACGCCCACTCATTTGCCGCAGTGGCTTATGAGGCGTCGGAGGGACAGGCGCGTTAAGGTGCGGAACCTCGTTCCCGGCCTACTTTGCTTCGCCGATAATGTACATTATGTCAAGTAGACGTCTACGACGCCCATCCCCTGGAAGCGCGATGCAGCCAGGCTGGCATCCTGGCGCACGTCCTGAGGTATGCCGCACGGCGTCGCGCCCCCGTCCGAGTGGAGCTTCAAGGTTGGCCGCGGCTGGTCGTGACCGGACCTCATGCAGGTTCGACTGTCTTCACCATGACGCAGTTCTTCAGCCCTTTGGGCCGGTCGTAGGTGAAGCCGAGCCGCTCGTAGAGTCGACGGGTGCCGTTGTAGAGGAACGACGACGACATCTTCTTAGTCTGGTTAGTCAGGTCGTGTGGATAGCTCTCGACCCGCCCGCCGCCGGCCTGCGCAATCAGGTCGAGTGCACCGGTGATTGCCAGCTCCGTCACGCCCCGCCGGCGGTGGCGCTTGTCGACGAAGACGCAGGTGATCCGGTAGTCGGGGTCCGCGGTCTTGGTGGCGTCGTACTCCTTGCGGTGGTGAATGGTGGGCAACTCGACCGGGGTGCCGTACTCAGCCCACGCGATGGCCTCTTCGCCGTCCATCACCAGTGCGGCGTGTGCCTTGCCCTGCTCGACGTAGGCCTTCTTCAGCGCTCGGTTGCCCTCGGCACCCTGGCCGCGCTCGGGCCTGTCAGGGTGGAACCAGATGCACCAGCAACCCCCGAAGATGCCGTTGTGCCGCTGCACCAGCGCATCAAAGGCCGACCAGGTCTCGGGGCTGAGAGGCGCGATGGTGTACGACGACTCGGTAGCCATGCCGCATCTTATCCCGGTTGGGCTCGCGCGGAGATCGGTCGTGGCTTTGTCGTGGCCCACCCCGGAGAGCCGTTCACGGTATTCGATCCCGCGCGCCGAAGTGACCCGCGGCGGCGCGCCGCGGGTCAACCGAGTTGGCGTTTCAATCCATCTTCGCAGCGGTCACGTCGACGCATACGATTCCCTCGTTGCCGTCCTGGTCGGCGATCACGGTGAGCGAGGGCGCGTTGCTGTCATCGACGACGGTCCCGCCCGCGGCGAGGGCGGCCGCGATCCGTTGCTCGGCCACCTCGGGCGCCACATAGACCTCGATGTGGAACCGCTGACGCGAGGTGTCGTGTTCGTCGGCGTCCCCGAACCACAGGTTCGGTACCCGTCCAGTCGCATCCCGGATTTCGTCGCTGGGGGTCCCGCGGCCCTGGGCCTCAGCGCTCCCGGTCAGCAGGGCGGCCCACACTGGAGCGATGGTCGCGGAGCGTGCCGTGTCGAGGCCGAGCTCGATGTGACTGACCGAGGCCGAGTCGGCGTCGACCTTGTGATCGGCGGCGATCTCGGTGATCCGTCGCGCGAGGTCGACGTCCTGCTGGGTTACCCATTCGACGACGTGTTCGGTGCCCTCGTCGTCACGGTAGATGGCGTCGTCGCTGACCAACTTGAGGTCGACGTACCCATTGCCGATCGACACGCGCGGGTGGTGGCCGAGCGCGTCGCCCGCCTCGCCCACCGCGGCGACGAACCGTGCGCCGGTGCCGAAGTCGTCAACCACGTAACGGGCATGCAGCCCCTGAGCCAGCTTGCGCCAGTCGGTCAGATTGGCCGCGGCGATCTTTTCGCCCTTCAGCATGTCCATAGACGGGAACCATATCCCTGAATCAGCCCGCAGCGCTGACGCAACGAACAACCGGATCTGCCGCTCCGCGTGACCACCTGGGTGGAATCACTGTCGCCATCACGACAGTGATTCCACCCACGTTCGTGTCAGCTCTTCAGGGTCGCCACGGTGCGCGGCGATTCAGTGCCAGTCGCTGATCTGCACGTCGTTCGGCGCCGGCGCGCCGGTGCCCGTCTCCAGCAGCGACTTCAGGCTCATCAGGAACGTCGCCCACTTGGTGCTGCAGTGGTGCATGAACTCCACGGGCTCACGCCACCCCTTGTGCGCGAACATGACGATCGTGAAATCGCCCTCGGTCCGCAGATCCCAGCTGATCTGAGTGCCGATCCACTCCTCCGGGCCATCGATCACTTCCCAGAGCACGTGTTCGGCCGGCCGAGCCTCCACGACCTTCATATCGAAGCCGCCGAGGTCTCCGAAGCGGAACACGAGTACGCCGCCGGGCGCACCGTCGCCGCTCGTGTCCTTGGTCCACCAGCCGGCAAGACCCTCGGGCGTCGTCAGCGCTCGGTACACCGCGTCCTGCGATGCCTTGACCCCAACGCGATGCAAAATGTCCACCACTGTTCTCTCCTTTCCTCGGTGCAGCCGCGGTTGCGGCCGCATCAGTTTCGCTGGCTCTTCTTGATGGCCTCAGCGATCTCCTTGATCCGCCGCAGCCGGGCGTCCCAGGTATTGCCGACGGCGTTGAGCTGTGCCACGGCTCGCTCGAGCTGAGCCTGGTCGACCTGGTAGCGCTTCTCGCGTCCGGCAGGCGTTGCCTGCACCAAGCCGGCGCGGTCCAGCACACCAAGGTGCTTGGCGACCGCCTGCCGCGTCACCGGCAGCTGCTCGCTGAGCGTGGTCGCTGTGCCCACACCGGCTGCCAGTAGCAGATCGAGCATTCGTCGTCGGGTCGGATCTCCGATAGCCGACCACAGCTGGTCGTCGACGGTGGCCGTCATCTCGCCGAAACCAAGCCTTCGGCGTGTGCCGCAATGCGCGGCACGAACAAGTCCCAGCCGACGACGTGCTCCTGGTACTGCTGTTCCAGCACGGCAATCTCCCAGCCACGCTCGCGGAATCCGGTCTCGGTGAGCCGCAGCAGTGTGCCCGAGCCGGATGGAACGAGTTCGAAGGTGACCAACAGCGAGTTGCCGTCGACCGGCCTCTCCCCCGCCGGATGCGTCCAGCGAAAGGTGAACACCCGCGGCGGCTCGGAGACCACCACGGTGATCGGGACGACCATGCCTCGTGGATTGTCGCCGTCCGCCCACACCAACTCCCCCGACGCGCCGGGCGTCGGCTCGAGGTCGGTCTCAGCGGACCACCACTCCCTGATGTGCTGGGGTTGGCTGATCACCTCGAACACCACCTCGGGCGGAGCGTCGATGTGGATCTCGCGCTCGATGCTGGCGTATTCCATTGGCTCTCCTAGCTATCGCAACCATCGGTTGCACATCACTCTAGCGGCCTTCCCGCACATCTGCAACCTTCGGTTGCGCAAAATTCATACAACGCCGGCACCGTCTGTCACAACCGACGCCTCGGCGGGGTCTCCATTCAGAAGCCGGAAATCGAGGAGGAGACGTGAGCAGCACCACCAGGATTCCCAAGGCCGAGGTCTCCGGCCTCTACGGGGCGATCGTGAAGAGGCTCAGCACAAGGATGCTCGGCGACGTCGCAGAGCCGGTCGGGGTGTACTGGCACAACCGGCCGGTGCTCAAGTTCTACTTCGGCCTCGGCCAGAAGTCACGCAAGTGGAACGAGTGCAGCGAGGATCTGAAGTCATTCGCGCACATGGCGGTCGCGTCGCTGGTGGGTTGCACGTGGTGCCTGGACTTCGGCTATTTCACGGCGCACAACGAAGGGCTCGACGAAGCGAAGGCGCGCGAGGTGCCGCGGTGGCGCGAGTCGGACGTCTTCACTCCGCTGGAGCGGGACGTCATGGAGTACGCCGAGGCGATGAGCCAGACCCCGCCGACGGTCACCGACGAGCTCTCCGAGCGGCTGTTGAAGGCGCTCGGTGCGCCGGCGCTGGTCGAGCTGAGCGCCTTCGTCGCACTGGCTAACGTGTACACCCGGACCAATGTGGCGTTCGGCATCGAAGCACAGGGCTTCGCACAAGCATGCGGACTGCAGCCGCTCGCAACGCCGTCGACCACATCGTCCCCGCTATAGGCCGAGAGTCTTCCCCGTCGCGGCGACCCTGCCCAGGGAGACCACAGCGTCGCCTCTCCCCCGGCGTCACCGCTGGGCAGGGCGCTCTCGCCTCGGGGCCGGGGAGGCAAACACTGAGAACTGGAAGGTGATCGTCATGAAGGTGTTCGTCGCAGGAGGGACCGGAGCCATCGGACGGCGGCTGGTGCCGCAGCTCGTCGCCCGGGGCCACAAGGTGACAGCCACGACCACGAGCCCGGTCAAGCTGGGATTGCTCGAGCAACTCGGCGCCGATGGCGTCGTGATGGACGGGCTGGACGCGGACTCGGTCGGTGCGGCGGTTGCGACCGCGCGACCGGACGCGATCGTGCACGAGATGACCGGGCTCTCCGTCGCGCACGCCGGCAAACCCGATTTCCGGCACCCGGAACGGTTCGGCGCCGTCACGAACCGGCTGCGCACCGAGGGCACGGACAACCTGCTGGCTGCCGCCGAGGCGACCGGCGTATCGCACGTCGTCGCTCAGAGCGTCGCGACCTGGCCCGCGAACCGAGAGGCAGGCCCGGTGAACGAGGATGAGCTGCTGCCGCTCGAGGATCTGCCGGCGAAGATGCAGATCATGGTCGAGCCGCTCCAGCACGTCGAGGACGTGGTCGTCAAGGCGGGCGGCGCGGCGCTGCGATACGGCGGGTTCTACGGCGGCCCCGGCGGCGGCATCGAGGGCCAGATCGAGCTCGTGCGCAAGCGCCGGCTCCCGATCATCGGCGGCGGTACCGGGTACTTCTCGTGGGTGCATCTCGACGACGCGGCCGGCGCGACCGTATTGGTCGTGGAGCAGCGGGCGAACGGCGTGTTCAACATCGTCGACGACGAACCGGCCCCGGTCAGCGAGTGGCTGCCCCATCTGGCCGCGTGCGTGGGCGCGAAGCGGCCGCTGCGCGTCCCCAAGTGGCTGGTCCGGCTGCTGGCGGGCGAGATGGGCGTAGCGATCATGACGGAGGGACGCCCGTTCTCCAACGCCAAGGCCAAGCAGGAACTCGGCTGGGAGCTCCGTTGGCCATCGTGGCGCCAGGGATTCAAGGAGGAACTGGCGTGAGCCGCCTACCTTACATCGCAGTGCGGCTCGGCAGCACGTACCCGGCAAGCCCGGCTAGGGTCTAGTTGGCGGCGCAGCAGCTGTCTGCGCAGGACGTCTCGTCTGCCTCGGCGTCGACGGCCTCATGTGTCGCGTTTGGTGCGCAGGCACATCCTTCGCCGCGCCAGGCCTCGATGCCTTCCCGGACGGCGAGACCCGCGATCACCAGTCCGGCGAGCGGATCCGCCCACGCCCATCCGAGCGTGGCGTTCAGGACGAGCCCGCCGAGCAGCGCCGCGGACATGTAGGTGCACAACAACGTCTGGGTGCCGTCGGCCACAACGGCGTTCGAGCCCAGGCTCTTGCCGGTACGGCGTTGCGCCCAGGACAGGAAGGGCATGACCATCAACGAGGCGATCGCAAGCCCGATGCCCACCGGGGATGCGTCGGCCTCGTGACCGCCGAGCAGGGTACGGAACGACTCGAACGTCACGTAAGCGGCGAGCGCGAAGAACGCCACAGCCATCATCCGAAGTGCCTGCTGCTCGCGCGATTCAGGCAGCCGGTGCCGGAACTGCCACAAGATGATGAGGCCACTACTGACCTCGATCACCGCGTCCAGCCCGAATCCGACGAGTGCAACCGAGCCGGCCACCAGTCCGGCGGCGATGGCGATGATCGACTCGATCACGTTGTACGAGACTGACGCCGCGGCCAGGAGTTGCGCCCGGCGGCCAAGCTTACGGCGACGAACCGGGTCGGCGACGAACACCGCGGAGTGGACGTGCTCGCTCACGTTGTTGCGCCCTCACCGTAGACCGGGCACAGCACGACCGCATCGCCGGTCGCGGCCAACAGTTCCTCAGCGGCCGCGAACACTTTGCGTACCGCGTCCGGGTGGGTCAGCGAGAAGACGGACGACCGTCCTACTGGCCGCGACTCGACCAGCCCACAGTCGCGCAGGCACGCCAGGTGCTTCGAGACCGTCGATTGCGCCAGGCCCAAATGCGACGTCAACTCCCCCACGTTGTGCTCACCCAGCAACAGGTGCTGAAGGATCGCTACCCGTGACGGGTCCCCCATCCCCCGGAACAGACACGCCGCAGCCGTCGCGGCCTCCGCCTCGTCGACTTGCTCTACCGACAGCTGAGCACCCTCATTCATCGTCATATAGCGATAATAGAGACCGTTGGCGGTACGTTGTCAACCCTGCCGAGTCCAGATGCGCAGGGCAAATCGCCGCGGCGGACGAAACGTTGCTGTAATACATGCGCTGCATGCTTGACCTATGTCTGTCGTGATCGGCATCGAATCTCCGCTCCAGGACGACATCCGCAAGCTGGTTGCCGCCCTGAACGATCACTTACTCCCTCTCTCTCCGACGGAGTTCCAGTTCGGGATCAGCGTCGACGACATGGCCGAGCCGCGCACGACGGTGTTCGTCGCGCGCCGGGACGGTGTCGCATTGGGAATCGGAGCGCTGACCGTTCATGACGACGGCACGGGCGAGGTGAAGCGTATGTACACCGTGCCGGAAGCTCGCGGAGCCAAAATCGGCGCACGGATCCTCGACACGATCATTGAAGCCGCACGCGCACGTGGAGTCACACACCTGTTGCTCGAGACCGGCTCGACGTCCGATTTCGCGAGCGCACATCGACTGTACGAGCGCACCGGATTCCGGCGTCGCGGCCCGTTCCACGACTATCCGGACAGCGGCTGGTCCGCCTTCTACGAGCTACCGCCCAGCGGCGCCGGATAGCCGCACCTCCGTGCACCGTCCCGACAGGTGGTTTCGACCTCACGCCGGCGTAGGCAGAGCCGCAGCAGCGCGACTGAACGCCTCGATCGCGAAGTTGAGGTCCTGCCGAGTGTGCGCCGCGGACATCTGAGTGCGGATCCGCGCCTTGCCGAGCGGGACGACCGGGTACGAGAAGCTCACCGCGTAGACGCCCTCAGCCATGAGTAGCTCCGACAGTTTCGACGCCCGGGTCGCGTCGCCGATCATCACCGGGACGATCGGGTGCTCGCCCGGCAGCACGTCGAAGCCCAACTCGGTCATACGTGACCGGAAGTATGCGGTGTTCTCCCGCAGCTTGGCGCGCAGGTCCGCGCCGGAGGCGAGCCGGTCAAGGACGGCGGATCCGGTTGCGACGATCGACGGCGGCACGGAGTTCGAGAACAGGTACGGACGCGACCGCTGCCGCAACAGCTCGACGATCTCGGCCCGTCCGGACGTGTAGCCGCCGCTCGCGCCGCCGAGCGCCTTGCCAAGCGTCCCGGTCACGATGTCGACCCGGTCGGTGACGCCGAAGTGCTCCGGGGTGCCGCGTCCGTTCTCCCCCACGAATCCGACCGCGTGCGAGTCGTCGACCATGACAAGGGCGTCGTGCGCATCGGCGAGCTCGCATATCTTGTCCAGCGGCGCCAGGTATCCGTCCATCGAGAACACGCCGTCGGTGACGATCAGCCGGAACCGCGCGTCGGCAGTGGCCTTGAGCTGTGCTTCGAGATCGGCCATGTCGGCGTTGGCGTAGCGGTAGCGCTGCGCCTTGCACAGCCGGATCCCGTCGATGATGCTCGCATGGTTCAGCTCATCGGAGATGACGGCGTCCTCCGCGCCGAGCAGCGTCTCAAACAGGCCGCCGTTCGCGTCGAAGCACGACGTATACAAGATCGTGTCGTCGGTACCGAGGAAGTCGGAGAGCTTACGTTCGAGCTCGGTGTGGATCGTCTGAGTGCCGCAGATGAAGCGCACCGACGCCATGCCGAAGCCCCACTCGTCCAGTGCGTGCTTGGCGACGTCCACGAGCTCCTGATCGCCGGCCAGCCCCAGATAGTTGTTCGCGCACAGGTTCAGGACCTCACGGCCGTCGGCAAGGTCGACGTGCGAGCCCTGCCGGCTGGTCATCTGATACTCGGGCTTGTACAGCCCATCCGCGCGGATCGAGTCCAGCGTACGTCTCAGCTCGTCCCGAATCGCTCCGTACACAATTCACTCCGTCTACTAGTAGATCATTTTGCCGCCCGAGCCCTTGCCTCGAAGGGCTCACCCCGTCCACTCGATGATGACCTTGCCGCATTCCCCGCCCGCCGCGGTCTCGAACGCGGCCGCGTGGTCCTTCCAGCCGAACCGGTGCGTCACGACGTCCTGCACCCGCACACCGGCTTCCACCAGCACCGATGCCTGGTACCACGTTTCGAACATCTCCCGGCCGTAGATACCCTTGACGGTCAGCATCTGGAGCACCACCGCCGACCAGTCGATCGCGATCTCCTCGGTCGGCAGCCCGAGCATTGCGATCCGTCCGCCGTTGGCCATGCTGCCGAGCATCGAGCGGAACGCCGCGGCGTTCCCGGACATCTCCAGACCGACGTCGAAACCTTCGGCCATGCCGAGATCCTTGCGCACCTCGGTGAGGTCGCTGGTGCGCGCGTCCACCGCCTTGCCCGCATGGAGTCTGCGAGCGAGCTCGAGACGGTACGGGTTGACGTCCGTGATCACCACGTTCCTGGCGCCGGCGTGCTGGACCACGAGGGCGGAGAGAATGCCGATCGGACCCGCTCCGGTGACCAGCACGTCCTCGCCGTGAACCGGGAACTGCAGCGCCGAGTGGACCGCGTTGCCGAACGGGTCGAAGATCGCGGCGGCGTCCAGGTCGATGTGCGGTGGATGCCGCCACAGGTTGCCGGCCGGCATCGAGACGTACTCCGCGAACGCGCCATCACGGTTCACGCCGATGCCTTCGGTGTTCGGGCACAGGTGACGGAGGCCCGCGCGGCAGTGCCGGCAGCGCTCGCACACGATGTGACCCTCGCCGCTGACGATGTCGCCCACCTGGACCGTCCTGACCCCGGGCGCGACGTCCACGACCTCACCCACGAACTCGTGACCGACGATGAGCGGTGTGCCGATATGCGCCGCCGCCCAGGGGTCCCAGTTGAGGATGTGCAGATCAGTGCCGCAGATACCGGTGCGCAGGATCCGGACCAGCGCCTCCCCCGGCCCCACGGGCGGGTCTGGGACCTCGGCGAGCTCGAGGCCCGGCTTGGCGTCGACTTTGACGAGTGCGTGCACGATCCCGAGCGTATCGGTCGCGACGAAGTGTCGACCGTCGAGCCGCCCCGCTCCCCTACAGGCCGGCGTCGCGATTCACACCCTGATGACCGCAAGCTCCGGAATTTCCTCGGGATAGCCGTCGTCCTGGGTCACCACCGGCCAACCGCGGCGATCGCGGTCGCCGCAATCCACGAGTCGTTGATGTCCATCTTGCCGCCTGCCGCACTACAACGAGGCACGCGGAACGACCCATTCCGTCGGCTGGTTCGTGATCGCTGCGATCCGGTCATAGTCGGCGTCGTAGTGCAGTACTGTCACCCCCGCCAACTCGGCAGCAGCCGCAATGATGAGGTCGGGAAGGCGGAAGTGACGATGCTGGCTCTCGACGGCCAGTGCCCGGTGGACCGCCATCGCACGATCCATCGCATCGGCCGTCACGTCAATCCACCGCTGGGACCGAAGCGCACTCCACAACGTCTCGTAGCCACTCGGATCAGGAGCGTTGTTGAGGTACTCGAGGGCGGTCATCTGGCATGCCGCGAGCCGACCTTGGGCCAGCAAGTCGTGAACACGCCGCCGTACCGCCTCATGCTGGCGCTGCAGAACGTAGACGGTGGTATCGGCCAGGTAGACGGCACCGGCCATCTAGGCTGCTCTGTCGGTGCGCGCGTCCCGGACAACGTTGCTCAAGTCCCGGCCGCCCGTCCGCCACCCATCGGCCGAGCCGTCGAAGTCCATCTCGACGCTGTCGAACGCGGCGACGATGTCCCCGGCCTGGCGGCGCAAGGCGAACGAGCGGAGTGCCGCATTGATAGTGGCGACCTTGGTGTCAGTGCCGAGCACTTCGCGGGCGGCCTCGAGCCATTCCTCATTCACGTCCACTGATATGCGCGCCATGGCCATAACGATACACCAAGATCTAGCTGAACAAGGCACCGCACTAATGACAACCTTGGTGCATACGGGTCAGAAGAGATGATGCCGGCCGAACCGGCACCAGGTACGTCAGGCTATCCGTTCGGTCGCAACAGGTTCTGCGTTCGGGCTCGTTTCGGCGAACTGGGTTCGGTAGAGCTCCTCGTAGCGTCCGCCCGCGGCGAGCAGCTGCTCGTGGGTGCCCTGCTGCACGATACTGCCGTCCTCGACGACCAGGATCAGGTCCGCGGCCCGGATCGTGGACAGGCGATGGGCGATGACCACCGCGGTGCGGCCGGCGAGCGCCTCGGTCAGTGCCGCCTGCACGGCCGCCTCCGACGTCGAGTCCAGGTGCGCGGTCGCCTCGTCCAGGATGACCACGCGCGGCCGGGACAGCAGCAACCGCGCGATGGTCAGCCGCTGCCGCTCACCGCCGGAGAGCCGGTAGCCCCGCTCCCCCACAATCGTCTCGAGCCCATCCGGAAGTGACCGCACAAGCGTCTCGAGCCGTGCCCGCCGCAACGCGTCCCAGAGCTCGTCGTCGCCGGCGTCGGACCGCGCGAGGATCAGGTTCTCCCTGATCGAGTCGTGGAACAGATGGCCGTCCTGAGTGACGAATCCGAGCGCGTCGCGCAGCGAGTCGGTGGTCAGGTCGCGAACATCGATGCCACCGAGCCGGACCGCACCGTCGTCCACGTCGTAGAGCCGCGGCACGAGCGACGCGATCGTGGATTTACCGGCGCCGGACGAGCCGACGAGCGCCACCACCTGGCCCGGCTCGGCACGGAACGACACGCCGTGCAGGATCTCCTCGCCGCCGCGGGTGTCGAGGTTGGCCACCTCTTCGAGCGAGGCCAGCGACACCTTGTCCGCGGACGGGTAGCTGAACCGGACATCCTCGAACTCGACCGAGATCGGCCCGTCCGGGAGCGCTCGCGCGCCCGGACGCTCCGAGATGAGCGGCTTGAGATCCAGCACTTCGAAGACCCGGGCGAAGCTGACCAGCGCGCTCATCACCTCGACCCGCGCGCTCGCGAGCGACGTGAGCGGGGCGTACATCCGGGTGAGCAGCAGTGCGAGCGTGACGATCGCGCCGGCGTCGAGCTGGCCGTTGAGCGCGAGCACGCCGCCGATCCCGTACACCAGCGCAAGGGCGAGCGCGCCCACCAGCGTCAGCGCGGCGATGAACTGCCACTGCACCATCGCGGTGCGCACGCCGATGTCGCGGACCCGACGGGCGCGGGCGGCGAACTCCTCGGACTCGGCCTCGGGCCGGCTGAACAGCTTCACCAGAATCGCGCCGGGTGCCGAGAACCGCTCGGTCATCCGCGTCCCCATGACGGCGTTGTAGTCAGCCGCCTCCCGCCAGAGCCCGGCCAACTTGGCGCCGACCCGCCGCGCCGGAATCAGGAAGATCGGCAGCAGGGCCAGCGTGATCAGTGTGATCTGCCAGGAGGTCCGCATCATGACAGCGACCGTGAGCGCCAACATCACCACGTTGCTGACCACCCCTGAGAGCACGTCGCTGAACGCCCGCTGCGCACCGATCACGTCGTTGTTCAGCCGGCTGACGAGTGCTCCGGTGCGGGTGCGGGTGAAGAACGCGATCGGCATGCGCTGCACGTGGTCGAACACCGCGCTGCGCAGATCGAGGATCAGGTCCTCGCCGAGACTCGCCGACAACCACCGGTTGAACACGCCCAAGGCGGCTTCGGCGAGCGCGATCAGTGCGATCAGCACCGCGAGCCAGATGACCGTACTCGCCGCCGCTTCCGCGACGACCTCGTCGATGACGGTGCCGGCCAGGACCGGCGTCGCCACTGCGAGGACGGCCAGTACCACGCTCAGGGCGATGAACCAGCCGACCTTCTTCCGGTGCGGACGCGCGAACCGGGCAATTCGGCCCAGCGTCTCCTTGGAGAACGGCCTGGTTTCCTGCTGCGCGGTAACCGTGCGATGCAGCGACATCCATGCCGCGGATTCGATGCTCACGTCGAATGACCCTACGATCCCTCGCGCATTCGGGGTAGCGCTGTTCACTCTCGGCTCACGGGGGGCCGGGTACCGCCGATGAATGTCCGGGAAACAGTCGTGCGAGCTAACTTGCTAGCATACTAGCACATGACGCCGCGAATCCCGGAGTGCCAGTCGTGACGGACTCGAACGCCGCCAAGACACAGACAAGTACCGTCCGGAACGCTCTTCTGGCGGCGGCTCTACTGGCAGTGGAGTTCATCGCGGGCACCCAGGCGTACCTGCTGCGCACGGTGATTCCGCTGGTCGGGGCTGATCTCGACGCTCGCGAGTACTACGGCGTGATCACGGGAACAACGCAGGTCGCGATGTTCGTGACCATGCCGCTCGGCCCGTACCTGCTACAGCGTTTCAGGGTTGAGCGGCTGCTTGTTCACCTGACGTGGCTCAGCGTCGTGAGCGGAGCGGTCAGTGCGATCGCACCGACCGTGGGAGTCTTCGTTCTCGGTCGGGCGGGCTCTGGGCTGGCCAGCGGGGCGCTGGCCACGGTATCGCTGGCCGCGATAGTCACGGCCATGCCGCCCAGATGGCGGCGCACCGTGCTTGCCGGCTACAACCTGATCTGGGTGTTCATTTCGCTCCTTGCACCCGTGTACGCGGGATGGGTGGCATCGGAGCTGAGTTGGCGTTGGGCACTCGTGCTTTACCTTCCGTTGCTCGTGGTCGCGAGGATCGTCATCGCGCGCCAGCTAACGGGCACCATGCAGACCGGCGGCCAGGAGCGGCTCGTAGTGGGATCTGCACTCCTGCTCGCCGGCGGCGTCGCGTTGCTGTCGCTTGTCGGGTTGCGCGGACTGTCGGCGGGCGTCGCGATCGCGGTGGGTATCGCGGGCGCGGCCATGGCCGTGTTCGCCGGGCGCCGGCTGCTTCCCGCCGGGACGCTGAGCGCGGCGATGAGACGTCCTGCCGCGGTCGCGACGATGGGCCTGGTCACGGGCGCGTACTTCGGCGCCGCAGAGATCATCGGGATCATCGTTCACGATCTGCTCGGCGGAACCACCGGTCAGGTCGCACTCGTCCTGGGCGGCAGCGGGCTCGGTTGGGCTCTCGCCGGGCTGGCGGCAGCCCGCTGGCCGGCTCAGGCTCCCCGCCGGTACGTCCACCGGTCGACCCTCGGTGCCGGCATCCTCTCACTGGGATTGCTCACGACAATCGCCACGCTGCTCGTGGACGCGATGTCGCGGGTCGAGATCGTCCTCATCGGTTGGACGGCCGCGGGAGTCGGAATCGGCCTGGTCTACCTCGACACGCTCAACCACATCGTCGATGTGCCGCAGGAGGACGACGGTGTCTCCCCCGCGACGGCCGCCGCGTCGACGATCCTGGTCGAAGCGATCGCAACGGCAGTGATGGGCACGCTCACGACCGCTGGGGTCGGACGAGCCATCGCCGGAGGCGGGGGGATGGCGGCCGCGGTGGTGCTCCTCGCACTCTGCGTCGTCGCGGCCGCGACCATTGCGTGGTCTGCTCGTCGTGTCCATGCTGCTCGTCGTGCCGGCACAGCCGCACCGTGCTAGTGAGCTACTCTCCTAGCATGAGCGATCAGCAACAGTTCAACGTCTACCTGCCGCGGGATCTCGTCCGGCGCGTCAAACATGCGGCAGTCGATGAAGGGGTGTCGCTCTCGCGCCTCGTCGAGCGCATCCTCACCGAGTACCTGAACGGCCGGAAGGAGCTCGACCGATGAAGCCGATGCCGATTCGGTACGTCCACGACATCGATGCCGCCCGGGCGTTCTACGAGGCGCTGGGCCTCACCCTGGATGTCGCCCAACGCCCACCGAAGAGCGGGCCGCCGTCGCACTGGCTGGAGCTGGCCGGTAGCGCGGGCACGCTGGCGTTGCACTACATCCCGCCAGACTCGGCGGCGCGCTCGGTGGAGCTGGCCTTCGATTCCGACGAGCCGCTGGAGGACGTCGTCCAACGGCTCCGTGCGGCGGGGTTCGAGCCGGCCACCGAGATTGCCGACGAAGCGCACGGACGGTCGTTTACCGTGCGTGACCCCGAAGGGCTACTGATCCAGGTCAATGAACACGATCGTACGTTGACGACGTAGCCAACCCGTACCTCGAGATCGCGGCATGCGGGCGGCCGTTACTAGTCGATCACGTGACAAAGCGAACGTCTCACCCGAACTTCCGATTTGACACCTCGCACGGTACTGTTCGGACCGCTCCCTCTGTGAGGACGGAGAAAGATGTCCGGACGTCACGCTACGCACGCGCCAGTCAGACGGTCTCGGTGGCCGCGGCGCTTCTTCGTGCTGATCGTCGTGCTGGCTACCGTCGCCGGCATCGGCTACTTCGGACAGGACTACCTGCCCGGTTCCGTCCGCGACTCCGTCAGTGAAATCGCCGACCGATTCTTGAGTGACGACACCGGATGCGACGGATCGGTCGCCGTCGAGATCACGGCCAGCCCGGATATCGCGCCTGCGCTGACAGACATTTTCGAGTCCGAGAGCGCCGTCGACCTGCAAGTCGACGGCACGTGCATAGAGCCCACGATCACCGCCCGTGCCTCGTCGGACGTGGCCGGCTCCATTGGGCCGCAGTCGACCATCGATCTGTGGGTTCCCGATTCGTCCTTGTGGCTCAGCCGGGTCACCGCAGACCAGATCGAGTTCTCGGAACCGACATCGATCGCGACCTCGCCCCTGGTCGGCGTGGCGTCCCAGCCGGTAGCCGACGCGATCGGCTGGCCGGACACGGAGTTCTCCTGGAGCGGAGTCCTGTCCCGCGACGGTCCGCCCGCCACGATGATCGATCCCAAGACCACCAGCACCGGCTTTGCAACGCTGCTCGCCGCAGGCGTCGCCCTGGGCGTAGGGACCGAGGAGGCCGACCCCACGACGCTCGTCGGTGCGATGACCCAGTTGTCGCAGAACGTCACGCCGACGGTCGCGGACGCCTTCGCGGCCGTCGAAGCGGCGCCCGAGGAGGCGCCGGTGTTCACCGCGATCGAGCAGACCGTCGCGAATCACAACCAGACCAGTGGCAACCAGGTCGTTGCCCTCTACCCGTCCGAGGGCACGGTCGTGTTCGACTATCCGGCGATCGGCGTGTCACGTCCAGACACACCGGCTACCGTGCGCTCGGCCGTCAAAGAGATCATCACCACTGTTGGCACGCCGGAAGCGGTCCAGATCATGTACGAGTGGGGGTTCCGCGCACCGGACGGCACCGCCGGCCCCTCGATGGGCATCGGCGACGGCCTCGACCCTGCGCCGGTCCAGGCGCTGCCCGCCTTGCCAACCGACGTCTCGAGGCAGCTGGTCAGCCAGTGGACCGCGCTGTCGCTCGACATGAGGATGCTCGCCATCTTCGACGTCTCGGGTTCGATGATCGAGGCCGACGGTGGCGAGCAGACCCGCGCCGAGCTCGTCCGGGATGCGGCGACCACGGCGCTGGGCCTGTTCCCGGAGACAAGCTCGGTCGGGGTGTGGGTCTTCTCCACACTCGAGAACGAGGAGACCGGCGCGGATTGGCGAGAGCTGGTCCCGGTCGGCCCCTTGACCGAAGATGTCGGAGGCGTCACTCGGCTCGAAGCGCTCGGCGCGGCTGCTGCGGAGATACCCGCGATCGTCGAGGAGAACGCGCCCAGCACCACGCGGGGCTGGACGGGCCTGTACGACACGATCAACGGCGCGTTCAACGCGATGAATAGCGCGTACGACCCGGGCAAGGTCAACTCGATCGTTCTGTTGACCGACGGCGCGGACGAGCCCCCGCCCGGCGAAGAGTCGGACATCAGCCTTGACGAGCTTCTGACCAAGATCCAGGGGCACGATCCGTCCAGACCCATACCGATCATCGCGATCGGCATGGGCGAAGAAGCGGACATGGAAGCGTTGACGCAGATCGCCGAGGCATCCGGCGGCTTCGCAGCCCAGGCCCTCGACCCCGCCGACATCGAAGACGTGTTCATCCAGGCAATGATCGAACGGCAGTGCCGCCCGATGTGCGGCTAGGGATAGCCGGGCTCAGAGAAGCGCGATCGTCGCTTCAGTACAGATCGTCCGGTAGCAAGGTGAACGCCACGTGCTCGGTGAGTGGCCGGATCGCCCGAAGATCTCGCCGATCAAGCGTGGGCACGGCATCGGTCTGGTAGGCGGCGGTGAGGACCACGTTGTGCGGAGATCAGGTGGCGTTCGGTCGAAGCGCCGGGTCGTGGAGGTGGCAGGCCACCTCGACCTGGCCGGTGGGTGTGAGGCCGGGGTCGATTCCCTCGCGGAACTCCACCTCGACCGCGCCGTCCACGGCCCGGATGTTGACCACGCCCCGCCAGAGCTGCTCGCCCGGGTCGTCGGCGCGGGCACGTTCCAGCAGGGACGCCAGCTCACGGGGCTGCCGGCCCGACGGCACTGCGATGGTGGCCTTCTGCTGACCGGCTTCGACGTCGTCGAGTCCGGCGACGAGGGGCTCCTCGTTGGCGAACGCCTCCTCGCCGAGCCGGACCCAGCGGCGTTCGAACATCGCCCGCAGATCGCGGGCCTCCCAGCCGCACGGCTCGAACGCGAACGGGCAGCGCGGGTGGAATGAGCAGCCGTGCGGAGGTGCGGCAGCGTCGGGGATCTCGCCCCGGGGCAGGTCGCGGGGAACGCGGCGCTCCGGGTCGGGATCCGGCACCGCGGCGAGCAGCGCCTGGGTGTACGGGTGCTTCGGATCGGCGAAGATCTCCTCGGTCGGACCGATCTCGACGAGCCGGCCCAGGTACATGATCGCCACCCGGTCGCAGAAGAACTTGGCCGTCGCCAGGTCGTGCGTGATGTAGACGTAGGTCAGGTCGAGGTCGTTCTTGAGCCCGAGCATCAGCTCGAGGATCTTGGCGCGGACGCTCATGTCGAGCATGGAGATCGGCTCGTCGGCAACCAGGAGATCGGGGCGGGAGATGATCGAACGGGCGATCACCGCGCGCTGCTTCTGACCGCCGGACAGCTCGGACGGCAGTTTGGTCAGGAACTGCTCGGCCGGGCTCAAGCCGACCCGCTCGAGCGCTTCGGACACCATGCGCCGCTCCTCGGCACGCGACTTCGCGAGCCCGTGGATGCGCAGCGGGTGTGAGATCGCGGCCAGCAGGTCCATCGACGGGTTCAGCGCGGCGTGCGGATCCTGGAACACCATCTGCAGCCGGCGCCGCATCGATCGCAGCCGCCGCTCCCGGAGCCCCCCGATGTTGACACCGCTGTACTCGATCACACCGCTGGTCGGCCGGACCAGTCCCAGCAGCGCGCGGCCCAGCGTCGTCTTACCGCTGCCGGACTCCCCCACCAGGCCGACGACCTCGCCACGGTTGAGTTCGAGGTTGACGCCGTCCACCGCCTTGACGGTCTCACTGCGCCCACCGATGAGGCGCGCCAAGGCACTGCCCCGTAGCTGGAAATGGACTTCGAGATCCCGCACCGTGATCAGAGGCTCGCCCGTCGAAGTTGGCGCGGCCGACGATGCCACCGCCCCGGCACCGTGCGGCTCGGCCGGTAGACGATGGAGTGGGTGACCACGGTGGGCGGCGTCCAGGGGGCTTGCCCCACGCGGGTCATGCTTCATCGGCAAGGGTCAACTCCTCCCGGATCAACGGCTCGCGGCCGCCTGCGGGGATCTGCTCTTCGGGTCCGTGCAACCAGCACTCCACCGTCTGCTCTTCGGCGAGCACCGGCACCGGGAACTGCCGGCGGCACACTTCCATGGCGTGCGGGCAGCGCGGGTGGAAGCGGCATCCCGATGGCGGGTCCACGAGGTCGGGCGGGGCGCCTGGTATGTAGTGCAGACCCGTCGTCGACAGCGAGATCGTCGAGCGCAGCAACTCCTGCGTGTAGGGGTGCTGCGGCCGGGCGAACACGTCGTCCACCGGCCCCTGCTC
>DASUTB010000013.1:0-7471 GCA_036374835.1 Jiangellaceae bacterium | reverse complement strand
CATAACCCAGGACTTTCTTGCCCGCGTCGAGTTTGATGACACCGGCGCCGACGGTGCCGGGGCTGCTTTGCGCATCTATCCGCAGGGTCGATCTTCCGCGGTCGTCATCGATCCGCTCGTATCCTCAGCCTCGGCAACCGTGGCGGGAGTACGCACCTCAATCTTGGCCGAGCGAACTGAAGCATTCGGCGAGACCCCTGAGGAGCTCGCCGAAGAGTTCGGCCTGACCGTGCCGAACGTCAAGGCTGCCATTGCTTTCGAATACGCAGCGTGACAGCGAGCGTGTCTCGTGCGAAGCGCGGAGTGGTACTTCAAACCGCTCTTGAAGCGCCCGCTGCGGGCGGTGGCTCGTGAGGGATGCACGTGGCGATCGCTAGGGGATGATCAGAGAGAATGTGATCCATGCCGATCCTGCCAACCGAGCGTGACCCCCGACTGATCACCATTCGCCGCGGCGGAACATTGACCGACGAGCACCACCGGCTGCTTGCCGAGTGGGCCGCCGTCTGCGCCGAACACGTCCTGCACCTCTTCGAGCAGGAGCAGCCGCACGACACCCGCCCACGTGACGCTATCGACATCGGCCGTGCCTGGATCCGCGGCGAGGTGCGAATGCGTGAGGCGCACAACACCGCTTTCGTCGCCAATGCCGCCGCACGTGGACTGCCCGACCCGGCCAAGTTCGCCGCGCTTGCGGCCGGACAAGCGGTGGCGGTGGCCCACGTCGCAGCGCACGACCTGGGAGCTGCGGCATACGCGATCAGGGCAGCCGTTGCTTCAGCCTCGGCCGATGGTGCAGAGGCAGCACGCGTCCGGGAACGAGACTGGCAGCGCGAAAGAATCCCGGCGGAAGTTCGCGACCTGGTCCTTGATGACCAGCGAAATCGAAGTGCGATCTGCTGGAACGTCTTCGACGACTGACCTCGCACAAGAATCGTGCGATCTGCTTCCCCGCACCGTATTCATAGCGGTCCCAGGACATCGCGAGGATCCGCGATCAGGTCCAGGTGCTCCAGGATGTTGAGCAGGCTGCGTTCCTCGAAGCGGAAGTGCGATTCCATGATCGCCTCGATGCCTTCGAGGTGCCGATCCATCTCGGCCGCGGACGCCGATCGATCGATGGCGCCCTGCAATCCGCTCAACAGGTGCGCGATCATCGAGTGGTCCTGCGCCAACTTGTCCAGTGTTTCGCGCAGTTCCGGGTGTGCGGCGGCTATCGCGGGAAACAGCCCGCGATCCTCGCCCTCGTGGTGCCCGGTCAGCGCGGAGCAGAAGCCGTGGCAATAGAGAAGCAGGTCGCGGGTCACCTGTTCGGCGTCCGCATCATCGTCCAGCGCTGTCCGCGTCACCTGCAACGCTTCGCGCAGCCGTTCGTGAACGCCGCGCAATTCGTGGCTCCAAGCGATGAGCCTGGTCTTCTCACCCTCAGACACGGGAGGGCGAAGGGTACGACGTCATCCTCGTCGTGCTCCTTCGTAGTCCGGCGCCTCCATGCCTGACACTGCCTGCCACCGGCACGCGACGCTGACAGCAGCGTACCGGAGCGGACCGTCCCGGATCACGTCAGATTCAATCGCATGAGCACACGGGGAAAGCCGCCGGAGACCGACTGCGTATCTGCGGCCTTGGTGAAGCCGGCTCTTTCGAAGAGTGCGCGGGTGCCGACGTAGGCCATCGTCCGATCGACCTTCTGCCCTTTGTTGTCCACCGGATAGCCCTCAATTGCGGGCGCGCCCTGCGACCGCGCGTACTCGACGGCGCCGTCGAGCAGCACGTGAGAGATTCCCTTGCCCCGGTAGCCGGGTCGCACCCGGATGCACCACACCGTCCAGACCGGCAGGTCGTCGACGTGCGGGATCTTCCTCGACCGAGCGAACGGGAGCTCCGCCCGAGGCGCGACGGCGGCCCACCCGACCACCTCACCGTCCTCATAGGCCAGGACGCCCGGCGCGACCGGTCGCGCGCACAGCTTCTTGACGTATTCGCCCCGCGCAGGCCCGACGAGTTCCCGGTTGGTCTTCGAGTCGATCCGATGGCTCAGACACCAACACACCGACGAGTCGGGGTTCTTCGGACCGAGCATGGTCGCGACGTCCTCGAACCGTTCCGCCGTCGCGGGCTTCACCTCAAGGCTCACACGGCAACGCTAGCTGTCGGCGCCGACAGTCACGAGCGCGCAGCGATGGCCTGCCCGCCGCGATCACCGTGTGACGCCGAGACCGGTATCGTCCAGGCGTGGACACCAGTGATTCACTCCGCGTCCTCGTCATCGGGCTTGATCCGTACCGGGTGCCCGGGCCGTGGGACCCCGAGCCGGCGGCTGAGGCGATCGAGGCCGGACTGGCCAAGTTCGCCATGCACGGTGTCGGCGTCCAGACCTGCCTGATCGGTCTCGACGGGAGCGACGATGTGGAAGCGCTCGTCGGCGATGCGTTGCAGGTCCGTCCGTGGGAGTGCGTCGTCGTCGGCGGTGGCCTGCGGCACTCAGACGATCAAGTTGAACTACTCGAGCAGGTCATCAACCTCGTTCGGCGACACGCACCCGATGCGGCGATTGCCTTCAACAGCACCCCGGCAACCACCTACGAGGCGGCTGCCCGGTGGATTGAGTGACGACGGGGGTTGATCGCAACATCGTCGAATCGCGTTACAGACGCGGGCTCCACCTCGATGCTCAATCGGCGCCGACGCGCTCGACGCCTGACCGACACTTAGGGCGTGTTTCGGAGGTGGTCAGCGCTGTGTGATCCAGTTCAGAGCGTCGGTGGCGACGTCGCGCAGGTGTTCCGCACCGACGCCGAATGGGCGGAGGCGTTCGCGACGGTCATGGGAGCGCTCCGGTCCGGCGGCTCGTTCTTGTTTTAAGGCCCGGAGGCCGGCCCGGTAGGCCTGGCTCGGGTGGGCCCGCGAGCGGAGATCGGCACGCCGCAACGTCCTGGCGTCGGACAGGTCGAGATGCGGAGCGACCTCCTGAAGGTCGCGCTCGCGCTGGTCACCTTCCAGCGGTCCTACCGCTTCCCGCCCGGCATCCTGCCCGACGGCGAGGTGGTCACGTCGGTCTCGATCCTGCGGTTGTACGGGCGGGACGAGATCGAGGCGTCGCTGAACGCCGCCGGGTTTGAGGTCGACGAGGTCGTGGACGCGCCGGACCGGCCGGGCCTTGAGTGGGTCTTCGTGGCCCGCCGGCCCTGACGCGGGGTCAGGAAATGCCGCGGAAGAAGGTGCGGATGTCGTCCGCGAGCAGCTTCGGCTCCTCCATCGCGGGGAAATGACCACCCTCGGTGAACTCGCTCCAGTGGCCGATCGCCTTCCACGGGTCCATCACGCGGCGTATGAGCGGATGGGTGTCGAACACGGCCCATCCGGACGGCACGCCGGGGGCCACCATGACCAAGTCGAGTCCGGAGTGCTCGGACTCGTAGTAGAACTGCGCGCTCGACGCGCCGCTGCGGGTGAACCAGTACAGGCTGATGTTCGTGAGGAGCTGGTCGCGGTCGACCGTCTCGTCCGGCGTCCGGTAGGCGCCACCGGTCCTGGTCTTGAACTTCTCGGCGATCCACGCGAGCTGACCGACCGGCGAGTCGGTGAGCGCCGCGCCGATCGTGTCGGGACGGTGGTCCTGCATCTCGAGATACCCGCGTTCGGCCGCATGCTCGGTACGCACTGCCTCGATCTGGGCGATCTCGTCGTCGGACAGGCCGTCGGGGTAGGGGAACTTGTCGCCGAGCAACCCGAGCAACGGTCGGTCGCTGCCGAGGTGCGTGCCGATGACGCGCTCCGGGTAGACCGCCGCGAGGCGGCCGGTGGTGCCCGCACCGATGTCGGTGCCGTGGGCCGCGAACCTCTCGTAGCCGAGACGCGTCATGATCTCGGCATAGGCCTCCGTCGTCCGCGCCAGCTCCCAGCCGGTCCCGGACAGCGGGGTGGAGAACCCGAAGCCGGGCAGCGACGGGATGATCACGTGGAACTCGTCGGTCAGCAGCGGGATGAGTCGCTGGTAGTCGACGAACGAGCTCGGCCAGCCGTGGTTCAGGATCAGCGGGATGGCCTCCGGGTTCGCCGATCGCACGTGGACGACGTGGAATGTCTGGCCGTCGACGACCGTCGTGACCTGTTCGTACTCGTTGAGCTTCGCCTCCTGCGCACGCCAGTCGAACCCGTCGCGCCAGTACTCGGCGAGCTCCTTCAGGTACACCAGCGGGATGCCGCGGCTGAAGTCGGTGCGATCGTCTCGGCCCGGCACGGGGATCGGCCAGCGCGTGTGCGCCAGCCGGTTGCGCAGGTCGTCGACGTCGGCCTGCGGGATGTCGATGCGGAACGGTGTGAGTGCGTTGTTTTCGTTCATGACATCCACGTTCTCAGGTAATGCGGCAGGTTAGCTTCCGCAATTGCTGGAATGATTGAGAGCATGTTGGAGACCTCGGCCCGCCTGCTCGAACTGCTGTCGTTGCTCCAGCTCAAGCGCGACTGGACGAGTTCCGAGCTCGCCGGCCGGCTCGATGTGAGCACGAGGACTGTGCGCGCCGACATCGGCAAGCTGCGGTCGCTCGGCTATCCCGTGGACGCGCGCCCCGGCGTCGCGGGCGGGTACCGGCTGGTCGCCGGGTCGGCGATGCCCCCACTGCTGCTCGACGACGACGAGGCCGTCGCCGTCGCGGTCGGACTGGGTACGGTCGCGACCCAGAGGCTCGGCGTCGAGGAGACATCGCTCACCGCGCTCGCGAAGCTGGAGCAGGTGCTGCCCTCGCGCCTGCGTCGGCGCGTCGAGGCGGTACGCGAGGCGACAAGCGTCGTACCTGGGGCTAGACCGCCGCTCGATCTCTCGGTGCTCGGCGCGGTCGCCGCCGCGATCCGCGGCCACGAACGGCTCCGGTTCGGGTACACGAAGCCCGGGGGCAGCGAAGCGGCGCGCCACACCGAACCGCAACGGCTGGTGAGCTGGGGACCGCTCTGGTACCTGCTCGCGTGGGATCTCCACCGTGACGACTGGCGGGTCTTCCGTGTCGACCGCATGGTTCCGCACGCACCGACGGGTGCGCGGTTCCGGCCGCGCGTGATCCCGGAGGACAAGGTTGTCGAGTACGTCGTCCGACGCGTCAGCAGGGCGGCCTGGACGTACCGCGCCCGGGTACTCGTGCATGCTCCTGCCGCCGAGGTCGCCGCGAAGATCCTCATCCCAATCGACATCGAGGTGGTCGACGAGTCCACGTGCCGTGTCGAGCTGGGTTCCGACGACCCAGACCGGCTCGCGCTGTGGATGACACAGCTCGACGTCGACATCGAGGTGATCGACGGAGACGAGCTCGCGGTGGCGTTCGATCGCCTCGCGACGAGGTTCCGCCGCGCGGCGGGTGGCGCATCCACGACGTGAAGCTCGGCCGTCGGTCATTCGACGATGTCGTCAAGGGCCAGCGGCCGGTATCCGGGGGGCCCTTGAGCACCTTGCCGTCGGCTCGGCGCAGGACTCGGCCGTCCGCGTCCCGCTTGCTCATGTTGGACCGATGGATCTCGACGAAGACGGCCGGTAGGTCGATCCTCAGCGTGTCCGCGGTGCCGTACGTGACGTATAGGACATCGGCCAGCTCCTCGGCTACTGCCTGGTACGCCGTGACCGGGTCATCGCCGGTTCGCAGGGCCTCCGCAAGGGTCGCCAATGCCTCTCCGGCTTCGCCGGCATCTTCGTTCAGCAGCGTCCGTCGGTGCTCCGCCAGCTCGGGGCGTCCGGCCGCGGTTTCGAGATCGAACACCTTGCAGAACTCGGCGACTCGCCGCATCGGCGTAGTAGTCCACGACGGTCAGGATGCCAGCGGCAGCGGTCGGGATGATCTACGCCGCACCGGGCGACTCGCGGATGGTGACTTCTGCCAGCGACCGGACGGTCGAGGCCAGGTGTGTCACCTCGAGATGGCTGGGCGCGATCTCGTAGGCGTGCTGGTGGCACGCACGGCTCAGGCCCCACCAGGCGATCGCCGCGTCGCCGGCGCCGTCCGCGGACACGGCGCGCAGGCAGGCAAGTTTGACCCGCATGGAGGCGCGTGGCACGTTCAGGCCGTTGACGCGACACATGGCGTCCACGATTTCCTCCAGCGCCGTGCGGGTAAGCAACGCCGCCACCCGCGCACCGCGGCCGCGCGGCATCCGGATATTCCCTGACAAGATCAGGTCAGCCAGCTTCAGCAGGGCGGCAGCGGTCTTGGAGCCGGTCATGACGCCACGGCTCGGATGTCGCTGACCAGGACTTCGACGTCGCGGATCGCGCCGATCGGGTTCCGGTCGAGCCCGGCATGGCTGGACGATCCGACGACCGCCATCGCCGCTCGGCGACGGTCCCGCCCGTTGAGCCAACCACCTACGTCGGCCTCGAGATCATCCCGCACCGCCAGTGCGATCCGCTGCCGCGCGGTCTGCGCGTCCTCCCACAACGTCTCGACCGCGTCGCGCGATTCGCCGCGACCGTAGCGGCGGGCCATGACGAGATCCCGGCAGGCGCTTTCGACGGCCATCCGGCACAGCAGCGGGATCACCCGTCGCCACACGACCTCGTCGGTGCCCTTGTCCCGCGCGACGGCGTGCGCCTCATCGAAGTACCGGGACGTCGGATCGGACGCGGTTGTGACTTCGACGCGGGAACCCGCGTCCCGGAACACCTGCAGAATCCGGGCGTCGATTCCCAGCCGCCGCACCGACTCGGGCAGCCGGTCGTCGTGGGTGAACACGATCACCTGATGGGTCGTGCCGATCTGCTCCAGCACCCGGGCCAGGCCGTCCACCTTCGCCGGATCCATCGCCTGTACCGGATCGTCGATCACGACGAAACCGAACGGACTCGCCGGCAGCGTCGCCCGCGGCAGGAACAACGCCAGCGCCAACGCGTGCAACTCCCCTTGGCTCATCACGGTCAGCGCGCCACCGGCGTCCTGCCCGTCCACCTCGGCCGGAAGTACCACCCGGCGCTGTGTCTTCGACCCGGTCAGCTCGATGCCGCCGAGATCCACGTTGCTCTCCTGACGCAGCAGCGCCCAGATCTGCTTGGCCAGCGCAGCGACCGGGCGTAACCGCTCGTTGCGCAGCTCGTTCGCGTGATCCTTGAGCCAGCTGGCCGCGTCCTGCGCCACGGCCAGTTGGGCATCGCACTCATCGGCCCTACGCAGCGCCGCGACCGTGCCGGCCAACCTCGTCGCCAGCGGCGCCCACCGGTCCTCCCGGCGCTGCAGTTCGACGCCGGCCGATGCGCGCAGCCGCGCCAGCGCCGCGTCCAGCCGCTCGTACGCCTGCGCGAAGCGCGGCGGGCCGTCGATGTCCTTGACGTCGACCGCGGACGCGTCCTGCCATGCCTTAACGACATCGGGCCGGCCATCGGGCTCGACGCCGATCTCGGCCCGCAGCGCGTCCGGCATCGGCGGCAGCAGCCCTCTGAGCCGGTCCTGCGCCTGGCTACGGCGCTGCCCGGCCTCGCGCAGCGCTGCGGTCT
>DASUTB010000012.1:0-61044 GCA_036374835.1 Jiangellaceae bacterium | reverse complement strand
CGGTCGCCCTCGTAGTCGCTCAGGATCCCGTACGGCGGGTCGGTGAACCACACGCTGCCGTCGGACTTCACGACGACGTCGTTCGGTGAGTTCAGCCGCCGGCCATCCAGTTGGTCGGCCAGTACCGTGACCGTGCCGTCGAGTTCGGTTCTGGTGACGCTACGGGATCCGTGCTCGCAGGTGATCAGGCGGCCGCGGGTATCGCGGGTGTTCCCGTTGGCGTGGTTGGACGGCTGGCGGAACACCGAAATACCGCCTTCGTCGGGCACGCGCAGTATCCGGTCGTTCGGGACGTCGCTGAACAACAGGTGCCGCGCGTCCGCGACATAGACCGGACCCTCGGCCCAGCGCATGCCCGTATGCAGGTGCTCGAGGGGCGCGTTGCCGAGGACGAAGGATCCGAACAGGGCGTCGACGATCTCGAAGTCGCTACTCAATCGAACTCCTCCAGCGTCGACGACGACGCAACGCTATCGCCAAGTGTCATGCGAGCCACGCAGGCGTCCGCTTCACCGAGGACATGCCCGCCGGCCGCGTCCCGATCGAGGCGTCGGCCCCTTTGCCCAGGCTCGGGGACGTTGCGCTTCGTAAACCCAGGCTCAATCCCTGATCGCGTCCAGGATGCGTTCGAGCTTGTGTGTGGTGAGCGGATGGGCCAGCAGGTCCGGAACTTCCCGTTGGGCATCCTGCCGCTCTCGTGGGTCGTTGGCCTCGAGCGCCACCGCGGCTCGCCCGGCCGTATAGTTCAGCCACCCGCAGGCAGCTGCGGAGAACATCGAGAGCGTCGGCTCGGGCGATGGTGCGGTGCCGCGGTAGGCCTGTACCAGAGCGCGTGCCGCCACGACGTTCACCTGATCAGCTGGGCCGACGACCCATTGGGTCAGCACGCTTCCAAGCGCCCGGGACGGCTGGGCGCCGACTGTGAAGTCCCAGTCCAGAATGATCAGGCGTCCAGATCGCCCAGTGCGAACGCCTCCCGGCGATGGGGTGTTGGACAGGACCATGGGCTCGGCCGGCGCAGTGTTGTCGATCTTGCTCAGATCGCGGATCGCCGGCATGGCGCTCTCCAGCAACGGCGCCCACGCGGCGTGCTCCTTGGTCGCGGCAACCAGCAGCTCGTTCCATCGCGCTACCACTGGCGGGCGGGTGCCCCACGGGTGGGCCGGACCTGGAGCGGGCAACCCCAGGCCGTGCACCGTTCCGGCGACCGTCCCGACCTGAGCTGCGACCTCAGCCGACACGGGCTTGGTAGGTGCCGGCCCGACGTCCATCCACTGGTCGACACACCACTTGGTGCCCCTGACCTTTTCCATCGCCCTGCCGTTGATGCTGCGCACGGGCCGGGGGGCGACGATTCCGGCGGCGATCGCGGCTTCGCGGAGCCGGAACGCGTTCTCAGTGTGCTCGGTGTCCATCCAGTCAAAGATCGTCCGAATGGACCAGTGCCCGAGACCGGTTTTCAGCGACCAGACCGCACCCATGATGTCGTACGAGACCGGCACCATCGGGCCTGCCACGTCCCCGAGCCCGAACGCGCGGGCGAGGGCGACGGCCAACTCGGGATCGGCAGCCTCCTTGGCGCTGTAGCGACGGCGCTCGACCTCGGTCTTCAACTCGGTCCAGGTTCGGTATCCGTACTGTTCGGCCAGCAACCGTTGCGCGTCGGCGAGCGACGCTCCGGGCTCGGTCTCGCGGAGCGAGTCCAGCGCGTCCTTGGCCTCCTGCCGTAGGAAAGCGAGGTTTGGCAACTCCGGCAGCGATCTCATCTCACACCCGGCTCCCGCCTGGACTGGCACAGGCAGATCGAGAGCATCAGTGTCGATGGCTCGCTATGAAGTCAAGGGTGGCTTCGAGCCTTCCGGCCAGTCTCGACGCGCCCCTCGAGCGCGCATGCCACAACTTACCCTGCGCGGCAGCCGTTGTGGAGAGGCGTTCCACACCTCAGAACGGCCGGCGCGGGACGGCGGCTCCACTGTTGCCGACGAGGAAGTCCAGGTCGCAGCCACGATCGGCTTGCTGAACGTGGTCGACGTACATTCGCACGTAGCCCCGTTCGGACGTTCGCGGCGGGTCTGACCAGGCGCTCCTCCGGCGGGCGAGTTCGGCATCGTCGACGTCGAGGGTGAGCGAGCGTGCGGCGACGTCCAGCTCGATCCAGTCACCTGTTCGCACCAGGGCGAGCGGGCCACCTGCCGCTGCCTCCGGTGCGGTGTGCAGCACAACCGTCCCGTAAGACGTACCGCTCATCCGCGCGTCCGAGATCCGCACCATGTCCGTGACGCCCTGCTGAAGGAGTTTGCGGGGAAGGGCGAGATTGCCGATCTCGGGCATGCCCGGATAGCCCCGCGGGCCGGCGTACCGCACGATGAGCACGTTCGACGGGTCGACCTCCAGGGCCGCGTCGTCGACGGCTTCGTCATAGCTCTCGATGGAGTCGAACACGAGGGCCCGACCGCGATGCTTCATCAGCTCGGGGGAGGCCGCGGACTGCTTGATGACCGCACCCTGGGGACACAGATTTCCCCGGAGCACGGCGGTCCCGCTGCCCGCCGGCAGTAGCGGTTCTTCGAGGGGACGGATGACCTCGGTGTTCCACCACTCGGCCTGGGCCAGCCGGTCGCCCAGGTGCCCGCCGTCAACTGTCGTCACATCGGGATGGAGCAGGTGCGAGATCTGTCGCAGGACGGTCGGCAGGCCGCCCGCGTAGTAGAAGTCCTCCATCAGGTACCGGCCGCTGGGCATCAGGTCGACGATCGTCGGGACGTCGCGGGCGAGCCGGTCGAAGTCGTCGAGTTCCAAGGGGACGCCGAGCCGCCCGGCGAGGGCGAGAAGGTGAAGTACGGCGTTGGTCGAGCCGCCGATCGCGGCGTTGGCGCGAATGGTGTTCTCGAACGCCTCCCGCGTGGCGATGTGGGAGAACCGGACGTCGTCGCGAATCAGCTGGACGATCCGGCGCCCCGCGAGCGCGGCCACGGTGTAGCGCCGGGCGTCGGCAGCGGGGATCGCAGCGCTGCCGCTCGGCGCAATGCCCAGCGCCTCGGTCAGGCACGCCATGGTGGAGGCGGTGCCCATCGTCATGCAGTGGCCCTGGCTTCGGGACATGCAGGCCTCAGCGGCGACGAAGTCCGCACCGGTCATCCGACCGGCCCGAACGTCCTCGCTGAACCGCCACACGTCGGTGCCCGAGCCGATCGCGCCGCCGCGCCAGCGCCCGGACAGCATCGGCCCGCCGGTGACGGCGATCGTCGGCAGGTCGACACTGGCCGCACCCATGAGCTGTGCCGGCGTGGTCTTGTCGCAGCCGGCGAGCAGCACGACACCGTCGAGCGGGTTGGCGCGCAGCGTCTCCTCGACGTCCATGCTCATGAGGTTGCGGAACAGCATCGTGGACGGCCGCATGAGCGTCTCGCCGAGCGACATCGTCGGAAACTCGACCGGGAAGCCGCCTGCCTGGTAGACGCCTCGCTTCACGTGGTCGGCGAGCCGGCGGAGGTGCCCGTTGCAGGGAGTGAGGTCTGACCACGAATTCGCAATACCCACGACAGGACGTCCGTCGAACATGTCGTGGGGAGTGCCCTGGTTCTTGAGCCAAGACCGGTGGAGGAAGCCGTTCTTGCCATCGAGCCCGAACCAGCCCGTACTCCGCAGCGCCGGGTCCTTCGTCGCGGTCATACCCTCTCCCTCTGGTCGTCAGGTGCGTTCGAGGTCGTTCTCGTCGAGCGGGCGATCGAGATCGTCTTCGTTGCCGGTGAGCTCCATGGCTTTGCGCAGCGAGCGCTCGGTCTGCGCGAGGTGCTCGCGCATGGCCTCGGCCGCGCCGTTCGCGTCGCCGCTGATCACGCGGTGGTAGATCAGTGCGTGTTCGTCGATCACCGCGGTCAACGGACGGTTGCGAGCCAGGTGGCCGCGGCGGCTCTGCGCGCGGCTGGCACGCAGCGGCTCGACCATCGCCTCGATCAGGAAGGAGAGCATCCGGTTGCCGCTTGCGGCCGCGAGCGCCTCGTGGAAACGAACGTCCGCAAGGTTGAACGCGTCTGGATCGTCGATACCGTCGCGCATGGCCGCCAGCGCGTTCTCGATCGCGTATGAGGTCGCCCGGTTCACCCGGCGCGCGGCGAGCGCGGCGATATGGACCTCGAGCGCCCGGCGTACTTCGACGAGATCCAGAAGGTTACGTGGATCGTCCCGGACGCCGACCGCGAAGAAGTCCTCGACCGCCAGCGCTCGGAGCGGAGCGATGACCGGTCGTCGACCGTGCCGGACGTCAATCAGGCCGCGTGCCTGCAATGACTTGACGGCCTCGCGGACGGTGAGTCGGCTGACGCTCAGCTCGCCGGCGAGTTCGGACTCGGACGGCAGTTCCGAGCCGGGTTCGAGCTGGTGAAAGATCAGTCGCTCCAGTTCGGCAACCACTCGCTGGTGCGTGTTCAGCGCCAACCTCTTTCCGTCGGGTACGGGACAGACATCTGATGAGTTGTGAAAGTGAGTTTAGCCACTTTGTCTAGGTCCATCCGTCGGCGCGTCCCGTGACCGACGTTATATGGCCTCGCGAGATGCCCGTCTGTAACTGATTCGTAACGAGTGTCGTCAGATCTCTTGACTCGTTACAGAGCCGCAACTAGCGTGCGTCTGAAATAGCGGACGTTGTCCGAGGTATCGGACACGCAGGAGGGCAAAAGCGGAGTCAATTAGACCCTGAGCGAGAGGACACATCATGTTAGCGCTAACACGCCGCCGTTGGTTGGGCTTCGGTTCGATCATGATCGCCGGCACCCTGCTCGCCACGGCTTGTGGTGGCGGGGACGGTGGTGACGCCACCGGAAGCGAGGACGGGGCTCCTGAAGACGTCGATTCGGACGTCGAAGTCACGACGGCCGAGGGCGAGGATGTCGAGCTGGAGTTCTGGACGTTCGTCGACGCGCACGCCGACTTCATGCTGGAAAGGGCAAACGAGTTCAACGAGGCGAACGACGAGTACAACATCATCCTGGAAGCATCGTCGGCGGACTTCGAGGAGATGCACGACCGGCTCCTGGTCGCGCTGCAGACCGGTACCGGCGCCCCCGACATCGTGGACATCGAGATTCAGCGGTTCGCCACCTTCCTGCGTGGCGAGGTGCCGCTGCACCCGTTGACCGACCTTTACGACAACCACCGCGATCAACTCGTCGAGGAGCGCACCGCGCCGTACACGGCCGACGGTGTCGAGTACGGCATCGACTACCACCTGGGCGCCTGGGTCATGTACTACAACAACGCGGTCCTCGAAGAGGCTGGCGTCGACGTCGACAGCATCGTGACCTGGGACGACTACATCGAGGCGGGTAAACAGGTCGTCGAGAACACGGACTCCTGGATGGCGTCGGTCGAAACCACCGACAGGTTCACCGTTCTCGGGCTGATGCTACAGAACGGCGGCGGCACCTACGACGAGAACAACGAGCTGATCCTGGACAGCCCGGAGAACGCCGAGGCGCTCCAGCTGATCTCGGACATGGTGAACGTGCACGAGATCGCGACGGTGGCCGAAGGCGGGCTGCATCACGACGAGAGCTACTACCAGTCGTTGAACGACGGCAAGTACGCCTCGCTATGGATGCCGCTGTGGTACGTGACGCGGTTCAAGGACTTCATGCCCGACACCGAGGGCAACATCCTGATCCGGCCGCTGCCGGAGTTCCCGAACAGTGAGTTCATCAGCACGATGGGTGGTGGAACCGGAACGGCGATCACGACGCAGATCGACGATGACAAGCTCGACGCGGCCAAGCAGTTCCTCGAGTTCGCCAAGCTCACCTACGACAGTCAGGTCGCCCTGTACACCGATCTGGGTTTCGACCCGTTCCGCAACGACGTGTACGAGGATCCGGCGCTGCAGGAGACCGATCCGTGGTTCGGCGACGAGCCGGTGATGACGAACGTCCAGGCGATGTTCGACCGGCTCGCCCCCGAGTACACCGGTCCGCAGTATCCGGAGGCGATCCTGCAGCTGCGGGACATCGTGGCGTTCGACGTGATCGAGGACGGTGCCGACCCTGCGCAGGCGCTTCGAGATGCCGAGGAGCAGATTCGCGCCCTGGAGGACGAGTAGCCGACGGGGTCTTGGGCGGTGGCACGGGCTCCCAAGGGCTTCGCGCCGCCGCCCAGAGGCCGAATTAGCGATCACCTCTAAGGAGCAGCGATGGCGACGCTGACGAAGGGTCGAGCCGAACGGGCGAAAAGCGACCGGACGACGCGGCCCAGGCAGCCGTTCTTCCACCGGCCGACCGTGGTGGCGATGGTGTTCCTACTGCCTTTCGTGGTGCTCTTCGGCGTATTCAGGGTGTACGCGGTCGGCTACGCGTTCGTGCTGAGCTTCCAGGACATCGAAGGGGTCGGGGTCAGCGAGTGGGCCGGCTTCGACAACTATCAGAGGTTGCTGCGGGACGAGACGTTCTTCAACGCCCTGCGCAACACGGCTCTGTATACCGCCGGCACCCTGCTGATCCTGATCCCGTTGCCACTGGTACTGGCCGCGATGCTCAGATCGAAGCTGGTGGCCAGACAGACCATGTTCCGGTCGGCGATCTTCCTGCCCGTCCTCACTTCGCTCGTCGTGGTCGGCGTCGTGTTCTCCCTGCTGCTGTCCACCAACGGGCTGCTGAACAGCTTCCTCGGGCTGTTCGGCGTTCCCGCCCAGGGCTGGCTGGACACCCCCCACCTGGCGATTCCAGCGCTGCTCATCGTGGCGACGTGGCGGTGGACCGGCATCAACGTCATCTACTTCACGACCGGTCTGTCCAACATCCCGAGCGATCTCTACGAGTCGGCGTCGGTCGACGGCGCGGGTGCCATCCGGAAGTTCTGGCACCTGTCGGTGCCGCTGTCGAAGCCCATCATCCTGTTCGTCACGGTGCTCACGATCTTCGGCGGGTTCCAGCTCTTCGTCGAGCCGCTGATCCTGTGGGGCACCGGCGGCGGGCCGCGCCAGGCCGGCCTGAGCGTCGTCCTGCACCTCTACCGGACGGCGTTCACTTCGTTCGATCTCGGCTACGCCTCCGCGATCGGCGTGGTGCTCGCGTTGATCATCATCTCGGTGTCCTTCGTCACGCTGAAGCTGTTCGGCTTCTTCAAGAGGGACTGAGGCGGACATGGACCCACGACAGACGAGAGGACACAGCGACGTGAGCGATTCGCGCGACGTACAGATCACGGTGGTGTCCCCGGACGGAGCGACCCGCGACCTGCAATCGCCCGAACGGCGGTTAACGCCGCGTCGCCGCAGGCTGGAACCCAAGAAGGTCGCCACCACTGCGCTGGTGGCCGTCATCGCCATCGCATTCCTGATTCCGTTCTACTGGCTGCTCATCAGCTCGCTGCGGCAGCCCGATCGGATCTTCGCCGACGCCGGACAGTTCTTTCCGTCGTCGCTGACGTTGCTGAACTTCGAGACCATGTTCGCCGAGGCACCGGTCGTGGCGTGGTTCATGAACTCGGTAATCCTCGCCGCGGGGTCGGCGATCGGGTCGATCGTCGTCGTCACCATGGCGGCCTACGCGCTGGCGCGGATCAAGTTCCCGTTCCGGAACACGATCTTCGTCGGCATCCTTGCGTCCCAGATGCTGCCGTTCCACCTGCTGCTCATCCCGCTGTTCCTGCTGATGATCCAGTTCAGCCTCATCGACACGCACCTGGGCGTGATCGTGCCGATGCTGGCACACCCGTTCGGCCTGTTCTACATGCGCCAGTACATGCTGGGGCTGCCACAGGATGTGTTCGACGCGGCGAAGGTGGACGGCGCGTCCGACTACCGGATCTTCTTCGGGATCGTCGTCCCCATGGTGAAGCCGGCGATCGCGACGCTGGCGATCATCTTCTCGCTCGAGCAGTGGAACGACCTGCTGTGGCCACTGATCGTGATGCGGTCGGAGGAGAACTATCCGCTGGCGGTGGGAATCACGACACTCATCGGGCTCTACCGGCCGCGGTGGGACCTCGTGATCGCCGTCTCGGTGATCGCCGTCGTGCCGATCATGATTCTGTTCTTCCTGCTGCGCAAGCAGTTCATCAACGGCCTCGGCCAATTCGGCACTGGAGTGAAGTAATCGAACGGCAGATGTGGAGGTCTGTTATGGCACACGAAAGGAACCGCCGCCGCCGGACGATGGGTGCAGCACTGCTCGCCGTCGGGCTCGCGGCGTCAACCGGGCTCACCGGAGCAAGCGCGAGTCCGCAGGGCCCGCCTCCGGAGGGCAAACTCGAGATGATCGGAGACGTCGGCGAGTTCATTCCAGGTGAGGTCGACGACCCGGTCCACGACCCGGCGATCATCAAAGATCCGTCGACCCAGACGTACTACGTGTTCTCCACCGGAATCCTGCGCAATCAGGCCGATCCCGGCGGCATCTTCGTACGTCGCTCGACCGGCACCCTCGAGGGTCCGTGGGAGTCGATGGGTGAGATCGACGTTCCGGACTGGGCACTGGACTACAACCCCAACCATCTGTGGGCGCCCGACGTGGTACGCAAGGGCGACACGTTCTACCTGTACTACTCGGCGTCGTCGTTCGGCCAGAACACGTCGGCCATAGGGGTGGCCTCGACGCGGACTCCGGGCGACATCGACAGCTGGGTCGACCACGGTCCGGTCGTGACGTCCCAGTCGGGCGTCGACGACTTCAATGCCATCGATCCCTTCGTCTTCCGGGACAAGGGACAGTGGTGGATCGCCTACGGGTCGTTCTGGACCGGCATCAAACTCCAGCGGCTGGCGAGCATGACCGAGACGGAGGGTCCGACGCTGTCGCTGGCCGACCGGGGGTTCCCGCCGAACGCGATCGAGAACCCGGCAATTTTCAAGCGGGGTGAGTACTACTACCTGCTCATGTCGTGGGATTTCTGCTGCCGCGGCGTGAACAGCACCTACAAGATCGCGGTCGGGCGCTCGACGTCGGTGGACGGTCCGTACGTCGACCGTGACGGCGTGCCGGTCCTCGAAGGGGGCGGCACGGTCATCCTGGACGGCGATGGCAACCAGTTCGGCACCGGTGCGGCGGACGTGCACACCGAGTTCGGCAACAACTACGTAGTGCATCACTACTACGACGGCGATGCCGGCGGTGTGATCCGCATGCAGATCAGGAGCATGGAGTGGGACGACGGCTGGCCGTCGTTCGAGACCGATGGGCAGTGAGATGGGCGGGCTCACCGCATCGCTCACCCTCGATCCTGCGTTCCGGGTCGCCGAGGTGCCCGACCGGATGTTCGGCTCGTTCGTCGAGCACCTCGGCAGGTGCGTCTACACCGGGATCTATGAACCTGAGCACGAGAAGGCCGACGACTCCGGGTTCCGGACCGACGTCGTCGATCTCGTTCGTGAGCTGGGCGTGTCGGTCGTGCGATACCCGGGCGGGAACTTCGTATCCGGTTACCGTTGGGAGGACGGCGTCGGACCGGTCGCCGACCGGCCGGTCCGGCTCGACCTCGCCTGGCACTCGTTGGAGACCAACGCGTTCGGGCTCGGCGAGTTCGTCGCCTGGACCCGGCGAGCTGGGGTCGAGCCTATGCTCGCGCTGAACCTCGGTACGCGCGGCGTCCAGGAGGCATGCGACCTGCTCGAGTACTGCAACCATCCCGGCGGGACGTACTGGTCGGACCTGCGTATCAAGCACGGTCACCGCGAGCCGTTCGGGGTTCGGTTGTGGTGCTTGGGCAACGAGCTGGACGGGCCGTGGCAGATCGGCCACAAGACCGCGGTCGAGTACGGGCGGCTCGCGGCCGAGACCGCACGCGCGATGCGCATGATCGACCCGTCTCTGGAGCTGGTGGCCTGCGGTAGCTCGAACTCGCGAATGCCGACATTCGGCTCGTGGGAGGCGACCGTCTTGGAGCAGGCCTACGAGCAGGTGGACTACATCTCGTTGCACGCCTACTACCAGGAGAAGGACGGTGACCTTCGCAGCTTCCTGGCCTCGGCGATGGACATGGAGCGGTTCATCGGCAGCGTCGTCGCCACGGCCGACCACGTACGCGCCACGTCACGTAGCGGCAAGCGGATCAATCTGTCCTTCGACGAGTGGAACGTCTGGTATCAGTCGACGTGGCATGAGCAGGGTCCGCCACCGGATTGGCCGGTCGCGCCGCGGCTGATCGAGGACACGTACAACGTTGCCGACGCGGTCGTGGTGGGCAGCCTGCTGATCACGTTGCTGCGGCACAGTGACCGGGTGACGGTGGCCTGCCTGGCGCAACTCGTCAACGCGATTGCGCCGATCCGGACCGAACCCGACGGCCCGTCGTGGCGGCAGACCACCTTCTACCCGTTCGCCCACGCTGCCCGATTCGCCCGCGGTCAGGTGCTACGGGTGGAGCCGGTCTCGCCGGTCATCGCCACGGACGAGTACGGCGACGCTCCGCTCGTTCACGCAGTGGCGACGCACGACGACGAGAGCGGCGACGTTGTGGTGTTCGCGGTCAACCGTCATACCGATGAAGCGGTCGAGCTGGCGATCGGCCATCGGGCATTCGCCGGTTACGACGTGGCGGAGCACATCGTGCTCGCCGATGACGACGTCTACGCAACGAACACGGAGGAGTACCCGGGCCGCGTCAGCCCGGCGCACGAGGTCGGCACTCCAAGCGACAACGGCACCGCCCATGTGGTGCTACCGCCGGTGAGCTGGAACGTCGTCCGGCTGCGGGCAGCCGGGGCGCAATGAGAAGGAGATCAAAGGAGGCGATCGCCATAGGCTAGCGGCGGCACCTATGACGCCTGTCGGCCTGCCACACAACGCATTTGTGTTGTGTGGCGGGCCGGCGCTACCGGGACGGCGTAGACATGGACGTAGGTGGGCTGATCGTGCACCGCACGACCGCGTCACCGATCTGGCGGAGGGTGGTGAACCGACCATGGCAGGTTCCAACCGTGAGGTCCCTGCGGTGATCCGGGCGATCGACGTCCTGGACACGTTTCTGGACGGAAAAGGGCCGAGGACGGTCGCCGAGATAACGGCGCAGCTGGGGATACCGCGCAGCACGGCATACGAGCTTGTACAGACGTTGGCTGCGCGCCAGTGCCTCCGTCCGGTTGACGGGCATACGCATCGATACGACCTGGGGCTGCATTTGTTCGAACTCGGCAGTGCCTACGCGGACGGCGTCGAGCTGAGCGAGGAGGGTCGCCAGGTCGCCGAGGAGCTCGTGGCCCGGTCCGGCGAGACGGTGCACGTGGCGACCTTGGACGGCACTGAGGTCGTCTATCTGGTAAAGGCCGACAGTCCCAAGGCGGTCCGGATGGTCTCCGCGGTGGGCAAACGGCTGCCTGCTCACTGCACGGCCGTGGGGAAAGCGCTGCTGTCCTGGTTGGACGACGCCGAGGTCGCTCGCCGCTACGGCGACGGCGAGTGGGTGCGGATGACGCCCAACAGCCTGGCGAGCCTGGACGCACTGTTGGGTGAGCTTGCGCAGATCCGGGATCGCGGGCTCGCCTTCGACGACTGCGAGTCCAACGTGGACGTGCGATGTGTGGCCGCACCTGTGCGCGACGCCGGCGGCCACGTGGTGGCCGGTCTGAGCATCTCGGTGCCGGCGCATCGGGCCGACCGCCTTACCGACGAGCTTGCCCGACACGCTGCCGACGGCGCTGCGGCGCTGTCAGCGCGACTCGGCTATCGCATGCGGGTGGGTGGTTAGTTCATGGAAGCCACAAGATCTTTTCTGGCGTCGCTGGGGCTGCCGCGCGGGGACGACGCCCGGCTTGCGACGTCGCCGCTGCGCTTCGACGACGGTGCGCAATACCGGGTGGAGATCCCGTCCGTCGAGGGTCCCCAGGCGTTCGAAGCCGTGCTGGAGACCGCCGCCGACTACGGTGTACGCGTCCACCGGATCAGCCAGGGCAGCGGCATCATGCTGCAGACCGACACCGAGATCGAGCGGATGGTCGCGCTCGGTAAGGATCACGACGTCGAGGTCTCGTTGTTCACCGGACCGCGTGCTGCGTGGGATGTAGGTGTGCAGGTGACGTCGAGTACGGGCCGTGTTCTCGGTGCCAGCCTGCGGGGCGCCGACCAGCTCGTCTACGGCATCGAAGATGTTCGAAGGGGCTGCGAACTCGGTCTGCGGAGCGTTCTCATCGCCGACCTCGGCCAGCTGTGGGTGCTGGCCGAGATGAAGGCCGGCGGCGAGTTGCCGGCAGACCTGATACTCAAGGTCTCGGTCTCGCTGCCGGTGGCCAACCCGGCGACCGCCCGGGTTCTCCAGGACCTCGGGGCGTCGACGCTCAACCTCCCGGTCGATCTGCAGCTCGGGCACATTGCGGCCATCCGCCAGGCCGTAGCGGTGCCGCTGGACGTCTACGTGGAAGGAGCCGACGATTTCGGTGCGCCGGTCCGGCACTACGAGCTGCCCGAGATGGTGCGAGTGGCGGCGCCGGTCTACCTCAAGTTCACCGTCCGGAACGCGCCCAACCTCTACCCGTCCGGAAGGCACCTCGAACGGCTCGCCATCGATACGGCGCGTGAGCGCGTCCGCCGTGCCGCGATCGGGCTCAGCATGCTCAAGCGCTACTACCCCGAAGCGGAGACCGGCCGGCTTTCCCCGTCGGACTAGCGGCCGGCACAGGCCCGAACTCGACCGAATACCGAGAGTGCGTTTTCATCCCGGCCGGTGGCGGGTATTCAGTGAGTGAGAACGAAGCCCGAAGAATGGAGCATGTGGTGGCTATAAGAGATCTGGCGAACAAAGCGCGTGAAACACTCCGCGGTCGCAAGCCTCAGATCGACAAGGGCATGGACAAGGTCCAGCGGACGGTCTCGGACCGGACCGGAGGTAAGTACGACGAGAAGATGAGCTCGGCCCGGCGGCAGGCGGACAAGCTGCTTGGCGATGACAGCACCGGCTCGGACGCCGGCGACCAGCAGAACGCCGAGGCGCGTGACCGTCCAGACGACGAACCCGGGTCCCCGCACCAGCGGTAGTAGTCCGGCTGAACGCATCCAGCTGCCGGCAACTCTGTATCTCCCAGGCAGCGCGCGTGCTGTGTAGGCGAACCGGCGTGGCCTAACGGTGCGGGAAGGCAACGGTTAAGGTCGGCTCCATGGTCGCCCACCACCTGAGTAAGACCGAAGCCCGGCGGATCGCGATCCACGCGCAGTTGCTCGACGTGCCCCGTCCGACCGACCTCGTCGAGGTCGTCGAGCGCCTGACGGTCGTGCAGATCGACCCGACGGCAGCGATCGCCCCGAGCGCCGACCTCGTGCTATGGAGCCGGCTGGGGTCAGCCTACGACCCGGACGAACTGACCAAGGCCCTCGAGCGCGACCGCACCCTCGTCGAGACGGTCGCCTACATCCGTACGCCGCGCGACGTACCGGCGGTGATCGCCGAAGTACGGGACGCGAAGACGGGCTCGACCGTTGCCGAGTGGATGAGCAAGAACGAGCCGTTCCAGCGCGACATCCTCGATCTTCTGGAGCGCAAGGGCCCGCTGCTTTCCCGCGACATTCCGGACACGAGTATCGAGCCGTGGCCGTCGACGGGCTGGACGAACAATCGCAACGTCACGCGCATGCTCGAGTTGCTCGCCGTTCGCGGGCACGTCGCGATCTCGGGCCGTAAAGGGCGGCAGCGGTATTTCGATCTGCCGGAAAGGGTCTATCCGGCCGGCCTTCCGACGCTCGACCGTGAGGCCGCCGTCCGGTACCGCAACGAGCGGCGGTTGGCCGCGCTCGGAATTGCGCGTTCCACCGGCCCGGTGATCCCGAATGAATCGCCGTACGTCGGGGAGGCCGGCGAGGAAGCCGTCGTGGAGGGTACGCCAGGGACGTGGCGCGTCCAGCCGAATTACATCGGCCTCCCGTTCGAGGGCCGCACCGCCTTGCTCTCGCCGTTCGATCGGCTCATCCACGATCGGGTTCGGGCCAAGGAGCTGTTCGGCTTCGAGTACATCCTTGAGATGTACAAGCCGAAGGACAAACGCCGATGGGGCTACTTCGCCCTGCCCATCGTGCACGACGACATGCTCATCGGAAAGCTCGACGCGACCGCCGACCGCAAGGCCGGCGCTCTCGTGGTCAATGCGATCCACGAGGATGTCAGCTTCACCAAGGAAATGGCCGCGGGCGTTCGCGCCGAGATCGAGGATCTCGCCAAGTGGCTCGGGCTCGAGGTGACCGGTTCGTAGCGCGAGTCGCGGGAGCCGCGCTCCGGCTGCGTCCCGGCCGGCATCCTCGGGGCCGGTAGATATCGCCCGCCAGGTCGAGCCCGCTACTGGAGAAGTTCGCCCGTTGACGACGAGACCGGTCCGCCTTCGGCAGGTTGGCCGGGTCTGCCCGGCAGCAGAGCGACGAGTCGGATCCACCGCTCGAACGAGACGAGGAGATCGTGAAGCCGTTCACGGGTCGTCTCGTCGGTCAGACTCCGGTCCTGGTCGAAGAGCGTCGCGGCGTCGCGCAGGAACAGCGTCGGTCGGGGCAGCACGAGCGCCTGAGTGGAGGTGAGGATCTGGCGAAGCTGCGTCTGGGCGATGCGGGTCCCCCACGGCCCGGGGGTAGCCCCAGTCACTGCCACCGGCTTGCCCATCAGGCCGTCGGGACCGTCCGAGCGAGACAGCCAGTCGATCACGTTCTTGACCACGCCCGGCACCGACTGGTTGTACTCGGGAGTGGCGATGAGCAGCCCATCCGACGACGCCACGGCGTCCCTGAGGCGTTCGACTCCAGGTGGCGGAGGATGCTCCAGGTCCTCGTTGAAAACCGGGACGGTGTCCATCGAGTCGTAGACGGTGACCGACATGCCTGCCGGCGCCAGCATCGCCGCCACCTCGCCGAGGGAGCGATTGTACGAGTCCCGTCGGAGGCTGCCTGGGATCGCCGTGATCCGGATGATCCGATCGGTCATGCCGTCACCTCACGTATCGAGAAGCGAACGATCGAGACCTGGACGATCGGTCCGATCGATACCGCGTAGAGCAGCGTGCCAAGCCCGACGGGCCCACCGAGCGCCCAACCGGCGGCCAGCACACTCAACTCGATGAGCGTCCGCACCAAACGGATGGAGCGACCGGTGGAGGTGGCGAGCCCGGTCATCAACCCGTCGCGCGGGCCCGGTCCGAGTCTCGCGCCGATGTACAGCCCGGTCGCGATGCCGTTGCTGACGATGCCGACGGTCAGCATCAGGAACTGCCACGGCAGCAGCTCAGGGCGGGGAAGGAGGGCGAGGGCGGCGTCGGCGACGAGCCCGACGAGCAGAGCGTTGGCCACCGTCCCGAGTCCGGGTCGCTGCCGCAGCGGTATCCACGCCAGCAACACCAACAGACTGACGCCGACGACGACCCAGCCGAATGAGATCCCGGTCCGTTGGCTGAGTCCCTGATGGAAGACGTCCCACGAGTCCACACCGAGACCCGCGGAAAGCATGAGGGCGATGCTGACCCCGTAGAGCAGCAGGCCGATTCCGAGCTGGATGAGCTGCCGGGACGTCGGAACGGAACGCCGAGCCCGAGCAGGTGCATGATACGTCATGTAGATGAGACACATGACACGTCATCAATATTCCGGGTAGCCTCTACGGGATGGCGCTGCGATGGCTCAACCCCACCGAAGAGCGGGCCTGGAGAGGCTTGCGCCGGATGTTCACCCTGCTCGAGGCACGGCTCGCTCAAGAACTCATCGACGAGTCGGGGCTGTCGATGGCCGATTACACCGTGCTGTCGGACCTCGCCGAGGTGCCGGACCGGCGATGGCGGGTAACCGAGCTCGCCGACTACATGCAGTGGTCGCAAAGCCGCCTTTCCCATCAGATCGCCCGCATGGAGGCCCGCGGACTAGTACGTCGCGAGGGTGTCGCCTCAGACGCGCGAGGCACGGTCGTGGCGCTCACCAGAGACGGGCTCCGTGCCATCGGTAGCGCCGCGCCCGGGCATTTCGACTCGGTGCGCCGCCACATGATCGACCTGTTGACCGAAGAACAGCTGACGGTTCTCGGCGACATCGCGGACACGGTCGTCACACACCTGACCGGCGAGAACCAGGACTCCGCCGACTCGACGGCCTGAGTGAACAGCCCGGACCTCTTGTTATTGAGATCGCCTCGGGCGATCATCGAAGGTGCATGTTCGAACGGTTCACGGACCAAGCGCAGCGCGTCGTGGTCCTGGCTCAGGAAGAGGCCAGGGCGCTCAACCATGCCTATATCGGCACTGAGCACCTCTTGTTGGGGCTCCTTCGCGAGGGCGATGGCGTCGCGGCGAAGGCACTGGAGGACTTGAGGGTTTCCCTCGACGAGACTCGTGGACGGGTTGAAGAGATCATCGGGCGTGGCCAGGACTCGCCGAAAGGAGCCATTCCGTTCACTCCGCGAGCCAAGAAGGTGTTGGAGTTATCCCTACGAGAAGCGATTGCGCTCGGTGACGACCACATTGCTACCGAACACATTCTGCTTGGGCTGATCCGCGAGGGCGAAGGTGTGGCTGCGCAGGTCATCGTCAACCTTGGCGCCGATCCGATCGCCCTTCGTCGGGACGTCATCGCGCGATCCGGCAGCTAGTAAGGCTCCAGATCGGGCATAGCGGTCAGATCGTCGCTCCGGGTAAGTACCTTAGGCACCGACCGCTGGGCTTAGCGTCCATCTAAGGTAGTCCTGACCTGCGAAGATATGGAATCGGCCCGATGTGGCAGACCCTCCTTACCGGCGAGTCTTGGAGTGCACCAAGGAAGACATCGCCGGAAGGAAAGAGCCCATGTTCCACGAACTCACCTACGCCGCACAGGCCGAGCGCGCCGTCGAACTGCGCCGCGAGGCCGACCGTGAGCGCCTGCTCCGGTCGGCTCGGCGATCGGGAGCTCGCCGCAGGTCGTCCGGACGTCGGTGGCTGCGCGCGATTTCGGGCGCGCCGCGGCGCACCGCACGTACGGCATGATCGGCCGGACCGATCAGCTTGCACCTGCCCTGTCGGTAGCCGGTGCGACAATAGGGGACGTGTCCACAGCCCTTGTCAGCCCTGGCTTCGTCGGTCGGGTGCCTGAGCTCGCAGCGCTCGCCGACGCGCTTGACACTTCGAAGGAGGGCCGGGCTGCCACGGTTCTGATCGGAGGCGAGGCGGGCGTCGGCAAGACCCGCCTCGTCAGCGAGTTCGCCGAACGGGCGGCACAGGATGGAGCTCGCGTCGTCGTCGGCCAATGCGTCGAGCTCGGCGAGGATGGTCTGCCGTTCGCGCCGATCGCCGGCGCCTTGCGTGACCTCGCTGACCAACTCGGCGCCGAAACGTTGCTCGAGCTCGCCGGGCCCGGCCGCGACATGCTACCGAGCTTGCTGCCCGAGCTCGGGACGGGCATGAGCCGGGTCGAAGAGGGTAGGGGGCGGCTCTTCGAAGTTGTCACGATCTTGCTCGAACGAGTGTCCGCAGATCGCCCGCTGCTGCTGGTGGTCGAAGACCTGCACTGGGCCGATGGATCCACCCGTCACCTTCTGCAGTTCATCGTGCGGGCCCTCAGCTCCGCGCGCGTCATGCTGGCCGTCACGTATCGCAGCGACGAGATCCATCGCCGCCACCCGCTGCGGCCGTTCCTGGCCGAGCTGGACCGGGTCCGCGGGGTACGACGCGTCACCGTTCCGCGGCTCACCGAGGAAGAGGTGGCCGAGCAGCTGGCCGGCATATTCGCCCACGAGCCGGTACCGCGCGTCGTGAAGACCGTCTTCAACCGCAGCGAGGGAATACCGTTCTTCGTCGAGGAGCTGGCCCGAGCCAGTGTCGACGACAGCTCTCCGCCGTTGCCCGACTCGTTGCGCGATCTACTGCTCGTCCGCACCGAACAACTTTCTGATGCGGCACAGGACGTGCTCCGGCTGCTGGCCACCGGCGGGGTGCGGGTGGGTGACGCCTTGCTGAGCGCCGTGGCCGAGATGGACGGTGCTTCCCTGGAGGCGGCGCTGCGAGAGGCACTGTCCGCGAACATCATCACCGTTGACGGCGACGCCTACGCGTTCCGGCATGCGTTGTTGCGCGAAGTCCTGCACGACGATCTGCTTCCCGGAGCACATGAGCGGCTGCACGTCCGCTACGCCGAAGCACTGGAGAAGAACCCGGGTCTGGTGTCGTCCGATCGCGCACCGATCGAGACCGCGCATCACTGGTACGCCGCGCGCGATCAAGAGCGCGCTTTCGCCGCCTACCTGAACGCCGCCGGACAAACCCGGCGGGCCTACGCGCACGGCGAAACCCTACGCATGCTCGAGCGTGCTCTCGAGCTGTGGCACCGTATGCCCGACCCGGCGGCTGTCGCGGGTACCGATCGGGCGGGCCTGCTGCACCGTGCGGCGCGGGCGGCCGAAGATGCCGGCGAATTGGAGCGCTCGTTCGCTCTCGTAGAGGCGGCGCTGGCCGAGCCGGATGTCGGCGGCGATGCCGATGCGGATGTCGTGCGGCTGGCGAGCCTGCTCGGCCATAAGGCCAAGATGCTCGGTGAGCTCGGCCGCCCTGGCGGTGTGGCGCTCATCGAGCAGGCGCTCGTGCTTGTCGCGGCTTCACCTCCGTCGGTGGAGAAGGCCAGGCTGCTGGCACAACTCGCGGCCCGGCACATGATGGATGGCCGGTACGACGACGCCGTCCGGGTTTCGCACGAGGCATATGCGACCGCCGATGCCGTCAACGCCGACGATGTCAAAGCCCGTGCGCTCAATGTTCGTGCTCCTTCGCTTATTCACAGTGGGCACATCGCCGAAGGGCTGGCGACCTTCGAGAAGGAGCGCGTCGTCATCGGCGACAATTTGCAGACGCTCGTCGGCTACCACATCAACTACTCGGATGCGCTGAACCTCCTCGGCCGGTACACCGAGGCCGCCGAGGTCGCTCGCCGCGGCATGCAGAAGGCCGGGCAGATCGGTTTCGAACGGGGCCTGGGCGCCATGCTCGCCGGCAACGCCGCCGAGCCCCTCCTCGCCCTGGGTGAGTGGGCCGAGGCCGAGAAGCTGATCATGAGGACCCTTGAGCTCGACCCGCCGTATCGGCACGCCTGGCATCTGCTGACCCTGCAGGCATGGCTGCAGCTATGGCGCGGCGACGTAAGCCAAGCGGAGGAGACACTCGCCGATCTTCGGGACAGGCAGGCCGGCCGGGTCATCGATCCGCAATATCGGGTCCCTGCTGCGCGCATCGCTGCGGAGATCGCACTGGCTTCAGACGATCTTCCAGCGGCTTGGGACCACGTCGTCGGAGCGTTGGACGACGCCGCCGGCCCGGGGTACCTGATGCCGTTGTGCGCGGTCGGCGCAGCGGTACTCGGCGCGATGCGCCGCTCCGGAATGGACGTCGCCGATAGCGATGTGCACCTGGTTCGCGATTTCGTCGAGGGATTCGATGCGTGGGGTGCATCCCAGGTGTGGCGGGCGGCCGTCGCGGCAGAGCTGGCCGGCGATGATCCGGATGCGTGGCATGAGGTCATCGGCGCAGTCGACGACGCCGACGGGCCGGCGCACCTGGCGGTGTACGCGCGACTCCGGCACGGTGGTGCGCTGCTCGCGGCCGGTGAGCGAGCCTATGCGGTCGACGAGTTGCGAACCGCCGCCGCGGCGGCCGGCGACCTTGGCAGCGGGCTGCTTCGCCAAGGCGTGCACGACCTGGCCCGGCGGGCGGGCATCCGCCTGGTCGACCAGGTGCCGGCGGAGTCCAGGTCCGCCGGCTTGCCGTCCCTGACATCCCGCGAGCGCGAAGTGCTGCGTCTGGTCGCTGCCGGCCGTAGTAACCGGGAGATCGGTGAAGAACTGTTTATCAGTGCCAAGACGGCGAGCGTGCATGTGTCGAACATCCTGGCCAAGCTCGGCGCGGCAAGCCGAATCGAGGCTGCAGCCATGGCCCACCGCGAGGGTTTGACCGAAGACGCCGCCTAGCCGCGAACCGGTGGGTCGGTTGCCGGGGTGGCCATGAGGGCGGAGCCCTCGCAGGTGCGTTACCTAATCGTTGCGGAACCACCTCGTGGTGGTCGGCGTCCAACCGGCGAATACAGGGCCAGAGGTGGCCAGTACCGGTTGCGGAGGTGGCGCAATGCGAGTCCAGGTGGCGATAGCGATGGCGGCCGTGGTTCTGGCCGCCGGGTGCAGCGGCGCCGACGGTGACGAACCACCCGGAGCAGACTTCGACGGCGCGCACTCGTGGGACCCGACGGCGAATCCGTACTCCGACGACATCGTGCTGGCCAGCGCGCTCGCACCCTTCGATGCGTGCGACGACCTGCTCACGTATGTCACCGAGCATGCGATGGAACTGGTCGGGCCGTGGGGTCTCGCCGGCGGTGGCAGCATGCCGGTGGACGGCGCCATTGCCGAGGAGGAGGCAACAGACGACATGGCAGCGGCCGATGCCGGCGCCGAAGGCGCCGCGCCGGCGGCGCCGCGTTCCACCGTGCCGCAGGAGGGGGTCGACTACTCCGGCACGAACGTGCAGGAGGCCGGCGTCGACGAACCGGACACCGTGAAGACCGACGGCAGGTACCTGTACCTCCTGCGCGACCAGTGGCTCGACGTCGTGGACGTCACCGGTCCCCAACCGCAGATCGCATCATCGACCGAGATCGACGGTTGGGGCCAGTCGATTCTGCGCTCGGACGACCGGCTACTTGTCCTGGGTCACACCGAGGGCGGGCGGCATCCGCTCGGCCGCGACGCGATCTGGGGCGGCACCGGAACCGCCCTGATGCTTTACGACGTGTCGGACGCAGCCGACCCGGAGCTCGTCTCGACGCTGGAACTCGACGGCCATGTGGTATCTGCTCGGCTGGTCGGCGGGGTGGCGCGGGTCGTCCTGCGCGCCGAGCCGGTGGGGCTGCCGTTCGTCACGCCGGAAGGCTCGGGACTGCGCGCTGAGCGTGCTGCGACCGAGAAGAACCGCGAGGTCATCGCCGAGTCGACGGTCGACAACTGGGTGCCGTACTACGTCCACACGACCGGGGACGCAACGGCGGACGAGGGATCGTTGCTGCCGTGCGAGCGGGTGCATCGCCCGGAGGAGTTCGCCGGCCTGGGGACGACGAGCGTCCTGTCGCTCGACCTGTCCGACGACCTGTCCCCTGAGGGATCGACCGGTGTGCTGGCCGGTTCCGGCACGGTGTACGCGTCGGACGACCGTCTCTATGTCGCCACCAACCGGTGGGTGAACTGGGAGACGCTGGACGAGCCGGCGATCCGAGAGGTGGACGAGAACTACAGCACCGACGTGCACGCGTTCGACATCACCGATCCAGAATCCGCGGACTATGTCGGCAGCGGCACGGTCCGGGGGCATGTCCTGAACCAGTGGGCGATGAGTGAGCACGACGGCGTCTTGCGGGTCGCGACCACCGAAGGCTCACCGTGGGGTTGGGACGGCGAAGGCCCGGTCTCGGAGAGCTTCGTGACCACGTTCGCCGAGGAAAGCGGTGCGTTGGTTCAGCTCGGCCAGGTCGGCGGACTCGGCAAGGACGAGCGAATCTACGCCGTTCGTTTCATCGGCGACATCGGTTATGTCGTGACGTTCCGTGAGACCGATCCGCTGTACACACTGGATCTGTCCGACCCTGCTGAGCCGGAGGTTCTCGGTGAGCTGAAGATCCTCGGCTACTCGGCGTACCTGCATCCGGTCGATGAAGGGCTGGTGCTCGGCGTCGGGCAGGACGCCGACGAGCGGGGCCGGACGCAGGGAATGCAGCTGTCGCTGTTCGACGTATCCGACCTTGCGAACCCGGAGCGAATCCACCAGGTGACGCTCGAAGGTGCGTTCAGCGAGGTCGAGTACAACCACCACGCGTTCTTGCACTGGCCACCGACGGGCCTCACGGTGATTCCGTACCAGTCGTGGCTCTGGGACGAGTTGACCGAGACCGAGCAGGTCGACAACGGTGCGCTTGCCTACCGACTCGGTCTGGGCACCGGGTTCGAGCAGGCCGGCCGGATCACCCATGTGCCGGACGACGTCGTGGACGCGAAGGATCCGCGCTATTACGAGCTGACATGGCAGGCGACCATTCAGCGCTCGGTGGTGATCGGTGACTCGCTGTACACGATCAGCCAGCTCGGCATCAAAGGCAGCGACCTCGAGACTCTCGCCGACGAGAGCTGGCTACCGCTGCCCACCCACCGCTAAGTGGTGCGCCGTGGGAGATCGCCCGGTTCCGCCTCGGAGAGGCTGTGGCCGGGGCACTCCGATCGAATTCGTCAGGCCAGATTGGGACATTTTAGTGAAAAGCTAGCGCGCCAGGTGAACGGATTCGATCGAGGATCTACCTGATCACTCAGGCCCGGCCCGCCAGGTGGAAGAGTAATCGTTGATCTCGGTGCGGAGTGCTGACTTGGCCGGTTCACCGAGAAACGAAACGTCGACCGCCGCAATGGCGAGTGCCGCCAGGCCGTCTTCGTCGAGGCCGAGCAGGTCGGCGGCGACCGCGTATTCGGTGTTCAGGTCGGTGCCGAACATCGGCGGATCGTCGCTGTTGATCGTCACCGGGACCCCGGCGGCGACGATCGCCGGCAGCGGGTGATCGGCCAGCGACGCCACCGCGCCGGTCGCGACATTGGACGTCGGGCAGATCTCCAGGGCGATGCCCTGTGCCGCCAGGTGCGTGAGCAGATCCGGGTCGGTGGCCGCCGCGATGCCGTGCCCGATCCGTTCCGCGCGCAACTCGGTAAGAGCGTCCCAGATCGTTTCCGGGCCGGTCGTCTCGCCCGCGTGGGGGACGCTGTGCAGTCCGGCGGCGATCGCGCGGTCGAAGTAGGGCTTGAACTGCGGCCGGGGGATCTCCGGGCCGCCGAGCCCGAACGAGATCAGGCCGTCCGGTCCCGCCTCCGTCGCGAGCTGCACGGTCGCCTCGGCAGCGGGCAGGCCGTCCTCTCCGGGGATGTCGAAGCACCAGTTCAGTCGGACGCCGAAGTCGCGGGCGGCGGACGTCCTGGCATCCTCGATCGCCTCGCAGAACGCGGTCCCGTTGATTCCACGGGTGATCGACGTGTACGGAGTGACGGTCAACTCCGCATACCTGATCTGCTGGCGGTGCATATCGCGGGCGATCTCGTAGGTGAGGAGCCGGACGTCCTCCGCATCGCGGAGCAGGTCGACGACGGATAGGTATATCTCGATGAAGTGGCCGAAGTCGCGGAAGATGAAGTACTCGGCGAGCTTGTCCGGGTCGGCCGGCACCGGAGAGTCGGGATGGCGTTCGGCCAGCTCGGCCACGATTCTCGGTGATGCGGAGCCGACGTGGTGAACGTGCAGTTCCGCTTTGGGAAGTCCGGCGATGAAATCAGTCAGGTCTGCCATTGGCGCGATTCTACGAGTCCGCATGATCGCGGTCCGCCGATACCGGGGAATCCCGTGCCTTGCCGGGCTTACAGCCGTGGTTTGGCTGGGGAGTTCCAGCTTAACGTGATCATTCTGGGCGGGGGTGGTAGATGTCGGGCTCCAGGTAGATGTGCGCCGCCTCGGGGACTGCCGCCCGGATTCGTGCCTCTGCATCGTCGACTGCGTCTGCGATCTGTGCTCCGGAGACGGCCTGCGGGACGGAGATCTTCGCTGCGACCAGTAGCTCCTCCGGGCCGGTGTACAGCGTCCGCAGATGGATGACCCGCTCGATGTCACCGCCGTTGTTGATCGCCGCGATGATTGTCGAGACCTTTTGCTCGGACGCGCCTTCGCCCACGAGCAAGCTGGACATCTCCATCGCCAGGATCGCCGCGATGATGCACAACAGGATGCCGATGGCGGCGGTGCCGGCCACATCCCAGTACGCATTTCCGGTGATCAGTGACAGGCTGACACCGGCGAGTGCGAACGTGAGGCCGAAGAGGGCGCCGGTATCCTCCAGAAGGATCACCGGCAACTCCGGAGATTTCGCGCGGCGCACGAACTGTACCCATGACTTGCGGCCGCGGGTCTTGTTGGACTCCTTGACCGCGGTCCGCAGCGCGGTCGACTCGAAGATCAGGCCGAGGGTCAGGACGGCGATGGGCACCCACCACCAGCTGCTCTCGAGCAGCTCGTTGGGATGACCTTCGCGAATCTCCTGGAACTTGTGCCACGCCTCCCACAGCGCGAACAGCCCGCCGAGCGAGAACAAGACGATCGAGACGACGAACGCGTACACGTATCGCATTCGGCCGTAGCCGAAGGGATGCTCCGGCGTGGCTTTGCGCTCGGCTTGCCTGCCGCCGATCAACAGCAGTATCTGGTTGCCGGTATCGGCGACCGAGTGGATTGCCTCGGCGAGCAGGGACGACGCCCCGGTGAGCAGCCAGGCGAGAAACTTCGTCACCGCCAGACCCGCGTTCGCCAGCATGGCGGCGATGACCGCTCTGGTGCTCCCTTCGGTTGCCACCGAAACCCTCCTGCGGTCGTCTCGGGTGCTGCTGCGGTGCTGACGACATATCTTGCCGCACGCCATGTGCAGCCTGTGATCGGGCGTGGATACTGCTAGCCATGACCTCTTTGTTGCACGTTGCGGAGTCCTTGTCCGAACGAGTCGTCGCGTTCCGCCGTACGTTGCATCGCTATCCCGAGATCGGTTTGACGCTACCGCGCACCCGGCAGGCCGTCCTCGACGAGATCGCCGATCTGGGTCTCGCGGTACGCACGTCGGATCGGACGTCCGCTGTGGTCGCGGAGCTGTCCGGCGCGCTGCCGGGTCCGACCGTGATCCTGCGCGGCGACATGGACGCGTTGCCGCTCACCGAAGACACGGCGCTGGACTTCGCGTCCGAGATCGACGGGACGATGCACGCGTGCGGCCACGACACCCATGTCGCGATGCTCGCCGGCGCTGCTCGGTTGCTCGCGGACCGGCGCGATCAGCTCGCGGGCCGGGTGCTGTTCTTCTTCCAGCCCGGTGAGGAGGGTTTTCACGGCGCCGAACTGGCACTGGACGAGGGACTGCTCGACGTCGACGGTGATGTGGCCGGCGCGTTCGCGCTGCACATCACGACCATGTTCGCCAGCGGAACGATCAACCTGCGGCCGGGGCCGTTGATGGCCGCGGCCGACTGGTTCGTCGTCACGCTTCAAGGCAGCGGAGGCCATGCGTCCGCGCCGCATCTGGCCAATGATCCGGTGCCGGCCGCATGCGAGATCGCAACCACGATTCACACCGTGCTCAGCCGCAAGATCTCCACGTTCGACCCGACCGTGCTGACGATCGGCAAGATAACGGCCGGCACGACTCACAACATCATTCCGGCGACCGCTGAACTGCAAGGCACGATCCGGACTTGTTCGGACGATACCCGCACGACCGTCCAGGAGCACCTCCATGCGGTCGCCGACGGCGTCGCCAGGGCGCACGGACTCACCGCGAAGGTGGAACTCACGCCCGGTTATCCGCCCACGGTCAACGATGACGCATTCACGGACCTGGTGCGGGAGGTGGCGTCCGATGTGCTCGGAGCCGAGCAGGTCGTCGAGATGGTCGATCCGTTGATGGGCGCCGAAGACTTCTCCTACGTGCTCGAACGGCACGCCGGTGCGATGGCGTTTCTCGGTGCCTGCCCTCCCGAACTGGAACCAGGGGCGTCGCCGACCAACCACTCCAACCTGGTCGTGTTCGACGAGTCGGCGCTCGCCAAGGGCGTCGCGATGTACGCGGCGGTGGCCAGCCGCCTCCTCGTCCAGTAGTTCGATCACGTTAAGTGGGCGCAGCGACGCCGTACCAGGCCTGCACGCATGGTACGGCGTCGCTACGCCTGGTAGAGGAAGGCTAGTTCCGCGACCCCGGGTCGTCGGTCGCGTCCTGCCACGGGTCGTCAGGCCGCTCCTCGTCCCGCGGTGGGGTTTCGTCCTCCACGCGCTCGACGTCCACCTTGAACTCGGTCGCTTGATCGCCGGCGGACGGCCGCTCACCAAGGAACTCGCGTACCCGCGCACCGATCGAGGCCGCCTTCTCGGGATCCACCAGGAAGGAGACGTCCTCGACGAACCGGCCGACGGTGTCGCGCACCTTGCGTTCATCGAGGCCCGGCGACTCACCAAGGAATGTCTTGACCTGCTCGGTGACCTTGTTCAGCGCGTCGGTCACGACGTCCTCGAACACATGGTCGTGGTGCGGGCAGGGTGGGATCTCGGAGCTCGCTCGGGAAATCTTCTGGCGCTGCCGCCACTGCGGGTCGTGCAGGTAGCTCGTGCCGTCGACGGCGTAGCGGCAGATGAGTCCGGCATCGGCCAGCGCGTCGAGGTCGGATGCCATGGCCGTCGTTGGATGGTCGTCGGCCCGCAGCGGCCACAGATAGCCGTTAAGCACTGCCGGCTGGTCCTTGGCACGCCCCAGGTCGTCCAGCACCGTGGGCAGGTAGGCATAGGTGTAGGCCGCCGTGAGAGGAAGGGCGGCCAGGCGTTCGTCCTGCGGGTCGGTCGGTAGGATGGTACGTGGACGCTGCGGCATGATCGGCTCCTTCGCGCTGGTGGGCGATCCGTCGAAAGCGGCGCTGCGACCAGCCTACGCGGCCCGGACCACGTGTAACGATTTCGCGCCAGAGCCTTGCGTTGTGTACCCTCGTGTCGCTTGCCCCAATAGCTCAGTCGGCAGAGCGTCTCCATGGTAAGGAGAAGGTCTACGGTTCGATTCCGTATTGGGGCTCGTAACCCGATGCTGGCCTCGCGGGCAGGTGTCGGGTGCCCGGCGGGGTAGCTCAGGAGGTCAGAGCACACGGCTCATAATCGTGGTGTCGCGGGTTCGAGTCCCGCCCCCGCTACTTTCGACCACTGGAATCCACGAGAGACAACGAGCACGGAGGCAGACCGTGGCCAGCAAGACGACCGACATCCGGCCAAAGATCACCATGGCCTGCACGGAGTGCAAAGAGCGCAACTACATCACCAAGAAGAACCGGCGGAACAACCCCGACCGGCTCGAGATGAAGAAGTACTGCCCGCGCTGCCGGACTCACACCACGCACCGCGAGACCCGCTGACTTTGTCCGCGGTTCTCGCGGTGGATGTCGCTTGGTCGGCTCGGCCGGCGTAAGCCGTCGACGATCAGGTGAGAAATACGTGCTCGGAGCAGCCACTTGGCCACCTGATCGTTCTACTTGGAGCGATCAGGTAACTGGCGGCCACGTCGCGGGATCGCAGGCATGACGGATGTCATGGTCGTTCGGTGCCCATTCCACGTGAATCGGTGACCGTCGCCATCGGTCGCGAGTCGAATCGCCGTCCATGCTGGAGGCATGAATGGACGACGCGACATAGTCATCGAGGTGGACGAGCTCCGCCGCCGCTACGGCGAGGGTGACGGTTTCGAAGCGGTTCGCGGTGTGTCGTTCGACGTGGCCGAAGGCGAGCTCTTCGCACTGCTGGGAACCAACGGCGCGGGCAAGACATCCACGATGGAGATCCTGGAGGGACTGGCCGAGCCGACCGCCGGACAGGTGCGCGTGTTCGGGCGCGACCCCTACGCCGAAAGCGCGACTGTGCGGCCGCGCACCGGCGTCATGCTTCAAGAAGGCGGCTTCCCGTCGGACCTGACCGCTGCGGAGATGACGCGAATGTGGGCGGGAATCACGTCGAACCCTGGTCCGTTGGATGAGGTTCTCGCGCTGGTCGATCTCTCGCACCGGGCCGACGTCCCGATCCGGGCTCTGTCCGGCGGTGAGCGACGCCGCCTCGATCTGGCACTCGCCGTGCTGGGACGGCCGGCCGCACTCTTCCTCGACGAACCGACGACCGGCCTGGATCCGGAGAGCCGCCGGAAGACTTGGGATCTGGTCAGACAGCTGGTCGACGACGGAACGACGATCGTGCTGACGACGCACTATCTCGAAGAGGCGGAGGCGCTGGCGAACCGGCTCGCGATCATGCACCGGGGCCGGATCGTCACATGCGGAACGCCGGCTGAGGTGGCGGCGTCGCACCCGTCGACCATCTCTTTCGAGCCGCTCCAGGGCGGCGCGCTTCCGCAGCTGCCCGGCGTGACGGTGACGACCGCCGCGAAGCGGGTCGTGCTGCACACCCAGGCACTCCAGGACACCCTGACGGAGCTGTTGACCTGGGCGAATACGTACGGGCTGAAGCTGGAGAACCTGCACGCGAGATCGGCATCGATCGAGGAGGCGTTCCTCGCGGTGGCGGCAACGGACCACGAGATTTCCGAGGAGGTGCCGGCATGAGCATCGACACCACAACGAGGTCGACGACCAGGAACACGTCGTCCCCTGCCCGCCGCCGAGTCATGGCGATGAGCGCAGCCGAGCTGCGGCTGCTGCTGCGGAACAAGACGGCGCTGTTCATGGTCCTGGCCATGCCGCTGCTGTTGGTTGGGGCGCTATCGGTTGTGGCCGAGGACGTCGGCATCAACCTCGGCGTGTATCTGGCCGGGACGCTGATCGGGTTCGTGCTGCTGTTCGTCGTCTACTACAACCTCGTGACGACGTACGTCGCGCGGCGTGAGGAGCTGGTCCTGAAACGGCTGCGCACCAGCGAGGCGCGGGACCGCGAGGTCATGCTCGCCGGGGCCGTACCGTCCCTTGCGATAGCCGCAGCGCAAATCGTTCTCGGCGTGCTCGGCGCCGTCCTGCTCCTGGACATGGGGGCACCGGTGAACCCGCTGCTCGTCATCGTTGCCGTGATCGCGGGCTCGGCCGTCTTCGTGTTGCTGGCGCTCGTCAGCACCGTGTTCACGCGGACGACGGAGCTGGCTCAAGTGACCACGATGCCGCTGATGATCGTCTGTCTGCTCTTGTCGGGCCTGACATTCCCACTGGACTTCCTCCCGGACGTTGCCGCCGGCGCGGCACGGCTGCTGCCGCTCACTCCGATCGTGGAGCTGACCCAGCTCGGCTTGGCAGGCGCGGTCGGGGAGGCGGACCCAGTCGGCTTCCCGGCCACCTTCAGCGAGGCGGTGATCCCGTTCGTGGTGCTGGTGCTGTGGTTGTACCTCGGTGTGTACGGTGTGCGACGCTGGTTCCGGTGGGATCCACGTGCGTAAGCTCGTGGCGTGATGTGGAAGCTGCGCGGCCGGACCGATCTCGAGCGGTTCGACACCTTCACGCAGGGATCGCTCTACTTCCTTTCGGGCATGGAGATGGTCCTCGCGCTGCAGGCCGTCGCGCACATCGACGCGGAAACGCCCGGCAACGTGATGATCGGAATCATGGCGGTTGCCGCGATGCATACGGCCGCATGTCTTGTTCTGCTCCACGGCAGTCTGCGGCATCGGATGGACGGTGGGCCACGTCCCGACAAGCAGCGAATCGCGGCTGCGTCCGTCACCGTCGGCGCGGTCGCCGCGGTTCTCGCATGGCGTGAGTACCTTCCATGGGCCAGCGATGGCATGCCCGACGTCGGCTTCATCTCCGCGGCCGGTGTCGTGTTCTTCTTCCTGGCCCCGCTGACCGCCGGGCTCTCGGCACGAGGCGCGACCCGCGTACTCGGCGCCGGCGTGGTCACCGCGTTCGCGATCGGGCTGCCGGCCACATCGTCCTCCGGCTCGATTGGTGTCGGTTCGCTGGTCGGAGTGATGACCGCGCTTGCCGCGTCCTACCGGCTCTCGGTGTGGATGCTCGACGTCGTGGTCCGGCTGGACCGGGCACGCACGACCGAGGCCGCGCTGGCCGTGGCAGAAGAACGACTTCGGTTCGCCCGGGATCTGCACGACACACTCGGCCGCAACCTGTCGGTGGTCGCGCTGAAGAGCGAGTTGGCTGAGGCCCTGGTGACCCGGGATCCGGATCGCGCGACAGGCGAGATCAGGGGCGTCCGACAACTCGCCGAGGACTCGCTGGCTGAGGTGCGCGCCGTCGTGCGTGGTCACCGCGTCGCGTGCCTGGACTCCGAGCTGTCCGGGTCACGGTCGCTGCTGTCCGCGGCCGGCACGGAGTGCGAGATGTCGGGCTCGGGTGACGAGCTGCCGGAGCACGTCCAGTCCACCCTGGGCTGGGTGGTACGGGAGGCGACGACGAACGTCCTGCGGCATGCCGAGGCGTCGTCGTGCCGGATCGACGTACAGGTGGACGATGGGGTCGCCCGCTTGTCGATGCGCAACGACGGCGTCCGCGAACAGCAGAGCGTTCAGACCGGCAGCGGGCTGGCTGGGCTGCGCGAGCGACTCGAGGCCCAGGGTGGCACGCTGACGGCCGGGCCCGACGGCAACGACCACTTCGTGCTGACGGCCACTGTGCCCGTCGAGCCGCGCAGGACGATGGCCGATGCCTGATCAGGTACGGGTGCTGCTCGCGGACGACGAGAACCTGATCCGGGGCGCGCTCAAGGCCCTGCTGGCGCTGGAGGAGGACATCGAGGTCGTGGCCGAGGCGGCCTCTGGTGACGAGGCGCTCGCTGCGGCGCGACTGCACCGCCCGGACATCGCCGTGCTCGACCTGCAGATGCCCGGACCGGACGGGATCGCGGTGGCGGAGTCACTTCGATCGGAATTGCCCACCTGCGCAGCGGTGATCGTCACCAGCCACGGCCGCGCCGGCTATCTTAAACGCGCCCTATCTGCCGGGGTGCGCGGATTTGTGCCCAAGACGGTGTCCGCCCAGGTCCTTGCCGATGTCCTGCGGACGGTGAACGACGGCGGCCGGTACGTCGACCCGGAGCTCGCGGCTGAGGCCATCAGCGCCGGCGAAAGTCCGCTCACTCCTCGCGAGGCCGACGTCCTCGAACTGGCAGCCGACGGTGCCCCGGCCGACGAGATCGCCGAGCGCGTTTCTTTGTCGCCGGGCACGGTGCGCAACTACCTCTCCTCGGCGGCACAGAAACTGAACGCCCCGAATCGCCACGAGGCCGCCCAGGTCGCACGGCGCCACGGCTGGATCTGAGGACGAGTTTTCGGTCTCCCGCCGGTCATGGCACCAGAACGACCTTGCCGAGTGTTGCGCGAGTCTCCAGCGCAGCGTGGGCGGCTGCGGCGTCCTTGAGTGGGAACGATTGGACGTCAGGCACGAGGCGGCCGGCCGCGAGCTCGGCGAGTGCATCCTTCTCCAGGGTGCGAATCGGGGGCCACCGCCGCATCGCCGGGCCGAGCACCCATGTGACCGTGAGCCCTCCGTCGACCAGGTCATCGGTGGTGACGTGGGTAGCCGTGCCGGAGGCCCAGCCGAACATCACCAGGGTTCCGCCGGGACCGAGCAGCTCCAGTGCGCCGCGCCCGAGCGCACCGCCGACGCCGTCGAGCACGACCGTGATCTCGCGCCCGTCGAGTTCCTCGCGTACCCGCGCGGTCCAGTCCGGATCGTTGTAGTCCGCCGCGACCTCGGCGCCCAGCGCACGGACCCGCTCCACCTTACGTGCGCCGCCCGCGACGCCGACCACGGTCGCGCCCAGGTTCCGCCCGGCCTGCACGACCAAGCCGCCGATCCCGCCGGCGGCCGAGGTCACCAGGACGATGTCGTCACGGGTCAGCTGCGCGAAGCGCAGTATCCCCATGGTGGTGCGACCGGTGCCGATCATGGCCACCGAGGTGTCGAAGCCGACGTCGTCCAGCAGGGCATGGACCGACGCAACGTCGCTGACCGCGAGTTCGGCGTAGCCGCCGCTGGCCGGTCCCAGGTGAGTCACCACGCGGGCGCCGAGCCAGTCCGTGTCAACCCCGTCACCCAGCTCGTCGACGATCCCGGCGACCTCACGGCCAGGAGTCATCGGAAACTCGGGACGTCCGTACGCGCCAGCGGCGCCGCCCTGGCGAATCACGGTGTCGATGAGATGTACCCCGGCTGCCCGCACGGAGATTCTCACTTGCCCCGGGCCCGGATGCGGATCCTCGACATCCTCGTAGCGCAGCTTCTCTGCGGGGCCGAACTCGTACTGCCGGATGGCGTGCATCGACTCGCCTTTCGATCTGTCCTCACGCGGACTCTCCGCGTATCCCGCCAGCCTGCAACTTCAAGTTAGGTTGAGGTCAACTGGATGAGCCGCCGGATTCCCGCTCGATCACCAGGGCCGTGTTGCCAGCACACTGGAACCCATGGGGCACCGGCTGACTCCGGCATCGCTTGCCAGTGCTGCGGATCCGCGTGTCGAGATGTATCGCCGTGGTCTCAGCTGTTGATGCTGGGCCGGTCGAGCACCCATCGCCAGGTTCGGTCTGCCTGTCGCCGGGCTACCTCGACGGTGATCGTGCCGTCGGGCAGGCGGGAGGAGGTGAGGGCCAGTTCGCCGCAGCGCAGTGTCGGCTGCTGAGTACCTGGTTGGACGGAAGGAGGGTCGGCGACGAACTGCTCGTAGGCGGCACGGATTTGCTGTGCACCGGTCGCAGACCTACCGCCGGGCAGTGCCATCACCGCGTCCGGTTCGTAGAGCTCGACCAGGCCGTCCACGTCGCCGGCGTTGAGTCGTTCGACCACCATTCGACTAAGGTCCTCGGGCTCGGTCGCTCGCTCGTGGGTTGGTCCTGCATCCATGAGGGCGATCGTGCCACGCGGGTCCGACAATCTGGCTTGATAGATCATGACGCAGCAATCCGAACGCCGGACCCCTCGATTCAATCGAGGACTGTCGCATCAGGTTCGAACTGCCGAAGGATCTCGACGTAGTGCGGGTTCTGCATGATGCCGAGCACGTTGCCGAACGGATCCGTGACGGCGGCGGTCACGAATCCCTCGCCGCGCGGAGTGATGGGCTGATACTCGGCGGCGCCCATCGACCGGAGCCGCTCGTACGTGGCTGCGATGTCGTCGACGTGCCAGTGCATGACGACCCCGCCCGGCTCGGACGCGCCGCCGTCGGGCGCCCAGCGGCGGTCGATCAGGCCAAGTTCGTCCTGATAGTCACCGACCCGGAACTCGACGTAGCCGGGACGTCCGTCCGGTCCCGAGCGCTCGAAGTACGGCTCGATCCCGAGCAGCTCGGTGTACCAGCGCTTGGCGGCGTCCAGGTCGTCGGCCCAGTAGCTGATGGTGGCGAATCCTCGCAACATGGTGATGTCCCTTCTCTTTTCGCTGTCTCGACCAGGATCCGGCATAAAAGTGCTCATCCACTGACTACTTTGTTTGAGAGACTGAGCAGATGCGCGCAGACCGGCTAGTCGCAACGCTGCTTCTCATGCAGGCACGGGGCAGCGTCACGGCGACCGAGTTGGCCGACGAGCTTGAGGTCTCAGTGTCCACGGCCAGACGTGACCTGGAAGCACTGTCAGCGGCCGGTATCCCGGTGTACCCGCAGGTGGGTCGTGGCGGTGGCTGGCAGTTGCTCGGTGGTGCGCGAACCGATCTGACCGGGCTGTCCGCCCCGGAGGCACGCGCCCTGTTCCTGCTGGTCGGTCCGGCGGCTTCGGTGGCGCCCGAAGCGAAGTCGGCACTGCGCAAGCTGGTGCGTGCCCTGCCGGAGACCTTCCGCGCGGACGCTGAGGCGGCTGCCGAAACCGTGGTCATCGATCCGTCGCAGTGGGGTCGACCGGTGCGGGAGCGGCCTGCACTCGTCGCGGAGTTGCAGGCGGCGGTCGTGCAGCGTAGGAAGGTCGGGCTGATCTATCGCGGTTGGGATCGCGAGCCTGCGGAGCGACTCGTCGAGCCGTGGGGTCTGGTCGAAAAGAGCCAGGTCTGGTACTTGCTCGGCCGCACGGACGGCGGCCGGCGCACCTACCGGGTGGACCGGATCGTCGACGCCGTCGTCACCGACGAGCCGGCCGAACGACCGGCTAACCTTGATCTTGCCGAGGCGTGGGCGGAAGTCGTCCGTGCGGTCGACGAGCAGCGCCATGGTGCATCGGCGACCATCGTCACCGATCCGAACGTCCTGCCGTTTCTCCGCGAGCGGCTCGGCGAGCAGGCCGTGACGGCGGAGCCGCTGGACGGCAACCGTCTCCGCGTGCGAGTGGCCGCGCCGACCACGGAGCTCCTGGCCCGTGGATTGGCTGGATGGGGCGACCAGATCGACGTTCTCGAACCGGACAGCGTACGAGTTGAACTCGGCCGAATCGGCGCTGAGCTTGTGCAACGCAATCCAACGGATGGGTCACGTAGGGTGGCTGGTCGTGGGTGAGCTGTTCGGCGGCGACCAGACTCGGGTAACGCGTGAAATGACCGTCGCGGCGCGGGCGTTCGTGGACTCGCTGGAGCCGGAACAACGGAGCACGGCGATCGCCGCGTTCGACGCCTCGGACCGACGTGAGTTCACCTACCTGCCCGGGCCCCGTCCCGGACTGGCGCTGGCCGACATGTCGGCCGATCAGCAAGAACGTGCCCTCGAGCTGCTGGCGACCGGCCTGTCCAAGCGGGGATTCGCGACAGCACGCGCCATTATGCAGCTGGAGGAGATCCTTGCCGCGATCGAGCGCGCGGTGGGACGCCCGGGCTGGGACCGCAGACATCCGGAGTACTACTGGTTCCGGGTGCTCGGCGAGCCGGGCGGCGGGCAACCGTGGGCATGGAAGGTCGGCGGCCACCATCTCGCCGTTCACCTGACGATTGTCGGGGAACATGTGGCGGGGGCGCCGATGTTCTTCGGCGCCAACCCGGCGAGCGTCCCGCCGAGCCACGCGCAGGCGGGTTTGCGCACGCTGCCCGACGACGAAGACCTCGGGCGGGTGCTGGCGCGAGGACTCGTGGCGGACCGGCCCGACGTCGTTGTCGACTCGGTGGCGCCACGAGACATTCTGACCCGGCACGACCCCGTAGCCGACACGGGCAAGATCCCGCCCGGACTGGCCTATGCCGATATGGCCGGCGCGCACCGCGAGCTTCTCGTGCGACTCGTGCGCCACCACCTGGACCGTGCAGTACCCGCCGTGGCCGACGCCGCATGGACCGGCATCGAGGCGGCGGGACTGGACGGTGTGTCGTTCCGCTGGGCCGGTCCGGTCGAGCCCGGGCACGGCCACTACTACGCAGTCCTCGGGCCGACGTTCTTGCTGGAGTACGACAACACGCAGAACGACGCGAACCACATCCACACGGTGTGGCGCGACCTGCGCCGCGATTGGGGTGAAGACCTGCTGGCCGCGCATTACCGCGATCACGAGCACTAGCTCGAAGGCGATACACGATCCCGGACACGGTCAGAGGCCCTCCGGACCTTCCGGAGGACCTCTGCGTTCGGTTGCTCGCCAGCGGCGGTCGTCAGGCGTTGATCTTCTCGATCTCCGGCGCATCCATCTGCTGCTTGCGGGTGACCGTCTGCCCGCGGGCAACCCACACCAGGCCGAAGCCGGTGAGCACCAGCGTGCCGCCGATGGCTGCCAGGAGGGCGGCCAGGCCGAGCGCCAGCTGCAGGGCCGAGTGGGTCACGGTGCCGACGCCGAGCTCGCCGAACAGCCCGTGCGCGGTGCCGGTCCAGGCCTGCTCGCGGGCCGGGCCCTCGATCGGGTGCTCTCTGTCGAAGTCGGTCCAGTAGCGGCCGTCGACGTCGAATTCATAGGTGCCTGCCTCGAAGACCTCGCCGTTGTACTCGACGTCCTCCTCAAGAACAACTGTCTGGGTCCCGTGCAGGACGTGGTAGCCGACTGTCGCCATCTGGTACATGTACTCGGTAGCGGTGTTGACGAGCGGGTCGTTCGGGTCCAGGTCGGACTCGACCACGGGGTAGCCCCAGTCGACCGTCAGCAACTCCATGATCGCATCGGCGCCCTCGGTCGTGCCCCGGTCGGTGAGCTCGCCGTCCTCGTTGTAGCTCAGGATGACGTTCTGCTCCTCGCTGAACGCGTGCAGCGAGTCGTAGCCGTCCTGCGCCTTCGCGTAGGCGATCCCGCTGCCGACCAGGAATCCCACGCCGATGAGCGCGAGGACCAGGCCCAGAACCTTCAGCCGGTTGTTCATTTTGACTCCTTCGGTCAATGTGCCGTTGCCAACTACGATCCGCCCACAAGCGAGATCATCAGCAGGGCCGTAGGATGTCGGCCGGCGGGCCTTTGGGCCTTTGTTGATCGGATGAACGTCCCGGTGCACCGGCCACCGCGCCGGCGCAGCAGCTGCGGGTCAGGCGCCTTGGGCCTCGGCGACGCGGCGCAGCCAGTAGCGGAACCACTGGTCGCCGAACGGTGCGTAGATGCGCACCGGCACCCCGCGCGCCACGAGGGAGGCGGCGTCGTGCTCGCGGACGCCGAGCAGCATCGCAACCGACACGTTCTCGAGATCTCCCAGCAGCGCCTCGCGCAGGACCGGATCGTGCGTCGCGAGGACCAGATGCTCTCCCGCACTGAGTGTGCGGGCGAGACGGATGAATGCGATATCCGTCTCATCACCCCACGGGTAGGCGATATCCGGCGGTTCCATGTATGCGCCTTTGACCAGGCGGACGGGCACACCCGCTTCGAGGAGCCGCTCGGCGTCCCGCTCGCTGCGCCGCAAGTTGGCCTGCAGCGTCGCCACGACCGGCACACCGTCCGCGGCCAGGGCGAGGGTGAGATCCATGATCTGCGGCGTCCGCCAGCTCTCCTCGGCGCTCACCTCGAATCGGCTACCGGTCGGCAGGACCGCCACTACCTGATCGGCGTGCCGCCGGCACACGTCGAGTCCGAGGTCGAGGCCCAGATTGGACGGGACGATCTCGAGGTTCACGTCGGCACCGGTCTCGCCGACCCGCGCGGCGGCGGCGCGGTAGCCGTCGACGACCCGGGAGACCGCGTCCTCGTCCGACGCGCCTTCGCCGAACATGTCGAGGCTCACTCCGAAACCTTGGTCGTGGAGCCGCCGGACGGTGGTTGTCGCCTCGTCCAGCGTCGCCCCGGCCACGTATCGCCGAGCCGCCCTGTATGCCCGCTGCTCGAACGGCGGGCGGGAGCGGACGACGTCCTCGATCCTGTCGTTGACCGCGATCGCGTAGAGCGCACGGCGGAGGAGATGGGAGAGCATGGTCACAGCCTAGGCAACGGCTCCGGCGACGGGCGAGTACGTCGATGTGCCGCGGGGCCGCCTGCCCTTGGGAGTCAGCGTTGCCGATCGACGTCGTTCGTCCCAAGGCGGCGTTCGAGATCGTCGATGCGGTTGTGCAATGAGTGCAGGAGCTCGAGCATCTCGTCGCGGGCGTCCGTTGCCGCTTTCTCGGTGGCGACCCGTTCGGCGCGCAGTTCGTCGTCGTGCACGTCCTGCGTCGCGCTGACGATGATCGCGATGAACAGGTTGAGCACCATGAAGCTAGAGATCAAGATGAACGGGACGAAGTACGCCCACGCGTAGGGGTATACCTCCATCACCGGCCGGGCGATGCCCATCGACCAGCTCTCCAGGGTCATGACCTGGAAGAGGCTGTAGACGCTGTCGCCGACTCCGCCGAACCACTGCGGGAACTCATCGCCGAACAGTTCGGTCCCCATCACCCCGAAGACATAGAAGATCATCACCAGCAGTGCCGAGGTCCAGCCGATTCCCGGCAGCGCCCGCATCAGCGATTCGACCAGCACCCGCAGCCGCTGCACCGTGGAAAGCAGGCGCAGTACGCGAAGGATGCGCAGCGTGCGCATGATCGACAACGGTCCGGCGGTCGGTACGAGCGAGATCCCCACGATGACGAAATCGAAGACGTTCCAGCCCGAGCCGAAGAAGCGCGGGCCGAAGGCGATCAGCTTGAGGGTGATCTCGACGACGAAGATCGCCACGATCACGTTGTTGGCGACGTTCAGGAAGGACCCTGCCTCCGCCTGCGCGGCCGCCGAGGTTTGGATGCCCAGAATGATGGCGTTGAGGACGATGAGCCCGGTGATCACGTTGCGGAACCGCGCCGATTCGACCCATTCGCCGAGTCCGGCGCGCCAGCCGTCCGGCATTGAGCGGAACATCCTCCCCCTTACCTGACGAGCTCGGTTCGACCCGACGATCGTACGTTGGCGCCGTCCCGACCCCGGCACCCGCAACCCGGCGGCCGGCGGTCCATGATCATTGGCGCAGGGCAGCACCGTGGATCGTCATGTCCGGTCCACGTAAGCCGTGTGGCGCCCATTCGGTAGGTTCGATGTCATGACCGTCGACCCAACGCTCGCCGGGCGGGTCTACCCGCCGCAGCCTTATGACGTCGGCCGGGAGAAGATCCGCGAGTTCGCCGAGGCGATCGGTGACGCCAACCCGGCCTATCGCGATCCGGACGCGGCACGTGCCCTCGGCCACGAGGACATCGTCGCGCCGCCGACGTTCGCGATGATTCCGGTGCTGCGCGGATTCGATGTACTGGTCGAGGATCTGGGCATCGACTACTCCCAGGTGATTCACGCCGATCAGCGCTTCGAGCACAACCGGCCGATCCGGGCGGGTGATCGGCTGAGCACGACGACGACGCTGGAATCGGTGCGCTCGCGTGCCGGGAACGACTTCCTCGGTGTCCGGTGTGAGGTCACGGCGGCAGACGGCGGTCCGGTGTGTACGGCGAAGGCGACCCTGCTCGTCCGTCCGGAGGCCGCGGGCGATGCGTGAAGCCGGAACCGTCCTCGCCGAGCGGGAGTTCACCGTCACTCGTGCTGATCTCGTCCGGTATGCGGGTGCGTCTGGTGACTTCAACCCGATCCACTGGAGCGACCGCATCGCGAAGGACGCCGGGCTGCCGAGTGTCATCAGCCACGGCATGCTGACCATGGCGCTCGCGGCCCGCGTCGTCACCGATTGGGCCGGCGACCCGGGCGCGGTGGTCGAGTACGGAGCGCGGTTCGCCCGTCCGGTGGTCGTGCCGGACGACGCCGAAGGTGTGGTGGTGACCGTAGCCGCGGCGGTGCGCGGCGTCCGCGACGACGGTCTGCTGGACGTCGAGCTGACCGTCCGCGCCGACGAACAGAAAGTTCTGGCCCAGGCTCGCGCGGTCGTGCGTCCACCGGCGGCGTGATGAACCTCTCGGAACTGACCACGTTGCGGCTCGGCGGCCCGGTGTCGCGCCTCGTCGAGGCGGCGACCGAGTCCGAGCTGATCGAGTTCGTCCGGGACTGCGACCGGCGAGGCGAACCGGTGCTGGTGCTCGGCGGCGGTTCCAACCTCGTCGTGGCCGACGAGGGATTCGACGGGACGGTCGTCCGCGTCCGGACCCGGGGCGTCTCCGTCGACGACTCCGGATGTGGCGATGACGATCTCGCCGCGTGCGGCGGTCTGCTGGTGACCGCAGCCGCCGGCGAGGACTGGGACGAGTTCGTGACCCGCGCTGTGAGCTCGGAGTGGATCGGCGTGGAGGCGCTGTCCGGTATACCCGGAGCGGTCGGCGCGACCCCGATGCAGAACGTCGGTGCCTACGGCCAGGAGGTCGCTCAGACCATCTGGTCGGTGCGGACGTACGACCGCCATACGGATCGGATTCGCACGTTCGCGAACGCGGAATGCGCGTTCGCGTACCGGACGAGCCGGTTCAAGGGCAGCGGTCGATGGGTGATCCTGTCGGTCACGTACCAGCTGCTGCAGGGTTCGCTCGGCGCGCCGGTGCAGTACGCGGAGCTGGCCCGTTCGCTCGGTGTCGAGATAGGCGACCGGGCCAAGCTCGCCGATGTGCGTGACGCGGTGTTGCGGCTGCGTCGCGGCAAGGGCATGGTGCTCGACCCGTCCGACCACGACACGTGGAGCGCTGGGTCGTTCTTCACCAATCCGGTCGTTTCCGTTGCGGACGCTGCCGGCCTGCCGGTCGATGCCCCGCGGTGGCCCGCCGGCGACGGGCTGGTAAAAACGAGTGCGGCATGGCTGATCGAACACGCCGGCTTTTCCCGTGGCTATCCCGGGCCGGGTGGCCGGGTGTCGTTGTCGACCAAACATACGCTGGCGCTCACCAACCGTGGGTCGGCGTCAACGGAGGATCTGCTGGTGCTGGCTCGGGACGTGCGTGACGGGGTGCGGGAGAAGTTCGGCATCGAGTTGGAGAACGAACCAGTCCTCCTCGGCTGCTCCCTCTAAGAATGACCATGTTTGGCCGGTGCTTCCCAGCCAAACCGCGTCTGTATCCCGCGTATCGCCGGTAGGAGCCCGGCAAAGTCCAGAATGCCGAGTAACGCACGCCGCGAAGCCGCTTTGCGCGGTGTCTCCGTGCGTTGCTGGGCTTGTGGGCATGGTTTGGCTGGGAATTAGCAGCCAAACATGGTCATTCCGAGGTGAGCCAATTGTCGATCTCGGTAAGCAGCCGCGTGCGGACGTCTGACGGCGCGGCGGAGCCGTAGATCGAACTACGCGCCAGATCGGCCAGCTCCTCGTCGGTGAAGCCATGAACACTGCGGGCCGCCTCGTACTGGTCGACGAGCCGGGACCCGAAAAGGAGCGGGTCGTCAGCGCCGAGCGCCAGCCGCGCGCCCGAGTCGACGAGCCGGCGCAGTGGGACGTCCCCCGCCTTGGCGTAGACACCCAACGAGACGTTCGAGGCCGGGCATACCTCGAGGGTGACGGCCGCGTCGGCCAGCTTCTCCAGCAGCCCCGGATCCTCGACCGAGCGCACGCCGTGGCCGAGGCGGGTTGCCCCGAGCAGTTCGACGCAATCGCGCACGCTGTCCACCCCGCGCAACTCACCGCCGTGCGGCGCCGAAATCAGCCCGGCGTCGCGGGCGATCCGGAACGCCGGTGCGAACTCGGCGATGATGCCGCGACGCTCGTCATTGGACAGGCCGAATCCGACGACCCGGTCGCCGGCGTACTGCCTCGCCAGGCGGGCCAGCGTGCGTGCGTCGAGTGGGTGCCGGGTGCGGTTGGCCGCGATGACGACCGCGATCCCCACGCCGGTCTGCCGCTCGGCGGCGGCGGTGGCGTCCAGCACGAGTTCGGTGAAGGCCGTGATGCCGCCGAACTGATGGGCATAGCCGGACGGATCGACCTGGATCTCGAGCCATCCGGACCCTTCGGCCGCTTCGTCCTCGGCGGTCTCGGTGATGAGCCGCCGGACGTCGTCCTCCTCGCGCAGCACCGATCGCGCCAGGTCGTAGAGCCGCTGGAACCGGAACCAGCCCTTCTCGTCGGTGGCCGACAGCTTCGGTGGCCACTCGTCGCGCAAGGCGTCGGGCAGCCGGACGTCATGCCGGTCGGCGAGCTCCACCAGGGTGGTGTGGCGCATCGAACCGGTGAAGTGCAGGTGCAGGTGCGCTTTCGGCAGCGCCCGCAGATCCCGGCTGGCCGGCGGCATCAGCGAACCTCGCACGCATTCACGCGCACTACCAGGCGTAGCGACATCACACCACCCATGCAGGCATGGTAGGACGTCGCTGCGCCTGCCGAACGTGATCGAACGACATCAGCTGAGCAGGTGCTGGATTCGGGATACGCCCTCGACGAGGTCGTCATCACCGAGCGCGTACGACATCCGCAGATATCCGCTCGGGCCGAACGCTTCCCCGGGAACGACCGCGACTTCGGCCTCGTCCAGGATGATCTCGGCGAGCTCGGCGCTGGTGGACGGCGTCCGTCCAGCCACTTCTCGTCCCAGCACACCCTTGACCGACGGGTAAGCGTAGAACGCGCCCTCCGGTTCCGGGCACTCGACACCGTCGATCTCGTTGAGCATGGAGACGATCGTCCGCCGACGGCGGTCGAAAGCTTCGCGCATCATGGCGACTGCGTGGAGGTCGCCGGACACGGCCGCCAGCGCAGCCCGCTGGCTGACGTTCGCGACGTTGGACGTCGAGTGCGAGTGCAGGTTCGTCGCGGCCTTGGTGATGTCCGCGGGGGCGAGCATCCAGCCGACCCGCCAGCCGGTCATCGCGTACGTCTTGGCGACGCCGTTGAGCACGACGCACTGGTCGGCAAGCTCGGGAACCGCGACCGGCACGGAGGTGAACTTCGCGTCGCCGTAGACCAGATGCTCGTAAATCTCGTCCGTGACCACCCAGATGCCGTGATCGAGCGCCCATTGGCCGATCTCGCGAACCTGCTCCGGCGGATAGACCGCTCCGGTCGGGTTGGACGGCGAGCAGAACAGCAGTGCCTTGGTCCGCGCAGTGCGCGCGGCGTCGAGCTGATCGACGCTGACCAGGTAGCCGGTGTCCTCGGTGGCCAGCACCTCGACCGGCTCGGCGCCGGCGAGACGGATCGCTTCGGGGTACGTGGTCCAGTACGGCGTCGGGAGCAGCACCTCGTCCGCCGGGTCGAGCAGCGTCGCGAACGCCTCGAAAACCGCCTGCTTGCCACCATTGGTGACGAGAACCTGTGCAGGTTCGACGCGGTAGCCGGAGTCGCGCGCGGTCTTGTCGGCGATCGCCTGCTTGAGCTCGGGCAGACCGCCGGCAGGGGAGTAGCGGTGGTTGCGCGGGTCTCGGCATGCCTCGACGGCCGCTTCCACGATGTAGTCCGGCGTCGGGAAATCGGGCTCGCCGGCGCCGAATCCGATGACCGGTCGTCCGGCCGCCTTGAGCGCCTTGGCCTTGGCGTCGACGGCGAGCGTCGCGGACTCCGTGATCGCGCCTATCCGCTCCGACACGCGCGGGCGGGACAAACTGGTGGTGGCGGTACGAGTCGTCATACCCTGCATCTTGGCATCATCAGGTAGCAGTGCGCACGTGAGCTTTTCGGCCACACCCCGGCCAGCGGCTCGCGCGTCAGATCAACTGCGCCAGGGTACGAGTTCGACGGGCGGGCGGTCCACCCCGTACACTCTTTTCGTTGGTGGACGTTACCCTCTTTGCCGTTGCGCGACCTCAGTGCGTTCCGGCGCGGAATGTTGCGCCATCGAAGGGCACTAGCTCAACTGGAAGAGCACCGGTCTCCAAAACCGGCGGTTGGGGGTTCGAGTCCCTCGTGCCCTGCTTCGGATAGGTAGTGAACGAGCCGTCAGAAGAGGCATGACAGCGAGGTAGTTGAAAGTGGCCGAAACGCGAGAGGTTGCAAGGAAAGAGCCGAGTGGCTCGCCGCAGCGACGCAACCCGTTCGCGCGGATGGCGCTGTTCGTGCGGCAGGTCGTCGCCGAACTGCGCAAGGTGGTCTATCCCACGCAGCGTCAACTGATCACGTATACGATCGTGGTGCTGATTTTCGTTGCGATCATGATTGCTGTCGTGTCCGCCCTCGACATCGGGTTCCAAGCCCTGATGTTCAGGATCTTCGGCTAGCCTGTCCAGAAATCCAAGGAGAGAACCAACCGTGTCTGAGCAGCACGAATCCGCCCTTGCCAACGGGGCGGCCGACGTGGCGTCCGGCGACCGGGCCGATGATGCCACGCCAGACCCGTTGGAGGAGTTCCGCCGGGCGCTGCGCGCCAAGCCGGGCGAGTGGTACGTCGTGCAGACCTACTCCGGGATGGAGAACCGGGTTCGGACGAACCTCGAGAGCCGCATCGTGAGCCTCAACATGGAGGACTACATCTTCGAGGTCGAGGTCCCGCAGGAAGAGGTCGCCGAGATCAAGGGCGGGCAGCGCAAGCTCGTTAAGCGCAACCGCTTCCCCGGCTACGTCCTGGTGCGGATGGAGATGACCGACGAGTCGTGGGCGGCCGTCCGTCACACCCCCGCGGTGACCGGATTCGTCGGCCACACCCACCAGCCGATTCCGCTCACGCTCGACGAGGTCGAGCGGTGGCTGGCGCCGGACGTCACCGAACAGGTCAAGCCCGCCGAGCAGGAAGAGGCCGGCGCGGCGCCGCAGGTCGAGGTTCTCGACTTCGAGGTGGGCGACTCGGTCATGGTGATCGACGGCCCGTTCGCCACCCTGCACGCCACCATCAACGAGATCAACGCAGACTCGCAGAAGATCAAGGGTCTGGTTGAGATCTTCGGTCGGGAGACGCCCGTCGAACTCTCGTTCTCGCAGATCCAGAAGCTCTGAGCAACCCAGGCGCCGGCCCGCCGGTGCGACGAAGAAAACGAAGGTAAGGACCTCAAGGAATGCCCCCGAAGAAGAAAGTCGCAGGCCTCATCAAGCTGCAGATCCAGGCCGGCGCCGCCACGCCCGCCCCGCCGGTCGGTCCGGCGCTGGGTCAGCACGGCGTGAACATCATGGAGTTCTGCAAGGCCTACAACGCGGCCACCGAGTCCCAGCGCGGCAACGTCGTGCCGGTCGAGATCACCGTCTACGAGGACCGGTCGTTCACGTTCGTCACCAAGACGCCACCGGCCGCCAAGCTGATCCTGAAGGCCGCCGGCCTCGACAAGGGGTCGAGCGAGCCGAATCGCGTCAAGGTCGGTGCCATCAACCGCGACCAGGTGCGCGAAATCGCCGAGCAGAAGATGCCCGACCTCAACGCCAACGACCTCGACGCCGCCGAGAAGATCATCGCCGGCACCGCTCAGCAGATGGGCATCGAGGTCAAGTAAGACACCTTCCGATGATCATGTTCAATCGACCATCGAAATTCGCGGTCAATTGAACATGATCAAGGGAAAGTGGGAGGGTCACGCGCTGGCCCGTCACCACAACTCCGCGAACACAAGGAGCGAACAATGAAGCGCAGCAAGGCATACCGCGCAGCGGCTGAGAAGATCGACCGCGACCGCCTGTATTCCATTCCGGAAGCCGTCCAACTCGTCAAGGAGACGGCCAAAACCAAGTACGACCCGACCGTCGAAGTCGCAATGCGGCTCGGCGTCGACCCGCGTAAGGCCGACCAGATGGTGCGTGGCACCGTCAACCTGCCGCACGGCACCGGTAAGACCGCACGGGTGCTGGTCTTCGCCCAGGGTGCCAAGGCCACCGAAGCCTCCGAGGCGGGTGCCGACGTGGTCGGCGGCGACGAGCTCATCGAGGAGGTCCAGAACGGCCGCCTCGACTTCGACGCGGTCGTCGCGACGCCGGACCTGATGGGCAAGGTCGGACGGCTCGGCCGGGTCCTCGGCCCGCGTGGTCTGATGCCGAACCCCAAGACCGGCACGGTGACGATGGACGTCGCCAAGGCCGTCGGCGACATCAAGGGCGGCAAGATCGAGTTCCGCGTCGACAAGCACGCCAACCTGCACCTCGTAATCGGCAAGGCGTCGTTCAGCGAGCAGGCGCTGGCCGAGAACTACACGGCCGTGCTCGACGAGGTGAACCGGCTCAAGCCGTCGGCCGCCAAGGGCCGTTACATCAAGAAGGCGACGATGACCAGCACGATGGGTCCGGGCATCCCGCTGGACCCGGCCAAGGTCAAAGCCACCGCCTGATCCGGCACCACATCATGATCATGTTCAATCGGCCTACATAATCCACGGTCGGTTGAACATGATCATGGGTGGCGGCTCTCCGGTCAACGGCCGCGTGTTAGGGTCGCGCAGCACTTCGATGGCTCAATGGAGGGGGTACGTTGCTGTGCAACTGAGAAAGCTGGTCGTGCCGGTTGTGGCTGTGGCACTCGGCGCGACGGCCTGTGGGGGCGATGAATCTCCGTCGGCGGACGAGACGCCGGCCGGGAGCGAAGCCGAGGCCGAAGCATCGGCCGACGACGCGGAGGATGCCGACGAGTCGGACGACGAATCCACCGAGACCGTGTCCGGTGGCGACGAGGTGGACGCGGAGGCACTGTTCGCGGCCATCGCGGACGCCGTTGTCGAGGCGGGCAGCTACGAGTTCGAGACGACGTCGAACGCAGGCGGACAGGAACTGACGGTGACCGGCGCGATCGAGGTCAGTACGGACATCTCCGAGGCCAACATGCGCCTGACAACGGACGTGATGGGTTCGCAGTCCACCGTCCTGTTCGTGGACGGCCAGTTCTATATGGAGCTGTCCGAGGAGATGGGCTTCCCGACCGAGATGGGTTCGTGGATGACGGTCGACCCTGAGGGCGACGACCCGTTCGCACAGCAGATGAACCAGGCGTTCGAGGACATCGGTTCTGCCACGGACCTGGTGGCGCAGCTCGCGGAGAATCCAGACCTGCTGACCGTCACGGAAGTGGGCAGCGCCGATGTCGACGGGACCGACACGACTGAATACCTCGTCGTCGTCAACGATGTTGCCGCATTCCAGGGTCTGTCCGGGGCCGAGAACCAGATCGGCGAGCTGGTCTTTTCGATGTGGATCGACGGGGACAACCTGCCGCGCCGGCATACCGCAGATGTGGATGGCAGCGCTTCAGTCGATACGACCTACACCAACTACGGTGTCGACGTCGACGTCGAGGCGCCACCCGCCGACGAGGTGCTCGACATGAGCGAGTTGATGAACCAGTAGAACCAGCATGGGGCGGCCCGCGATCCGGCAGGGATCGCGGGCCGTTCGTGAATGAGACCGGCCAGCCCCGAAGCGGCAGGTCCAACGAGGAATCCAACGACCATGTCATATACCTGGCCGACCACGCTGCCTGCACGATCGTCCGGTCCGGGCCCATCTCGAAGGCAGCCCTCGACGGTCCACGCGGTGATCGAGGAGCCGGCCGCAAACTCAGACTGCGACCCGCGGGGTTCTCTCGAGCGCCTCCGAACTAGTCCAGACGCTTGGCTACGAGGTGAAGCGGCGAGCGCTGGGCTTGCCTTGGCCGCCGTCGACGACCAGGTTCGTTCCGGTGATCCATGAGGCGCGTTCCGACAGCAGGAATGCGACGGGTGCGGCTACCTCCTCCAGGGTCCCCATCCGCCCGAACGGGAACTCGGTGTCGACGAAGCTGTTGAAATCATCCGGTTTCTCTTGTTGAAACCGGTGCCAGCCACCATCGTGAAAGAAGATCGACCCAGGACTGACGGCGTTGACGCGAATGCGCAAACGAGCAAGTTCTTGAGCAAGGACAGCGGCCAAGTGGATCTCGGCAGCCTTCGCGGCCGCATAGGTCGTCCGGGGACCCGGCCGGATACCGGTGATGGACGCGATCAGAACAACAGATCCGCCGCCGGCAGACTTCAGATGGGGAACGGCGGCCTTGGTGAGGCCCACCGCGTGCCCAGTGTTGAGCTGGAACGTGGCAGCAAAGTCCTCCGGCGTGGAATCCAGAAGGTTGCCACCGATAGTGCCGCCGGCATTCGCCACGGCGCCGTCCAGGCCGCCGAGCCGCTCTGCCGCTTCGTTGACCGCGTGTCCGAGCGCCTGCGTGTCGGTGACATCGACAGCGACTTGGACGATGCGGGTCCCGTGCCGGTCCAGATCAGCACGGGCGCGGTCCAGCTGCTCGCGTCGACGCGCGAAGATTGCGACGTCGGCACCTTCGGCGGCCAACGTGTCCGCGATGGCCTTGCCGATTCCCCGGCTCGCGCCGGTGACCACGAAGCGCCGGCCGCTTAAACCAAGATCCAACTGAGTGCCTCCGTGTCAGATCGGCGACCGCCTTCGCGGGGCCGGAACAGTCACTTGATCGCGCTCTTCAGGGCGGTTGGTTTGGACTCCGTCGTCGTGACGAGATCGCTAACCGAACGTGACTTGGCCGGCAAGCCACTCGTCGAAGGTCTTCGACCCGAGGCGGGCGTCCGGGCCTGGTAGCAGCACTTCCCCGGCCATATCCGGCCCCAGCGGCCCCTGCCATGAGGGCACCAGGTCGAGGTATTCTCCGCGCGCCAGTAACGTCCGACGGGCCATGTCGACGAGGTCTTCGGGGCGAGGGCCGGCCAGGTCGATGCGTCCGGGCGAGGTCTCGAGCGTTGCCGCTTCGACGAGTTCCATGGCCACCTCAGTGACGTCGACGGGCTGCACTAGCAGAGGTGGAACGATTGCGGTGCCGGCTCGCCTGGTCCAACCGACGACCATGGCGGCGAAGTCATGGAAGGGTGCCGCCCGCACAATGACCGCGTCCGGCGCCTGCTCGATGACTAGTTCTTCTTGCAGTCGCTTCCCTGCGTAATGCGCGTTTCCGTGGACCTTGTCGATTCCGAGGATGGAAAGGGCAACGTGTTTCCGAACGCCCGCGTGTCGGCCGGCGGCGACGAGTCGGCGGGTGACGGCGCCGAAGAAGCGCCGGGCGTCGTCGGGTTCCGCGCTGGGCGTGTTCGTCACGTCGATGACGGCGTGCACGTCATTTAGCGAGGCGGCAAGATCGCCACTCGATGTTGAGGTGAGGTCGATGCCGTGTCGTCGAGAGAGGATCACGGGCTGGTGGCCCGACTCTTGCAGTCGGACGACGACGGCTCGGCCGACTAGTCCAGTGCCGCCGGCTACCGCAATGCGCATGCGCACTTCCTTTCCTGATGCTGCTGCGTTACTCGTTTGCGTTGGTTTCGAAGGGGGCTACCAGATCACTGAGGTCGGCGTGATCGGGCGAATCCGCGATGAGAAGCCGCGGGATTCTGGGCGGTTGATCGCATGGCCGGCCCGTCACGAATCGGGCCGATTCTTGAACGTCGGCGGAGTGGGCGTCACCGCGTCAAGAGTGGATCTGACATGGGCAGACGCGATCTGTGCCGCATCGGCGGCCGCCCCGGCTCGGATCGCCCGAATCAGCTCACGGTGCTCACGACTCACCTGGCGTCGACGCTCCGGTGGATCCAGCGAGGCCTTGGTGGCAGCGAGGATCCGGTCCCACAGGGTGTCCACAGCCGCGCAACTGAGCGGGCTGTCGGTCATCTCGTCGATCATCTGGTGGAAGGCCCGGTTCGCGTTTATGGCGGCGTCAAGGTCGCCTGCATCGGTGGCGTGCTGAGCTTCGTCGGCGGTCTCTCCGAGGCGGCGCAGCTCGGCAGGTGAGATCTCGCCTGCTGCGACCCGTTTGGCGGCAAGCTCGGCGTGCAGTCCCTCGAGACTGGCCCGCATCAGGAGCGCGCTGCGCAGCTGTCGATCGTCCATCCACGCGGCACGAAGGCCGCGACCGTCAGACAAGGCAAGTCCAGCGACCTCGAGGCGGCGCAGTACCTCGCGCACGGTTGGCCGAGACACGCCAAGTCGCCTCGCCAGCGGTAGTTCGGCCAGGCGCGACCCGGGCGGCAAGTCACCCGCGACGATGAGGGTCCTGACCTTCGCGTAGGCGGAGTCGACGACCGACAGTGCCGACGTCACTGTGGATCCCTCACGTGGATCCGGGGGCTGTGGGTCACGGGGAAGTTCACCGAGGAGGCGATGAAGCATTTTGCCGCCGCCTCGTGATGAAGCTCTTCGGCCCGTTCGACCATGTCCGGCGAGGCGACGGTGACGATCGGACGCAGCTCCACGCCAGTGAACCGTCCACCGCCCTCGCCATCTTCTGCCATCGCGCCCGAAGTGTCGTCCTGGTAGGCCACCACAGTGACCCCGTTGACCGCACACAGGTGCAAATACTGCAGAAGGTGACACTGGCTCAGCGTCGCCACCAGCAGCAACTCCGGGTTCCAGCGACCGGAATCCCCTCGGAACGCGGGATCGGAGGAGCCCAGCAGCGCGGGACGACCGGGAACTCGCGACACATGCGAGCGCCCGTAGGCCCGATAGTTGATCGTGCCAGTTGTACCGGCGCCGGTCCATTCGGTCGAGACTCGGTACTGATGGTGTTGCGTCACAAGGCCAGTATAACTGACATTGTCAGACACTGTCTAGCATTACTTACACACGATCTCGAATGGAATCAAGGGCGGGGGAGACCCGCAAGGCCGTATCCGGCGCCCCTGCGATCAGCCGAGCACCGTGAGCGGATCACCGATGTCGGCGGCGGCGTGCAGGTCCATGCCGATGTCAAGTACGACGGCGGAGTGGGTCAAAGCCCCGACCGACACGAAGTCGACGCCGGTCGCTCCCACGGCGGCGGCGCGCTCCAGGGTCATCCCGCCGGATGCCTCCAGGGTGGCGCGGCCATCAACGATCCGGACGGCCTCGGCCAGTTGGTCGTCGTCCATGTTGTCGAGCAAGATCTCCGCGCAGCCGGCATCCAGCAGTTCCGTCAGCTGAGAGAGATCGGCCACCTCAACCTCCACGCGCAGGCGAGGAAACCTCGCCCGGACTGCCTGGAACGCAGGCACCACGCCGCCCGCGGCAAGCGCGTGGTTGTCCTTCACTATCGCGCGGTCGGCCAGGCTCATCCGGTGGTTGACCCCGCCGCCGCAGCGCACGGCGTACTTCTGCAAGGCTCGCCAGCCCGGGAGGGTCTTGCGGGTGTCGAGCACTCGTGTGTTGGTGTCCGCCAGAGCCTCCACCCACGCGGCCGTCGCCGTGGCGACGCCGGACAGGTGGGTGGCGAAGTTGAGCGCCGTTCTCTCGACGATCAGCAGACCGGCTGTCGGGCCGGACACCTGCATCACGTTCTGCCCCGGCTCAACCCTGGTGCCGTCAGCCAAGCGGCCACTGACCGCGACCGCATCGCCCATCGCGGCGTGGAACGCCATGGCGGCGACGCCGAGCCCGGCCACCACGCCGTGGTCGTGCGCGACGAAGTCGGCCACCCCCAACTGCTCGGGCGGGATCGCCGCCACCGTGGCGGTATCTAGCGCATCGCCCGGCAGATCCTCCTCGAACGCGGCCAGCACGTGCTGGTAGATCACGCTCGGATCCAGGGCGCAAGCCGCCAGCTCGGCCAGCAGGTCGGCGGGGAGCTCGTCGAACGGCGTGGGGGTCATCGGCCGTCTCGCCGGTGGCAGGCGCCGGGACGGCGCGTGGGTGAAGCCACGCATCCGGCGGCCGGGTGTGGTGTTGGTCTCCGACATATGCTTCCTTTCCAAAAGCATCATGCTCCGGGCCGCCGGTGTGCGTACTCGTCGGCCACCTTGCCGAACGACAGCGCTCTGTTCGTTTCCATGGGCGGGCACGTGCGTGTGTTCCTAGAGAGCGGGGCCGTATACCCGCCACTCTCTTTCGAGTAGCAGGGGGACAAGGGTCTGTTCGACGTTGACTCGGAAGTGAACGCTGTTGCGATGGTCTTTGAAGGCTTCGAGGTCGTCGTACATCTCGTAGAGCGCGAAGTATGTGGCGTCGTCAGTGCCCTGATGGACCAGGAAGCACTGGCAGCCTGGCTCTGTTTCGCTTACCCGCGCGTGCTGGGCCAGCAGCCGTCGCACATCGTCGGCGGCCTCCGGTGTCGTCCGATAGTGGGCGATAACCGTGATCACGACGTGCCGATCGGTCGGGTACCCGGCTCGAGCGGCAAGCGAAGGGCCTTCACCGCGAACGAGATCGCGTGGTACCAGCCGCAGACGAGCACGAGTTCAAGTGCGGCGTCGGCTCCGGTTGCGGCGACGAGTTCCGCCCAGGTCTCGTCGGCGAGGTCGTTGGTGGAGTGGAGTTCGTCGACAGCGCGAAGGGCGGCCCGTTCAGCGGGGTCAGCCCAGCACGCGTCGGACGGCCGGCCTTCACCAAGTGACCGGACGTGCTCCCGGGTGAGTGCGACCTTGTCCGCGAAGACGGCGATGTGGACGCCCCACTCGTAGTCCGCGCCACACAGCGCGGTGGTCCGGTCGATCACGATCTCACGCAAGCGAGGCTGGAGTGCCGACTTGGCGGACAGGTAGTAGCCGCCCCACGCCGCGATTGCGCGTGCCAGTTCGGGCCGGCGCGCGAGCACCCGGAATAGCGCGATGGGAGGCCCGAGCAGCGCCAACGTCGCGCTCACTTCAGGGTTGTACGGGGGATCCAGCGGCTCTATCCTGGGCTGCTTCTGTTCTAGAGGCATAGCGGGACGGTAGCATGAGTGCTTTGGAAAGGAAAGCGCGAATGGCGAAACCGACACCACTCCCCGGCCGCCCGGTGCGTGGCTCCACCTCGGGCCGCCCGATCATGGCTCTGCTCGATCTCTTGGGACGTCGGTGGGCGCTGAGAGTTATCTGGGAACTCAGGGCGAGTCCCGGACCCACCTTCCGCGAACTGCAGGCACGCTGCGACAGGGTTTCGTCCAGCGTGCTTGCTGAGCGACTCCGCGAGCTTGGGGAGGCAGGCATCGTCACGCACGCCGACGGTGGCTACACCCTGACGGACCAAGGCAAGAAGCTGTTGAGTCTTCTACTCCCCCTTGATACCTGGGCCTCGACCTGGTGCCCGACGGAACCTGACTGATCGTTGGAGATGCCGATGAAACCAATTCCCGACTCGGAAATCGCCCGACATGCCGACCGGCTCCTGCGCGGCACGTCCGAACCCTTCCTCGTTAACCACTGCCTGCGCAGCTACCTGTGGGGCGTTGCACTGGCCGAGGTGGAAGGGCTTGCCTTCGACGCCGAGCTCCTGTTCGTCTCAGCGGCCCTCCACGACCTCGGACTGGTTCCACAGTTCGACACCGGCGCTCCTTTCGAGTATGACTCGTCGACCGCGGCTCACGAGTTCGCCCAAATGCACGGATGGCCCACGAGGAAGTCAGCGGTCGCCGAGGAGGCGATTGTGCTTCATGTCGCGCCCGACGTCACCCTCGACCACGGTGCTGAGGCCCACCTGCTCTGGCATGCCACCGCGGTCGATGTGACCGGAAGCAGGCTCGATGAGCTGCCCGCCACGACCATCACCCAGGTTCTGTCCAACTACCCGCGGTTGGACTTCACCGCCGGCTTCGGCAAACTGTTCGCGTCCCAGGCCCGGCAAAAGCCCACGAGCAGGGCCGCGCAGCTCGTCGGAGCCGGCCTCCTGGAACGGCTGGACGCATGTGTTCTCAGCCAACCTTCGCCCGATTCCTGAGCACAGGAGCCCAATCGACCCGGCAAAGGGAAGCTGTTGTGCAGGACAAGGAGGCTCCACCCACGCACGTCCGGCGGCGAGCGATGGGGCCTGCGTCAAGGTCGGCCCCATCAGGGCGTTTGTGCCAGCGGGCTCAAGGGAAACGGCCAGGCGGGTTGGCACAGTGCAACCCCAGCGAGGCGATCGCTTAGGAATGCGCCGGCTGCACGGACATGCCTGGCCACGTCGCGGCTCGCCGCCGTCTGAGACGGTGCCACAACCCGGCTCCGGACTCGTTTCGTCGGTGTGTTGCGGGCGGCGCGGCACCGGCTACGACGCGGGGTGGCCGGACGAGCCGTCATCGCCGTCGTCGTTGCCGCGTTCGCGCATCTCCTTCTCCCGCCGGCGTAGGTCTTGCTCCCACTGCGTCAGCATCTCTTTGTGCTGTTCGTCGATGTCGCGGATCTGGCGAAGGAACTCCGGATTGTCGTCCGGTGCGACCGCCGGTGCGGTTCTATGGGGGCGTCGCCGCCCGAGGTCGTGCAGGAACCGACTCTTCGACAGCAGCCACGCCGCCGGTCCGATCACGGGCACGAGAACGATGATCGCGATCCATATCGAACGCCGGGGTCCGCGGATCTCCGCCGGATCGGTCTGTATGCAGTCAACGAATGCGTAAACAGCGAGCGCGATCGCGATGATGATCGGCAACACTCGCACCATCGCGTACCCTCCAAAGCTCGCCACGGGGCCTCTGTCGTGGCGTGGTCTCTTAATTCAGGATAACGACTCATCGACGCGCCCCGGGTCCGGGTGGTGTCGCCGATTCGTCTGCGGCCCTTGTACTGCTAACGAGCCAGGGCCGAGCTTGGTTCGCGATGGATGCGGACGATGTCCACCTGGCACGATGGGGCCCATGGTGGACCTCGACGACGTGCGGGCCGCGGCGAAGCTCATCGCCGGACGGACCGTCCGCACACCGCTTGTGCCGTGGCCGGACGATCGTGACCTCTGGCTCAAACCGGAGAGCCTGCAACCGACCGGTGCCTTCAAGTTGCGCGGCGCAATCAATGCGGTGGCGGCGCTACCGGCGAATGAGCGCGCGCGAGGCGTGGTCACCCACTCCAGCGGCAACCACGGCCGTGCGATCGTGTGGGCGGCGCGCGAGTACGGCGTGCCGGCCGCGGTGGTGATGCCGGACGACTCACCGCGGGTGAAGGTGGACGGTGTCCGGGCGCTCGGGGCTGAAGTGATCACGGTGCCGGCTGCGGAGCGGAAGGTGCGGGTGGCCGCGCTTCAGGCCGAGCGCGGCATGGCGGTCGTGCCGCCGTTCGACGATGAGGCGATCATCGCAGGCCAAGGGACGGTGGGGCTGGAGATCGCCGAGGATCTCGCGGACGTCGGAACGGTGCTGGTACCGGTCGGCGGTGGTGGGCTGATCTCCGGAGTCGCCGTCGCGGTGAAGGCGCTCGTCCCAGGTGTTCGGGTGGTGGGTGTCGAGCCGGAGCTGGCGGGGGATCTGGCCGAAGGCTTCGCGGCCGGTCGGCGAACGGAGTGGGATCCCGCGTTGACGGCACGCACGATCGCCGATGGCTTGCGCGGCGGGGCCGTGGGTGTGGCCAACTGGGCGCACATCTCGGCCCTGGTCGACGACGTCGTCACGGTCAACGAGGACGCGATCCTGGCAGCGATGGCCCGGATCGCGACCGGTGCCCGGCTGGTGGCCGAACCGAGCGGCGCCGTCGCCGCTGCGGCCTATTGGGAGCTGCCAGGTGTCGCGTCGGGCCCGACGGTCGCGGTCGTGTCCGGCGGCAACGTCACCCCGTCGCTCCTCGCCAGAATGATCACGTAAACGCCGCCTCAGCCTGCTTAGCGCCTCTTCGAAGGGTCGCCAACCGTTACTATCTGTTCCCAACCCGTGGCCGCTCGCCGCATCACACGCTTGTCAGCCGTTGCGCGGGTTCTCCGTCCCTTGCTCGGGCTGTAGGCGTGGTTTGGCTGGGGAATCGAAGCTTTACATGATCATTCTCAGGTGAGCTCAGGGATGACCTTGTCCGCGAAGACTTGCACGCTGGACGGGTCGTATGCGGCCTGCGGGATGTAGCAGATCGCGTACTTCATGCCGGCGTCGCGCACCGCCGCGATGGCCTCGGCGACCTGCTCCGGCGTCCCGGTGGCCGGGCTCTCGCGTAGCTGGGCCATGCTGCGCTCGACGCGGTCCGGTGGGAGGAGCTTGGCGAACCGGGCCTCGATCTGGGCGAGCTGGTCCTGCACGTCCGCCTCGGTCTCGGCAATCACCACGTTGAAGTTGGACGAGCGAGTGATCGCGTCGAAGTCGGTACCGAGATCACGGCAGTGTTCGGCCAACACGTCGGACTTGTGGCGGAAGACGTCTATGTCACCACCGCCGAAGTTGGTGTACTCGGTGAACGTTCCGGGCTCGGTGTGCCCGACAGGACGGGCGTACTTCGCCGCGATGCGCAGCGTCACCTTCTCGCCGCCGCCGGCGATCCACAGCGGGATGCCGCCGTCCTGCAGCGGCTTCGGATAACCGAGCGCCCCGTCCACCTGGTAGTACTTGCCGTCCAGGGTCGCTTCGCCGTTCTTCCACATCTGGCGCATAATGTCGACGCCCTCGTCCAGTGCGCCGAGCCGGTCGCCGGCGCTCGGGAAGCCGTAGCCGTACGCCCGCCACTCGTGCTCGTACCAGCCGGCGCCGATGCCCATCTCGGTCCGGCCATCGGACACGATGTCGACGGTGGCGGCGACCTTCGCCAGGTACGCCGGATTCCGGTACGCCATGCAGGTGCACATCTGCCCGAGCCGGATCCGATCGGTCGCGGCGGCGAACGCGGCCATCAGCGTCCACGCCTCGTGTGTCGCCTCTTCGGTGGGCAGCGGCACGGTGTGGAAATGGTCGTAGACCCAGATCGACTCCCAGGGACCATCTTCTGCGTGTTTCGCGACGCGCAGCATCGCGTCCCACTGGTCGGCCGGCTCGATTCCGACCAGGTCGAGCCGCCAACCCTGCGGTACGAACAGTCCGAACTTCATCGCATCAGTCACGCAAATCACCCTACCCACCGAGTGGGCGGTCAGCGGAGGGCGTGTCGCTCAGCCCAGGTCGATCGATGGGTAGAGCGGATAACGCGCGAGCAGATCGGCGGCCTGCGCGCTGATCTTGTCGGCCAGGCCGTCCGGCAGGGTGTACTTGGCCTTGGAGTCGGCGGCGGGCGTCGTCCCCTCGAAGACCGAAACCATCAGGTCGGCGACCTCGTCCATGTCGTCGGTGCCGAGTCCGAGCGTCGTCAGCGCGGGGGTTCCGATGCGGATTCCGCTGGTGTACCAGGCACCGTTGGGGTCGTTGGGCACACTGTTGCGGTTGGTGACGATGCCCGCGTCGAGCAGGGCGGACTCGGCCTGACGTCCGGTAATGCCGAAGTTACTGACGTCGATCAGCGCGAGGTGGTTGTCCGTCCCGCCGGTGACGAGCGTCGCGCCGCGCCGGGTCAGCCCGTCCGCCAGCGCCTGCGCGTTGTCGACGATGCGCTGTGCGTAGTCGGCGAACGCCGGCGTCTTGGCCTCGGCCAGCGCCACCGCCTTGGCGGCCATCATGTTGCCCAGCGGGCCGCCGAGCACCATCGGGCAGCCCTTGTCGACGAACTCGGCCAGCTCCTGCTTACACAGCACCATGCCGCCGCGTGGCCCGCGCAGCGACTTGTGCGTCGTCGTGGTGACGATGTGTGCGTGCGGCACCGGGTCGAAGTCGCCGCTGAACACCTTGCCGGCGACCAGACCGGCGAAGTGCGCCATGTCGACCATCAGCGTCGCGCCGACCTCGTCGGCGATCTCGCGCATCGTGACGAAATTGATCCGCCGCGGGTATGCCGAGTAGCCGGCGATGATCACCAGTGGGCGGAACTCGTGCGCCAGTGCGCGGACGGCGTCGTAGTCGACCAGGCCGGTGGTGGGATCCGTCCCGTACGAGCGCTGGTCGAACAGCTTGCCCGAGATGTTGGGCCGGAACCCGTGGGTGAGGTGGCCGCCGGCGTCCAACGACATGCCGATCATGCGCTGGTCGCCGAACCGGCGGCGGAGCACGGACCAGTGCTCGTCGGTGAGGCCGTTGACGTGCTTCACCTCGTGCTCGTTCAGGAACGGCTTCTCGATCTTCTGCGCGAGAATCGACCAGAACGCGACCAGATTGGCGTCGATGCCGGAGTGCGGCTGGACGTACGCGTGCTCCGCGCCGAACACCTCTCTGGCGTGCTCAGCGGCCAGCGCCTCGATGGTGTCGACGTTCTGGCAGCCGGCGTAGAAGCGGTGCCCGATCGTCCCCTCGGCGTACTTGTCGCTGAACCAGTTACCCATGGCCAGCAGCGTCGCCGGGGACGCATAGTTCTCGCTCGCGATCAGTTTCAGGTAGCGGCGCTGGTCGGCCAGCTCGGAACGAATGGCATCGGCCACCCGCGGTTCGACGCCGGCGATGACGTCCAGCGCGTAACGGTTGGCCAGCGATTCGTTGGTGAGCTCGGACGGTGCCATCAAGTTCTCCCTAGGTTGATCGCGGCAGGGGGACGTCTCCCACTGTAGTGGCCGGCACGCCCCCGAGCCCGGGTACCCATGGCGTCGCCCAGGGTGACGAGGAGTGAGCGCGGCAGGCGCCGGCGCGACGCACCAGCCGTCCGAGTGGCGGATCCCGGCCGCACTCGAGGGCTATCGACGGATCACGTTCAGCCGGTCATGAGGCAGACTGGCCGCATGGCCTGGACGCCCGACGACATCCCGGACCAGAGTGGCCGCGTCGCGGTCGTGACCGGCGCGAATGGCGGCCTCGGCCTGGAGGCCGCGCGCGAGTTGGCGCGCAACGGGGCGCACGTCGTCATGGCCGCTCGCAACCTGGACAAGGCCGCGGAGGCCGAACGTGACATCCGGACCGGCAACGCCGACGCGTTGGTCGAGACGGTCAAGCTCGACCTGAGCTCGCAGGAGTCGGTGAAGCGGGCCGCCGCGCAGATCCGCGCCGCCCACCCCAGGATCGACATATTGATCAACAATGCCGGCGTCATGGCGACGCCGGAGAGCCGCACCGAGGACGGCTTCGAACTCCAGCTCGCGACGAATCACCTGGGGCACTTCACGCTGACCGCAGGCCTGCTGCCGGCGCTGCTGGCGGCTCCGCAAGCCCGCGTCGTGTCGGTGACGTCGACGGCCCGCCACATGGGTCGCCCCGTCGACCCGGACAACCCGCACCTTCACGGCCGGTACGAGCCGTGGCGCGCGTACGGGCAGTCGAAGCTGGCCAACCTGCACTTTGCCATCGAACTGCACAGACGGTTGGCCGCCGCGGGCGCGACGGCGGCCAGCCTGGTGGCGCATCCGGGACTGTCCAACACCGACCTCCAGGCGAGCAGCGTCGTGAACACCGGTAGGCCCACCCAGCGGATCGCGCATGTGGCGGCCCGGTATATCGGCATGCCGGCCGCGCGCGGCGCGCATCCGCAACTTCGCGCGGCGACCGATCCGGGCGCGCGCAGCGGCGAGCTGTACGCGCCACGCTTCGTGAACAACGGCCCGGCCGTGCGCCGCCCCCTGTTCGCCCGCTCCGTCCGGCCGCAGGACACCAGGCTGCTGTGGGAGGTGTCCGAGCGCGAGACCGGCGTGAAGTTCGACGTCGCGGCCGCCGCTCGCGACGCGTCGCCATGAGGCCGCGGTCCCGGGGCGGCTGGACGTGACTCCCGGGTCGGTCCGGATGGCGGCGGCGTAACCTGGAGATGCTATGGCTCTGTTGCGTTACACCGCGTTGCGGTTCTTCGTCTTCGTCGTGGTTGCGGCGCTGCTGTGGATCTTCGGCATGCGAGGCTTCTGGCTTCTGCTGGTCGCGATCATGGTCTCCGGGTTTGCGAGCCTGTTCATCTTGAACCGGAGCCGGGACGAACTGTCGCGGGCGTACGTCGAACGACGCCAGAAGATCAAGCAGCGGCTTGCCGACCGGACCGCCGCTGAGGACGCCTGGAACGACGACGTTCGCGACGACGCATCGTAACTCCCCAAGGCGTGCACGAACGTGTCGATATGCAGGTATGCCTTCATGTATGCGCACGACGATCAACCTTCCGGACGAGCTCTACCGCGCAACGCGGAGGAGGGCCGCCGAGGAGGGCCGTACGGTTACGTCGGTCCTGGAGGAGGCGCTCCGCCGGTTCCTCGCCGAAGATGAGCGGGTCGTCGGCTACCGGGTCCGACCGCTGAGCGGTCCGCCCGTCCCCGCCGGCGTGGTCATCGACGACAACACGGCGGTCCGCGACCTTATGGACGAGCCCGCTGACGGATGATCATCCCTGACGTGAACGTTATCGTCCACGCGTGGTGGTCCGAATCCACATCACATGCTCGTGCTCGACAATGGCTTGAGGACGCGGCCGCGGCGCCCGAGGTGCTTGGCATCTCTGAACATGTGCTCAGCGGCGTGGTGTTGATCCTCACTCATCCGCAGATCACTGGCGGAGTGTTCGGACCTGCCGAGGTATTGGATCGTGCGAACGGGCTTCTTCGTGCGCGCGGCGTGGTCACGGTTCGTCCCGGGCCGCGCCATTGGGAGATCTTCGCGGACCTCTGCACGCGGCTCGATGCCCGCGGAAACACAGTTCCGGACTGCTACCACGCGCGCTGGCGATCGAGCACGGTGCAACCTGGGTGAGTCTTGACTCGTTCTTCGAGCAGATCGACGGATTGTCGTGGATTCGTCCGTGGATTGCGGGCGACGAACCGCATCACTAGGCGTGGCGACATCACACCAGGCACGCATGCATGGTGTGATGTGGCTGCGCCTGCCGAACGTGATCGAACTACATGCGGTCAGTAGCCGCGGATGCGGTCGATCGTGATGCGAACCGGCGCGGAGTAGCTGGCCGCGAACGCTGCGGCGCTTCCGCTGATCCTGATCATGTCCGTGCCGTACTTCGCCGTATAGTCCGCTGACTCGTCGGGAGGCGGGACGTCGTCCACCCGCTCGGCGACGCCGCGCAACACGACGATGTCCATCCCTGCGCCGTCGCTGTCGAAATTCAGGGACACGTGCGGGCGCCGCGCGATGTGTGCGAGGCGGTGCGAGTCCGGGAGGTTGTACGTGATGATCTCGGCGCCGCCGTCCCAGATGAACCACACCGGATTCGGTTGCGGCGTGCCGTCCTGTCCGACAGTGGTCAGCCAGATGACCTTCTCGGTTTGGAGTCGCTCGCGCGCCCGGCGGCCGAACGCGGTGTCCGGAATGAGATCGACCATGCTCAAGACAACCCGTGACTGTAGAACGAGATTCCCATGACCGTGAGCATTCATCGCTCACATACGTCGGTAACTGCACCTGATCACGAGAGGCTGAGGCCGATGGCCAGCAGTGCGGCGTAGGCGAGCTCGGTCAGGCCGGTGTCGCGGAGCACGGGAACGAGTGCTGCACCGCTCGCGTGTCGCACGACCGGGATGACCGCGCGCGCGGCCAGCGGTGCGGAGAGCAATGCGAGCACGGCCCAACGCGGTCCGGCAACCGCGAGTGTTACGGCCAGCAGGTACGCCAGCACGATCAGGGCGAGGTAGAGCAGGCGGGCGCCATCACGCCCGAGCCGGACCGCCAGGGTGCGTTTACCCGCCGCGGTGTCGGTCGGGATGTCGCGCAGGTTATTTGCGAGCAGGATTGCACACGCCAGCGCGCCGATCGCCACACCGCCGATCAGCGCAGGCGGTGTGACGCGCTCGGCCTGGACGTACGCCGTCCCCACCGTCGCAACGAGCCCGAAGAATACGAAGACCGAAACCTCGCCGAGTCCGGAGTAGCCGTACGGCCGCGAGCCGCCGGTGTAGTACCACGCCGCCGCGATCGCGGCCGCGCCGACCGCGAGCAGCCACCACTGCTCGGTCAACACGACCAGGACGAGGCCCGCGAGGGCGGCGACCCCGAACGACACCCACGCCGCCCGGAGCACGGCCGCGGCGGTCGCCGTCCCGGACGCGACGAGCCGCAACGGCCCGACCCGCTTGTCGTCGGTTCCACGCACCCCGTCCGAGTAGTCATTGGCGTAGTTGACGCCGACCTGCAGTGCGAGTGCGACGACCAGGGCGAGGAGTGCACGCGGAATGCTCGCCGCGCCGTCGGCGGCCGCCGCACCGGTTCCCACCAGCACGGGTGCCACCGCGGCGGGAAGGGTCCGGGGACGAGCGCCGGCCAACCAGGCGGACGGCGCCGTCACAGCAGGTCCGCCAGGGCGCGGCGATCGACCTTGCCGGACGGCAGCGTGGGCAGAGTTTGCACGAGTACGAGCTCCTTGGGGACGTACGCCGCCGGATGGATGTTCGCGACGGCCGACCGGACCGACTCTAGTGTGGGCGCCTGCGCGGTATCGGCCGGCACTGCCACGGCGACGATCCGCTGCCCCCACCGCGGGTCGTCGACGGCGACCGCCGCCGCATCGGCGATACCGGGGACGGTGGCCAGCGCGGCGTCGATGGCCGCGAGCGGCACGTTGACCCCGCCGCTGATCACGACGTCGTCGATGCGTCCGGTGACCTCCAGGACTCCGTTGCTGAACTCGCCGGCGTCGGACGTCCGGAACCACCCGTCCACGAATGCTTCGGCCGTCAGGTCCGGGCGAAGCCGGTATCCGGTGGCGAGCATCGGGCCGCGCAGCATGATCCGGCCGGCCTCGTCGGGCCGTGTCTCGACGCTCACTCCGTCGAGCGGCACACCGTCGTAGACGCAGCCGCCGCAGGTCTCGGTCATGCCGTAGGTGGTGACGATGTTCACGCCGGCTTCTCGCGCGTGCTCGACCAGTGCGGCCGGTGCGGCCGATCCGCCGAGCAGCACGGCGTCGTAGCCGGCCAATGCCGCGGTCGCGT
>DASUTB010000011.1:0-4993 GCA_036374835.1 Jiangellaceae bacterium | reverse complement strand
TCGAGCGTGTACACCTTGCACAGGTGCAGATGCGCGTTGACGAACGACTCGGTGACGAGGTTGCCGCCGGCATCGATCTCGACCCGGCCGCGCAGCGAATCCTTGGTGATGGCCGTGATCCGCCCGTCATTGATCCCGATGCTGTGCCGACCACGCTTTTCGCGCAGGACGGCGTTGCCAATCACGAGCTCGAACTGCGCGGCCAACGGAGCATCCTTCGCGACTAGCCAACGTTTCGATGACGATATCCGCTGACCGGTAGCGCCTCCGCACGTGGATGTACGCTCACAAGCGCATCACACAGAACTCATTGCCCTCGGGATCCTGCAACGTGACCCAATCGTCGTGCTCGGCCAGAATCGACGCGCCGAGAGCACATAGTCGCTCGACCTCAGCGTCCGGGTCGTCCGCGCTCAGATCCAGGTGAACGCGGTTCTTGACCTGCTTGCCTTCGGGGACGAGCTGGAAGAAGATGCGCGGCACCCGACCCCCACTGGGTAGCAGCAGCACTGAGGGATCATCTTCCGGGTCATTAATGCCCTTCGCACGCAACCGGGCCAGTTCCTCCGCATCGTACGGAGCTACCGCGTAGTCATCGAGCACCTCGGCCCAGAATCGGGCAGCCGACGCTGGGTGAGCGCTATCGAAGACGACATCTCTTATGGAAGCCATTGCACTCCTGATCCTTATGCCAGCACGTCACCGATCTGATGTGCGCCGGCAAGCGCCAGGTCGTCGCGGCCCGGCGGTGCGATGACCTGGATGCCCAGCGGCAGCCCGGAAGGTCCGGTGAGACCGGGCACCGACACCGCCGGTGTGCCCAGCGCGGTCCAGGCCCGGCACAGCAGCGGGTCGCCGGTCCCCTTCTCGAGCGGTGGCGCCTCCCCCAGCACGCTGGGTGCGACGAGCACGTCCACCGACGCAAAAGCGACCGGCAGCAGGTCGCGGCACTTCTGGATATGAGCGCGCGCCGCATCGTACGACCAGACAGCCTTGTCGCCCATGCTCAACTGGTCCCGCAGGATCGGGCTGAGCCCGTCGTAGTGGTGTGTGCGCTCGGCGGCCAGAGCATGGGTGACTTCGACGCGCATCACCGAGATCTGAGCCTCGGCCAGCCCGGTGAACGGAGCCGGAAGGTCGACGTCGACCACGTCCAGCGACGCCCCCAACGCACTGAAGGCATGCTCGAGTCGGCTCGCGGTGTCGGGCGGGACGAGGTCCCACTCGGGTGTGCGGGCGATGCCGACCCGGACCCGGTCCGCCGCGGCGATGCCCGTACGGACGGGCCCGCCTGTCGGCACTCCCAACACGCCCAGTACATGTGCTGCACCGGCGGCGTCCCGGGCGAATACGCCGACCGTGTCGAGCGTCGGGCTGGCCGGCTTCACGCCTCGGGTCGGGATCGCGCCGAACGTCGGCTTGACGCCAACGACACCGCAGAACGAGGCGGGGCGGACGACCGAGCCGGCGGTCTGCGTCCCAAGTGCGAGCGGCACCGTCCCTGCTCCGACTGCGGCGGCCGAGCCGCTCGACGAGCCACCCGGCGTGCGGCTCGGGTCGTGCGGGTTCGTGGTCGGTCCGGGATGGAACAGCGCGAACTCGGTGGTCACGGTCTTGCCGATTATGACGGCGCCGGCCGCCCGCAGCCGCGCCACGACGTCGGCGTCCGCGCCTGGACGGTGGCCGGCGTAGATCGGCGAGCCGTACTCCGTGGGAAGGTCGGCGGTGTCGATGATGTCCTTGATGCCGACCGGGATGCCGTACAGCGGACCGCTCTCCCTGGACGGGCGCCGGTCCAGTTCCCGAGCCTGGGCCAACGCCGGCTCCGGGTCGAGGTGCGCCCACGCATGCAGTTCGCCCTCGCGGGCCTCGATGGCGTCGAGGCACGCGGTGGTGAGCTCGACCGCACCGAGCTCGCCCCTTCGCAGAAGGTTGACCAGCTCGACGACCGGGCGGGCGGCCAGACCGCTCATCGGACCTACCTCGCGATCAGCCAGCCGAGGAGCACACCGGCAAGGGCGATCAGCGCGCCGACGACCGCCGCTCCGAGCACCACGCTGACCGGCACGGCCGGACGTTTGCGGGCCGGAGCCTGGTAGATCCGGCGCTCCGGCTCCTCCGATTCGGCGATCGTGATCGGCTCACCGGTGACTCCCGGTACGCCGACCGACGGCCCGGCGAGCTCCGTTCCGGACGGTGGCACCGCCTCCACACCGCCGGTGAGCACATCGTCGACCGCCGCGAAGAACTCGCCGGCGGTCCGCTTGGCCACACTCGTGATCATCCGCTGGCCGACGCCACCGAGCATCCCGCCGACCACCGCGTCGGCGTCGTAGTCGAGCCGGGTCGCGACGCCGTCGACCTCGGTGAGTGTCACCCGGACGTCGGCACTGACCGTTCCCGGCGACCCTGCGCCCGAGGCGTGCAGAACGAATGACGACGGCTCGGCCTGGTCGCTCAGCCTGACGTCGCCGGCATACACGCCCTTGATCGACGCGATGCCGGCCAGCACGCTCGCCCGGTACGCGTCCGGCCCCACCTGCTCGAGCTGCCGGCAGCCCGGGATCGTCCGGACCAGCACGGCGGGGTCGTTCAGCGCGGCCCAGACCTGCTCGCGCGGCGCGTGGAGGACAGCCGAACCGGTGATCTTCATGTGGAGAGCTCCTCATCGTGGGCGCGTCGGTGCTGCTCCCGGCGCAGCTCGTACAGCTCGGACGGAGAGATCGGCATCCGGGTGATCGGGATACCCTCGGCGTCCTCGATCGCGGCCGAGATCACGGCATGACCGGGAATGACGCCCGCCTCGCCGGCGCCCTTCAGGCCGAGCGGGTTCAGCGGGGACGGCGTCTCGAGGTGGTCGGCCTCAATGGCCGGCACTTCGGTGGCGTACGGCATCAGGAAGTCCATGAACGACGCGTTCAGCAACTGCCCCGCCTCGTCGTAGGCCATCCGCTCGTACAGCGCCCCGCCGACGCCCTGGGCCACTCCCCCGTGGATCTGACCCTCGACGATCCGCGGATTGATCATCGGCCCGCAGTCGTGCACGACGCAGTAGCGCAGCACCTTGATCTCGGCGGTGTCCGGATCGGTCTCGACGATCGCCGCGTGCATCCCGTTGGCGAAGGTGGACCTGGTCGGCGAGTAGTAGCCCGTCCCCTCGAGGCCGGGTTCCTCGCCCTCGGCCACCGGCGGCGCGTCCGGATCCGCCGTGCCGGCGAACTGGGTCGCCCGCTCGGTCTCCGCATCGAACGCGTACCGCAGCGGATTGGACAGGACGGCGACGGTGGACAGCGCGATGGACGCGCCCTCCGTGCCCCGCACCCGGACGCTCCCGTCGACGATCTCGAGGTCGTCCGGGTCGGCCTCCAGCGCGTCACCGGCGATCCGCAACGCCTTGGCCCGGACGTTGCGGGCCGCGAGCGCCACCGCGTTGCCGCTCATCACCGCGGTCCGGGAGGCGAAGGTGCCAACGGCGTAGCCGAACCGGCGGGTATCACCGGTCGTGACCGCCACCCGTTCGACCGGCACGCCCAGCTCGGTCGCCACGATCTGCGCGAGCACCGTCTGATGGCCCTGGCCCTGGGTGGTCAGCCCGGTGGCGACGACCACCGTGCCGTCGGTCTCCACCTTGACCCAGCCGCCCTCGTAGGGCCCCACGCCGGTGCCCTCGACATAGCAGGCGAGCCCGATGCCGACCCGCCGTCCCTCGGCCCGAGCCCGGTCCCGGTAGTCGGCGAACTCGTCCCAGCCCACCAACTTCTTCAGCTTCGCCAGGCTCGCCGGGAAGTCGCCCGAGTCGTAGATCAACGGACGGCCGTCCTGGAAGATGAGGCCGTGGTCGTAGGGCATCTCGTCGGGCTGGATGAAGTTGCGCTCGCGCACCTCGGCGCGGTCCAGCCCGAGCTCGGCGGCGATGGCGTCCATCGTGCGCTCCATGGCGAAGCAGCCCTGCGGACGTCCGGCGCCGCGGTACGGGGTCACCGGCACGGTGTTCGTGTAAAGGCTGTCGAACTCGACCCGGTAGGCGCCCGGCTTGTACGGACCGAGCAGCTGAGTCGAGGTGATGATCGGGACGATCACCCCATACGGGGTGTAGGCGCCGTTGTCGTGCCAGATGCGGACGTCGAGCCCGAGCAGCCGGCCGTCGTCGTCGAAGCCGACCGTGACGTGCTGGAGCTGGCCTCGCTCGTGGGTGGCCGAGACGAAGTGCTCGCGACGGTCCTCGGTCCACTTGACCTCGTGGCCCAGCCGGATCGCCGCCCACGGGACGAGCACCTCCTCGGGCCACGGGTGCACGATCTTCACCCCGAAGCCGCCGCCGACGTCCGGCGCGATCACCTCGACCCGGTCCGCCGGGAGTTCCAGCTTGGCCGCCAGCGCCGCCCGCACGCTGGTCGAGGCCTGGGTGGAGGTGTAGACCCGCAGGCTCGTGTCGTCCGCGTCCCACCGGGCGTAGACGCCTTTGCCCTCGAGCGGGGTGGAGGCGCTGCGCTCGACGTCCAGGTCGAGCTCGAGAGTGTGCGGCGCCGCGGCGATGGCCGCACGTGCGTCGCCACCGCTCTCCTGCACGAGATGCGCTGCGACGTTGCCCGGAACGTCCTCGTGAACGAGCGTCGTCCCGTCCCGGGCGGCTTCGATACCCACCACCGGCGGTAGCGGCTCGAAAGTGACGTCGATGCGGTCGGCCACGTCCTCGGCCACGTACCGGTCGACCGCCACCACCATGACGACCGCCTCGCCCACGTGGTTGACCTCGTCCCGGGCCAGGACGTACTGGCCGCGCCCGTGCGTGAGCGACGGGTGGGGGATCAGCACCGGCAGCGGCTCGGCGAGGCGTCCCTCCAAGTCCTCATAGGTGTAGATCGCCACCAGGCCGTCCACGTCAAGGGCGTCGGTGACGTCGATGTCGACGATCCGGGCGTGGGCGTGCGGGCTGCGCACGAAGGCAACCCCGAGAGCATCGTGGCCGAGGTCGTCGAGGAACCGTCCCTGG
>DASUTB010000010.1:0-6332 GCA_036374835.1 Jiangellaceae bacterium | reverse complement strand
CGCCGACGAACCATTCGAGGAGGGTCCGGTGCGGGACGACAAGCTGCGGCTGATCTTCACCTGTTGCCATCCGGCGCTGGCCATGCATGCCCAAGTGGCGCTCACGCTCAAACTGCTCGGCGGGCTCACCACACCAGAGATCGCGCATGCCTTCCTCGTCCCCGAAACGACCATGGCGCAGCGGCTCGTCCGGGCCAAAGGCAAGATCCGTGATGCGCACATCCCCTACCGCATCCCCAGCGACGCGGACCTTCCGGAGCGGCTGCGCTCTGTACTGGCTGTCATCTATCTCATCTTCACCGAAGGGCACACGGCGAGCTCGGGCGACGAGTTGGGCCGCCCGGACCTGAGCGCCGAGGCCATCCGGCTGGGACGGCATCTGGCCGAGCTCATGCCGGACGAGCCGGAGGTCATGGGCCTGCTGGCGCTTATGTTGCTCACCGAGTCGCGCCGGAATGCCCGCACCACCACGGATGGCGATCTCGTCTTGCTCGCCGACCAGGACAGGAGCCGCTGGGACCGCGATCTCATCGCCGAGGGACAGGCGATCGTCCGCGCCTGCCTGCGGCGCAACCAGCCCGGGCCGTATCAGATCCAGGCGGCGATCAACGCCGTACACAGCGACGCGCCTGCCGCTGATGCCACGGACTGGCACCAAGTGCTCCAGCTCTACGACCAGCTCCTGGCCATAAGTCCGAGCCCGATCGTCGCGCTCCACCGCGCGGTCGCCGTGGCCGAGGTGGACGGGCCGGACGCCGCGCTCGCTATCGTCGACGAGCTCGATCTCGACCACTACCACCTACTGCACGCCATCCGCGCCGACCTACTGCGCAGGCTCGGCCGCACCGGCGAGGCCGCGCAGGCGTACACGGCGGCCATCGCCCGTACCGAGAACGCAAGCGAGCGCTCCTTCCTCGAGCGCCGCCGGTGCGCGCTGCCGAATCCGCAAGCAGGCTAGCGCGGCTCAGCCGATGACCTCTGCAATCTTGTCGAGGCGCACCGGATCGAGAATCGTGTCGATCTCCACGATCTTCCCGTCGGCGACGGTGAATCCGACGACCGCCACCCGCCGGCCCTTCCTCGTGGCGACGAAGCCGGGCGTGCCGCTGACGATGGCGGGCCGGACGACGAACCTCGCCAGTCCAGTGGCGCCGCTGCGGGTCTGCTCGGCCACGGCGGCGGCGCCATGGATCGTCATCGATGCCCGGCGGCCGAGCCCGGCGTCGATCCGGAGGGTGACGTCAGGGTCGAGCACGGAAACGAGTGTCTCGAAGTCGCCGTCGCGCGCGGCAGCGAGGAACGCGTCGACGACCTCACGCTGGCGGCTCAGGTCCGGATCCGGCGCAGCTACGCCCGCACCACGCACCCGGCGCCGGGCCCGGCTGGCAAGCTGCCGGGCCGCGTCCGGGCTGCGGTCGACCATGGCGGCGATCTCGTCGTACGGCACGTCGAACATGTCGTGCAGCACGAACGCCAGCCGCTCGGCCGGTGCCAGCGTGTCGAGCACGACGAGCAACGCGAGCCCGACCGAGTCCGCCAGGACGGCCTCATCGTCTGGTCCAAGCCCATCGCTGACGTACGGGTCCGGCACGTGCGCGTCGTAGGGCTCTTCGCGGCGGCGGTCCCGCGACCGCAACGCGTTCAGGCAGATTCGCGCCGTCACGGTGGTCAGCCAGGCACCGAGGTTCTCCACGTCCGATCCCGAGCGGCTCAGCCGCAGCCACGTGTCCTGCACCGCGTCCTCGGCCTCGGCGTACGAGCCGAGCATCCGGTACGCGACGGCGCGCAGCCGGGGACGATGCTCCTCGAAGCGCTCGGCAAGCCACTCGTTCGTGTCCATCGCTGCTATTCTCCGGGTAGGAAGCGTCGTACACATGACCCCGGGCACCCCGCCCACGTGACAGCCGCGCCCACCTGCCGCGCAATGGCTCGCAAGCTAGGGTGATTCGGTGGCCCGGTTGATCCTGCTCAACGGCCCGCCCGGGTGCGGCAAGTCCACGCTGGCGCAGATGTACGTGGACGAACACCCCATGGCGCTGAATCTCGACATCGACCGCGTTCGAAGCCTCATCGGTGGATGGCGTGACGCTCCGGCCACCGCGGGACCGCTCGCCAGGGCCATTGCCCTCGCCGCCGCACAGGCGCACCTGGCGTCCGGTAACGATGTCGTGATCCCGCAGTATCTCGGACGATTGCCGTTTCTCGAGCAGCTGGACCGGCTCGCCGCGGAGACCGGCGTTGATTTCTACGAGATCGTCCTGTTCGACACCGAAGAGAATGCGCTGCGCAGGTACATCAACCGAAGTCGCGTCGACACGTCGGACCCGGCCCACGTCGAGAAACAAGAAGTGCTCGATCGGCACGGCGATACGGACGAACTGGCCAGGATGTACGACCGCCTGTTGAACATCATTGCCGTCCGGCCCCGCGTCCGAGTCGTGGAGACCACTGACGGCGAGATCGCGAAGGCATACCGCGACTTCGTCGCACGCCTTTCGAGCTAGGGCACTCCTGCGAAGATCGCGGGTGCTCACTCAGTTGCCCAGCGGCCGTCGGCCTTCGCGCGCTCGACTGCGGCGAGCCCGGCCGGCGCCATCCGGCCTTCCGCGATCAGGCGCTCCACCCGGCTGATGTTGCTCTGCGACCAGTTGCTGCGTGCTCGCCGTGGTGTGTACCGCTGCCGGTAGGTACGTTCGTCGCGGCCACGGGTCAATCCGTCGATCCATCCGTAGCACAGCGCCTCCTCGACCGCCTGCTCGTAGGTGAGCTCGGTCGGTTCGGTCGTCCCTTTCTTGGCCAGGATCACCCACACGCCCTCCTGGCGGTCGTGATTGGCGGCCAGCCAGGCACGCCAGGCAGCGGCGTCCGGGACCGTCACTTCAAGCAGGTCATCGGTCACGAGGCGAGCATAGGACGCTGGGGCTATGGTCACCCTGTGAGTGCACACCGGATGCCGGCGGCCGAGGTGGAAATAACCCCGGATCTTGTGCGGCGGCTGCTGGCCCGGCAGCATCCCGACCTCGCGGACCTACCGATAACGGCGATGAGCAACGGCTGGGACAACGTGGTCTTCCGCCTCGGCCACGAGTTGCTCGTGCGGCTACCTCGCCGCGAGATGGCCGCCAGGCTCGTCGAACATGAGCAACGGTGGCTGCCGTTGCTCGGGCCGCGGCTGCCGTTACCCATCCCAGCGCCGGTACGAGTCGGCCGACCGGACCTGCGATACCCGTGGCCGTGGAGCGTTGTCCCTTTCCTGCCGGGCTCGGTCGCCGCGGACACAGCGCCGGACGATCCGCGCAACGCCGCGCTCCGGCTCGGCGAGTTCCTGGCCGCGCTGCATCTCGCGGCAGCGCCGGACGCACCGGCCAACCCGTTTCGCGGTGTGCCCCTCGCGGACCGCACCGACGCCGTCATGCGCAATCTCGCCACTGTCGCCGCGACGGTCGACGGGGACGCTGTCCGGCGCGAGTGGGATGCCGCAGTCGAAGTGCCCCGATGGAATGGCGCACCGGTGTGGCTGCACGGTGATCTCCATCCGGCGAACGTCCTCGTCCACCATGGCCGAATCAGCGGTGTCATCGACTTCGGCGATATAACCGCGGGCGATCCCGCAACCGATCTGGCCGTCGCCTGGATGCTTCTACCCGCCCGGCATTACCCGACCTTCCGGCATGCCTACAGCATCACTGGACGGCCCGTTGCCCGCGACGACCCGTTGTGGGCCAGGGCACGGGGCTGGGCACTCGCACTCTCGCTGGCCTACCTTGCGCACTCCGCGGACAACCCGCAGCTCGCCCGGATCGGCGCCCGTACACTCGCCGCCGTCCTCGCCCCCGAGTGACGCTCCGTCTCGCAAAGAAGCTTTACGCAGATGTTCCCGGCTTCGCTCTGCTTACAGCCCACGTACGGCCGGGCAATGGCAGCTTAACGTGATCATTCAGGCTCGCGGGACCATTCGGCGACCGCCCTTGAGGTGTCCTCACCGATCAAGTCAGCGTTGATCTGTCCTGCGGCCGCCGCGCCGGCGGCAGCGGCACCGCCGACCTGAGCGCCAAGGTCGGTGACGTTGCCCGCCACCCACACGCCGGGTACGTCGGTGCGGCCACTGGCGTCGGCCGCAATGTACTCACCCATCGGATGCTCGGTCGGCTTGAGACCCAACTGGCCCAGGAAGCCGGCGCGGGCGACCATTCGCGTCGCCACCGCGATGACCTGACGGCCGACCATGGTGCCGTCCGCTAGCCGCAGTCCGGTGATCTCGTCGTCGCCGGCCTCCACCGCAGCGACCTCGCCGGGCACGACGCGGACACCTATCGCGGCCAGTTGCTCCGCCTCCTCATCGCTCACCGACGCCGTGTGCGTGAAGAACATGACGTCGTCGCTCAACTGGGCGAACAACAGCCCCTGATGCACCGACATCGGACTGGTCGCGAGTACGCCGATCGCTCGGTCGCGAACCTCCCAGCCGTGGCAGTACGGGCAGTGGACGACGTCCCTACCCCAGCGCTCGCACAGGCCCGGAACGTCAGGCAGTTCGTCGACAAGACCGGTCGTGACGAGGAGCCGGCGCCCCCGGACCGTACGACCGTCGGTGAGCGTCACCGCAAAGCCGTCCTCACCGCTGGACACGTCCATGACCTCGCCGGACACGACATGTCCCCCGTAGCTGCGAACCTCCTCGCGACCGCGTTCCAGCAGTTCGGCAGGCGGCACACCGTCGCGCGCCAGAAGCCCGTGCACTCCGGCGGCGGGAGCGTTGCGCGGCGCCCCCGCGTCGACCACCACGACCGAGCGCCGGACACGAGCCAGCATCAATGCCCCGTTGAGCCCCGCCGCACCGCCGCCCACGACGACCACGTCGTAAGCGTCCTTCAATCGATCCGTCACCTTTGCCCACCTCCTTCGACGACTATGCGGAACCGCGTGGCCAACTGGCAAACTCGGTTGCTGATATGGCAAGCTCAGAGTCATGGGTGACGACCTCGACCGGGCGCTCGACGCCGTCGGTCCGCGCCTGCGGGCGCTACGCAAGGAACGCGAGACGACGCTGGCTGCGCTCTCCGAGACCACCGGAATCTCGGTCAGCACGCTGTCGCGGCTCGAGTCCGGCGGACGGCGTCCCACCCTGGAACAGCTACTTCCCCTCGCGCGGGCACACGGCGTCACGCTGGACGAGCTCGTCGACGCACCACCGACCGGCGACCCGCGGATCCATCTGCGACCCATCAAGCATCACGGCATGACCACGCTGGCATTGACCCGCCGAGCCGGCGGTATTCAGGCCTACAAGACCGTCATCCCGGCCGGCGACCGTGCGCAAGTTCCGGATCCGAAGACGCACGAAGGCTATGAATGGCTCTACGTACTCAACGGACGGCTGCGCCTCGTGCTCGGCGAACACGACCTCGTACTCTCCCCCGGCGAGGCGGCCGAATTCGACACCCGCGTCCCCCACTGGTTCGGCCGCGCCGATACCGATGCCGTCGAGTTCCTCAGCCTGTTCGGCAAGCAGGGTGAGCGGTTCCACGTCCGCGCCCGGCCGAAGATCGTCCGCAAGAAGTAAGGATCAATTGCGATCTTGGACACGTTTGCCCAGGACAAAACGGACCTGATCGCAACTGATCCTTACTTTTTACGGATGATCTTCAGCCTTCGGGCGGGACGAAGACCCGTACCGTGGCGGTAGCGGTATCGGACTCGCCGTCGTCGTTCCACACCTCCAATGTGATCGTGTAGTTGGTGTGACCGCTGTAGTGGTGGCCGACGAGCTCAGCGGTGAACTCCGCGCAGCTCTTCTCCGTCGCGATCGCCCCGAGGTCACCGTCCCCGCTCGGGTACGGACCGTCCGGCGCGTTGCTGCCGGCGCACAGCAGAACATCGTCCTCGCCGGCGCGGGACGCGCTCCAGCGATAGTGCGTGCCGCCGATCGAGCTGCCGTCGCCGTCCACCGCGGAGCCCTCGAACTCGATCTGAGCCGCGGTCTCCAGCCCGCCGGAGACGGTGTGCTCGCTTCCCTGCTCGGGCAGGACGATCGTCGCCGTCGGGTACGACGCAGGCTTGGATTGGGCGGTGATCGTGATCGTATGCCGATCCGGCTCGACACCGTCGTCACCGCCGAACGTGACCTCGTACGTGGCCGGCACCATCTGGTCGGCCGGAACCGTGTGGTCGTGGCCCGAACCGGTGCCGATCAGTTGCCCGCCACGCTTGATCCTCCACTCGACCTGGTCGTCGGACAACGAGAAGAACTTCTGGGAACTCTGCCCGACGAGGTTCAGCGGTTCGCCCGCCCACACCGTGTCGCCGTGCTCGTGGCTGACGATCTCCACCTC
>DASUTB010000009.1:0-39901 GCA_036374835.1 Jiangellaceae bacterium | reverse complement strand
CCTCGGCCGCCTTCGCGGCGTCGAGGGCGGTGCGGACCATCGGCCCGTATGCGAGGACCGTGACATCGGTCCCCTCGCGTACCACGTTGGAGGCGTGGAGCGGGATCGCCGGTGCCCCGCCGGTGTCGACGGCGCCCTTCTCCCAGTAGCGCCGCTTGGGCTCCAGGAAGATGATCGGGTCGTCCGACACGATCGCCTGCTGGATCATCCAGTACGCGTCCTGCGGGTTGGCGCAGGCGACGACCTTGAGACCGGCGGTGTGGGCGAAGTAGGCCTCCGGCGACTCGGAGTGGTGCTCCACCGCGCCGATGCCGCCGCCGTACGGGATCCGGATGACGATCGGCACCCGCAGCTTGCCACCGGAGCGGTAGTGCATCTTGGCGACCTGCGAGACGATCTGGTCATAGGCCGGAAAGACGAACCCATCGAACTGGATCTCGCACACCGGCCGGTAGCCGCGCAGCGCGAGTCCGACCGCCGTCCCGATGATCCCGGACTCGGCCAGCGGCGTGTCGATCACGCGGTCCTCGCCGAAATCCTTCTGCAAGCCGTCGGTGATGCGGAATACCCCGCCGAGCTTGCCGACGTCCTCGCCCATCACCAGGACCTTGTCGTTCTCCTCCATCGCCCGCCGCAGGCCGGCGTTGAGCGCCTGACCCAGCGGCATCGGCTTGCTCTCCGCACTCATTGCGCCACCTCCTCGGCGAACGAATCCAGATAGGTGGCCATGAATTCGCGCTGGGCGACGAGGTTCGGCGTCGGCTCGGTATAGACGTGTTCGAACATGGACGTCGGCTCCGGATCTGGCAGCGAGCGGCAGTACTTGCGCAGGTGGTCGGCCAGTTCCTCGGCCTCGTCGTCGATCGAGCTGAAGAAGTCCGCATCCGCGGCGTCGGTCCGGGTCAGGTACGCCTTGACCCGCTCGATGGGGTCCTTGAGCTTCCAATGCTCGAGCTCATCGGCCGCGCGGTACCGAGTCGGATCGTCGGTCGTGGTGTGCGCACCCATGCGATAGGTGAAGGCCTCGATCATCGTCGGCCCTTCACCTTCGCGGGCACGCCTCATCGCCTGCCGGGTGACCGCGAGGCAACCGAGCACGTCGTTGCCGTCCACCCGCACGCCTGGGAATCCGAAACCGGCGGCGCGCTTGTACAGCGGGACGCGGGACTGTCGCTCCAGCGGCTCGGAGATCGCCCACTGGTTGTTCTGGCAGAAGAACACGACCGGCGCGTTGAAGACGCTGGCCCAGATGAATGCCTCGTTGACGTCGCCCTGGCTTGATGCGCCGTCGCCGAAGTACGCGATGACCGCGGCGTCGCGGTCGGGGTCTCCAGTGCCCAGCGCGCCGTCGCGTTGAATGCCCATCGCGTAGCCGGTGGCGTGCAGCGTCTGAGCGCCGACCACAATCGTATAGAGATGGAAGTTGTTCTCGCGCGGATCCCAGCTGCCCTGATCGACACCGCGGAACAGACCGAGCAGCAGACCCGGGTCGACGCCCCGGCACCACGCGACTCCGTGCTCGCGATACGTCGGGAAGACGTGGTCCTGCGGCCGCAGCGCCCGAGCAGAACCGACCTGGGCCGCCTCCTGGCCGAGCAGCGAGGCCCATAGACCGAGCTCGCCGTGCCGCTGTAGCGCCACGGCTTCGGTGTCCACCCGGCGCGAGAGGACCAGGTCGCGGTAGAAGCCGCGGACGTCCTCGTCGGTGATGTCCTCGATCAGAGGGTCGTACTCGGGATGCGGGACGCGCTCACCCTCGGGGTTGAGCAATTGGACGAGTTCGGGTTCATCCTTTTTTGCCCTCTTCGTCGTCTTCGTCCCGGACTTCGCTGGTGCCGTGCGGCGGGTACCGGCCGTCATAGGCTCTCCTTCACGTCACGGGCTCGGGCGGGATCTCCGCCGCAGCCAGTCGTCGCGTGTTGTTGGCCGCCCGGCGTACGATTGGGGTGGTCGTCCCGGGCTGTTTTGCCGCGACGGATCGCGGATTGCATCTGCATAGTACGGTAGCGGCTTTGCGCCAAGGTCGGCCAAACGGGCCGATACTCTCGCCAAGTCGATCATCGACGGTTTAAGGTCTCTGCGTGGGCGATTTCAACAAGGCGACCAGCGTGACGGCTCTCGAGCCCGGAATCTACGAGACGGAGATCGACGGCACGTGGTCGGTCAATCAGGTACCCAATGGTGGCTACCTGCTGGCGTCGATGCTGCGGGCCACGACTGCCGAGTCCAGCCACCCGCATCCGATCGCGACGAGTGCGCACTTCATGATGCCGCCGTCTCCAGGGCCGGCCACGGTCGTGGTGGAGCCGTACCGCGTCGGTCGAACGACGAGCACACTCCACGCCACGCTGCGCCAGGAGGATCGTCCGCTTGTGGATCTGACCGTCACGATGGGTGCGCTCGATGCGCGATCCGTCCCGGAGTGGAGCGGCCCGTCGCCCGAGCCGGTCGCGCACATCGACGACTGCGTGGAAGCCAACGTGGACCTGCCGGACGGAACACACGTCAGCCTGCTCGAACATGTGGAGGTGCGGCTCGATCCGCAAACGCTCGGCTGGTTCTCCGGGCATCCCGCCGGTCAGCTCGCGATGCGCGGCCATGTCCGGCTCGCGGACGGCACCCAGCCCGATCCGTACGTGCTCGCCCTTGCGGTGGACGCACTGCCGCCGACCGTTTTCGGTCTCGGCAGGCTCGGCTGGGCACCGACCGTACAGCTCTCGCTGCTGACGCGGGCGTTGCCGGCTGCCGGATGGCTCACCGTCCATCTGCGGGGAAGGCTCGTCCGCGACGACTGGTTCGACGAGGAGGCCGAGGTGTACGACGCCAACGGCGACCTCGTTGCCCAGTCGCGGCAGATCGCCCGCGTCCGCGTCACCTGACTCGAATGACCATGTTTGGCACCGAATTCCGTGCCAAACGACGTCTGAATGCCATGTTTGGCACGGAATTCGGTGCCAAACATGGTCATTCTGATTAACGGCTGGGGATGCGCGCTGCTGCTAGGGCACGCTCGTATGCGTCGAGCGCCTCGCCGGCATGGCCCGCGTCGCGGTACAGGCTCCCCAGCTCACGCCAACCGGCGGCGGTCGCCCGGCCGTTTCCCAACTCGCCGAGCGCAGCGGCGCTCTGCTTGCACTGGTCAAGGCACTCTGTCGGCTCGCCGCACGCGAACAGGGTACGGGCGAACATGACCCTCGCTCGGACGCCTTCCGGTCGCGGGTGGCCGTCGAGCCGCGCCACCGCGTGCTCGGCCGCGGACCGCGCCGCTCCGCACCGGTCGAGTGCGAGTAGGGCCCGCGCCCGTTCGGTCTCGCACCGGGTCAGTTCGACGGCATCCTGCTCGGCCGTCGGGTCGCCGTCGGACAGCCCGGCATACACATCGTCGACGAGCTGGAGCGCTCGGGCGGCGTTCGACGGGTCCTGCTCCAGCAACAGCCCGGCATGAACGACCCGCAAGCGGTCGATCTCACGCTGGTCGTCACCATCCCCGAGCAGCGCTAGCGCGCGGTCGGTGAGCGACAACGCCTGGGCGATCTGGCCACGCGACTCGGCGATGGCTGCGGCAGTCGCATACGCGGCGCCGCGAGCAGACGCCGACCCGGCCTCATCAGCCCGCGCCACGAGGTCAGCTGCCAACCTGGACGCAGCGGCGAGGTCGCCCCGGTCGTGATACGCGTCCAACACCGTGCGTCCGAGCCGGATGTACTCCACACTCGCGCCGAGGCCAAGCTCGACGGCGTCCTGCATCGCCCGTTCACCGACCTGAACGGCGAGATCGATGTCACCGGCCGTGCTGTAGCAACGCGCGAGTGCCGTCGCCACGTCGAGCCAGGGGTTGACGGCCGGGTCACGCAGCGCGGCTGCCCATTGCTCGCGCAAGATCTCGATGGCCTCGTCGAGGTCACCCATCCCCTGTGCGGCGCGCGCCCGCCCGAGCCTGGCCTGGCGCTGCTGCTCGTCGGTGAGGCCGGGGTCGACCTCGAGGGCGACGAAACGCTTGTGCGCGTCGGGGTAGGCACCTCGCTGCAATGCGACCTCGGCCTGGCCGAGGCCGAGCCGGGCCCGGCGGCGCGCTTCGGCATCGATGCCGTCACGCAGGTAACCCGCGTCGACGCCGAGTTGATTGGCGATGTGTTCAAGGGCGGATTCGGCCGGTTGGCGCCGACCGCTCTCCACCAGCGATAAGTAACTCGGTGAGAGCATGCCGGCAGCCACTTCCGCCTGAGTCAGTCCTAGTTTGAGACGGCGGATTTGAATCCTGCGTCCAATGGCAGGTGCCGCCTCCTCAACATCCCCGAGATCTTCGGGCGCATTTGCGCGTCGATCAGCCATGCAGGCTATTCCACTACGAGCGTTAGATTTGCGCTAGCCCTTTCACCAGGGATCTATCTGAACCGTGCCCTAATTGCAGCTATGACGTAGCAAAGTCGGGCCAGGGCCGGCGCGGTTGTACGACTTCCCGCCAGTTCGGAGCTACTTCGGGGTGTGCTGCCGTTCACCCGTGCTGATCGGCGCGTTCGTACTACTCGAGGACATCGCCACGGCGCGAAGCACTCAAGACTTTTCCCAGGCGGCGGCCACTTTGATAAGGTGATCATTCGCGTCAGTCTCAGCGATTGTCACACGGCATCCCTCACCGCTGAACGGCCGGACGACTATGCCTGCTTCCTCGCATCTCGCGGCAAACTCATTCGTACGTTCACCGGTGCCGAACCACACGAAGTTTGCCTCAGTGTGGGGAACGTCCCAACCGTGATCACGCAGCGCCGCTGTAACACGTCTGCGTTCTTGCACCAGATTCTCGACCCGCTCGAGCAGGGCTTCCTCGTATTTCAGCGACTCGACGGCAGCGCGCTGGGCCACACCTGAAACACCGAACGGGACGGCCGTCTTTCGCAATGCATCCGCAACTGCGTCATGCGCGATCGCGAAGCCGACACGGAGCCCGGCGAGGCCATAGGCCTTGGAGAAGGTCCGCAGAACGCAGACGTTCGGGTAGTCCCGGTAGATCGACATGCCGTCGACGGCGTCGGGGTCGCGGACGAATTCCTTGTACGCCTCGTCAAGCACGACCAGCAGGTCTGACGGGACCCGGTCGAGGAATTCGCGCATCTCCGCGTCGTGCACCGCCGGACCGGTGGGATTGTTCGGGGAACAAACCAGCACCAGCCGGGTGCGATCGGTGATCGCGTCCGCCATCGCCGGTAGATCGTGTCGCGCATCGCCATCCAGCGGGACCCGGACGGACGTCGCACCCGAGATGCCGACGACGATGGGATAGGCCTCGAAGGAACGCCACGCATAGACGACCTCGTCGCCCTCGGCCGCGGTTGCCTGGATCACCTGCTGCAGCACGCCGACGCTGCCCGTGCCGGTGGCCAGATGCGCGGCCGGCACCTCGAACCGTTCCGACAGTGCCTGGACAAGGCCGGTGGCGAACATGTCCGGATAGCGGTTCATCGTCCCGGCCGCTTCTACCGCCGCCTCGAGCACCCCCGGTAGCGGTGGGTACGGATTCTCGTTGGACGACACCTTGTACATCGGCCGGTCGCTGCCCGGCGCAGCCGGCTTGCCCGGGCGGTAAGACGGCAGGTCGTCGAGCGCGGCACGCAGGCGGGGCATCTTCGGGCTCTCCATGACGCAACCCTAGCCATCGGGAGACTGATCGTCGCCTGCCGGTACCCGGCACCGCCCATAGCCGCTAGTATCACGCCCGTGCTTTCGCTAATCGTCCGTCTCATCGTCAATGCCATCGCGCTCTGGGTCGCCGCCGTCCTCGTCGACGGCGTCGAGATCGAGTCCGCCTCGACCGGGGAACAAGTGATCACTCTCATCGTGGTCGCGGCCATCTTCGGTGTCGTCAACACAGTGGTCCGGCCGATAGTGAAGTTACTCTCACTCCCGGCCTACCTACTGACGCTCGGGTTGTTCACGTTCGTCGTCAACGCGCTCATGCTGTGGCTGACCTCGTGGTTGGCCGGGCTGTTGGACGTCCCGTTCCACGTCGACGGCTTCTGGCCCGCCGCACTGCTCGGCGCTCTGGTCGTGACTTTCGTGAGCTGGCTTCTGAACATCTTGCTCCCAAATTAGCCACTGCGCCCGTATTGCCGGGAAGCTACGGGTTGGTAACAGCGGAAATTGGGGCTTCACAGATTGTCACGATTGCCTTATCTTGTTGCTGACTACCTGCACGACCGAGACGGGGGTCGGCGTGCCCGCACGCAATTTGCAGGGCAGGGTGATCACACCATGGCAAGCGGTTTTCGAGCCGTCGGGTCTGTGCTGACCGAACGTCCACCAGCGGACAACGTGCGCCCGCGTCCGGCGCCGTCCCGGACCGCGTTACCGGCGCCGTCGACAGTGTCCGTCCCGCCGCTGACCGCGTCCCCGCTGACGCCGACCGGGGTGAGCACCCCACCGTCACCGGAGCCACTCATCGCACCGGGCCGCCCGTCCACGGCGCAACCGTCGAGCCCGCACACGCCGCCGCCGCAGGACGCCACCAACACGGGCAACCGTGCGTGGTACGACAGCCTGCTCGGCGGTCGCGAGTACGACGTGGTCTACGACGATGCGGACGGCTACCCGCTGCTCGGCTTCGTACAAGGGCAGTGGTACGACGTCACGTCCCCAGATCCGCAACCCGTCACAGTGCGTCACGCCATCTCGCTCGACCCCGCGTGGGCGGGTGCCGTCGTACAGACTGTGTGCATGTGGATGCGCAGCAACCCACACCACGACCGGGCGTTCGAACTGGCCACCGAGCTCGCCCTCACCGTCGGTGAGTTGGCACGAGGTGTCAACTGACCGCTCCGGTGGCACGGAACCTCGAGCACGGCCCATCGCGAGCCGTGCGTGGCCGGTGTGATCGGTGACGGACCTCAGTGTGAACGTGTGCGTGGTCTGTCTGGGCAATATCTGCCGGTCGCCGATGGCCGCGGCGGTGCTCGATCATCTCATCGAACGGGCTGGCCTTGCCGACGCCGTGACCGTGACGTCCGCCGGCACCGGTGATTGGCACGTCGGCGAGCCTGCCGACCCGCGAACCGTCGCCGCACTGCACGAACGCGGCCTCGACGCGACCGAGCACCGTGCTCGCCAGTTCACCGCCGACGAGTTCGACAAGTACGACCTCATCCTGGCCATGGACCGGGACAACTACGCGACGCTGCGCCGCTTGGCACCGGCCGATGCCGATCTTTCCCGGCTGCGTATGTTCCGATCGTTTGATCCCGATGCGGACGAGTCGCAACTCGACGTCCCGGATCCGTACTACGGTGGCCGTGACGGATTCGCTCACGTTCTCGCCCAGGTCGAACGCGCGGCCGCGGGGTTCGTCCAAACGCTTCGGGAGGAGCTGAGTGACCGCTGAGCAACTGAGCCGGCTCATCGGCACGGATGTGACGGATTACGAGCCCGTCGGCGGCGGGGACATCTGCGCAGCGAACCGAGCCAAACTCGCGGACGGCCGTACCGTGTTCGTCAAGACGCTGCCGTCCGCGCCGGAGGGTTTCTTCGCCGCCGAGGCCGCAGGGCTGTGCTGGCTGGCCGGCGCCTCCGGAGGCGTACCGACTCCGGATGTGATCGCCCACAGCGACACCCGGCTCGTCCTGCAGTGGATCGCTCCAGGCCCGCCGTCCGCCGCCGCGGCCGAGCGTTTCGGCAGATCACTGGCCGCAACACATTCCGCCGGAGTGAAAGTGTTCGGTATCCCCGACCGGGACGCCTGGATCGGCACCCTGAAGCTCCCCGGCGGACCCTGGGAGTCATGGCCGACGATGTGGGCCGAGGGGCGCGTGCTGCCCTACCTTCGTGCGGCGGTCGACGCCGGCTCCATCCGGGCAAAGGACGCCTACGACGTGGAGCGCCTGCTCAATCGCATCGACGAGTACGCCGGGCCGGTCGAGCCGCCGTCCCTCATCCACGGTGATCTGTGGGCCGGCAACGTCGTGTGGACGGCCGAGGGCTCGGCGTATCTGGTCGACCCGGCGACCCACGGCGGCCATCGGGAGACCGACGTGGCCATGCTCGATCTGTTCGGCCTGCCCTATCTCGACCGGGCGATTGCGGCGTATCACGAGGCGACACCGCTGGCCGACGGCTGGCGCGACCGGATGGCTCTGCACCAGCTCCACCCCGTCCTCGTCCACGCCGTCCTGTTCGGCGGTTCGTACGGCGCCCAAGCCGGCCGCCTCGCCCGAATGATCACGTAAACGGCGTACTCCCCAACCAAACCACGCTTCCAGGCCTAGCAAAGGCCGTACACGCCCAGTATCGGCTCCCACAGCAGCCGAGCCTCTCCACGGACGCGATCTCCGCGCCCAACGACACACGCATTAATCTCAGTGCCGCTTCAGTTTGAAGCCGGTAGGTTCAACACCGGCCACTGCATGGAGAACGGGAGAGCATGATGATCACGGCACACGGGCTGCGTAAACGGTATGGGGACACCGTCGCGGTCGACGACCTATCGTTCGAGGTCAGGCCCGGCCTCGTCACCGGCTTTCTCGGACCGAACGGCGCCGGCAAGTCGACCACCATGCGCCTGATGCTCGGGCTGGACTACGGCGACGGCGAAGCGCGCTTCGACGGACGCCTCTTCCGCGACATCCGCGACCCGATGAACGAGATCGGCGCCGTTCTCGAGGCCCGTGCCTTTCACCCGACGAGGACGGCACGCAACCACCTGCGCATGCTGGCGGCGGCCAACAAGATTTCCGACAGCCGGGTCGACGAGGTCCTCGAACTCGTCGGTCTTGCCGACGTCAAGGACAAGAAGCCGAAAGGGTTCTCCCTGGGCATGTCGCAGCGGCTCGGGCTCGCACAGGCCCTGCTCGGCGATCCGCAGACCCTGATCCTGGACGAGCCGGCCAACGGCCTCGACCCGCACGGCATCCACTGGCTGCGAGACGTGCTCAAGTCGCTCGCCGCGACGGGCAGGACTGTGTTCGTCTCCAGCCACCTGCTCTCCGAGATGCAGCTGATGGCCGACGAGCTGGTCGTGATCGGACGCGGAAAGATGATCTTCAACGGGTCGGTGGACAACTTCGTCGAGCAGTTCACCAAGTCCGACGTGTTGGTCAGGACCCCCTCCGCCGACACCTTCGCCGAAATGCTCCGCGGGGCCGGCGCGGAGGTCGTCGTCCAGGAGGACGGCTCGATGGTGGTGTCGGGCATGGAAACGTCGGCCGTCGGCGAACTCGCCCACCACGGGAGCATCATGCTGCACGAACTCGCCACCCACCGGGCATCGCTCGAGCAGGCGTTCATCTCGGCTACCGGTGCGACCGAAGAGTTCGTCGCGCACGAGGTCGCCGAGGTTCTCGGTGAGGCACCCGTGACTACGACCGAAGGCGAGGAGAAGGCATGACCGACGCACTGCGCTTCGAGTGGGCGCGGATCCGCACTATCCGCTCCACGTATTGGCTCTTCGGCATGGGCGTGGTCATTACTGCAGCGATCGCGGGGATCCTGGCGTACGTATTCCGCGACGATGAGCACACCGTCGAAATGGACGCCTTCGTCCTGCTCGGTGGTGGCGAGTTCGCGACCTTTATCCCGATCTTCGTCGCGATCATGGGAATCTTCGCCACGGGGCACGAGTACCGGTACGGCACGATCCAGCCCACGTTGACAACACTGCCGCAGCGGTCGGCGCTATTGTCCGCGAAGCTTCTGGTCGTGGTCGCAGTCGCTATCGCGCTCGTCGTGGTGTCCCTGGCCGTCAACCTCGGGCTCGCAGCACTCTTGTGGGGCGAGATTCCCGATCTCGGTCGCTCGCCGATGAACGAGATCATACCCGGCTACTTCGTACTGATCGCGCTCAATGCCATCTTGGGTGTCGGGCTCGGCCAGCTTTTCCGTGGCGTGCCGTCGGCTATCGTGGTGCTGCTTGTGACGCCGCTCGTCGTCGAGGGCCTGATCACCGGGCTGTCGAACGTCCCGGCGCTCGACTGGCTGGTTCCGGTGGTCAAGTTCCTGCCGTTCACAGCCGGGGCACGACTGATCGCCACGACCCCGGCGGACGAAGCGTTCGGACCCAACTCGGCACAGTACGAGATCTTCGACCGTTGGGCAGCGGGAGGCGTGTTCGCCGTCTTCGTCGCGATCATCCTGGCCGTTGCCTGGTATCTATTCCAGAAACGCGACGCCTGACGTCATTTCGCAATGATCACGTTCGGCAGTTCCGGTCAGATGCGGACGGTGCCGTTACCCGTCCGGAAATGCGCGGCCAAGATGCCTGGCTGACCGTTCGGGGCGCTCCACTCGACGTCCACATCCTCGAGCGGATGGTCCTTCGGCTCACCGAGCCAGTCCGCGACGCGGTGCGGATCGCCGGCGATCTCGAGGCGTACCAGTTCGACACCGTTGCCGGGCTGGGACGGGTGCTCCTCGGGGTCGGACTCCCAGCGAACGAAGAACGGCAGCTGCGGATCGTTCATCAGACCCTTGACACCGATCTGCTTCCAACGCAGCTCGTATCCGTCGGGGCGAGTACGGTTTCCCTCGACAGCCGCCCGCCCGAGGCGCTTCTCGATCGGGGCGAGATCAGTGACGGCGACCACCCAGCCGAGCCAGCCCCCACCAGCCTCGGACCGTGCCTTGACCGCTTGGCCGAACGGCACCTTGTCCGCCGCCGGGTGGTCCAAGACCTCCACGACCTCCAGATAATGCCCACCGGCGACGGGTAGGACGCGATTGCAAGTTCCGAATCGTGGATGGATGCCGCCATCGCGGAACTCGACGCCCAACCGCTCGGCCAGGTCGGCAGCGGTCGCGTCGAGCCCTGGCGGCCCCGCGGCGTATGAGACATGGTCCAGGCGCATGTCTAGATAGTGGCAGCTTCGGATTCCGCCCTCGCGCGAAGGTAAGCCTTACTCGTTGTCACGTGCCCGTGACCTTGTCGCCTGTGCGAAAACGCGTCTGGGAGACTCGTCGTCATGGCGTCGCGATTCACACCGGAGGGTCTCGACAACGTCCGGCGCACGATGGCCAAAGCCGTTGAAGACGGGGTGCCCGGCCTGGTGTGGCTGTTGTCCGCAGGTGACGAAGTGCATCGTGATGCGGTCGGCTTCGCGACCCTCGACGACAGCCCGATGCGCGTCGACAGCCTCTTCCGCATCGCGTCACTGACCAAACCGATCACCGCGGTGGCCACTTTGATCGCCGAGGAGAACGGCGTGCTGTCACTCGACGACCCGGTCGGCGGCTGGCTGCCGGAGCTGGCCGACCCCACGGTGCTGCGGCACCAGAACGGGCCGCTGACGGACACCGTCCCCGCAGACCGTCCGATCACGGTCCGGAACCTGCTGACCTTGACGGCCGGGTATGGCTACGACTTCACCACCATGAACCAGCAGGCCCAAATCAGCGAGCTCGCTCGGCTCGGCCTCGGCGTCGGCCCACCCAGTCCGGCAACGATGCCGGACGTTGACGAGTGGATGCGAAGGCTCGGCACCGTCCCCCTGGACCACCAGCCCGGCGAAGCCTGGCGCTACCACTTCGGCTCCGAGGCACTGGGCGTCCTGCTCGCCCGCGCCTACGGCGAACCGCTCGAACCTGTCCTTCGACGCACTGTGCTCGACCCGCTCGGCATGACCGACACGCGGTTCAGCGTCCCGCCCGCGCAGTTGACCCGGTTGACGACCGCCTACGCCGCCGACGCCACGACCGGTGAGCGCACCGTCTACGACGGCCCATCCGGCCAATGGGCCCGGCAGCCGGCATTCCCGAGCGGCGGTGGCGGCCTCGTCTCGACGGTAGCGGACTTCTGGACCTTCGGCCGGATGCTCATGAGCGGAGGAGTCGGCCCTGACGGCCCGCTTCTGCGCGAGTCGACCGTCGCGGCCATGACCTCCGACCAACTGCCGGCCAACGTGAACATCGAGGGCAGCGGTGACCTGGGTTGGGGCTACGGCGTCGATGTGCAGCGCAGACGCGGGGACGGCCCGCGGTCGCCTGGTTCCTACAGCTGGACGGGCGGGCTCGGAACGACATGGCTGAACGATCCGAGTATCGAATTGATCGGTGTGGTGTTCACCAATCTCGCCCTGTGGAGCCCGCAAGCTCCTCCGGTCATAGACGAGTTCTGGCGAGCCGCCTACGGCGCTGTCGCGTAGCCCGGGCATCTGGAGTGCGCTCTGGGTGGAGGAGTTGAAAGACTCCCGTGTCATGAACTTCTACACGCCCAGCCAGACGGTCGAGAGGTCCGGTTTCAGCCTCGACACGCTGCGGTACTACGAGAAGATCGGCCTACTCGACGACGTTGCCCGAGCGTCGTCCGGGCAACGCCGATTCAGCGACGCCGATCTTTCCTGGCTCGACATGCTCCGCTGCCTGCGGGACACCGGTATGCCGATCGCCGAGATGCTGCGTTTCAAGTCGCTGACCAACAGCGGTGACGGGACGATTCGTGATCGCATCGACCTGCTCGAAGCACATCACCAGGCTGTCGAAGAGCGGATCGCACACCTCCGGACCCAGCAGAAGGCGATCCACAACAAGATCGAGTACTATCGCTCGGTCCTCAGCGAGTAGCCACCTGCCGCGTAACGCGTGACCGCCGCCGTGCGTGTACGGGGCGAGAGGCAACACGAGAGGCGGCCAGGTGGACGACGTCAGCGGGTTCGAGCGCTTCTGCGCCGCAGCGTACCCCGAACTCGTCGCCGCGCTGACGCACCACGTCGGCCATCGGTGGCTTGCCGAAGAGCTTGCCCAGGAAGCGCTCATCAGGGCCGGCGACCGGTGGGCGTCGGTCAGCAAACTCGCGTCCCCGATCGGATGGACGTTCCGCGTCGGCGCGAACATCGGCAACTCGTACTTCCGGCGCCGCAGTGCCGAGCAGCGAGCTCTCGCGCGGCTCGGATCGGACGCACCGTCCCCGCCACCTGATACGCACGACGAGGTCGGGGTACGGCAAGCGCTGCAGACGCTACCGGTGAAGCAGCGTGAGGTGATCGTGCTGCGCTACTACCTCGGCATGACTCCGGACGAGACGGCGACGACTCTCGGCACCACATCCGGAGCAGTAAGGGCGCTGTCGCATCGCGCGATGCGCCGGTTGCGTGAACTTCTCGTGTTGAACCAACGAGAGGAGTCACGTGATGTCTCGGGATCTTGAGCATCTGCTGAACGCAACCGCGGCCGCGCCGAGCCGCCCTCTTGACCCGGCCGAAATCACTCGGCTCGCTCGCAAGCGGCGGCGTCGCCGGCACGTGGCCACCGCGATCGGAGGCGTGGCTGCAACCGCGGGGCTCGCCACCGCGGTGGCGGTCCCGCTGTCGAGCGGCTCGGACGGCGACGCACCGCCTCCCGCTGCTGAACCCGATTCCGCGGGCGTCCCGCCGCGGACCTCGGACCGGCCAACACCCGAGCCGTACGCTCCAGGGTTCGATTGTCCCGTCACCCAGCCGCCGACACCGGGATTCCAGCCGCCCGACGGCTACCCACCGGAGCCGAACCTGGACGACGCGGTCTGGTTCGGCACCGAGGCGTTGTGGACGGTCCTACCGGTCGACGGCTACTACGGCCAGCGCAAGAGCGTGTGGTGGAGCACGTCATTCCCAGGAGGTCCGCAAGAGCCACAGCCCGACATCGACGTGACCTGGGAACGGTTGGATCTCCGCGATTCGAGCAAGCAGTCTTTCACCACGAATGCCGGCCGTGGCACAAACGCCCACACACCCGAGGACGGCTGGTTCATGATCGCTGGAACCGACCCCGCAGACCCGGGCTGCTGGCAGGTCACTGCGAAGTACAAGGGCGCCGAGCTCAGCTACGTGTACGAGATCCCCTCCCAGGCCAACGAGGGTGAGCCGAAAGCGGAGTCCGGCCCGGATCCGGCGCCGACTCCAGGGACCGGCGATGTCGAGCAGAGCGACTTGGCTATCGCCGATGCGTTCGTCAGCTTCGCGACCGAGCCTTCGCCGGAGACCGCGGCATCGCTCCCGTTCGCCGACCGAGTGGAACTCGGGCTCGGGCCCGACCTGCTCGTCGAACGGACCGCGGAGGAACTGAGCAGTCCGGATGCGTGGCTCATCGATGAGGACGTCTTCCGCGCGTACACCGGACCTTTCTCCGTGCTCGAACGGATCCGTCGGCATGTCGCCGGCGACATGCCCGAAGGTTTGCAGGTCAGGTCGGAAACAAAGGTTGTGATCGGCGATTATCCGTACTGCGCTGGGTCTGCGGCACCGCCGCCACCCGATGGCGTCAAGGACCTGCGGCGGGTCTCGATCCAACCGGCCGATGGTTCGGTGACCTCGTGGCTCGGCATGTTCTACGTCGATCTCTATGTAGATGAGGACCGGCTCATCCGCGCGGTCACCCTGGACCTCTGCGAGCCGTGATCATGAATCGAAACTGTGCGAATCTGCGTGAATCGGCTTCATGAAAAGGAACATGATCAGCAGATAGTCGTGGAATGATTGACGCGTCAACGGTGTTCTGGGCAGTGTCGTACCAAGGAGGCCGCCATGCCCGCCGTCACCGCCGACACGCTCGCCCTACCGAGGCTGACCTCGCTCGCCACCACGACTGAATGGCGGCCGGTCCGCAAGGTCGTCACCGCACACCGGCAACTCGAGGGCGAAGGATTCGAGGTGCGCCGTCCTTTCCCGGGTATGGATCTTTCGCTGGCCGACCCGTTCCTGCTGCTCGACCACATGGGCGCGGTGGAATACGGTCCCGGTGAGGCCAAGGGCGCCCCTTGGCATCCGCACCGCGGCTTTGAAACCGTCACCTACATGCTGGACGGCGCGTTCGAGCACACGGACTCGACAGGCGGTGGCGGCCTGCTCACCGACGGCGCGACGCAGTGGATGACGGCCGGCTCCGGCATTCTGCACAGCGAACTCCCGCCGCAGGAGTTCGTCGCCAAGGGCGGGCTGTTCCACGGAGTGCAGTTGTGGGTGAACCTGCCCGCGGCCAAGAAATGGTCTCCGCCCCGGTACCAGGACATCAACCCGGGCGACGTCAAGCTGATCTCGAGCCCGGACGGCGGAGCGCTGATCCGGCTCATCGCAGGCGCGTTGCAGGATTTCGATGGGCCGGGCAGCACCTACACACCGATCACATACCTGCATGCGACCATCGCCAATGGCGCACGACTCGACCTGCCCTGGCCAGCCGACTTCAACGCCCTGGTCTACGTGCTGTCCGGCCGCGGGCACGTCGGCCCGGGCGGTCAGCCGCTGGACGAGGGCCAGCTCGCGATGTTCGCCGGCGGGGACGCGGTCACCATCCGCGCCGCCGACACGCAGCCGCTGGCGGCCAACGGCGGATGGGATGTGCTGGTCCTCGGCGGGCTGCCGATCCGAGAGCCGGTAGCGCGCTACGGGCCGTTCGTCATGAACACCAAAGCCGAGATCATCCAGGCGATGGAGGACTACCAGGCCGGCCGGCTCGGGCAGACCGAGGTGCCGCACCACACGGCCGCGGACGTCGACCCGGACGCCTGATCTGACCAGCCGGTCGACGGCTACGGTAGTGACCATCGACGTCCGCCGGCGGCGGCTCGTAGTTCGATCACGTTCGGCAGGCGTAGCGACGCCACAACAGGTCTGCGTGCATGGTGTGATGTGGCTACGCCTGCCGAACGTGATCAATCGCGCGACGCGGCGCTTGCCCGGCCGGTCCAATGCGGCGATGTGGCGTACGCCACGCAGAGCCCATCTGAGGGTGACAAATCGCCCAGAGTGTGGTTGCGTGTCCTTCGGCAACGTCCCGACGGATATGACGAAGGTGATGTGCTGGTGCCGCGAGGCCGCCACAGGCATGCCAAGACCCCTACCCGTGGCCGAGGGGTTGTCCGCGTCGCCGTACCGGTTGCGCTCATCGCCGCAGCGCCGGTCGGTGCGGTCATCACCGACGGCGCGGGCACGACAGCCACCACGGTGACCGCCGATCCACAGCGACTGGACGACGTCCAGCGCGCCGCCTCGCCGAGCCGGAGTATGCGGCGGCAGGCGCCGGTCCCCGTCCCGGCCAACACACCGACGGTCGAGATCACCCGTGCTGAGACGCCCGAGCCGGAGCCGACCGAAGAGCCGACCGAAGAACCTACGGAAGAGCCGACCGCCGAGCCCTCGCCCGAACCCACAGTCGCGGGGTACATGTTCGCGACGGCAGGCCTCAACGTGCGGGACGCCGCGTCGGTCGACGCACAGGTGGTCACCGTCGTCGCGTTCGGCACCGAGTTGGCGGTAACAGGTGAGACCGACGGCGCGTGGGTTCAGATCTTGATCGACGGCTCCGTCGCATGGGTCCACGGCGACTACCTTTCCGAAGAGGAGCCGGAACCGGAGCCGGACGACGGGATCTCGTACGAGCCTTGCCCGTACGGCACGGATTTCGAGACGTACCTGACTCCAGACGCGATCCGGGTCTACCGCGCGGTCTGCGCCCGCTTCCCGGCGGTCGAAAGCTACGGCGGCTACCGGTCCGGCGACGGCGGCGCGCATGGCGACGGCCGCGCCGTCGACGTCATGATCTCCAGCAGCGAGCAGGGGGACCAGATCGCCGCGTGGGTTCGCCAGAACTACCAGGTACTCGGCGTCAGCGAGATCATCTGGGCGCAGCAGATCTGGACGGTCGAGCGCAGCAGCGAGGGCTGGCGCTGGATGGAGGACCGCGGATCGACTACGGCCAACCACTACGACCACGTGCACATCACCGTCTACGGCGACTCCGGCGGTTGAGGCCGCGTCCGCCAGAACGCCACGCAAAGCCGTTGCGCGGCGATTCAGGGCCTTGCGTGGACTACAGGCACCGTTTGGCTGGGAAGCACCGGCTTAACGTGGTCATTCGCGTTAGTCGACGAGGTCGTGGCGGACGATTGACTGATCACGGGCCGGCCCGACGCCGATCACGCTGATCCGCGCACCGGACAGTTCCTCCACCGCTTCGACGTAGTCTCGCGCGGCACGAGGCAGCTCTTCGAACTCGCGGGCACGGCTGATGTCGTCGCTCCAACCGTCGAAATACTCGTACACTGGCTTGGCGTGGTGGAATTCGGTCTGCGTCATCGGGATCTCGTCGACGCGCTCACCGTCCACGTCGTAGCCGACGCACACCGGGATCCGTTCCCATCCGGTCAGCGTGTCCAGCTTGGTCAGCACGAAGTCGGTCACCCCGTTGATCCGTGCGGTGTAGCGGGCGACCAGCGCGTCGTACCATCCGCAGCGGCGCGGCCGTCCGGTCGTCGTCCCATATTCGGCACCGGCTTCGCGGATCCGGTCACCGTCCGCACCGAACAGCTCGGTCGGGAACGGGCCCTCGCCGACCCGCGTCACATACGCCTTGACCACGGCGATGATCCGGTCGATTCGGTTCGGCGGGATGCCGCTGCCGGTGCAGGCGCCGCCGGCCGTCGCATTGGATGACGTTACGAACGGATACGTCCCATGGTCGACGTCCAGCATCGTGGCCTGGCCGGCCTCGAGCAGAACAAGCTTGCCGTCGTCGAGCGCCTGGATGAGCAACTGCCCGGTATCGGTCACCATCGGGCGGACCCGCTCGGCGTACGACAGCAGATCGTCGACAACCTCCTCCGGGTCGATCGCCCGGCGGTTGTACACCTTCACCAGCAGCTGGTTCTTGATGTCGAGCGCGCCGTCGACCTTCTGGCGCAGGATCTTCTCGTCGAACAGGTCCTGGACGCGGATCCCGATCCGGTTCATCTTGTCGGCATAGGTCGGTCCGACGCCGCGACCGGTCGTCCCGATCCGTCGTTTGCCGAGAAACCGTTCGGTGACCTTGTCCATCGCCCGGTTGTAGGACGGGATGAGATGCGCGTTGGCACTCAGCGTGAGTGCGGACGTGTCGACGCCGCGCGCCTCGAGCGCATCGATCTCCTCGAAGAGGACACGAAGGTCGACCACGACGCCGTTCCCGATGACCGGCGTGACACCCGGCGTGAGAATGCCCGACGGCAGCAGATGGAGCGCATACCTCTCGTCGCCGATGACGACCGTGTGGCCGGCGTTGTTGCCGCCGTTGAACTTGACGACGTAGTCGACGACGGACAGGCCGTTCCCGGAGTGGTCAACGATCTTGCGCCCACCGAGCATATCGGTGGCCTTGCCCTTGCCCTCGTCGCCCCATTGCGCACCGATGAGCACGATCGCAGGCATGGTGGACGCACCTCTCACAGCATCGAAACAACAACGGCAGACCTCAGGCGGCTGGTTCGGCCCGAGACTACCCCACGGGAACCGCAAGCATTGTTGTGGAAAACGAGACAGGACGCAGCCAAAGGATGCATCATGGAGGCAAGAGGCCGCCGGGACCGCTGCAGGGGACGATCCGGGCGGCCTCTACTGTGCGGCCGTTCGATCACGTTCACCACCCGTAGTGACATCACACCACCCGCGGATGCCTGGTGTGATGTCGCCGCGCCTGGTGGCGGTGCTACATATCAGCGCATCTTCTGGCCGGCCGAACGCAGGTTCTCACAGGCAGCGACGACACGCTCGGCCATGGCCTGCTCAGCCGCCTTGCCGTAGGACCGCGGATCGTACGCCTTCTTGTTGCCGACGTCACCGTCGACCTTGAGCACACCGTCGTAGTTGGTGAACATGTGCGCGGCGATCGGCCGGGTGAACGCGTACTGCGTATCGGTGTCGATGTTCATTTTGACCACGCCGTAGTCGATGGCCTCGCGGATCTCCTCCAGCGTCGACCCGGATCCGCCGTGGAACACCAGGGCGAACGGCTTGTCCTTGCCGTACTTCTCGCCGACGGCCTTCTGGATGTCGTCGAGTACGCTCGGGCGCAGCTTGACGTGGCCCGGCTTGTACACACCGTGCACATTGCCGAACGTGGCCGCGAGCAGGTAGTAACCGCGCTCACCGACACCGAGCTGCTCCGCGACGGCAAGGGCGTCGCCCGGCGTCGAGTACAGCTTCTCGTTCATCTCACCGACGATGCCGTCCTCCTCGCCACCGACGACGCCGATCTCCATCTCCATGACGGTTTTCGCCTCGGCCGACTTGTCGAGCAACTCCGCCGCGATGTCGATGTTCTCGTCCAGCGGCACCGCAGATCCGTCCCACATGTGCGACTGGTACACCGGGAGCCCGCCGTTGGCGACGCGCTCCCTTGAGATCTCCAGCAACGGACGCATGAAGCCGTCCAGCTTGTCCTTCGGGCAGTGGTCGGTGTGCAGCGCGACCGTGACGGGGTACTTGTCCGCGACGACATTGGCGTACTCGGCCATGGCGATCGCACCCGTCACCATGTCTTTGATCGTGGCGCCGGACCAGAACTCGGCTCCGCCCGTCGAAACCTGGATGATCCCGTCACTTTCCGCCTCGGCGAATCCGCGGAGGGCGGCGCTGAGCGTCTGCGACGACGTGACGTTCACCGCCGGATACGCGAATGCGTTGTCCTTGGCGCGGGTCAGCATCTCCGCGTACTTATCTGGGGTTGCGATGGGCATAAAGACTCCTCGCGAGGTTTGTGCCAAAGCTGTGTGGACGTGATAGCCCTACAGCGCCGTAGGGCGGCGTCATGGCCCAGTATTGCGGAGAAAGCACCCGCTGGTTGCACCGGGACACGTCGAGTTCAGCCGCCCGGCATCGTGTTGTCCGGTTCCCCGACCTGGGCAGCGTAGCTGTCGGCGCTGTGCCGGAGCACATCGGCGACGCCGGCGCGCGGGACGGCGTCTGCCAAGTGCCGGATGAGGTTCACCGCTTCGCGCAAGGATGCTTCTCGCTCCTCGACCCATGAAGGTTCACGGCCGACGACCACCTGCCCGTCGATCTCGACGGCATGCCACCGGCCCGACACCGGCTCGCCGTAGAGGGTGGCCCGGCAACCGTGGCGGGACGCGTTGGTCCACAGACGTTCCAGACGCGCTTCCTCCCAGACACTCGACGGGATCACGAGGACCTTGTCGCCGTGGTCGGGGACGACGATCACCTCGAAGCGTAGCGGGAGAACCGAGCACTCCCGCCCAGGTTGCGCCCGGCGCAGGAACCACCCCCGCGTGATGCTCCGATCCACTGCACGCCAACCCATGGCGAAGGCGATACCACCGGCGAGGCCGGTGCCGAGCAGCCAGTCGGCGGCCGCCTGATCGGGCCGGCCGATCACGTATCCGATGACGCCCACTGCGGCCAGCACGACCGCGACCGCGCACCCGAGCAACCACCACGGCCTGACGAGCGGCTGATTCGAGTCGAGCGTAACCAGTCGCCGTGCCGTGACGGTGCGGTCCGAAAGTCCGGGCACCGTTGCGTGCCGCGGCCACGTCAAGTACGACGCGAGCGCCGCGAAACCCGCGGCCACCGCTGCTACCCACCACTGTTCGCCCACTTCGACGAAGTGTGCCACCGAAAACAGTACGAGGAACGCGGCGGCGAGCACCGGCACAGCTCTTGGGTAGAGAAAGGCCGCGCCGATCACGGCGGCGAGCAACCCGAAGCTCAACGTGCGGATCGGCTCGGGGCCGCAGTTGTCAACGAGCCGGCAGGCCGGAGGCGCGACCTCCTCGGCGAATGCTCCTGTGGTAGTGAACAGCACGGCCGCTGCGAGCGTGATCCACCCGGGCACAAACCCGCGCCGGTGCCACGGGGGTCTGAGTCTGCCCTCGCCGGCGATATGGGGCGTCACGGGGGAAGATCATACGTTAGTGGCTCGAACGCACAGCTTGGCCGTTCTGCCCGGTTGGCCGTCAGTCTGGAAGGGTCACGAGCGTGAGGAAGGTGACGCGTTGCCCCGCACCTTCACCTTCGACCTCGATCCGAACCCGCTGGCCGACTCGGGCCAGTCGCATACTTCCAGCATCGAATGCGGCGGCATCGAAGGGCAGCGTGGTTCCGTCGTCGAGGATGACCGAACCCGCGCGGGTATAGGAATCGAAATCGAAGATGCTGCCCTGCATGGCCCGCAGGCTACCGGCAACCGCCCGCTCGCGGTCGACGGCGCACGGCGCCGGCTAGTTGGTCGACGTGTTTCGGTCGAGCTTCATGTGGATCTGGTAGCGATCGGCCCGGTACCACGACGTGACGTGCTCCATCGCACGGCCTGAGGCGTACGACGTCTTCCGGAAAACGAGTAGCGGAGCGGCCGGCGGAACTCGCAGCAGCCTGGCGCGCAGCGGATCGGCGCCTTCTGCCCAGACGGTCTGGGCGGCGGCGTCGAGCAGCCGGCCGTACTCCCGCGCCAGGATCGTGTAGACCGATCCGGTCAGGTCGTGGTCGAGCAAGCGCGGTAGCGGGGACGCCGGCAGCCACGAGACCTCGTGTGCCATTGGAGCGCCGTCCGCCGAGCGCAACCGTTCGATGCGGTATGCCCGCTCGTTCGGTCCCATGCCGAGCGCGGCGCGTGCCGGCGGCGGTGGCACGGAGTCGTCGGCCGCTAGCACGACGGTGGACGGCTTGTGCCCGCGCTGGCGCATATCCTCGGTAAACGAGGCCAGGTGGAGCTGCGACTCGACGCGCGGCGCTGCGACGAACGTGCCTTTGCCCCGGACGCGGTACAGCCGTCCGTCACTGACGAGCCGGCCGACCGCTTCGCGCACCGTCGCGCGACTGACGCCGAACCGCGCGGTGAGTTCGCGTTCGGACGGGATGGGTGAATTGGGCATCGATTCCGATTCGATCAGTCCGAGCAGGATGTCGCGCAGCTGCCGGTGCTTCGGGACCGGACCATCGACGACCGACACGGGCCCTCCATGAATAGTGGTACGGACAGGTACTGACAACTTACGTGCGGCTACCATTGTCCGTCGGCGAGCCGGCGTCAACCCTGCGGGGTCTGCCGAAGGTGCGATGGAGCACGCCCGTCAGCCCCCGATAGCATCCGCTCGAGGAGCACAGTTGAGCACGAGCACAATGGCGCGCGAGATCGCCGAGCAGCCTGCTGCACTCGCGCGGACCATCGAGTCACTGCGCCCGCTGCGCGGGCAGATCGGCAAGCTCGCGGACGGACGTCGTACCGTGCTTTTCCTAGCCCGTGGGTCGTCGGACAATGCCGCGATCTACGGCCGCTACCTGCTGGAGATCCACGCCGGGCGCCCCGCCGCGCTGGCCGCGCCGAGCGTAGGAACGAACTACGGCGCAACGCTCGACTTATCCGACGCGGTGGTCGTCTCGGTCTCGCAGTCCGGCCAGACCCAGGAAATCGTCGCCGCGCAGAACTGGGCCGCCGGGTGCGGCGCGCGCACCATCGCGGTCACCAACGGCGCGGACAGCGACCTGGCCGGCGAGGCCGATCTCGCACTCGTCACCGAAGCCGGTGCGGAACTCGCCGTGCCGGCCACCAAGAGCTACACGACCCAGCTCGTCGCGATGACGATCATCGCCGGCGCACTGTCCCCGGACCCCGAGGCGCTAGACGCCGATCTCGACCGGGCGCCCGCCGAGGTCGAACGGCTCATCACCGCACGCGCCGGTGTCGATGCCGCCGTCGCGCAGCTCGCGGCGACGCCGGACATGCTGGTCAGCGGGCGCGGCGTGGCGTTCGGCACGGCATTGGAAACCGCGTTGAAGCTCGAGGAGACGTGCCTGCGCCCGGTCCGCGGCCTGTCGTACGCGGATCTGCGGCACGGACCGATTGCGGTGGTCGACGACGAACACGTTGCGGTGCTGGTCAGCGCCAAGGACGGGCCGATGGTGCCGGGCATGACCGAGCTCGCCGACGAGCTGCGGGACCGGGGTGTCGGTGCGACGATCGGCATCGGCGGGGACAGCGGCTTCGCGCGTGCGGTGGACGTCGCCGTCGCCGGCCCCGACCTGCCTGAGTTGATCGCTCCGCTGGCGCTGATCGTGCCCGGCCAGCTCATCGTGGAGTCGCTCGCCCGCAAGCTCGGCCTGGACCCCGACGCCCCGCGCGGCCTCCGAAAGGTCACCCAGACCGACCCAGAATGATCACGTAAAGCTCGGCTCGGGGGCTGATGCGCGGATTGTACGGGCTTTGCTCGGCCTGTGGGGGGCGTATGGCTGGGGTTTCCCAGCTTTACGTGATCATTCCCGCGTTGGACGTACCGTTATCGAATCTTTGCCGAACGAGGCCTTGCCCGTGCGGAAAGGTCGACTTAACCTCCCCGTAACTACCACTGTTAGTTAAGCGGTGGGGACAGCGACACAACCCACTCCGGAGTCGCCCGTGTTGAAGGCGCACAATGTCGAAGTCGTCTACGACGACGTCATGCTGGTGCTCCGGGGGGTGAGCATCTCCGTCCCTCCCGACAAGATCGTCGCTCTTCTCGGAGCCAACGGCGCCGGCAAGACGACGCTGCTGCGGACCTTGACCGGCCTGCTCGATCCCCATAACGGCAAGATCACGCAAGGCTCGGTGTCGATCGACGACAAGCGGGTCGGGCAGCTCAAGCCCGCTGTGCTCGTAAAACGCGGCATCTCACAGGTGATGGAGGGACGGCGCATCTTCGGCGAACTCTCGGTCGAAGAGAATCTTCGTCTCGGCGGGCACACCAATCCGCGCCAGATCCGGGACCGCATGGAACAGGTTCTGGAGATGTTCCCGGTCCTGGCCGATCGGCGCCGGACCGACGCCGGCTACCTGTCCGGCGGAGAGCAGCAGATGCTGGCGATGGGCCGCGCGCTCATGACCAATCCCAAATACCTGTTGCTCGACGAACCGAGCCTCGGCCTGGCGCCGAAGCTGGTCGAACAGGTGCGGGATCTCATCGTCGAGATCAACAAGGCCGGGACCGGCGTGCTGCTCGTGGAACAGAATGCGACGATGGCGCTGTCGATCGCCTCGCACGGATACGTTATGGAGACCGGCAAGGTCGTTCTCGACAAGCCGGCCGACGAGCTGCTCGCGGACGAGGACATCCGGGAGTTCTACCTGGGTCTACACGCCGGCGACGGCGGCGAACGCAGGTCGTTCCGGGACGTTAAGCACTACAAGCGGCGGAAGCGGTGGCTCTCGTGACTGACATCGACGATATTCTGCGCTTCTCCGACGTACGGCTCTCATTCAACGGTCTGCGCGCGATCGACGGCGTGAGCTTCAGCGTCGGCGCCAGTGAGCTTTTCGCCATCATCGGCCCGAACGGTGCCGGCAAGACGTCCATCTTCAACGTCATCTCCGGCGTGTACCTGCCGCAAGAGGGACAGGTTGAGTTCGACGGTAAGCCGCTGCTCGGCCGTAAGCCGCACAAGGTCGCCGAGCGCGGCGTCGCACGGACGTTCCAGAACGTCGAACTGTTCGCGAACCTCACGGTGCTCGAGAACCTGATGCTCGGCCGTCACCACCACATCAAGTACGGCCCGCTCTCGGCGGTCGCCTGGTTCGGGCGGGCGCGTCGCGCCGAAGTCGAGCACCGCGAACAGGTCGAAGAGATCCTCGATTTCCTCGAATTGGAGCAGTGGCGACGCCTCCCGGTCGGCCTGCTGCCCTACGGGGTGCAGAAACGGGTGGAGCTGGGACGGGCGCTGGCCATGCAGCCGAGGCTGCTGCTGCTCGACGAACCCGTCGGCGGCATGAACGTCGAGGAAACCGAGGACATGGCCCGCTACATCCTCGACATTCGCGAAGAGCTCGATATCCCAATCATCCTGGTCGAACACGACATGGGGTTGGTCATGGACCTGGCCGACCGCGTACTTGTGGTCGACTTCGGCCGGCCGATCGCCACCGGCAAGCCGAAGGAGATCCAGAACAACCCGGACGTGATCCGCGCCTATCTCGGAGAGGTGAGCGACACATGACCACGACCACAGAACCCGTCCGGCCCACCACGGCAGGCGGCCCACCGACGACGACCACCCTCGCCACCCGCATCAGGGACTGGGCGGCAAAGGCGCCGGACCAAGTCGCGATGCGGCACAAGCATTTCGGCATCTGGCAGGAGATCACCTGGCGCCAGTATTGGGAGACGGTGGAGAAGGCCGCACACGGCTTGCTCGCACTCGGCGTCGAGCCGGATGATCGGGTGGCCATTCACTCGGAGAACCGTCCCGAATGGCTGTACGCCGACGTGGCGACGGTCGCCGTCCGCGGCTCAACGGTCGGGTTCTACCCGACCAACCCACCGGCCGAAGTGTCCTATCTGCTGTCCCACTCCGGCTCCAAGGTGCTCGTCGCCGAGGATCAGGAACAGCTGGACAAGGCGCTGGCCGTCGCATCGAACTGCCCCGACCTCGAGTACGTCGTGTACGTCGATCCACGTGGAATCGCGAGCCGGTACGAACATGAGGGCGCCGGCCCGGCACTGCTGAGCTGGACGGACTTCCTCGCCCGTGGGGAAGAGCACCGGGAGGCATTCCCAGACGCCCTGACCGATCGGATGGCCCGGGCAACCGACGAGGACGTCGCGACGCTGATCTACACGTCCGGGACGACCGGGCCGCCGAAGGGCGCGATGCTGACCAACGCGAACCTGAACTTCGCGATAGAGACACACCACTCGGGCGGCGGCTTCGCCGATCCGCCGCCCGGGCCGGACGACCTTCTGCTGTCGTACCTTCCGCTCTGCCACGTCGTCGAGCGCACGTTCACAACACTGTTCAACGCCGGCAGCGGTACGCAGGTCAATTTCGCCGAGTCGATCGACACCGTTCAGGAGAACCTGGTCGAAGTACAGCCAACGATCTTGTTCTCGGTGCCGCGCATCTGGGAGAAGATGCTGGCCGGCGTGCAGATCAGGCTGGCGAACGCGTCGCAGCTCAAGCGGCTGCACGCCAAGCTGTGGCTCAAGGTCGCGGACTGGATCGGCGACACCCTGGTGCGGACCAACGGCAAACACACCGCCGCGACGCGGATCGTTTACCCCATCGGCTGGCTGTTCTTCTACCGGGCGCTGCGGAACCGGCTCGGCATGCGCCGGGTGCGCGCCGCGATTTCCGGCGCCGCGCCGATCGCCCCGGACGTGCTCAAGTTCTACATGGGTATCGGCGTCCCGATGTACGAGGCGTACGGCATGACCGAGAACGCGGCTATCGCCACGTCGAACCGGCCGGGACGGATCAAACTCGGCACCGTCGGTGAGCCGCTCGGCGCCGCCGAGGTGCGTCTCGACGAGGAGACCGGCGAGATCCTCACGCGGCACCCTGGTGTGTTCGCGGGCTACTTCCGGAGCCCGGAGGCCACGGCGAAGGTAATGACCGAGGACGGCTGGCTGCGCACCGGCGACGTCGGTGTACTGGTGGACGGCACCCACATCAAGATCACCGATCGGGCCAAGGACATCATCATCACGTCCGGCGGCAAGAACGTCGCACCGTCCGAGATCGAGAACGTGCTCAAGACGTCCCCGTACATCAAGGAGGCCATCGTCATCGGCGAGGGACGTCCGTACCTCACCGCATTGATCGGTATCGAGTTCGACACGGTCGCGGCGTGGGCGCAGAAGCGCAGGCTCGATTTCACCACGTACCGCGACCTGGCGGAGAAGCCGGCCGTCATCGAACTCGTGCAAGGGATCGTGGACGACGCCAACACCCAGTTCGCCCGTGCCGAACAGGTCAAGAAGTTCGGCATGCTGCCCAAGGAACTCGACCACGAGGACGGCGAGCTGACCGCGACGCAGAAGGTGAAGCGGACCTCCATCGACGAACGGTTCGCCGATCTCGTCGCCGATCTCTACGGCGAGTCCGGGAAGGCCGCATGAACCACGACACCGCTCGCGCGGCCGAAAGGGCCCACCTATGAGCCGACCCCACGAAACCGCTCGCTCTCGGTCCCGGCGGACCGAACAACGGCTCCCCGGACCGAGACACCGTCATACGAAGAATTGTGCGGGAGCCCCGGTATGAGCACGTTCCTCGAAGCGCTCATCGACGGGCTGGGTCGTGGCAGCGCCTACGCCCTCATCGGGCTGGGCTTCGTCATCATCTACAAGTCCAGCCGGGTGATCAGCTTCGCCCAGCCGGGCTTCATGTTCGCCGGCGTCGTGCTGGTGACGTACCTGGTAGAAGTCTCGTGGCTCGGCTTCTGGAGCGCGCTCATCTTCGCCGCGATCCTCATGGCGGTGCTGGGCCTGGCGATCGAACGCTCCGTCATCCGGCCAATGGTCGGACGCCCCGTGTTCGCGATCGCGATCATCACGATCGGTCTGGACCTCATCATCCGCACCGTCGCCACCGCCTTCCTCGGCTTGAACGTACGTTCGGTCGGCGATCCCTGGGGTCTGAACGTGTGGCAGGTCGGCCCGGTCACCGTCCAGCAGCGCCACATCGCCGCGATCGCGGCCGCCGCAATTCTCGTGATTCTGCTGTTCGCGTTCTTCCGGTACACCCGCGCCGGACTCGCGATGCGGGCCGTCGCAGAAGACCAGGAGGCCGCCCTCGCCCAGGGAGTCAGCGTCGGCGGCGTCTTCGCCATCTCGTGGGCACTCGCCGGCGCGCTGGCCGCGATCGGCGGGACGTTCGCCGCCGCCGGCACGCCGGTCGGCAACACGTTCTGGCCGATCGCGTTGTACGCGCTGCCGGTCATCATCCTGGGCGGTCTCGACTCGCTCGAAGGTGCCGTGTTGGCCGGGCTACTCATCGGTGTCGCCCAGTCGCTGGCCGCGGTCTACTCCTCGGCCCTGTCCTGGATGGGCAGCAACCCGTCGGTGATCGTGCCGTGGCTGGTCATGCTGCTCGTCCTGATCGTCCGGCCGTACGGCCTGTTCGGCACCCGGGAAGTGGAGCGAGTCTAGTGCTGACCTTGACCAGGAGCCCAGCGACAAAGCGCCCTCTGCTCCACACCTCCTACGAGAGCGACATGGGGTTGCTCAACACGCGGACGAAGCGATACTCCGTCGCCGTGCTGCTGCTGATCGCGGCGGTGCTGCCGTTCGTGCTCAACGACGCCGACACGATGACGCTCGCCCGCGGCAGCGCCTACGCCATCGGCGCGGTCGGACTCGGACTGCTGACCGGCTACGCCGGGCAGATTTCGCTAGGGCATGCGTTCTTCGCCGGCGTCGGCTTCTACACCGCAGCTGTCATCGGCGGCGACCCGGAGGGTCGGTCGCTCGGCTACGGCGTCTCCGAGATCCTCATCTGGCTGCCGGCCGCCGGGCTGGTCGCAGCCGCCGTCGGCGTGCTCGTCGCGCCGCTGGCCACCCGGCTGCGCGGGCTCTACCTGGCGATCGTGACGCTCGGACTCGTGTTCATCGGCGAGCACATCTTCGAGGAGATGGACAGCATCACCGGCGGGCTGGCCACCGGCCGTACCCCGCCGATCGTGGAGCTGTTCGGGTACCGGCTCGACCAGGACGGCGAACTCTTCAGCCGGGCGCAGCAACTCTACTGGCTGCTGCTCGTCCTGCTCGTCATTTTCGCGCTCGCCGCCCGCAACATCGCCCGCTCGAACATCGGGCGCGCCTTCACCGCGATCCGGGACCGCGACATCGCCGCCGGCGTGATCGGGGTCAACCTCGTCAAGCAGAAGACCATCGCGTTTGCGATCTCGTCGTTCTACGCGGGCTGTGCGGGTGCACTGTTCTACGTGACGTTGCTGAACGTCAACCCGAACCAGTTCAACCTGTTCCTCTCGATCCTGTTCATCGTTATGGTGCTGATCGGCGGGGCGGGGACGATCTCCGGTGCGGTCGCCGGTGCTTACCTCATCGCGGTGCTGCCCAGGATCACGACCGAGCTCGCGGACATCCTGCCCGGCATCAGCACGCGGCCGCAGGACATCCCCAACGATACGCACATGCAGTTCGTACTCTACGGCCTCTTGATCATCGGATTCCTCATCTTTGAGCCGAGAGGTCTATTCGGTGTCTGGGTCCGGCTTCGCAACTGGTGGAAGTCGTTCCCGTTCTCGTATTAGATGATCACAACCAACCAGGAGGAGTGATGAGAAGACTCAAAGCACTGTCCGCCGTCGCCGCGGCAGCACTCGTGCTTGCCGCGTGTGGCGGTGACGATGACGAGCCGGAAACCACGGAGCCGGAAGAAACCGAGGAGCCGGCCGAAGAGACCGACGACGGCGAAGAGGATGCGGCGGCGGAGGTCGCCACCGATGTCGGCGTCACCGCAGAACCATGCCCGGAGGCCGTCAACCCGGACAACGGCTGCATTTACCTCGGCACGCTGACCGACCTCACCGGCCCGTTCGCCGGCTTCGGTATCCCGCTGACCACGGCCCAGGAAGCGTTCTGGGCGCGGGTCAACGAGATGGGCGGCATCACCGCCGAGGGCGCCAACCAGGCGTACGACGTGGACGTCACGACGTACAACGAGTCGTCGGGCTACGACGCGACCGAGCACGCCCGGCTGTACGAGGAGATGGAGCCGAACATCCTGGCGCTCGCCCAGACCCTGGGCACGCCGACGACGCAGGCGATCCTGTCCTCGCTGCAGTCGAACAACGTGCTCGCCGTCCCGGCGGGTTACACGTCGCTGTTCAACTTCGAGGACGTGATGCTCGAGGCGACGGCGAACTACTGCGTCGAAACGATGAACTCGGTCGACTACGCGGTGGAGACGTACGGCATCGGGAGCGTCATGTCGGTGTACTACGAGGGTGACTACGGCGGCGACGCCGCGGCCGGTGCGCAGAACGCGGCCGAGACCCATGGCCTGGACTTCACCGCCGTGCCGACCACGCCTGGCGTGGAGAACCAGGCCGAGGCCATCGGCGCGATCGTCCAGGGCCAGCCGGACCTGGTCACGATCACGACCGGACCGGCCGAGACCGCCGCGATCGTCGGCCAAGCCGTCGCCAGCGGTTACGAGGGCCGGTTCATCGGCACCAACCCGACGTGGAACCCCGCACTGCTGGGCAGCGAGGCCGCGCCGGCGCTGCAGGCGGTCTACGAGGTCGGCGGCCCCTTCCCGAGCTGGGATGCGGACACGCCGGGCCACGAGGCCATGCGTGAGGCGATCGGCGAGCCGGACGATCTCAGCGACGGCTACACGATCGGCTGGATCTGGCAGTACGCGCTCAAGGCGGCGCTCGAGGCCGCGCTGGCCAACGGCGACCTGACCCGCGCGGGTGTGGTCGAGGCGGCCAACTCACTCGAGACCGTCGACTACGAGGGCATGCTGCCCGAGGGTGCCGGCAACTACGCCGGCGGCCCGGAGGCGCAGATCCGCGTCAGCCAGGTCAACGCGGTCGATCCGGAAGCCCCGACCGGCATCTCAACGGTGCAGGACTTCTTCACCGGGCCGACTGCCGAGGCGTGGGAACCGGAGACCTGCTACGAGGGCCTCGAATAACCACGTAACACCACATCCCCCGGGACCGCGCGGTCCCGGGGGATGATCACGTTAAGCTCCGAAGCCCCCTGCCCAACGCTCCCTGCATGCCCGGCAAAGCGCGGAGAGTCCGCGCATGGGCGGAAACGTCTACGGCCTCTGGCCATACACGTGCCGCCGGATCCAGGCATGCATCGCAATCGCCGCGGCAGCGCCGGCATTGATCGACCGCGTCGACCCGTACTGCGCGATCGATAGAACGACGTCGATCTGCTCACGGGCGTCGCCGGACAAGCCCGGACCTTCCTGCCCGAACAGCAAGACGCACCTCTCCGGCAGGTCGTACGTCTCGAGCGGCACCGCACCCGGCAGGTTGTCCACCCCCAGAACCACGAGCCCGGCATCGTGCGCCCACTCGACGAGATCGGCCAGATCCTCGTGGTGATGAACATGCTGGTAGCGGTCGGTCACCATCGCGCCGCGCCGGTTCCAGCGCCGCCGCCCTACGATCCGCACCGACGCGGCCGCGAACGCGTTCGCCGTCCGTACCACGGACCCGATGTTGAAGTCGTGCTGCCAGTTCTCGATGGCGACGTGAAATTTGTGGCGACGCTCGTCCAGGTCCGCGACGATCGCCTCGCGGCGCCAGTACCGGTACCGGTCGACAACGTTGCGGTGATCTCCGGCGGCCAACAGCTCCGGGTCGTAGCGGGGATGGTCCGGTAGCTCGCCCTCCCAAGGACCCACACCAGGGCCAACCGCCCCGTGATCACCGGCACTTTCCGCGCCATCGGTGTGAGAACTGCCGGTGATCATGGGGCCGCGTCGTCATTCCAGGCCGAGGTCGTGTTTGCCGAACGCTGCGCGATAGCTCAGACCGGCCGCTTCGATCTTCTCCTGCGCACCCGTCGCCCGATCGGCCAGCACCGCGACCGCGACGACGTCCGCCCCCACCTCCCGCAACGCGTCGACCGCGGTGAGCACACTCGCTCCGGTCGTGGACGTGTCCTCGACAGCGAGCACCCGCCTGCCCGCGACGTCCGGGCCCTCGATACGGCGTTGCAGCCCGTGCCGCTTCTCACTCTTGCGCACCACGAACGCGTCCAGCCGGCGCCCCTTTGATGCCGCTGCGTGCAGCATCGCGACGGCCACCGGGTCGGCACCGAGAGTCAGACCACCTACGGCGTCGAACTCGAGGTCGTCGGTCAGCTCGAGCATGACCTCACCGACCAGAGGCGCCGCCGCACCGTCCAACGTGATCCGGCGCAGGTCGATGTAGTAGTCGGCTTCACGCCCCGACGAGAGGGTCACCCGCCCGTGCACCACGGCCTTGGCGAGGATCTCGTCGCGGAGCAGGTCCCACGCGTGCGTCACGGACGCCGAGTCTAGCCGCCCTCTCCCGTGATCATGTTCTTGGTCATGAAGCCAATTCACTCAATAACGACTAGCTCGAATTCATGATCACGCAACGGGGCCCGCACGGACGTGGCGAACCCACCCAGCCCCGCTGGCGGAGCACGACAGCGACTTCCACCGCGATGGCGCATGCCCGTCGAGTGGTATCGGCCCATCCGTACCGTAGCGTGATTCGGCCCTGGCGTGCGGCAGCATTGTCCCGGCGGTGATCGCGGAATACAGCCTCCTCGATGTGTCCCACCTTGCCGTCCAGCTCCACGATCACGTCGAACTCCTCGTACTCCACGTCCGAATAGCGGACGCGACCACCGACTCGGCGCCGTCGTTGCCGCGATCCGCGGGGCAACTCGTGCGCCCGCTCGACACGCTTGAGGTACGACAGCTCCAAAGCCGACTCCGCCCCGTGCGCAACGTCGCTGAGGATGCTTTCAACGTCGCCCCGCCAGCGGATCTTCTTACGTGCTTCGAGCGAGAGTCCTAATCGCTCCGGCGTTGTCAGGCGACGCTGGCAACTACGGGTGAGCCACATCACGACCTCGTCCACGTCTCGCGCCCGGTCGATGAGGTCCAGCACCGTGTCTTCAATTCGCGTCACGGGTGGTATTCGCGTCGGGTGTCGGCTGGTCGAGAGCCGGTGTGCGTAGTGGATCCGAACCGTTGACACGGACCGCACCCGCCGCGTGACTGGGATCGTTACGTGGACGATCTGCCCTCGTGGCTCGTCCAGTCCCCAGACTTCGGCTGCGGTCTCATGGCTCAGCGTCGCGCCAAGCCCCGCGTAGAGCAACGCCGCCCACAGAAGTCCCTCGCGGGTCAGCGGCGTGGGCGATACCGAGTAGACCCTCGGGTGGATCCGTCGCCACGTGCCGCGTTGCACGGCGCGGCGGATGACCGCATCACTTACACCACGCGCTGTTGCGTCGGCACGGCTGATCACACCGGCCTGCGCGGTGGCGACGTCACGAAGCGGCTTGGGAAGGTAGTCGAACACGTCCACAATCTGGCCGGCCGGCGGCCATCCGAGAACCGCACCGATCAAGGATGTGGATAACTCAGCCGTTTCGTCGACGATGTCAGAAGATCATGAACCCGATTCACTCGAAAACAACCAGTTGAGCTTCATGATCACAATCATGATCGCTGTTGGAAGCGGCGGCCAGCGGGGTGGCGTTTGCCCGTCGCCTTCACCAGGCGCCGCGGCGCTTTGGTGAGCAGGAAGCGCGCCGCCTTGTACCGTGCACTCGGTACCGACACGACCTTGCCTCGGCGCAGGTCGTTGAGCGCCACGGTGACGAGTTCGTCGGCGTCCAGCCACATCCGGTCAGAGATCGTCGACATGTCGATCTGCGCACGCTGATGGAACTCGGTGCGGACGAAACCCGGTGCGAGCGCCATCACCCGGACGCCGGTGCCGGCCGTCGCCGTCGCCATGCCCTCGCTGAAGGACATCACCCAAGCCTTGGCCGCGCTGTAGGTCCCGCGCGGCAGCCATCCCGCGATGGAGCTGACGTTGACGACCGCTCCGGCACCGCGTTCGATCATGCCGGGCAGTGCCGCGTGGGTCAGCCGCAGGACGGCGAGCACGAGGATGTTGAGCATGGCCTCCTCATCCTCGATGTCGTTGACGAGGAACGGTTTCTTCAGTGTGAACCCGGCGTTGTTGACGAGCAGGTCGATGGGATAGTCGTCGTCCCGCAGGCGGGCCTCGACCAGCTTCATGCCGTCATGGGTTGCCAGATCGGCCGGAAGCACATCGACGCCGATGTCGTGCGCGTCGCGGAGCACATCGGCGGTCTGCTCGAGACGTCCGACCTGCCGGGAGACGAGAACCAGGTCATGGCCGGAAGCGGCGAGCCGGCGGGCGAACGCCGCGCCGATTCCAGAGGTCGGGCCAGTGATCAGCGCAGTGGGCATGATTCGAGCCTCTCATATCGTGCCGGGTCAGTCCGAGGCACAAAGGCGAACATTCCACTCACGGTGCACGTGGGGCGCCGTCCGCCGGATGCTCGACCAGGGCGAGAACTCGGGACGACATGAATCGGGCCGTGCGGACGGCGACACCGGTGCGGGTCACCTCCGTGACCTCGACCACGCCTCGGCCCTGGGTGATCTCAACCCTGCGACCCGCCTTGGTGGCTGTGATCTCGTACGTGCGGACGCCGTCGCCCGCGTCGACGACGATCTCGACCCGATCGCCTCGCATGAGTCCATTGTCCCGCGAATCGATCTGGCAAGCCCGGCCGATGCGGAGCAATTCCGTACGATGCTGGGGTTACAGGCGACGTAAAGCGGGTGATTACCGGCTTAACGTGGTCATTTTCGAGTGACGCTGAGCGTATCGGCGGACTCGTCGAGATCTACGAGCACGGTGTCACCGTCGTGAATCTCGCCGGCGAGTATCGCTTTGGCAAGCTTGTCGCCGATCGCGGACTGGACGAGACGCCGCAGCGGTCGCGCACCGTAGACCGGGTCGTAGCCGGTGAGCGCCAGCCACTCCTTCGCCGCGTCGGTCACCTCGAGCTCCAAGCGGCGATCGGCCAGGCGCCGGGCCAGCTGATCGACTTGGATATCGACGATGCGCGCCAGCTCACCGGTGCCGAGTGCGTTGAACATGACCGTGTCATCCAGCCGGTTCAGGAACTCCGGCTTGAACGAGGCGCGGACGACCTCCATCGCCTTCTCGCGTTTGGCCGACTCGTCCAGCGACGGATCGGCCAGGAACACCGAGCCGAGGTTCGACGTCAGGATCAGGATCGCGTTGCGGAAGTCGACGGTGTGGCCCTGGCCGTCGGTGAGCCGTCCGTCGTCCAGCACCTGCAGCAGCACGTCGAAGACCTCGGGGTGCGCCTTCTCCACCTCGTCCAGCAGGATCACCGAGTACGGACGGCGCCGCACCGCCTCGGTCAGCTGACCACCCTCCTCGTATCCCACATAACCGGGCGGCGCGCCGACCAGCCGGGCGACGGAATGCTTCTCGCCGTATTCGCTCATGTCGATGCGGACCATGGCACGGTCGTCGTCGAACAGGAAGCCGGCCAGCGCCTTGGCCAGCTCAGTCTTGCCCACACCGGTGGGGCCGAGGAACAGGAACGAGCCGGTCGGGCGGTCGGGGTCGGCGATGCCGGCGCGGGCGCGCCGGACGGCGTCCGATACCGCGGTGATCGCCTGCTTCTGGCCGACAACCCGGCGTCCGAGCTCGTCCTCCATACGCAACAGCTTGCCGGTCTCGCCCTCGAGCAGCCGGCCGGCCGGGATTCCGGTCCATGCGCTCACCACGTCGGCCACGTCGTCCGAACCGACCTCTTCCTTGACCATGGCGTCAGGTGCATCCTGCGCCTGCGCTTCGGCCTCCGACGCGGCCGCCAGCTCGCGCTCGAGCTCGGGAATACGCCCGTAGAGGATCTCGCTGGCACCGGCCAGGTCGCCGTCACGCTGCTTACGCTCGGCCTGCCCGCGCAGGTCGTCGAGCTGCTCCTTGAGCGCGCCGACGCGGTTCAGTGCGGCCTTCTCACCCTCCCAGCGGGCTTCGAGTGCGCGCAACTCCTCTTCGGTGTCGGCCAGCTCGGCGCGCAGCCGGTTCAGCCGCTCGCGGGACGCGTCGTCGGACTCCTTGTCCAGCGCCAGCTCCTCCATCTTGAGCCGGTCGACGGTACGGCGCAGCGTATCGATCTCGACCGGTGAGGAGTCGATCTCCATGCGCAGCCGGGACGCGGCCTCGTCCACCAGGTCGATCGCCTTGTCCGGTAGCTGACGCCCGGTGATGTACCTGTCCGAGAGCGACGCGGCGGCGACCAGGGCGGCGTCCGAGATCTGCACCTTGTGGTGCGCCTCGTAGCGCTCCCGCAGCCCGCGCAGGATGGCGATGGTGTCCTCGACACTCGGTTCGCCGACGTACACCTGCTGGAAGCGCCGCTCGAAGGCCGGGTCCTTCTCGATGCGCTCCCGGTACTCGTCCAGCGTCGTGGCACCGACCATCCGTAGCTCACCGCGGGCCAGCATCGGCTTGAGCATGTTGCCGGCGTCCATCGCCGAATCGCCGCCGGCGCCCGCACCGATCACGGTGTGCAGCTCGTCGATAAACGTGACGACCTCGCCCTCGCTCGCCTTGATCTCGTCCAGGACCGCCTTGAGCCGCTCCTCGAACTCGCCGCGGTATTTCGCCCCGGCCACCATCGCGCTGAGGTCGAGCGCGACGAGACGCTTGCCGCGCAGCGACTCAGGTACGTCACCTGCGACGATGCGCTGGGCCAGCCCTTCGACGACGGCGGTCTTTCCGACCCCCGGCTCACCGATCAGTACCGGGTTGTTCTTCGTCCGGCGGGACAGGACCTGCACGACGCGGCGGATCTCCGAGTCGCGTCCGATCACCGGGTCGACCTTGCCTTCGCGGGCTCGCTCGGTGAGGTCGATGCCGTACTTGTTGAGTGCGTCGTAGGTGCCCTCTGGATCCGGGCTCGTCACCCGTCCACTGCCGCGGACCTGAGTGAACGCCGCTCGCAACCGGTCTGCGGTCACATCGTGCCTGGCCAGTAGTTCCTTGACCGGCGACTCGACGTGGGCGAGGCCGACGAGCAAATGCTCGGTGGAGATGTACTCGTCGTCGAGTTCGCGTGCCACCTCACCGGCGTGGGACAGGACGGCGTACGTCTGTCGGGCCAGGCTCGGGGAGCCGACGGTCGATCCGGACGCCGACGGCATCGCGTTCCCCGCCGCCTCGGCATCACGCCGGAGCGCGGTGACATCCGCGCCCGCCGCCTCGAGCAACGGCACGGTGATGCCCTCGCTCTGGGCAAGCAACGCATTCAGGATGTGCAGCGGCTCGACCTGGGGATTACCCGCCGTCGCCGCCGTCCGCACGGCCACCGACAGCGCTTCCTGGGCTTTCGTGGTGAGCTGGTCGTTCATCGTTCTCCCGGTCCATTGCTAGCAGGTCCGTCAGAAACAACGTTCGTCAAAGTTGAGTCTATTCCACTCAACTATGCCACGTCGGCGGCCCGAGCCGCACCCCACTTGGCACTGTTCGCCGCAGCCGGGCCTCCTCGGCGAGGCTCGTCGAGGATAGGCGGGCACGTGGCCCAGCCTGCGTCCTGCGTACCTGGGCGCATCAGTGCGCCCGGTACGCAGGCTCAACACACGAGGACTCTGTACATCGCGCTCGGTGGCTGCAAATCTGGATGGGACGGTGCCCCGCGCGGCGATTTCACCGCCGCCGCAGAGCTCGACGGCGGAGCAGACAGATCATCTTTGGTCACGTAGGCTGCGGCGAATGACGAGAATCGTCGCGTTTCTGATCGTCGGCATTGTCTTGGCGAACGCCTGCGCGTCCGGTGACGAGCCGGATGCCGCCTCCGGCGAGACGACGACCCCGGCGGCGACCACACCTGCGCCGGCCACGACCGCACCTGGGACGCCGGAACCCGAGCCGTCCGAGGAACTGACGACGGCGCCGACGAGCCCGTCACCTACTCCGGAGCCGGAAGAAGAAGTCGCCGACGGGACGGTCATCACTTCCGGCGACAGCCAGTTCGGTGAGATGCTCTTCGACGCGAACGACCAGGCGATCTACATGTTCGAGGTGGAACGCACCGCCACGCCGGAGTGCTACGACGACTGTGCCGAGGCGTGGCCGCCGGTGCTCACCGAGGGGACGCCCCGAGCCACCGGCAACCTCGACTCCGACCTGCTCGGCACCACCGAGCGCTCCGACGGCTCGATCCAGGTCACCTACAATGATCATCCGCTGTACTACTACGCGCACGAGGGCCCCGGCGAGGTGAAATGCCACAACGTCAACCTCAACGGGGGCCTGTGGTACGTCCTCCAACCCGACGGGAATCCCGCGCCACCGGGTTAGGGCGCCACGATCGCCAGCACGTCGGCGAGAAGGTCGTCGACGGCGGACCTGCCTAGGCCCCGCTGTTCGAACCACGCGCCCAGGTTCTCGACGTCGCGGACGAGGAAGTCGGTGCCCTGGGGGTTCATGTACAGGTCGACGATCTGCGGCAGGTCGATGACCACGAGCCGTCCATCGTGCACCACGATGTTGTACGCCGACAGGTCGCCGTGCGTGTAGCCGAGTTCGGCGATCCGCAGCACCGCGTCGTACGCCTGATCCCACAGGTCTTCCAGTTGATCGGCGTCGGGGCGCATCTCCGCCAGGCGAGGGGCGGCAGAACGTCCCGCCCCGATGAACTCCATGATGACCTCCCGGCCCACGATCTGGACCGGATACGGAACCGGCACGCCCGCCTCGCAGAACGCCTTGAGGGCATTGAACTCGGCCGTCGCCCACTCCATGGACGCCACCTCGCGGCCGAACGTGGACTTGCGGTTCAGCGCGCGCCGGTCACGGGACTTGCGAGTGGTGCGGCTGGCGGTGTAGTCGGCTGACCGGTGGAACATCATGTGCTCGGCCGAGCGGTACCGCTTGGATGCGAGCAGGGACGTGCGCCCGTCGCCCGGGACGGTGCGTTCGAGCAGGACGACGTCCGCCTCCTTGCCCGTCTTGAGCACGCCGAGCTCGTAGTCGACGGCGCCGGAGTCGGTGATCACCCACTCCGGAAAGGGCCGCGGACCGCGCTGGAGCGGTTCGGACTCGTCCCAGATCGACCACCGGTCGCCCTCGGGCGGTCCGTCGTCGACGATGACGTCGGTGTCGGTTCGCAGTGCCTCGAAACGGGCGAGGTCTTCGGCGGTGAACAGTTCTTCTTCGGCGACGTGGCGACGTCGCGTACCTAGTGGAAAGTCGGAAAGTTCGGTTGGCTTGCGTGCCACGGGAACTCCTGGGTGTGGATGCTCCCGGGCTCGAGTGCGTGCTAGCGCGAACCGCCGGGAGCGGAACAGTTGATCATGTTGAAGACACGGACCTTCACAGCCATCACGTCCACCCCCTCCTGGGATACGCGGCGCCCTGTTGCGCCACGGCTGAACACTAGCGGGCGGCGATGGCCACCTGCAATCCCATTTCCGACGACCATGTCCGATGATCACGGAGATAGGCTCGCGGCATGTCCGGCAACGCATCGGAACTGATCGACAAGCTCGGGGTCATCGTCGGGCCGTCCCACGTCCTCACCGATCCGGAGCTGACCGATGGTTATGTCGCGGATTGGACTGGGCGGTGGCGCGGGCGGACGGCAGCGGTCGTCCGGCCGGGATCGACCGATGAGGTTGCCGCGGTGGTTGCGGCGTGCGGCGCGGCCGGCGTGGCGATCGTCCCGCAGGGCGGCAACACCGGGCTGGTAGGGGCATCCGTCCCGCATAACGGCGAGGTCGTGCTCAGCACCCGCCGGCTGGTCGGGGTCGAGGTGGACCTGGTGGGACGGACGCTCTCCGCCGGCGCTGGTGTGACGCTCGCCGATGCGCAGCGAGCCGCCGCCAGCGCGGGGCTTGTGCTCGGAATCGATCTCGGCGCGCGCGAGTCGGCAACGCTCGGCGGTGTCGTCGCCACCAACGCCGGCGGGCTGCGGGTCGTCCGCTACGGCTCGACCAGGTCGCAGGTGGCCGGCGTCGAAGCGGTGCTCGCCGACGGATCAGTGTTGCGCCGCTGGACCGGCCTGGTCAAGGACAACGTCGGTTACGACCTGCCCGGCCTGCTGACCGGCAGTGAAGGCACGCTCGCAGTGATCACAAGAGTGCTGTTCCGCCTGGCCGATCCGCCGGCGGATGTGACCACGGTACTCGCCGGCGTCCCAACGCTGGCCGCGGCGCATGACGTTGTGGCCCGGCTCCGGCACCACGACTATCCGATCGAAGCGGCCGAGTACTTCTACAACGAGGGCCTCGAACTGGTGTGTGCGCAACTCGGGCTGCGTCGCCCGTTCGCCGCGGCGTATCCCGTGTATGTGTTGTGCGAGGTGTCCGGCAGGGATGTCGAGTCAGTCGCCGAAACGCTGGCGAGCATGCCCGACCTAGTGGCGGACGCGACACTGGACGCGGCGCCCGCCGAGCGGCTCTGGGCGTATCGCGAAAGTCATCCCGAGGCGGTCAACGCCGCGGCGGCCGAGCGCGGCGTGGCACCGGTGCGAGTGGACGTCGCCGTACCGCTCGGACGGCATGTCGACCTGGAGGACGCCGTCCGCGACGCTGTGACCGCACGCTTTCCGGGCGTCGAGGTCGTGACCTTCGGTCATCTCGCCGAGGGCAATTCACACACGACACTGCTCGGCGTTCCGCTCGAGGACGCCGACGAGGCGACCGAGATCGTGCTGCGGCTGGTCGCCGAGCGCGGTGGCAGTATCAGCGCCGAACACGGCGTCGGGCTCGCCAAGCGGCAGTGGCTCGGCTTGCAGCGGTCGGACGTCGACGTCGCGACGATGCGCGCCATCAAGCAAGCCCTGGACCCACGAGGCGTCCTGTCCCCGTCCACGCTCCTCCCG
>DASUTB010000008.1:0-16135 GCA_036374835.1 Jiangellaceae bacterium | reverse complement strand
AGCCAGGCGGGATTGGGTTATCTCACCGACGAGGCGGTCGGTATCGATCCGGCGACCCTACTGCCCCGGCCTTACCCGAAACCGCTATCGATTGATCGTGGCTCGTGGAAGGTACTCCCCGATCTCCGGCCCGTACCCGATCTCGTGACGGGGCAGTGGCAGGTGCCGGCTCGCGCGATCCGACCCAATGCGGTCGCCGAGCCAGGTCCGGTTCGGTTCGTCATCGAGCCGGTCTACGACCCGGACGCGACCACTCGCCTCGAATCCGTCTCCCGGGCCGCGATGCTGGTCCGCGTCGCCGACTCAACGTTCAACTTTCCGGACGCACCTGAACGCAACCTGCACGTGGCGGCTCGCCTCGTCGAGCAAGCCGATTGTTACCGGCTGACGGTCAGCGAGCTGGACCGAGCCGTCACGCTGGTCGACGATCTCTGCTCGTCGTAGGTCAGGACGACGGCGGCGACGGCAGCGGTTGGAAGTCCCACGGTCCCGTCGTGCCCGTAACCGGCTGGCCGGGCGTTCCCGGTCCGGCAGTGCCTCCTCCGTGCTTCATCACGAAGTCGACCAGCACACAATCATCCCGGGCGCTGATTCGCAGCACTTCACCGACCAAGGCTGCACTCGCCTCCGGCGCCGCGCCCGGCTGGAGATTCGGGTAGCCCAGGAGTTGGTCACTGCTGTCCGGCACTTTGAACGTCAGACCGGACTCCATGACGAGCCCGCTGGACTCTACCTCCCACTTCATCCGGTAGTGCTCGTCACCGCACTTCAACACGACAGCGACGTAGGAGATGCCTTGCAGCGGCGTACCGGCCGCCGCCGATGGCGCGGCGATGGTTTGAACCACCGGTGCCGCCCATACCAGCGACCCGCCGGCGAGCGCGCTGCGCCGCAGCATCGTCCGCCGGCTGATGCCCTGACTCGTATCAACCGAGTCCTTGTCGCGTACCTTCATCACAGCCCCCCTCGAGCTGACGAATCTCAGTCCCCCGCCGTACCACCAAGGCCTGACTGATCGATATTCTCATGCCTGATGCCGTACTTGTCACGCGTGATCTAATCATATTTCTCCCGAGTCCGTTAGAGCGTCACCAACTCGTTATCAACTACGGTCCGGCTAGAACAGTTCGATGTCGCCCAGCGACAGTTTCCACTCTGGGAGCGCCGGCATGGCGTCGCTCGTCACCTCGCGCCACGTCAGGATCGGCCCCTGCCCGGGCAGCGGCAGAAGCCCGTTCGATGGCGTGGTCCGAAGCCCCAGCGCGTAGTCCGCGCCCGTGGCACGCAAGGCGGTACGGATCAGCCGCCGGACGGCACGCGGGGTGGCTTCGGGAAGCAGGACGTCCGCAACGACCAGCTCGGTCGCGCGTCCCCGCGGCCGCACCCGGACCAGCAACAAGCCGTCTCCAGGGGACGTGCCGGCGAGCAATGCGCGGTAGGCCAACGGCTCGAAGCCGTAGCGCCAGCGGAGGTACTCGGGTGTTCGGCGGGTTCGGATGCCCGAGCCGGCCGGCAGCGACTTCAGCAGCGTCCAGACCTCGTCATCGTCGGCGAGTGCCTCGGGTACCGGGAGCCCGGCCTCGACGGGGGTGGACCACATGCCGGCCGCAGTGCGCGCCGCGGCGATGCGCGGCAACGAAGTCAATCCGGAAGGGAGCAGCCCCGCGGGCAGCTTGCCGACCTCCTGCCAGCCCAGCTTCAGATAGCCAGGGCGGCTCTTATCGTTCGGTGTATTGAAGACGAAGTCGATGCCCTCTTCTCGCAGCTCCGCCAAAGCCTGCCGAGTCAGTGCCGAGAAGATGCCCCGGCCCTGGCATTCAGGATGGGTCGCGGTGTCGACCGCCCGGACGGCACGTGCCGAACCGGTCGGCGTCTCGAACTCCCACCGCATCAGCGTGCGCAGTCCGACAACACGCTCCCCGTCCAGCGCGACCCACGATGGAGACGGACCATAGGCGTTCTCGGCATGTTTCCAGGCGAAGAACCCCGCATTGCGCGGATCGGGTTGACGCCCAAGAGCCGCCTCGATCAGCGCCAGGACCGCAGGCTCATCGGACGGCCCCATCCGACGGATCACGATCTCGTTTTCGACCATCGCCTCAGCCATTTCCGGACCCGGCCCCGCCGACGAGCGTCGCGTATACGTCCTCCATCCGACGGACCGCTCGCCGGATGTCGAAGTCTGCGCCTCTGTCGTAGGCCGCCTGCGCCATCTGGGTTCGCAGCATCTCGTCCTTGGCAAGCCGGACGTAGGTGTCGGCGAGCTCACCCGGCCGACCTGGTGGAACGAGCAGGCCTTCGCGGCCCTCGGTAACCGCATCCGGTACACCGCCGACAGCCGTCGCAGCGACCGGCAACCCGAGTGCGAGCGCCTCCATCAGCGCCACCGGCATACCTTCGTAGTGCGATGCGAGCGTGAACACGTCGCAGCCGGCGAGTATCCGCACCGCGTCCGCACGGTATCCGAGTAGCTGAAAGCGGTCCCCGAGGCCCGACCTTGCGTGTTCGGCTTTGATCTCTTCCTCCAGGTGGCCCTGGCCGACCGAGACGAACCGAACACTCGGCTCCGCGGCGACCGCAATCCGGGCGGCTTCGAAGAGGACTGGGTACGCCTTCTGTGGCAGGTAGTTGGCCACGGTGCCGATCACGACATCGTCATCGGAGAATCCGAGTTCGCTACGTACCGCTGCCCGCTCCGCACGCTGTTTGCGTAGCTCGTCGACACGGACCCCGTGCACCAGCACTTCGACCTCGTCACGAAACCGCCGGTGTATTGACGCTCGGACCTCATTCGACACGGCCACATGAGCATCGTCCAGCCCGTAGGTCACACCATTGACGAGCCGGGTCGGCAAGGCATACGTGCGCCAGCCGTTGTGCTCGGTGAAGACCAACTTCGGACGCCGCCGCCCCAGTAACCGGACGATCGGGCGCACGAAACCGGCAATGACCGGTGTATGCACGTGCACGACGTCGTAACCACCCGACGTGACAAGGGCGCGAAACCGGGCTACCCAACGCAGGTCCAGGACCGGCCGCGCGCGCCCACTGCCCTGGCCGACGCAGTGCACGCCGACGCCGTCGCCGGTCAGCTCGGCGACCAGATGGTCCTTCCACGGCAGCACGTACGCGACGTCGTAGTCGAAGCGCTCTCGGTTGCGTTCGGCCGCGGCGACGCACAGCAGGCGTTCGGCGCCGCCCGGACCGAGCCCTTTCACGACGTGCAGCACCCGGATGCGTTGGTCAGCCACGGCCACACCGGCCCATAACACGTCCTGTCATCATCGACAACTCGGCGAGGCGAGTGGATTGAACAACCACGGCCCGGTGGTCCCCGGCGACGGCAGCCCAAAGGTTCCAGACGTGATGGCACAAGGGCCCTGTTTGACGACGAAGTCGGCGAGCACGTAGTCACCCTGTGTATCGACCCGGATCGTTTCCCCGAACAGGCTCACAAAAACGTCCGGTGCGGCGGCGTCCTGGATGTCCGGGTAGTCCATCAGCTGCGTCGGCGCCCCGGGGATGATGAAGTTGTGCCCGGCTTCCCCAGCGAGCCTGCCGTCGACGACCTCCCACTTCATCCGGTAATGGAGGTTGTCGCTGCTTAGCACCACGGCTACGAGCGAGATGCCGTCCAACGGCGTACCCGCCTCTGCCGAAGGAGTAGCCAGTGTGTGCACCACAGGCACCGACCAGACCAACGTCCCCCCGACGATGGCCCCGCGTTTGAATAACGTGCGCCGGGAGATGCCCAGGCTCGCGTCCACGGAGCTTCGCTCCCGTGCCTCCATCAACAGCCCCCTCACAGCTGTTCAGCGCCCGGCCCCTCGAGCGCGTACGACCATGGCTAGCTCTGGTCGGAACGTACCCACGTTAAAGCATGCCGCTTGTCACGCGGAAGGGCAGCCCTTTGCATGGAATCGCCAAGTCGTCACCAAGTCGTTACACGGCATACGATAACTCCACGATCTTACGAAAGGTGTGTTCACCTGGTTTGCCACAACCGGCCGCCATACCGGATGATCGCTTGGAGTTCGCACCCCACTGCCGCGCAGGCATGCTCGGCACACCTAGAATTGCCCTAGTCCAGTAGCGAAACGAGCCACACAGGAGGTCGGCCATCAGAGTCCTCTTCGTGTGCACGGCTGGCCGCTGCCGGTCGCCAATCGCAGCTGCTTTGCTCGAGGATCGGGTCAGCCACATCGACCGCCATGGTGTGTCCGTCGGGTCGGTCGGGCTGAAATATGCCGGCGCGCCAGTCCCCGAGCTGGGCGTCTCGCTCATGGCCGAACGTGGAATCGACCTGGCCGGCCACCGCAGCGAACCGGTGACCCTGAACACGATCGCCGCGGCGGACATCATCCTCGGGATGACTCGGGAGCACGTCCGGAACATCGTCGACCAGGCACCGGACGCGTGGGTGAAGACCTTCACGCTCAAGGATTTCGTCCGGCGGGCCGAGCGGATCAGCCCGCCGCGCCGCCACCAGCGGCTCGACGACTGGCTCGCGGCGGTGGGCGAAGGGCGCGACGCTCGTGACGTTCTGGGCTCCCATCCGGACGACGAGGTCCCCGACCCCTACGGCCAGCGCGCCAAAGCGTGGGAGAAGGTCATCGATGAGCTCGACGATCTCGTCAGCGCTCTTCCCCGCATCCTCGGCGTTTCGAGCCACCAAACGTCCCGCACCACCTGAGAATGACCACGTTAAGCCGGTACTCCCCAGCCAAACCACGTCCGTATTCCGAGCATCGTGGGGACAAGGCGCGCAAAGTTCCTGACGCACGCGGGACGCCGTCCCACCTCGACCTTCGCAGTAACCACCACCTGGTCTAGTCAGCGCCGGGCCACCGTGCCAATATCAGCCGATGGCCCATGTCGCAACGAACTCTGACGTGACGCCGGGAACACGCCGCCGGCTCACGCGCAACTGGTCTCGGCGGCGGATCATCCTGACCGGCGTGGGAGCGGTACTCCTCCTGTTCGCTCTCTCCGGGGTGGCCGTTGCCGTGCAGGGCTTGCAGGCGCGCAGCACGCTGACCGAGGCGATCCCGCTGATCGAACAGATCGAAGAGCGGGTCAGGGCCGGCGACTCCGACGGCGCCGGCCAGACGGTCGCCGAGCTCACCGCGGCCACCGGCGACGCGCGCGACGCCGCCACCGGACCACATTGGTGGCTCATCGGCCTCCTCCCGTGGGCGGGGGACGACGTGCGGGCAGTGTCCACGACCGCCGTCGCCATCGACGACGTTTCGCGTGACGTGCTGACGCCACTCGTCGACGTGGCCGAGGACATCAACTATTCGGCGTTCAGCCCCGAAGGCGGGCGGATCGACCTCGAGCCGCTGGTCGCGGCCGAACCGTCGCTCAGCGCGGCATCAGAAGCCCTCGCCGAGGCCACGACGGACATGAACGAGATCGATCCCGACGGTCTGGTCAGCCAGGTGGCCGGCCCGGTACAGGAAATCCGGGAGTACATGGACACGCTCGGGTCGATGGTCCACGCCGGTGCGAAGGCCACTGACCTGCTACCGCCGATGCTGGGCGCCGACGGGCCGCGGACGTACCTGCTGATGTTCCAGAACACCGCGGAGATGCGCGCAACCGGCGGGGTGGCCAGCGCCTTCGCGATCATCGAGGCGGATGACGGCGGGCTTTCCATCGTCCATCAGGGAACGGCAGGCGATCTGGGACTCTTCTACGACGAACCCGTTCTTCCCCTCGACCCAGGCAAAGAGGCGATCTATACCCAGCGCATCGGCCGGTTCTTTTCTGGCGTGAACCTGAGCCCGGACTTCCCTACGGCGGCTCGACTCGCTGCCGAGATGGCCGGACGCAACGGCTTCGACGTCGACGGCGTCGTGGCCACCGATACCGTGGCGCTGTCCTACCTACTGGAGGCCACCGGCCCGTTGCCGATCGCCGACGGGCCCGAAATGAGCCGCGACAACGCGGTGTCGCTGCTGCTGTCGGACGTTTACTGGGAGATCGACGACCAAGGACTCCAGGACGAGTTCTTCGCGCTCGCGGCAGCCGAGGTCTTCGCCGCCCTCACCGGCGGCGAGAGCGAGCCGGTCGAGCTTGTCTACGCCTTGTCGGACGCCGCCGATGAACGCCGGCTGCTCGTGTGGTCGGCCCATGAGGAGGAACAGCAGGAGCTTGCCGACACGGTACTGTCCGGAGCGTTCGACGACTCGTCCCCGTCACCATCGACGCTCGGTGTGTTCTTCAACGACGGCACGAGCGCGAAGTTGCAGTACTACCTCGAGACCTCGATCGAGCACACCGAGACGATCTGCGCCGGCGGCACGAGGTATGACACGCTCTCGGTCCGGCTGAACTACACCGCCCCGCCTGAGGCGTCGACCGACTTCCCACGCGATGTCACCGGTGTCGGCAATACCGGCGTCCCCACCGGATCGGTGCGCACGAACGTCTACTTCTACGGTGCTGCCGACGGCGAGATCCGCGAAGTGCGCCGGGACGGCGTCTCCGTCGATTCCGAAGCGCATTCGGACGGGGCGCGGCCGGTGCGTGTGTTCACCACCGAACTCGAGCCGGGAGGCAGCGTCACCTTCGAGGTCCAGATGGCCCAGCCCAACGGCGGCGAGCCGGTCGAGGTGTGGGCGACTCCGACGGTCGGTGAAGGCGGCATCAGGGCCGTTGCCGCCCCGTGCGAGTGAAGGGACGTGCGTCCGAGGCTCCGCCTACTCCTGAGTTCTTTGCTCAATTGTTGCTCTCAGGACTTGACCCCCTGTTCTCAATGAGACAAGCTGATCGTCCAGAAGCGCGGGGATTGTGGTTACTACCGCTCACTTGGGGGGCGTTGTGAGAACACGTATACGTATACGGGCGTGGCGCCGTGGCGCAGCTGCCGCGTTGCTGAGTCTGCTGCTCGTATCGGGCACGATGCTGGGCGTCACAGCGGCGGTCGCCCATGCGGAATCCGGAGACACCAGCGAGGAGATCTCGCCCGAGGAGTACCCGCCACCTCCTGAGGAAGAGAAGAAGGTGCCTCCGAAGCCGCCCGTCGAGCAAGCGCTGCCCGACACCGGTGTGGCCGTGCCCTGGACGCTCCTCGCGGCTGCGGGCGCCGGCTTGATCGTCATCGGTGGCGGCCTCGTGCTGGTTCGCCGTCGCCAGGAGTAACCCGCTCTCGGTAGCGACACGCGGAGCGTCGGGGTGGTGGTTCAACAGCCTCAGCGGCATGCCCGCTGAGGCTGTTACCTACCAGCTAGTTGTTGTAGTGGTTCTGCGCGTACGCGAGCCCGTCGACGAGTAGCGCTTCGACGGCGTCCGCCGTCCGATCGACGTTCACGTCGAGATCTTTGCGCTCTACCGCACTCCACGGCTTGAGTACGTATGCCGCCGGCTCCATCCGGCCCGGCGGACGGCCGACGCCGAACCGAACCCGATGGAAATCGCCCGTGCCCAGCGCCGACCGGATCGAACGCAGTCCGTTGTGGCCGTTGTCGCCGCCGCCGAACTTGATTCGTAGCGAACCGTACGGCAGGTCGAGTTCGTCGTGGACGACGACGATCCGCTCCGGCTCGACCTTGAAGAACTGGCACAGCGCGGCGACCGGGCCACCGGACAGATTCATGTAGCTACGCGGCCGCGCCAGGATCGCCCGCTCACCAGGCGGACCTCCCACCCGGGTTTCGGCGACGTCCGAACGTCCGCGCCGGTGCGTCTTGAGCTTGGCGCCCGCCCGCTCGGCGAGCAACTCGACTACGAGGTACCCGACGTTGTGCCGGGTGGCCGCGTAGTCAGGGCCGGGGTTACCGAGCCCGACCACGATCCACAGGTCGTTGTCGGGCATCGGCACACCTCTCACACAGGATCCCCGCCAAACGGCTCTGGAATGACCATGTTTGGCACGTGATTCCCGGCCAAACCCCGGCTAGAGGCCTCGTATGGCCGGGGATTACGTGCCAAACGTGGTCATTCCGCCGATCGGCCAGGGAGGTCAGGACTCGCTGGGCTCGGCTTCACCCTCGCCGGCCTCCGCCTCGGCTTCACCCTCGGCGGCCTCAGCCTCCTCGACCTCGACCTCCTCGCCTTCCTCGACCTCGCCGGCGCCCTCAGCCTCGAGGTCCTCGGCGGTCGGTGCGACGGTGACGTGCACGACGAGCAGCTCATCGTCGACGTCCAGTTCAGAGCCCTCGGCAAGCTGAAGATCGGACGCGTGGATCTGCGTACCGGCTTCGGCGCCTTCGACAGATACTTCGATGTACTCGGGCAGGTTTGTCGCCTCGGCCCGGATCGCCACCGTCGCCGCGTCCACGTTCACCAGCGTGCCGCTCTCAGCTTCGCCGACGACGTGGATCGGGACGTCCACCACGACCTTCTCGCCGCGGCGGACGAGGATCAGGTCGACGTGTTCGATGAAGTACTTGATCGGGTGACGCTGAATGTGCTTGGCCAGCGCCATCTCGGTCTTCTTCTTACCGTCGATCGCGATGGTCAACAGCGCGTTCGGGTTCTTCAGCGCCATCATCGTGTCGTGGCCTGGCAGCGACAGGTGTACCGGGTCGGTGCCGTGGCCATACAGGACCGCGGGCACTCTGTGGGTGCGGCGTAGCCGTCGGGCGGCGCCCTTGCCGAACTCGGTACGCAGCTCGGCAGCGATCTTGTTCTCGGACACGGAAACTCCTTGACGATTCGGCAGGCGGTCGATGGCTCGCAACTCTCGGCTCGTAGGCGCGCGCTGCCGACAACCGCGTCGATCACGGAGCCGGTATGTCGCAGCTACCCTCGCCGAGGCAACCCGGCGATTCTACCCGTATTACTGGTCACCATGCCAGTTCGACGTTCACCACCCGTAGCGACATCACACCACCCATACACGCATGGTGTTATGTAGCCAAGCCTGCCGAACGTGATCGAACCACGAGTGCTAGGCGTTGCCGTCGAAGAGGCTGGTCACCGAGCCGTCCTCGAACACCTCATGTATCGCCCGGGCGATCAGCGGCGCGATCGACAGCACCCTGAGTTTGTCGAAGCGGCGCTCTTCGGGAATGGGCAGCGTGTCGGTGACGACGACCTCATCGATCTGCGAGTTCTTCAACCGGTCGACAGCGGGCCCGGACAGCACGGCGTGCGTGGCGGCCACGATCACCCGGCTCGCGCCGTTCGCGGCGAGCGCGTCGGCTGCCTGCGTGATCGTCCCGGCAGTGTCGATCATGTCGTCGACGACCAGGCACGTCCGTCCGGCGACCTCACCGACGACCTCGTGGACCTTCACCTGATTGGCGACATTCGGATCGCGGCGCTTGTGGATGATCGCCAGCGGTGTGCCCAGCTTGTCCGCCCAGAGGTCGGCCACCCGGACCCGTCCGGCGTCCGGCGATACGACGGCCATCTCGCTGGGGCGGTAGTTCTCGGCGATGTAATTGGCCAGGATCGGCAGTGCCCACAGGTGGTCGACCGGCCCGTCGAAAAAGCCCTGGATCTGCGCGGTGTGCAGGTCGACCGCCATCAGCCGGTCGGCGCCGGCCGTCTTGAACATGTCGGCGATCAGCCGAGCGGAGATGGGCTCGCGTCCGCGGTGCTTCTTGTCCTGCCGTGCGTACCCATAGAACGGCATCACCACGGTGATCCGGCGTGCGGACGCCCGCTTGAGCGCGTCCACCATGATGAGCTGCTCCATGATCCACTCGTTGATCGGAGTGGTGTGGCTCTGAATGACGAACGCATCCGAGCCGCGGACGCTCTCGTTGAACCGGACGTAGATCTCGCCGTTGGCGAAGTCGTGTGCGGTGGTCGGCACGAGGCTCGCACCGAGCTCGCGCGCGACTGATTCGGCCAGGTCCGGGTGGGCCCGTCCGGAGAACAGCATCAGCATCTTCTCGCTGCTGGCCTTGATGCCGGTCACGTGCTAACTCCCCTCGCCGCCGGCTTGGCCGGCCTCGCCCCTCAGGTCTCCAGTGTGCCTCGTGCCGGCGGCCTGTGCCTCCGCAGCGGCATCTGCGGTGCGTGTTCCGGAGCGCTTGCGCGCGACCCAGCCGGCGATATTGCGCTGTTTCGCACGCGCGACAGCGATCTCGCCGGGCTCTACGTCGTCGGTCACCGCCGATCCTGCAGCGACGTAGGCACCGTCGGCGATGTCCACCGGCGCGACAAGTGACGAGTTGCTGCCGACGAAGGACCCCTTGCCGACGGTCGTATGGTGCTTGGCCAGGCCGTCGTAGTTCACGAAGATCGTCCCGGCGCCGATGTTCGCGCCCTCGCCGATCGTGGCATCGCCCACGTAGGTCAGGTGCGGCACCTTCGCCGACGGACCGATGGTCGCGTTCTTCGTCTCGACGAACGTGCCGACCTTGCCGCCGGCCCGGACGAGCGTACCGGGCCGCATCCGTGCATACGGGCCGACGTCGGCCCCCGCCTCGATCTGGGACGACTCGCCGTGCGCGCGGACGACGTTCGCGCCGGCGCCCACGACACAATCGCGCAGCGTCGTATCCGGACCGATCTGAGCACCGGCGGCCACCGATGTCGCGCCGTAAAGTTGCGTACCCGGTCGCAGCACCACGTCCGCCTCGAGCTCCACCGTGACATCGATCCAGGTAGTTTCCGGATCGATAATCGTGACGCCCGCCCGCATGCAATGCTCGGTGACCCGGCGGTTCAACTCCCGCCCCAACGCCGCCAGCTGAACCCGGTCGTTCACGCCTTCGGTCTGCCACCGGTCGGCGACCTCGTAGCCGCCGACGCTCAGGCCGTCTGCGCGGGCGAGGCCGATGAGGTCGGTCAAGTACAGCTCGCCCTGAGCGTTGTCGGTGTCGAGCCGGGCGAGCCCGTCCCTGAGCACGCCGGCGTCGAACGCGTAGATTCCGGAGTTGATCTCTTTTATCGCCTGCACTTCCGGGCTTGCGTCCTTCTGCTCCACGATCGCGGCGACGTTGCCCCGCTCGTCGCGCACGATGCGGCCGTAGCCGTGTGGATCGGCCAGCAGCGCGGTGAGAACCGTGACTGCGTAGCGCGACCCTTCGTGCCGGTCGACGAACTCGCGCAAGGTGCCGGCGGCCAGTAACGGGACGTCGCCGTATGTCACCACCACGGTTCCGTTCAGGTCGGGCAGCTCCTCGAGCGCGCATGCCACCGCATGGCCGGTGCCGAGTTGCTTGTCCTGGACGGCGATTCGAACATCCGGTGCGATTGCGGTGACGTGCTCGGTCACCTGATCGCGGCCGTGCCCGACCACGATGGCCAGGATCTCGGGCTCAAGGGATCCGGCCGCGGCGACCGCGTGGCCGATCAGCGACCGGCCGCCGATCTCATGCAGGACTTTGGGCGTAGCCGACTTCATCCGAGTGCCCTCGCCGGCGGCAAGGACAATGACAGCGGCAGGGCGGGTACTCACGCGAAGATGCTCCTCAGCAGTGACGAGCGAAGGTGACGACTCGACGATACCGGCCCTGACCCAGAGCTACGATCGTGGCTCCGCCGCCAGGATTCGAACCTGGATCAAGTGGACCAAAACCACCCATGCTAACCAATTGCACTACGGCGGATCGAAACTGGCATACGTTCATGCGGATTCCGCAATGCCCGCCACTTACCGTATCGCGAGCCGCTGTGGCATGTCACAGCAGGCGCCCGGCATGGGCCATACGCGACGACCGACCGAATAAATGTCGACAAGTCATCTTCAACTCTTGACATCGAGGGGCGCTGCCTAGAGAGTGATCATGCTTGGGCTGCGCAGTTGAGTGGGGATGTGGTATGACGCGACACAGACTTGTGGCCGACGCGATCACGGCTCGGACGCGTCGCGCTGAGTTTACCGTGGGGTGCGGCTGACGGTGGAGCTCATCGCCAACGACTATTTCCTCATCGCCCACGATGAGCAAACGGGAAAAGTTCGCATCCAGGAACGTGTTGCCGGTATCGGGCTGGCCGGTGCATTGCTGGGGGAGCTCGCGCTCACAGGCAACATCCGAATCACGAACGGGAAGGTGTCGGTTGTGCATCCCTCACCCCCAGGCGACGATCTCGCCGAACGGGTGCTCCAGCAGCTCGCAGCCGAAGCGCAACACGAAGCCGTCCGTACGTGGTTACTGTTTCTCAGCCAAGCCGCCGCCAACCGGGTCGGGAACAGGCTACACCGGGCCGGTCTGGTCACGTCGGTCCGAAAGCGCCGCCTGAGCGGCTCGGTCGTGCGCTACGTCTCGGCCGATCTCAACGCGTCCGGCCGGCCGGCCATGCGCTTGGGCACGCAGATAGGTAGCGGCAGTCCACCGACTATGGCTGATGCCATGCTCACCGGCCTGGTGGCGGCCACCGGCCTGGCACGGCGCGTGTGGTGGGAGAACGACTCGCTGACCAGCCATCACGTTCAGACAACCGTGGCGTCACTTCCGATGTCGCTGCGTGAGCTACTCGCTCACACCGAAGCGGCCGTGGGTGACGCCGTACTCGGAACGAATATGTAAGCGCCAACAAGAAGGAGTTGTTTCATGACCCATTCGTCCAACCTGTCGGGAGATCGGATATCGCGTGCGCTCGCACGAAACCGGCTAGGCGTCCCCTCTGTCGTGTTCTTTGTTCTCAGCGCTGCCATCCCACTGACGGTCGTGGCCGGTGTCGTTACGACGGGTTACGCCGTCACCGGCGTCACGGGATTTCCGGTCGCCTACGCGGTCGTCGCTATCCTTCTGGCACTGTTCGCGGTTGGGTACGTGGCGATGTCCCGGCACGTCACCAACGCAGGCGCCTTCTACACATACGTCACACACGGCCTGGGCAAACCCGCCGGGGTAGCGGCGGCCTGGGTCGCCCTGCTGGCTTACACCGCGCTCCAGGTCGGGCTCTACGGCCTCATCCACGCCGCAATGGAACCCAAGCTTCTCGAATGGTTCGACATTGAGGTCGCGTGGTGGGTTGTGGCACTCATCGCCTGGGCGCTCGTCGCCGTGCTGGGTGTGCTCCGTGTCGACGTGAACAGTAGGATCCTGGCGGTCCTGCTCATCGCCGAGATCGGCATCCTGATCGTTTTCAGCGTCGCCGACCTCGCCAACCCCGCGGGCGGCGAGATCAGCTTCGACACGCTGGCGATCAGCAACCTGCTCGACAGCGGCGCCGGAGCGGTCCTGGCGCTCGCAGTCCTCGGCTTCATCGGATTCGAGGCCTGTGTCGTCTTCTCCGAGGAGGCCCGCGACCCGCGGCGCACCATCCCCAAGGCGACCTACGCGGCCATCGCCATCGTCGGCGTGGTCTACGTGCTCGCCGCTTGGGCGATGTCCGTTGCCACCGGACCGGACGAGATCGTTGCAACGACGCAGGAGTTCGGTCCCGGTACCATCTTCGTGCTGGCCGACCAGTACCTCGGCAGCTTCTGGGCCGACCTCGGCGAGATACTCCTTGTAACGTCGCTGTTCGCTGGCATGATCGCCTTCCACAACATGTGGGCGCGCTACAGCTTCGCCCTCGGCCGCGAGCGGGTCCTGCCGCCTGCGCTGGGCCAGACCTCGGCTCGCACCGGAGCGCCGGTCTTCGGCTCCATCACGCAAAGCGTCATCGGACTCGTCGTCATCATCTACTACGCGGCCGCGGACCTCGACCCCGTTGTCCAGTTGTTCTTCTACGGCGGTTCCAGTGGTGCACTCGGGGTGATCATCCTGATCACTGCATCCTCGTTCGCCGTCGTCGCGTTCTTCGCCCGGAACCCGTCCGGTGAGAACCAGTGGCGGCGAGCCACCGCTCCGATCCTGGCGAGCATCGCCCTGACGGTCGTCACCGTCCTGGCGATCATCAACTTCGACACCATCCTCGGTGTCGAGCCGGACAACAACGTGCGATGGATCGTGCCGATCGCCTATGGCGTGGCCATCATTCTCGGCCTCCTGTATGGCCTGTACCTCAAGGCCCGCCGCCCGGACGTCTACGCGTCCATCGGCCTCGGTGCGAACGCCGCGACCGGGCTCGGCCTACGTCTCGACGGTGAGGTCGAGGACGACGTCCGTGCACGCCAAGACGATCCGACCGCCTGAACATGACGATTGAGATCATCAAAGCTGGCCCGGACGACGCGGGCTCGGTCGCCGAGCTGATCGGCACTGCATTCGCCGATCTTCCACCGACAGAGTGGTTGGTCCCGGTCGAGGAGGATCGGGCTCGCGTCCTGTCCGCCAACTTTCGGATCGTGGTGGACCTCGCCGTGGCGCACGGCGAGGTCCACATGACCGCCGACCGGGTCGCGGCTGCGGTCTGGCTCCCCCGAACCGGGCCGTTGCCCGAGCCGGAGGATTACGACGAACGGCTGGCCGCCGCGTGCGGACGGTGGACGGACAGGTTCCGGACTCTCGACACCCTCTTCGAGCAGAACCATCCGGAGGAACCGCATCACCACTTGGCGTTCCTCGCCACCCGCTCGGACAAGCGGAGTCAGGGTATCGGCAGCTCGTTGCTCAGCTACTATCACGCGTACCTCGACCAGCACGGCGTGCCGGCCTACCTCGAGGCGAGCGATCCTCGCAGCCGCGACCTCTACCTGCGGCACGGCTACGAATTGCTCGGCGAGCCGTTCACGCTACCCAGCGGCGCAGCGTTCTGGCCGATGTGGCGACCCGCAAAGGCAGGAGGCGCCGGAAACTAGGTACTGAACCCGGCAGGTCGTCGATTTCCTTCCAACGCTGCACTTTGGAACCTACGGTGTCGTAGGTTACGGTAGCGTAGGGAAGGTGAGACTTACCCTCTCTCGGACATTTTGCCCGACATGAAGGAGGTCGTCATGGCGACGGCTGTCGACAACAAGCCACCCGTCCGGGACGAGCTCCCGCTGGGCACAATGAGCACTGACCGCCAGTCCCGTGGCGAGCAGATTACGCTCGGCGTCTTCATCGCGGTTCCATTCCTGGCGCTGCTGGTGGCCATTCCGATCGCGTGGGGCGGCTGGCTCGGTTGGACGGACGTGGCGATCGCCGTGGTCATGTACATAATCTCTGGCCACGGCGTGACGGTCGGCTTCCACCGGCACTTCACGCACCGTTCGTTCAAAGCCAACCGCGGGCTGAAGAACGCCATGGCCATCGCGGGAAGCCTCGCCGTCGAGGGGCCGGTCATCCGCTGGGTCGCGGACCATCGCCGGCACCACAAGTACTCGGACAAGGAGGGCGACCCGCATTCCCCCTGGCGCTACGGCGAGACCGTCCCGGCGCTGATGAAGGGCATGTTCCACGCGCATATGGGCTGGATGTTCGACGTCGAGCAGACCGACCAGCGCAAGTACGCGCCGGACCTGCTCAAGGACCCGGATCTTCGCAAGATCAGCCGGGCGTTCCCAGGGCTCGTGGCGGTCTCGTTGCTCCTTCCGCCGCTGCTCGGCGGCCTGATCACCTGGTCCTGGCAGGGCGCGGCGACCGCGTTCTTCTGGGCTACGCTCGTGCGCATCGGTCTGCTGCACCACGTCACCTGGTCGATCAACTCGATCTGCCACGCGATCGGTGAGCGACCCTTCAACAGCCGCGACAAGTCCGGCAACGTCTGGTGGCTGGCGTTCCTGTCGATGGGCGAGTCCTGGCACAACCTGCACCACGCCGATCCGACGTGCGCCAGGCACGGTGTCCTGAAAGGACAGATCGACTCCTCGGCGCGGTTCATCTGGCTCTTCGAAAGACTCGGCTGGGCGACCGACGTTCGGTGGCCGAGCAAGGATCGCATCGAGGCCAGGCGGATCGACGACTACGGCGGTGAGCAGACACTCATCGCCAAGTAACCTCCGAGCCGGCGCGGCGCAGCTCGCTCTCCCCCGTGTGGACTGCGTCGCGCCCTTTTGGAACGATCCCATCCGTTTCGAGCTCTTCAGACGTACGTACGGCCGAAATGCCTCACGACGGCAGAGCCCATGGGAGGCATGATGAGCCCTGTGACCAAATCAACCGCGGCGCGGTCGCGCGCGACCCCCAGCCGGGTGCGGATGACAGGTAAGCAACGGCGCGAACAACTTCTCGACGTCGGCCGGGCACTGTTCGCCGAACGGGGGTTCGACGGAACATCCATCGAGGAGGTGGCGAGCCAGGCGGGTGTCTCCAAGCCCGTGGTGTACGAGCACTTCCGGAGCAAGGAAGGCCTGTTCGCGGTTGTCGTCGACCGCGAGATGGAGACCCTGCTCGGCGCGATCACTGCCGCGCTCGAG
>DASUTB010000007.1:0-44845 GCA_036374835.1 Jiangellaceae bacterium | reverse complement strand
GAAGGCGTTGTTCGGTGGTGGTGAGACCGATCCGGTGCCGGTCGTCGATGAGGCGGAGCTCAGCCAGGTGGTCACCGTCGCGGGCGATCAGTTCAATCTCGAGCCGGTGAACGGCTCGGTCGCCTTCGAGAACGGAGAAGTAGTCACGAGTGATGCGGCAGCCGGTGCCGAGGTTGACGTCGAAGCGACGACCGAACTCCTGGTGGATGCGTACTTCGGTACCGGCGAGGCTACGATACCCATCGGGCCGATCACGCCGGTCATCGACAACATCGAGCCGGCGGTGACCAACGCCGAGGTCTCGCAGGCCGTTACGGACTTCGCCGAGCCGGCCATGTCGGGACCGGTGCGGGTCGAGGCCGGCGATCAGACGTTCGACCTGACACCGGAGATCATCAGCGCCGGCCTCACGATGAATTCAGAAGGCGGAGAACTCACTCCGCAGTTCGACGTCGACGCACTCGCCGATGCGGCCGCCGATGTGCTGGCCGAGGTCGGTGAGCCGGGCCACGACGCGGCGATCGAGATCCAGGGCGGCCAGCCGGTGATCATTTCCGAGGTGTCGGGGTCGGGAGTCGTCCCCGCCGATCTTGCCGAGGCGGTGCTCCCGGTGCTAAGTGAAACCGGGGACGCCCGTACGGCCAGCGTCGAATTCAAGGAGATCGAACCCGGGTTCACGGCCGCGGAGGCGGAGGAACTCGGCGTCAAGGAGATCATCAGCGAGTTCACGACGACGTTCGCGCCGACGTCGTACCGCAACACGAACATCGGCCTGGCCGCCTCGAAGATCGACAACACTCTGCTCAAGCCCGGCGACACGTTCAGCCTGAACGGCCTCGTAGGCGAGCGAACCGAAGCACGTGGTTTCGCCCGGGGTGGCGTGATCAGCGGCGGCAAGCTCATCGAGGCCGTCGGCGGCGGCGTCTCGCAGGTCGCAACGACGACCTACCACACGGCGTACCAGGCCGGACTGGAAGACGTCGAGCACAAGCCGCACAGCATCTACTACGACCACTACCCACTCGGTGCCGAGGCGACGGTGTCGTGGGGCAACTTCGACATGGCGTTCCGCAACGATACGCCCTATGGAGTGCTCGTCGATACGGTCTTCACGCCGAGCATCCCCGACCGCGGAGTGCTGACCGTCCGGCTGTGGAGCACGGAGTACTTCGAAGTGGAGACGAGCGTCTCCGAGCGCTACAACTTCACCGACCCGCCGCCGGCCCGGTACAGCCAGGCCGAGGACTGCGTGGAGAACAGCCCGTCCAAGGGCTTCTCGGTCACCACGTATCGCAAGGCGTGGGATCCGGACGGCAACCTCGTCAAGGACGAATCGTATCCCTGGACGTACAACCCGAGCCCCGAGGTCATCTGCGGTCCGGAGCCCGACGATGAGGACGACGGCGGCAACGGCGGCGACGGCGACTCCTGACTTTTCTCACCTGATCGTCGTTTGGTCACCTGATCGCTCGCGGCTCGGCGATCAGGTGACCAATCGTTCGGATTAGCGGCGAGTTTCTCATCTGATCACCAGCGGTCTGTGCAGACTCTGGTGATCAGGTGAGAAACGACCGCGTCTTGGCCGGGATTCCTCACCTGATCGCGCAAACAGATGGCCGGAGCTTCGGAGCTTAACGTGATCATTCTGGAGCTGTGGTCATTCTGGGGCGCGGCGGTAGTGGTAGCGATGGTGTTCGACGAACCCGAGCTTCGCGTAGGTGGCGATCGCCGCCGCATTGTCCGCCGACACCTGGAGGTAGACGTCTGTCGCGGCGTGTTCGCCCGCCCACGACGCCAGCCCGGCGACGATGTGGGTGCCGAGACCACGCCTGCGGTGGCCCGGTGCGACCTCGACGGCCGTGATGCCGATCCAGCGGCGTCCCGATGGCGAGGACGTGACCGCTCCCCGCGCGATCGCGGCACGTTCGTCACCGTCGTCCACCGACGCGAAGCCAACAAGCTCGGCATTGACCAGAACGCGCCGTGCCGCCGGTGGCAGTTCGTCGCCGCGGTAGTGGTACGACGCCAGCCATGCTCCGTCCGGTTCGGTGTCGACGCGCACGGGCGGCAGATCCGGACGAGCCGCGGCCGCGACGTCCGCAATGGACGCGGTCATCACGAGCACGTCCTCGGAGGCGACCGTCCAGCCGGCGGCGTCCAACGTCCGGCCGAGCGCTCCGGCCAGCGGCAGCGGAAGCTGGAACGCGGGCGGCAACGTGCGGGCGTCGTACCAGCGCCGGACCGCGTCGACGGCGGTCGCGATCGGCATCGAAGGATCGCCGAGCGGGAGGCACGAGTTGGCGCGGCGGGTGAACCCGTCCGATGCCCTGAGGAACCACCCGCCGAGCCATTCGGTCTCCAGCGCGCGCCAGCCTGCCGCGGCAGCGGCCTCGAGATCGCGGACCTCGCTGCGGCGTACGGTGCGCGGTGGTACGGGCTTGGCCGCGATCACCTTTGTCTCGTCCACCTCGACCGTCCGTCCGTCAGCGGTCGTCACCCGCAGTGTGCCGTCCGCCCACGCGTCCAGCACACCGATCACATCGGTCGCAGCGGCGTGTCCGGCAGGCTCGTCCAGCCGGTATCGTATGACGACCCGTCGTCCGACATCTTCGGTTCCCAGATTCATTCAGCGGACCTCGGGTTGCATAAAGTGGAGGGTGCACCGCGATACTAAGGGCCGGGCATGCCGCGGCCCGTGAATAGGCACTACTAGGAGGACCCTCGTGACCTATACCATCGCTGAACCGTGCGTCGATCTCAAAGACCTCGCGTGCGTTGAGGAGTGCCCGGTCGACTGCATCTACGAGGGCGAGCGGATGCTCTACATCCACCCCGACGAGTGTGTCGACTGTGGTGCCTGCGAGCCGGTCTGCCCGGTCGAAGCGATCTTCTACGAGGACGACGTCCCTGAGCAGTGGGTGGCATACAACCAGGCGAACGCCGAGTTCTTCGACGACCTCGGCTCGCCAGGAGGCGCGTCCAAGCTCGGTAAGATCGACAAGGACCACCCGCTCGTCGCCGCGTTGCCGCCCCAGGAGCACGACGAGTAGGCGAGCGGACGTGCGCCCGCTGCCGGAGTTTCCCTGGGCTTCGCTTCAGCCGTACCGGGAGCGCGCCACGGCGTTCCCGGGCGGGCTGATCGATCTGTCGGTCGGCACCCCGGTCGACCCGACGCCGAAGCTGCTGCGGGAGGCACTGGCCGAGGCTGCCGATGCGCCGGGGTATCCGGCCGTAGCAGGGACGGTCGCGCTTCGAGAGGCCGTCACGGCGTATTTCACGCGCCGGTGGGGCATCGATGGCGTCGACCCGGACGGCGTGCTGCCGTTGATCGGGTCCAAGGAGTTCGTCGCCTGGCTACCGACGATGCTCGGGCTCGGCGAGCGCGACACGGTCGCGTTCCCGGAACTCGCGTACCCGACGTACGACATCGGTGCCCGACTGGCCGGCGCGAGATCGGTGCGGGCCGACTCGGTCGTCGCGCTCGGCCCGGCCCGGCCCGGCCTCATCTGGGTGAACTCGCCGCGCAACCCGGACGGGCAGGTGCTTCCGGCCGAGCACCTGGCCAAGGTGGTCGCATGGGCGCGCGAGCGCGGCACCGTCGTCGCCTCGGACGAGTGTTATCTGGAGTTCGGATGGCGTGATCGGCCGGTATCGGTGCTGGATTCAGAAGTGAACGGGGGCTCGCTGGACGGCGTACTCGCCGTGCACTCGCTGTCGAAACGGTCGAACCTCGCCGGGTACCGGGCGGGCTTCGTCGCCGGGGACGTACACCTCGTGCGAAACCTCCTCGAGATGCGCAAGCACGCCGGCATGATCGTGCCGGCGCCGGTTCAGCGCACCATGGTCGAGGCGCTCGGTGACGACGGGCACGTCGACGAGCAGCGCGACCGGTATTGGGGTCGCCGGGCGTCCCTCGGGGCGTCGCTGGAGGAGGCCGGGTTCCGTATCGACAGGTCCGACGGCGGGCTCTATCTGTGGGCGACGCGGAACGAGCGCTGTTGGGACACGGTGGGTTGGTTCGCCGATCGCGGCGTTCTCGTCGCTCCTGGCAGCCTGTACGGACCATCGGGGGAGCAGCACGTCCGCATCGCGCTGACCGCCGCGGACGACCACATCGCCAACGCCGGCACCAGAATGATCAAGTAAAACTCCGAAGCCCCAGCCAAACCACGCCTATAAGCATGGCAATGTTCCGAGACGCCGAGCAACGGCAGTTCGGCTCTCGTTGCGTTCTGGGCTGTCGTTGTCGCTAGTGCTGCCGCGGCCGATCCGGAGCCGTTGCGCGGACTATCGGTGCTTTACGGGGTCTGCAGACCATGTTTGGCACGGAATTCCATGCCAAACATGGTTATTCTGGGCGGTTCGGGATGACGAGGCCGGACTCGTAGGCAGCCACCACCGCCTGGGTGCGGTCGCGCAGCCCGAGCTTGTGCAGGATGCGGCTGACGTGCGTCTTGACGGTCTCCTCGCCCACGACCAACTGCGCAGCGATCTCCTGGTTGGACAGGCGGGCGGCGACGAGCCGCAGTACCTCGGTTTCGCGCGGCGTCAGTGGAACGGCCCTCTACCTTGCACTGATCGCGTTGCTGAGCCTCGGCGTCGGCGCGCTGATCCGGGACACCGCCGTCACGTTGACCGCGGTGTTCGCCCTGCTGTTCGTCGTGCCCGTCGTTACAGAGTTCGTCTCCGACCCGATATGGCACGAGCGGCTCCAGAAGTGGTCGCCGACGACCGCTGGGCAGTCGATCCAAAACACATTGCGGCTCGACGAGCTCCCGATCACGCCGTGGCCCGGTCTCGGAGTGCTGGCGCTGTGGGCGGCCGGGGCCGCAGCAGCCGGCTACATCCTGTTCGCGAGGAGGGACGCCTAGGTGCTATCGACTCTGGCGCGGACGGCAGAGATCACTTGGGCCAGCTTGTCGCGGTGCGGGCCGTGCGTGACGAGGTAGGTGAAGCCGAACCGGTCCCGGTCGCGGACGATCTCGTCGGCCAGCTCGGCCGGCGTGCCGATCTTGATGAACGGGTTTGCCAGAATCTTCTCCGTCGTGTCGAGATCGGCGTCATTGAAGCGCTCAACCAGGTCGGCCGCGCTGCGCTCGGCGTCGTCAGTGATCTCCACGTACTGGATCAGCGATCCGAACTCGATGTCGGGCAGCCGCTCGCCGGCCTCGCTGCGCACCAGCTCGACCCGTTCGTCGACGTCGTCGGGCGGGACTAGGCGCAGCGCCCCGGACGGGCCGTCCTTGCGGGCAACCGCCCCGGTGAACGCCACGATGTCGGCGACCTCGGCGGCGAGCCGGAGCAGTCGCTCATTGTGGCCACCGATCATGATGGGGGGACGGGGCTGTTGCGCCGGGCGAGGTTCGGCACCACCCTCGGCGAACAGGGTGTTGAGCGTGTTGATCGACGCGCCGAGTCGTCCGACGCGATCGGCATGCGGCTCCCACGGAATGCCGGCAGTGTCGAACTCGTCGCGGACATAGCCGAGGCCGAGTCCGAGTTCGAGCCGTCCACCGGACAGCTGATCGACGGTCGCCGCCTCCCGGGCGAGCAGATGGGGATTCCAGAAGCCGTTGTTCAGCACGTAGGTGCCGAGCCGCAACCGCTCGGTCACCTGTGCGGCGGCGGCGAGCATGGCGAATGGCGCCGGGCTCCCCAGATGGTCCGGTGCGTGCACCGCGTCGTAGCCCTGCTGCTCGGCGGTGCGGCAGTGCTCGATCCAGTCGGCGATCTTGTCTGTCGGGTAGTTCACTCCGAATCGGAAATCACGCATGATCCAACCCAACCGGCCCGACACGCCTGCGACAAGACCCGTCCGCTCACGGCAGAACCCTCGGGCGCGGGAGCCGTCCTACCGGCCGCGCTGCACGTCCACGTGGACGTGGTCGAGGTGGCGCAGCGTCACGTTGGTCGTATCCCCTGAGGGATGTTCGTAGGGGCGCCAGCCCTCGTCCGCGCGCCTTGCCGTCCAGATCATGTCGTCGTAGATGAGCGTCGCGATGTCGAGCCGGTCCGCGTGCACGGCCAGCCAGTGCGCCAGGATCCAACCCGCACGGTTGCGCCCCGGATCGTCATGTGGCCGGAAGAAGATGTCGATCGCACGGCCGTCGTAGTGTGCGGATCCTCCGATGTGCCCGGCTGAGACGCCGGCCGGGTCGAAGCCGCCCGTGGGCAGTTCGCCGAACGTGGCGGTGATTTCGTCGAGTACCGCGCTGGCCCGGGGCGTCAGACCGTCCTCGCCGAGCTCTTGCGGCTCGTAGTCGGCGGCGGAGAACGTGCAGTACAGCGCCGCCTCGGAGTAACCGGACAGCGCCGAGGCGAGTGCCCGGGCGTCCTCTTCGTGATCGGCGTAGGCGTCGGGGAACGCGCTGCGCTGGACGGCCTGTGCGGCGTCGGTGATCTCCATGTCGCGGTAGTCGCCGATCGATACGAGCTCGTCGTAGAACGCCCCGGCCGCGTAGGCCGGGTCCTGCACCTGCTCCGCCGATCCCCAGCCCTGAGACGGGCGCTGCTGGAACAGGCCCAGCGAGTCACGGTCGCCGTAGTTGAGGTTGTACAGGTCGGATTCCTGGTACGCCGTCGCGAGGGCGATCGTGACCGCACGCGCCGGGAGGTTGCGCTGCTCGGCGACGGCCGCGATCGTCGCCGCGTTCTCCGCCTGCTCCGGGCTGAGCCGGACTTCATGATCGCCGGCCACGGCGATGCACTGCTCTCGCTGGAACGGCTGCGAGCCGTCGATATATCTGATCAACGCGAATGCAGCGGCAGCTCCGATCAGGGCGAGGACCGTCACGGTGATCAGCGCGCGCGGGATTTGGTTCATCGTGACTGATCAACGACGCTGGCTGGCGGGTTGTTCCGGCGGGTTGGCGCGGTGCAGGTCAATTGTCGTGCAGCGCCGCATTGAGCCCGCCCCAATCGCCGGCCCGGGCCACGGCCTCGACGGCGCCGGTGACGCTGTTACGTCGGAACAGCAGGCCGTCCCGCCCGGAGAGCTCGCGGGCCTTGACCACGCGCTGGTCGGGGAGGGTGACCTTCGTGCCGGCGGTGATGTAGCACCCGGCCTCGACGATGCAACCGTCGCCCAGCGAGATGCCGATGCCCGCATTCGCACCGACCAGGCAGCCTTCGCCGACCGAGATCACCTCCTGGCCGCCGCCGGACAGCGTGCCCATGATCGACGCGCCACCGCCGACGTCCGATCCGTTCCCCACGAGCACACCGGCCGAGATGCGGCCCTCGACCATGGACGAGCCGAGTGTGCCGGCATTGAAGTTCACGAAACCCTCGTGCATGACGGTGGTGCCGGACGAGAGGTGCGCGCCGAGCCGGACCCGTGACGCGTCGGCGATGCGCACGCCGGAGGGGATGACGTAGTCGGTCATCCGCGGGAACTTGTCGAGACCGTGCACCGTCACCGGTCCCCGGCGGCGTAGCCGGGCGCGGACCGATTCGAACCCGGGAACCGGGCAGGGGCCGAAGCTCGTCCAGACGACGTTCGCGAGTGTGCCGAAGATGCCGGTCAGGTCGATCTCGTGTGGCTTGACGAGGCGGTGCGAGAGCAGGTGGAGGCGCAGGTATGCGTCCGCCGCGTCCTTGGGAGGCGTGGTGAGGTCGGACTCGGTGTGCACGACGGTGGTGCTCACCTGGCGATCGGCGTCCTTGCCCTCGAGGTCGTGGAGGTCGGCAGGCGTGGCGTCGTCCGATGTGGTGGCGGGCTCGGTGAGCTCCGGCGCGGGATACCAGACGTCGAGTACGGTGCCGTCGTCGGCGATGGTGGCAAGGCCGGTGCCGGCGGCGCTACGAGGTTCGGGCATGAGCTAAGCCTAGCGACGCGTGACTGCCGGCCGCGCCTGGGCCAGAATGATCACGTAAACGCCTCTAGGCGACTCTTAACGTCCCTTCAACGGGTCGCGAAGCGTTACTTACTGCAGGGCCGCTTGCGCGTTTGTTCGTCTCGCCAGACGAGTAGGGATTCGGCGAAAGCACGCAGTCGTGCCGGCAATCCTGGACACGACCCGCTGGACGCGATGATCGAGGAAATAACGGTTCGCGACCCGTTGAAGGGACGTTAGGCAACCCAACGGGGCGTTTACGTGATCATTCTGAGGGAGATTGGCGACGGGCGGGGCGTCCCAAAGTAAAGACCGTCGTTGCGGTGCTCAAGTATGCGGGCTCGACCCCGCCCGTCGTCCTTGAGCTTGCCGTGATCCGAGCGCGCAGTCAAGGGCAATGCGGTTAATTCATATGTCGGGCAGGTAATGTCATTCGCCGTGACGCTCGATCTATCCATGCCCGCGCCTGAACTCACCGCGGCGATCTGCGACATCAACTCGGTCAGTGGCAATGAGCGCGAGCTGGCCGATGCGGTCGAGGACGCGTTGTCGGCGGTGCCACACCTCCGCGTATCCCGCAACGGCGACGCGGTTGTCGCACGGACCGATCTAGACCGCGGTGAGCGGGTCGTCATCGCAGGTCACATCGATACCGTGCCGGTCGCGGGCAACCTGCCGACCCGGCGCGAGCGCGACGTGTTGTGGGGACGGGGCACCGTCGACATGAAGGGCGGGGTCGCGGTCATGCTGCGGCTGGCGGCGTCGATCGTTGCGCCGCGGCGCGACGTCACCTACGTCTTCTACGACCATGAGGAGGTCGAGGCCGAGCGCAACGGGCTTGGGAGAATTGCCGGAGCTCACCCAGATTGGCTGGCCGGAGATTTCGCCGTGCTCATGGAGCCGACGTCCGCCGTCGTCGAGGGCGGCTGCAACGGCACGATGAAAGCCACCGTCACGCTGCACGGCACCGCCTCGCACAGCGCGCGCTGGTGGATGGGAAGCAACGCGATTCACGCGGCCGCCGACGTGCTGGAGCGGCTGCGCCGGTACGAGCCTCAGGTCGTCGAGGTGGACGGGCTGACTTATCGCGAGGGACTCAACGCCGTCGACATCTCCGGTGGTATCGCGGGCAACGTGATACCGGACCGCTGCGTCGTCGGGGTCAACTACCGGTTCGCGCCGAACCGATCCGAGGCCGACGCCGAAGCCCATGTCCGTGAAGTCTTCGACGGGTTCGACGTCGCGGTGGCCGACTCCGCTCCGGGTGCGCGTCCGGGTCTGAATGCCGCCGCAGCGGCATCGTTCGTCACTGCCATCGGCGGCACACCGCGGGCGAAGGAAGGGTGGACGGACGTCTCCCGCTTCACCGCGCTGGGAACTCCCGCGGTCAACTACGGACCGGGTGATCCGCTGCTGGCGCACCACGACGAGGAGCGGGTGGATATCGGCGAGATCGTGCTATGCGAGGACCGCATGCGTGCCTGGCTGACCGGCGCCGACTAGCGTGGCTTGCCGTGAGCGAAACACCCCGCGTCACCGAAGACCAGCAGCTGCTGGCGAACCTGCCCGACCAGTTCGACACAGAGGCGTGGCGGGCGCTGCGCATCCAGGCCCAGTTCGTGCTGGCTACGCAGGAGCTGAGTGAACTTCGGGGCCGCTCGGCGATAAGTGTTTTCGGCTCGGCCCGGGCCGCACCGGATGATCCGTTCTACGCGACCGCGGTCGAGATCGGACGACGGCTCGCCGAAGCCGGACACGTCGTCATCACCGGCGGTGGGCCGGGCATCATGGAGGCGGCGAACAAGGGCGCTTTCGAAGCCGGGGGCACGTCCGTCGGGCTCGGTATCGAGCTACCGATGGAACAGGGCATGAACGAGTACGTGACGGTGAGCTTCGAGTTCCGGAATTTCTTCATCCGCAAGACGATGTTCGTCAAATGCTCGCGCGGCTTCATCGCCCTGCCCGGTGGGTTCGGCACGCTGGACGAGCTGTTCGAGGCGCTGACGCTCGTCCAGACCAGGACAATCACCGACTTTCCGATCATACTGGTCGGCTCGGACTACTGGAACGGGCTTGCGACCTGGCTGGCCGAGCGGCTCGCCGGCGAGAAGAAGATTTCACCGGGCGACCTCGATCTGCTGACCGTGACCGACGACGTCGACGAAGTGCTCGAGGTGATCGGACCGGGCACGGAGCTGCCGGGGTAGCTCATGGGATGACGGCGGGACGGCGATTTCCGCAATGCGCACCATGTACCTACGATGCGCGGCATGCATGCCACGTTTGGCTGGGGCGTCGGAGCTTTACGTGATCATTCTGGCCTAGGCGAGGCCGCGGCGGGGGGCGTCCGGCCGACGGTCGCCCTTGATGGCCGCCACCATGTCGACGACTTGTCTGGTCGCGGCGACATCGTGGGTGCGGAAGACCTGCGCTCCCCGCCAGGCGGAGATCGCCGTGGCGGCCAGCGTCCCGTACAACCTGTCGTCCACCCCGAGGCCGAGCGTCTCGCCGACGAAGTCCTTGCGGGAGAGGCTGACCAGCACCGGCCAGCCGGACGCGGTGAGCTCATCGAGCCGGCGGGTCAGCTCGAGCGAGTGGTAGGTGTTCTTCCCGAAGTCGTGGGTCGGGTCGATCAGTATCGCGTCGCGCGCGACACCGGCGGTGACCGCGCGTTCGGCCAGCGCCGTGGTCGCCGCCAGAACGTCGGCCGTGACGTCCCGATACGTCGGTCGGTGCGGATCGGTTCGCGGTGGAAGCCCGCCGGTATGACTGCACACGAGCCCGGTGCCGAACCGCCCGGCAACGACGGCGATGTCCGGATCCGAGCCGGCCCAGGTGTCATTGATCAGGTCGGCACCGGCCTCGCATGCGGCCGCAGCCACCGGCGCGCGGTACGTATCGATACTGATGATCACGTCTGGATGATCGGCCCGAACCGCCGCGACGAGCCCGGCCGTGCGTTCGATCTCTTCGGCGACACTCACGTCCGGGCCGTGCCCTGCCCGCACACCGCCGACGTCGACGATCGTCGCGCCCTCGGCGATGACCTCCTCGACTCGAGCCCGAGCGCGGTCGTAGCCGAATGTCGCGCCTTGGTCGTAGAACGAATCGGGAGTGCGGTTGACGATCGCCATGACCGCGAAGGCGGGCATCGTGCGCCCGCGCAAACGCAACGGCACAGGTCCTCCTCTCGGCCGGCAGGTGGCACGATGCTGCCATGACGCGCTGAGCGGCCGGGCGCCGGTGCCGGCTCACGATGGACGGAGGCAGCTTTGCTGATCATATTCGCCATCGCTGCGGCGGTGGTGCTATTTGCCGTCGCCGCCGCGGCCATGGGCCGTGTCGACGGGCTGGACGCGATGACGCGCGACTTGGAATCGCCCTACCTGCCGGACGGTCCGGTCGCACCGGTGCACGTCGATGAGATCGAGTTCGCCGTCGGGCTGCGTGGGTACCGGATGGACCAGGTGGACGCGGTCCTGGATCGGCTCAGTGTGGAACTGGCGGCCCGAGATCAGTACATCGCCGCCTTGGAGCGCACGATTCACGCCCAGCCCGGTATGCCGCCATCCCCCTAGCGGCGAGCCGAAGGTACGTGGTCTGCGAAGGCGACCCTGGTGGGGATAAGGCGGGGCGAAGCGCCCGCATGTTGTCATTCTCCGTGGAAGGTCGGGGCCTGTTTGTTGAGGAAGGCGGTCACCGCGTTGCGGTGATCGGACGTGTCGGCGGTCTCGCTCATCAGTTCGGCCTCCCGCTCCAACGCCTCCTCCAACGTGTGCGTGGAGCTGTATTCGAGTCCGGCGCGAATCGCGGCGTACGCGACGGTCGGGCCGGCCGCGAGCTGAGCGGCTAGCTCGGCCGCGCGCGTCGGGACCTTTGCGGCCGGGACGACCTCGGTGGCCAAGCCCAGCGCGAGAGCCTCCTCGGCGGAGACCGTGCGAGGGAGCATCAGAAGTTCGCGAGCCTTGGCCCACCCGATGAGGCGGGGCAACGTCCACGTCGAGCCGGTGTCTCCGGACAGCCCGATCGCCGCGAACGCGAGGTTGAATCCGGCCGAGTCGGCCACGATCCGAAAGTCGCAGGCGAACGCAAGGGATGCGCCCGCGCCGGCGGCGACCCCGTTGACCGCCGCGATGACCGGCTTGGGCATCGTGGCCAGCGCCGTGACCGTTGGATTGTAGTGCTCGCGGATCGTGACCCGCAGGCTCGTCGCGTCGGCCGCCAGGTTCTCGGCATGCTCGTTGAGGTCCTGCCCGACGCAGAACGCCCGGCCCGAGCCGGTCAGTACGACGGCGCGCGCCTCGGCGTCGTCGGCCGCGCGCAGCGCGGCGTCCCGCAGCGCGACCTTGGTCTCGGTGTCGAGGCTGTTCATGGAGTCCGGGCGGTCGATTGTGATCGTGGCAACGCCTGCGTCGAGCGTGTACGAAACGGTCACTTCTGAGCTCCTCTGCTCGGTGCGCTGATCGAGTTCCCATTGCGCAAGCAGTGCTCCACGAATCGTGCCGCGGCGGGCAGGAGTCGGGCCGCCGCCGCGTCGAAGTACGCGGCCGCGTCGTCGGCGGGCCAGTCGTCCGGCAACAGGATCCGGGGCAGGCCCGGGTCGGTGAACAAGAACTTGCGCCATTCGTGTACCAGCATGCTGCGCGTGGCGAACGCATGCTCGTCCGGCGGATCGTCCGGCAGGTCGTTCACCAGATCAGTCGCCTGCTGCAACCACTTCCGGTAGGAAGCCGCGATCGCAGGCACGTCCCAGGCGCGGCGAACGAGATGGGCGTCGTCGTTCTCGTTGCGGGCGACGAAACGCTCGGCCCTGAGGTTCTCGGCCGAGAGCATCGCGTCGAGTTCCGGCGAGGGCCGGGCAGCGAGCCACGTGCCGTCCCCCAGCGGTGCGTAGCCGAGGTAGGTCAGATTCGCCCGCAACCGCTCTCGGCTTGCCCGGTCCGACGGCCGGGATGGGATGACGAGGTGCCACTGGCCGTTCCACTCGTCGTTGGACGTGGTGCGGTAGATACGCGCTGCGGCGTTGTCGAGGCGGCGCTCGGCGCGCGCGGTCAGCTTGTATCCGGCTGCACCATCCACCTTCGTCGGGGAGAGCCAGCCCTGCCGCACCATACGCGACACCGCGGTACGAACCGCTGGAGCCGCGATTCCGAGCGGCGCGAGCAACTGAACCAGCGACGCAATCCGCGCGCGTCCGCCACGGGACCGCAGGTGGTCGCCGTAGAGGTCGAACAGGGCGGATCTGGCGTTCACACTGGATATCCTGCCTGGTCGTGTCCTGTCATGACGGAGGCACCCCGCCACCATAGAGTGCTACGACCTCGCGTATCGCCGGGCGCCACGATGCGGGATAATAGGTCCAACGTGACGCGCGTGGAACCGTCCCTGCGACGACCGGGGGTTCACGCGTGTGCCAAATGAGGAAGGGGTGCGCGGATGGCGGCTATGAAGCCGCGGACTGGCGACGGACCGCTGGAGGTCACCAAAGAGGGTCGCGGAATCGTAATGCGGGTTCCGCTCGAAGGCGGTGGACGGCTCGTCGTCGAGTTGACGGCCGACGAGGCCAACGCGCTCGGAGAGGCGCTGAAGGTAGCCGTCGGCTAGCCGGTGGCATGAATAACGGGGGTGGCCCTGGCCGGTTCCGCTGGCCGGGGCCACCCGCGTGTCCGCAGCCGTCCACGCCGTCCGACCGAAGGAGACCCCTGGGTGCCCATCACCGACATTCGCCCTACCACGATAGAGAGCACGGCTTCCGGCCTCGGTGAACTGGACGGCGAGGCGTTCGCCATCGCGGTCTTCCCGGGAGACGACTCGCCGGTGCTCGGCCCGGGTTCGCCGGACCTGCCCGACTCGGTCGATGTATTCGCGGCGTTGGACGTGGCGAAGGCGAAGGGCAAGGCCGGTGAGGCCGTCGCCGTACCGGGCCCGGAGGGACGCGTGCTGCTGGTCGGGGTGGGCGACGGCTCCCCGCGCGACTACCGGCGTGCCGGCGCCGCGCTGGCCCGCAAGGCCCGTGGGCTCGAGCGGGTGGTCAGCGCGGTGACGGCGACCGCAGGTGACGCCGGGCTCCGCGCGTTCATCGAAGGCGCCACGCTGGCGAGCTATGCCTGGTGGATCAGCAAACCGGCCAAGGCGCCGCTCGGCACGCTCGTCCTCGCATTGACCGGCGACGACCGGGACGACGCCGTCGCCGCCGGCCACGGCGTAGCACGTGCCGGTTGGCTGGGTCGCGACCTGGTGCACACGCCGTCCAACATCAAGAGTCCGCAGTGGCTGGCCGACCGCGCCGCCGAGGTGGCCGACGACGCGGGGCTGTCGGTGCGGATCTGGGACGAGAAGGCGCTGGTCGACGGCGGGTTCGGCGGCATCCTCGGCGTCGGGATGGGTTCGGACCGGCCGCCCCGGCTGATCCAACTCGGCTACACGCCCTCGGACACGGTGCCGGAGCGGCACATCGTCCTGGTCGGTAAGGGCATCACATTCGATACCGGCGGGTTGTCGCTGAAGCCCCGCACCTCGATGGTGCCGATGAAGACCGATATGTCCGGCGGAGCTGTGGTGATCGCGGTGTTGTCGGCTTTGCGGGCCATGAAGTGCCAGGTTCGGGTCACCGGCCTGATACCTGCCGCGGAAAACATGCCCGGCGCGTCCGCGCAGCGGCCCAGCGACGTCATCCGGCAGTACGACGGCACGACGGTCGAGGTGCGCAACACCGACGCGGAAGGACGGCTCGTGCTCGCCGACGCGATGGCGTACGCCGTGGCGAACCTCGAACCGAGTGCGCTGATCGACATCGCGACGCTGACCGGCGCGGCGACGGTTGGCCTCGGACGTTGGCATGCGCCGATGTACGCGACGTCCGACGACCTGGCTGCGCAGCTGGCCGAGGCGGGCGAGGCAGCCGGTGAGCGGCTCTGGCGGATGCCGCTGGTGGACGACTACCGCTTCGCCCTCGAATCGGACATCGCGGACGTGTCGCACGTCGAGACCAGTAAGGTCGGCGGCGGCTCGATCACCGCCGCACTGTTCCTCGAGCGCTTCGCGGGCGGCGTGCCGTGGGTTCATCTGGACATCGCGGGTACCGGCCGCGCGGACGCCGCCAAGGACGAGATCGTCAAGGGCGGCACCGCGTTCGGCGTCCGCACCCTGCTCTACTGGCTCACTTCGGAATGATCACGTAAACGCCTCCGGGCGATGCCTAACGACTCGTCGACGGGTCGCCAAGCGTTACTTCTTGCGGATCCCTCCGGTACCGCGACGAGACGACCGCCCGATAGGTCTACCTCGGCGGAGGACGTGCTGGACTTCGGTGACGCGCAAAAGTAACTGTCAGCGACCCGTCGACGAGTCGTTAGGCAGATCGAAGAGGCGTTTACGTGGTCATTCCGATCGCTTGACCGCGACCAGCAGGCCGTCTCCGACCGGGAGCAGCGCCGACAATAGCCGGTCGTCGCTTCGCACAGCCTTGCCGAGCTCGCGGATCGCGACCGTCTCGGGGTCGCGCTGAGCCGGGTCGGCGACCTTGTCATGCCACAGCGAGTTGTCGAACGCGACGATGCCGCCGGGGTGCAACAGCCGCAGGGCTTCTTCGAGGTAGTCGGCGTATTCGGACTTGTCACCGTCACAGAACACCAGGTCATAGGCATTGTCGGTGAGGCGGGGGAGCACTTGTAGCGCGGCACCGCTGATCAGCCGAGCACGGTTGTGCGCGATGCCGTAATCGTCGAACGCCTCCCGCGCGAGCCGTTGGTGCTCGGATTCGATGTCGACGCTCGTCAGAACGCCGGATTCGGACATGCCGCCGAACAGGTACAGTCCGGAGACGCCCGTCCCGGTGCCGATCTCGACGACCGCTTTGGCTGAGATTGTCGCTGCCAGCAGGCGCAGCGCGGCACCACATCCCGGCAGGACCGGCACGACGCCCACTTCCTTGGCGCGGGCGCGGGCGGCCGCGACATCGGGATCCTCATCGATGAAGTTCTCAGCGTAGGCCCACGACTCTGGGCTGATCGCGGCGGTGATGACGCCCTCCTTAGTCGCCTCCGCACCTCTAGGGAAAGCGGTGCCTCGTGAGGAAGCTTAGACCTCCACGGAACCGTTCCCCCACCCTGGCGCGTTGCTCAGTCAATGGGTGTTGCGGCGACAACGCCATTTCTCCAGATCCGGTCGGTGGGCGCAGCGCGCAGGGAACATGCGTCGTCCGGATCCTGTTACGTAAGAAAGGGGCTACGGGCCACGATGGAGTCAGTGTTCGTTCGCACGCGCCCCGGTGAGAGAGGTTTCCACGTGCCTGATCGCTCCGAGTCCGCAACGCCCGGGGAGGGCGGCGCGACCGGTCCGGTGCCTGCGCAGCGCTCTGGCGACACATCCACCCGGCGCGACGCCGCTGCGCAGCGGGAGGACGACGCCGCACGATTCGACGTGCCCGCCGGATGGACGCCGCCGACGTGGGACGAAGTGGTCCGGGAGCACTCGGGGCGGGTCTTCCGTCTCGCCTATCGGCTGACCGGGAACCGGCACGATGCCGAGGATCTCACCCAGGACGTGTTCATCCGTGTGTTCCGGTCGCTGTCGTCGTATAAGCCAGGCACGTTCGAAGGCTGGCTGCACCGCATCACCACGAACCTGTTTCTCGACCAGGTCCGGCGCAAGCAACGGATCCGGTTCGACGCCCTGGCCGACGACGCGGCGGACCGGCTTTCTGGCCGTGAGCCCACGCCCGACCGTGCCCTCATCGACAAGATGCTCGACGCCGACGTCCAGGCGGCGCTGGACGAGTTGGCGCCCGACTTCCGCGCCGCCGTCGTACTGTGTGACATCGAAGGACTGTCGTACGAGGAGATCGCGGCCACGCTCGACATCAAGCTGGGCACGGTACGCAGCAGGATCCATCGCGGGCGCGCTCAACTGCGCGAAGCGCTCGAGCACCGGGCACCGCACAAGCGCGCCGGCGGCGCGTCCGCGACCGACGCCGCGCCGGCCGGTGACGAATCGATGACCGGCGCCGAATCGGAGGACCGAGGGGAGGCGGCACAGTGAAACATCTGGGCGAACGCGTCACGTCGTTAGTCGACGACCAGCTCGACGACAACACCCGCGACCAGGTTCTGGCTCACCTCACCCGGTGCGCGTCGTGCCGGGCCCTGGTCAGCGCCGAGCGAGAGATCAAGTCCACGCTGCGTGATCTAGGTGACGTCGAGCCGTCACCCGGCTTCGTCGCCAAGCTGCACGCCATCGCTGAGCCGGGAGGCCCGTTTCCGCCGCAACGGCGACCCTTTCCCGCGACAGCGCAGGCCGTCGCAAGCTGGCCGGCCGAGTACGACGCCGGCGATCAGGCCAGCGGCCGGGGCCGGCCGCTAGCACGCCGTAGCGCCCGGCTCGCGGTCGGCAGCGTGTTCTCCGTCGCTGCGCTGACCGTGCTGCTCGCCGGCCTGGGCGGTCCAGGTGCGCAGGACGCACCGTCGGAGGTCGTAGAGCCCGAGTTCGACCGGTTCTCGATCGAGCATGCCCGGTCGGCGGGCACACTGCCGTTCCTCGATCCGGCGGCGATCCTGGTGTCCACAGTTCCGGGCGGCCAGCGCGGGACAGGGGGGATGATCGGTCCGATGGGACCGGACAAGTGATGGTCCCGGCCCTGGCACCGCGCGTTGTCGTCATCACGCTTGCCGTGCTCGGCGGCACGATCTTGTTGTCCGGATCGGTTCTCTCGTCGGGTTCGGCTCTGCCCTCGGCGTCGGCACAGACCGAGCGGTCGACGAGCGATTCGTACGCGCTGGAGATGCTCGCGCGGGCGATGACCGCACCGTCGCTCATCTCGTACTCGGGAACGCAGTTCGTGGCGGCGTGGTCGGCGACCGACCCATCCGCGTCCACGAGCATGATGGCCGACGTCGAGCACCCGGCGGGCGGCTCCACGGTGGTCCGGCCACACGGCTCGGCGGAGGCCGCACGCGTGGACCCGCCCGACAGTGCCGCGTGGCTGGCGTCGGCCGGACCGATGGACATGCTCACCGACGCGCATACGCTGGCGGTCAGCGGCACCGCGGACATCGCAGGACGCGGCACCGTCGTCATCGACGCGCTCCGCCACAACGGCACCGTGGTCGCCCGGCTCTGGCTCGACGAGGAGACGGCGTTGCCGCTGCGACGGGAAGTCTACGACGATTCCGGCATGGTGGTGCGGGCAAGCGCGTTCGTCGACATCACGTTCTCCGATGACGGCGTGGCACGTGCCGACCTCACCGGCCGGGAATCGCCGACCTGGTCGGAGCGGGCGAAGACGCTCGGCAACACGGATCTCGACCATCTGCGGGCGGCGGGATGGACGTGCCCGAGCACGCTGGCATCCGGTCTCACCCTCTACGAGGCCAAAGAGGTCGGATCGGCGATTCAGCTCAGCTACACCGACGGCGTTGGTGCGATGTCGGTGTTCGAACAGCCGGGACGGCTGGACACCGACGCCGTTGCCGGGTTCACCGTGCACGAGGCCGGCGACGGCGTGTATTACCGGGCGCCAGGCCCGCCGACGCGGTTTGTATGGGAGTCGCAGGGGTATGTCGTAACAGTGATAACCGACGCCCCCGCCATGGTCGACGCCGTCTTGACCGCAATGCCACCGGAAGCCGGCGAATCTTCCGGTTTGCTGGCTCGGGTGGGCCGTGGTGCGCAACGATTGATGTCCTGGGTCAATCCTTTCGACTGACGTCGTCTCAAGCCGACCTGTGGGAGGTGGTCAACGGCTCTAGGCGTACGCGCCTGTTCGGCTCGCTGTCCATGGCATGCGGGAACCATCGACGCGATGACGGGAGTTCGGCATGGTTTTCAGGCCAGGTCCACCTCAAGCAGGATGGTCCCGCCCGGACGGCATCGTAGCGAGCCCATCCGTTCGGAACGGCCACGAGACGTACGACCGCAGCCGGGTCGCCGACAGATATACCCTGCCCTGGGACGCGCCCGATCCCTGGTCCGTGGACGCCGCTGCCGACCCGTTCGGTGTTCCGGACTCGATCTGGGACGACGACCCGATGCGACGGCCACGTCCTGCCCACCGCCGGGAACGCGAGCGGATCGGGCCGTCCGGTGGAACTATGCTCGCCGTCGGCACGGCGATCGCGATCGTCGCGGGCGCCATAGGGGCTGTGACGACGGCCATTCTGGCCGATGGCACCGGGGAGAGAACCGTCATCACCCGCCTCGGCGCGGACCCTGCTACGCAGCAAGCACCGGTCACGATGTCCGGCGTGGCCGACTCGGTGATGCCCAGCGTCGTCTCGGTCGAGGCCGGGTCGGCGTCCGGTTCGGGGTTCGTGATCTCGGATGACGGCCACATTCTGACCAACAACCATGTGATCGCCGAAGCGTCGGAAGATGTCGAGCTGATCTTCAGCGACGGCCGGCGCGAGGAGGCTGAGCTCGTCGGCGCCAGCCCGACATACGACCTGGCCGTGCTGGAGGTCGATCGTACCGACCTGCGACCGGTCGTTCTCGGCGACCCGTCCACTCTGTCCGTCGGGGATACCGTCCTTGCGATCGGTAGCCCGCTGGGCCTGGAGGGCACCGTCACCAGCGGCATCCTCTCGGCGGTCGACCGGCCCGTCACGGCGGGCGGGCGAGACGATACGGCGTTCATCAACGCGCTACAGACCGATGCCGCGATCAACCCGGGCAACTCCGGCGGCCCGCTCGTCGACAGTTCCGGCCGGGTGGTCGGCGTCACCTCCGCGATCGCGACAATGAGCCTGGGCCCGAACCCGGGCAGCATCGGGCTCGGCTTCGCGATCCCCATCGATCAGGCGCGCCGCACCGCGCAGCAGATCATCGAGCACGGCGAGGCCGTGTACCCGGTCATGGGTGTGCGGCTCGATCCGAGCTTCTCCGGGCCCGGTGCCCGCGTGGCGGCGGCCACGGACGATAGACCCGGTGTCACGCCAGGTGGCCCCGCCGAGCAGGCCGGGATCGTGCCCGGCGACGTGATCGTCGAACTGGAGGGCCGCGTGGTCCGCACCGCCGAAGAGCTGGTTGTTGCGCTGCGATCGCATCAGCCCGGGGACGACGTCACGCTCGTGGTCCGCAGTAACAACGGTGCCGAGCGCGAGATCGAAATCATACTCGACTCGGCCGTTGGCTGACGTCGTGGTGTCCGGACCTGGGGCGCGATAGGGACGATGCGCCGGACGTCAATTACGCTGGTACGAGCACCATGGCGCTGGCTACTTTGGCCCGGCGATGAGGCAGGGAGCGGCACGTGTTCGGTCTGCAGATCGGCGAGATCCTCGTCATTCTCGTCGTCGTGCTGCTCGTCTTCGGGCCCGATCGCCTCCCGGAGATGACCAAGCAGCTCGCGTCGTGGGTCCGCGACCTGCGCCAGCTCGTTGCCAACGCCCGCCGCGATCTGCGAGTGAGCGCGTCCGACCTCGGGCTCGAGGAGGAGGACATCCGCACTCTGCGCCAGCTTCGCAATCCGAAGGCGTTCGTTCGCGACAAGGTGCTCGACGGCGCGGACCTCGACGAATTCGATCTCAACCAGCTCGCGGCCGAGGACAACGCGTCGTCCAGGCGGCCGAACACCAACGGCCAGAGCGCCGGAACGGTTAAGCGCGACACCGGCGCGCAACCGGCCGCATTCGACCCCGACGCCACCTGAATGACCACGTAAAGCCGGCAATTCCCCGCCATACGTGGCCTACAGAACGTGCAAAGCACGGAGAACCTGGCAAGGCACCGTCACGGGCCCGTGGGCGACAGCTATCGCCCGCAAATGCTCAGGCCGGCGCGAGATCGAGGGAGCGGCCGGCAAGGCCCCGGCGCCGGTGCGACAGCGACTTCGCCGCCTCCCGCATCGCGACGGACGCAGGCGCATCCGGGTCGGACAGCACGAACGGCATCCCGGCGTCTCCACCCGAGCGCACGCGAGGATCAAGGGGGATCGAGGCGAGCAGCGGGACGGCCGACCCGAGCCGCCGGCTCAGCCCGTCGGCCACCTGCTGGCCACCACCACTGCCGAACACGTCGAGCTTGTGCTCGGGTCCGCAGTGCGGGCACGGCAGGTACGACATGTTCTCGATCACGCCGGCGACCTGCTGGTGCGTCTGCAGCGCGATGGATCCGGCTCGCTCGGCGACCTCGGCGGCTGCGATCTGCGGCGTCGTCACGACGACAATCTCGGCAGTCGGCAGCAGTTGGGCGAGTGAGATCGCGACGTCGCCGGTTCCGGGTGGTAGGTCGAGCAGCAGGACGTCCAGGTCTCCCCAGTAGACGTCCGACAAGAACTGCTGCAGTGCACGGTGCAGCATCGGCCCACGCCAGGCGACCGGTGCGTCCCGGTCCGGCTTGAACATCTCGGTCGAGATCAGCTTGACGCCGTGCGCCGGCACGGGCATGATCATCTCTTCCACGATGGTCGGGTGCGCGCCCTCCACGCCGAACATGCGTGGCGCGGAGTGACCGTAGATGTCGGCGTCCAAGAGGCCGACGGCGACGCCGTCCGCGGCCATCGCGGCGGCGAGGTTCGTCGTCACCGACGACTTGCCAACACCACCCTTTCCGGAGGCCACCGCGAACACCTTCGTGAGCGAGTTCGGCTGGGCGAACGGGATCTCGCGCTCCGGTTTACCGCCGCGAAGCTGCTTCTTGAGGTTCTGGCGCTGCTCGTCGGACATGACGTCAAGGCTGACGTTCACCGCGGTCACGCCGGGTAGTTCGGCGACGGCCGCCGTCACGTCGCGGGTGATCGTGTCGCGCAACGGGCAGCCGGCGACGGTCAGGTAGACCTCGACCGTCACCTGCCCGGAGTCGTCGATATCGATCGACTTGACCATGCCGAGCTCCGTGATCGGACGCTTGATCTCGGGGTCGTTCACCGAAGCGAGGGCGCTGGCGATCTGGTCGGTCGACGGGGTGGAACTCATATGTTGATGCTACGTCTCTCTGGGAAAGGGATTACGATCGGCCCGTGCAGGCACTCAAGAGCCCGACGCGGGTTGATCCGGAGCAGATGGAGGTATGGCGCACACTCCTGCGTGCCCATGCCACGCTGGTTCGCCGTCTAGAGGCGGACCTACTCGACAGTCATAATCTACCGCTTGCGTGGTACGACGTGCTCGCCCGGCTGGTTGAGGCCGGCGACCGTCGGCTCCGGATGAGCGAACTGGCCGACCGCGTGATGCTGTCGCCGAGTGGCCTCACCCGCCTCATCGACCGCCTCGAGGCCAATGGGCTCGTGAGCCGCGAACACGCTGAGGGGGACGGCCGTGGCCTCTACGCCGTGCTCACCGACGCCGGCTTCCAACGGCTCCGGGAGGCGTCCGGCACGCATCTGCGTGGCATACACGAGTACGTGATCTCCAAGTACAGCCCGGAAGAGCTCCGCGAGGTCGCACGCCTGCTCGAACGTCTCGAGGCGTGAGTGCCGACACGCAGCCGCGGCCTTTGCTCGGCGTTTTCCGCCGACGCAGGTTCTGCGGGCCACGTGAGGCCGGGATTCGGGACCTTTACGTGATCATTCTAGAAGAACTCGTAGGTGCCGAGGGCGAGGCTCGCTGCGACCGCCGCGGCGACGAGGACCAGCGAGCCGAACAGTAGGGCGATGTCGGACGGCCGGACGCGCTGGGGTCGGGCGACCGTACGCGGCCCCGTCGAGTCGAAGCCGCGCGCATCCATCGCAACGGCCAGCCGGGTACCGCGCCGGACCGCGCCGACCAGCAGCGTGAATGCAACACTCCAGAACAGCCGGAGCCGCGCCACCGGGCTACGTCCGGCCTCCACACCGCGGGCGCGGCGGGCCGCGGTGATGGTCTGCCACTCCAGCGCCAGCAGCGGCACGAGTCGCAGCGCAGCCAGGGACGCATAGGCGAACCGTGCGGGAACCCGGGCGTGCTGGACGAGCGAATCCGCCAGGTCCGTCGGATCGATCGTGAGCAGGACGGCGAGGCCGGGCAGCGCCACCGCGAGCACTCGCACAGTCACGGCGAGGGCCGTCAGCAGCGGATCGTCGCTGTCGCCGAACAGCAGCGTCGTCGCACCGAGCCCGGCTGCGGACAGGAGTATCGGCCAGCCGCGGCGTACGACGGCACGGGCGTTGATCCCGCCGATGCTGAGGCAGCCGAGCGCGGCCGCGAGGATGAGCGCGGGTGTGACCGGATCCCCGCTGAGCAGCGCGCCGATGCCGAGCACGAAACAGGCGAGAATCTTCGCGAGTGGGTTCGCGCGGGCGAGCCGTCCCGTATCAACGGCAGCGACGGTCACCGCCATTGTCATCGGGCGACCTCCGAGGCGGCCACCCGCCCGGCGTCCAGCGGCAGCACCCGGTCGGCCAGCACCTCCACCAGTGCGGTGTCGTGGGTCGCGATCAGGATCGAGCCCCCGTCCGACCGGTGGGCCGCGAGCAGATCGACCAGCTCCAGCCAGGTGCGCCTGTCCTGGCCGAACGTGGGCTCGTCGAGGATCAGCACCGGCGGCGACGTCGTGAGCGCGGTCGCGACGGACAGCCGGCGCTTCTCGCCACCGGACAGTGTGAAGGGGTTCGCGTTCGCGAGCCCGGTCAGGTGCAGGCGGTCCAGCAGGTCGTCGACAAGTCGTGCCACGTCGCCGTCCGGCGCGCCGCGCCGTCGTGGGCCGAAGGCGAGCTCGTCCCGGACACGGGCGGTGAGGAACTGATGCTCCGGATCCTGGAAGACCATACCGATGCGAGCGGCGAGCGCGGGTGCGCGCCAGCGGTGTGGCGGGACGTCCGCGTCCGGTCCGGCGAGGTCGGCTGAACCGCGGACCGTCCCGGACTCCGGCGCCCGTAAGCCGCCGAGGACGCCGGCCAGGGTGGACTTGCCGGCGCCGTTCGGGCCGGTGACGGCGACCACCTCACCTGCGGTCAGCACCGCCGAGACGCCGTGCAGCCCCGGATCGACCGTGACGTCCTCGGCTCGCAGCTGATCCGGCCCCGGTGCCGACCGACGAGGTGTCCCCAGTGGAAGATCGGGAACCCAGACGCCTTCGGCGGCGAGCGACTCCCCATGGGCGGTGAACACGTCGGACGGCGTACCGGACGCTCGGACGCCACCACCGGGCTCGAGCACGACGACGCGGTCGATCATGTCGAGCGTTTCGGCGACCCTGTGCTCGACGAGGACCATCGTCGCACCTGTCGAGCCAAGGACCGCCCGGATCGCCTGGCGGACCACAGCGGCTCCGCCCGGGTCGACGTTCGCGGTCGGCTCGTCCAGCAGCAGCAGTCCGGGTTCGAGTGCCAGTGCGCCGGCGAGGGCGAGTCGCTGTTGTTCACCTCCGGAGAGCTGGTCGGTGCGGTGTGTCCGTCCGTAGGGAAAGCCGACCGCGTCGAGCGCGGCGTCCACCCGCGGCCAGATCGATTCCCGCGGAACGGCGCGATTCTCCAGCCCGAACGCGACGTCGTCACCGGCCCGGGCCATCACCAGCTGCGTCTCCGGGTCCTGCAGCACGAGCGCCGAGCGGTCCCGCGTCGTCCGTGGATCGCGACCGTCGACGGTCAGCTCCCCGGTCGCCTCGCCGGAGTGATCGGGGTCGAGCAGCCCGGCGAGCGCCGCTAGCAGCGTGCTCTTACCCGCACCCGATGCGCCGAGCAGCAGGATCCGCTCGCCCGGCTCGATGTCGAGATCCAGGCCGCGCACGGCGGGGGAGCGCCGGCCGGCGTGACGCCACCCCCAGCCGCGGGCCCGGACCCGGGCACCCCCGCCGCTGATCATGTTCATTCGACCGCGGATTTTGCTGGTCGATTGAACATGATCACGCGTCGATTTCGCTACGCTCACGCCCGGACGGGAACGCGTCGAGCGCGCCGGTGGTCGCGAGAACGCGCACGAGCGCCCAAGAACCGACGCCGGCGATGACGATCGCGCTGGCGATGAGCAAACCGGCATAGGTGGCGAGCCAACCGAGCGTCCACTCGCGGTACCAGTTGAACCAGTCGAGGAATACCGCGGCAGCTCCCGACGCCGCGGCGGCCACCATCGCCACGGCCAGCGTGAAGCGCCGGTACCGCGTCGCAAGGAAGACCAGCTCCGGCAACACGCCCTGCAGCAGGCCGTAGACGATCACGGACAGGCCCCACGCAGTGCCGAGCAGGGCGCTGACGATCGAGGCCAGCAGCGAGGTGAAGACGGCCGCGCCGGGCTTGCGGATGATCAGCATGCCGAGCACGCCCGGGATCATCCAGACGCCGTACATGAACGCCTGGCCCGGTGGGAACGCGCTGAACGCGGGGTCGACCGCGTTCCACAGCAGGCCCCAAGCCCAGAAGATCACGCCGACCGCGGCGGCGAGCACGGCGGCGACGACAATGTCGACGGTGCGCCAGCGCGCGGCACGGCTGGACGATTGTTGAGTTTCGTTCGTCATGTACGAACCCTCCAGTCCATCGTGTGACACGGAGGGGAACCCGCCAGCGCGCCGGCACCACTCTTGCCATGCCCGGCGGTGTACCTGACCGGCCATGGGCACGCGTGCGCCTGAGCACGTGGCACGAATGGTCGGTACATGGCGACTCGACTTCCTTCGCCGGCACTACCCGGATCAGGTTCGAGGGTCTGCGGGTCCGTCCCGCACTCTCAGCGCTGCAGCGCTCCCCTGTCGTGTGGATTTGTCATTCCTATCCTACACTGGCCGAATCGACGATCCGACCACCCGAGGTTTCGCCCCCCTGATGCAGCACCCGTTCCGGCGCGCTGTCGCAGCCGCCGTCACACTGGTGGGCGCAGCGATCCTTCCGGCGTGCGGGGAGGTGCAGGAACCTCCGGTAGCCGACATCGAGACGCCCCGCAGCGAAGCGGCCAACGGAATCGACGATCTTTCTCCGGCTGATGCCCTCGAGCGGGTGCATGAAGCGCTGGAAAACTCCGGCACGTTCCGGGTGAAGGGCCTGATGCTCAACGGTTCCGAGCTCGATATCGGTTTCGTCGTCGGCGTCGGGGCGTCGGGGACGATCCGTGACCCGGATTCCAAGACGCCGGTCGAGATCTTGGCCGTCGGCGGTTCGATCTACGTGACCGGCGACGAGAAGCTTCTCGCGGAGCGCATCGGTGAGGACATCGACGACACCGTGGCCGGTAAGTGGCTCCAGCTCGGTGCCGAGTCGCTGGAGCGGTATGAGGTATTCGCCGACGCGGAACGCTTCGCCGAAGCCGTTCTGCCCAGCGGCGAGGCGGTGACGATGACCGGTGTGCGCGAATTGCGCGGCACCGAGGTGATCGGGCTGATGTTCGAGAAATCCGAGTCGATCGTGTGGGTGGCTGCGACCGGCAAGCCGGTCCCGATCCAGTTGGAGGAGAAAGGCGCGTCCGCGAACACCGGGGTTCTCCGGTTCGCGGTGCCCGGCGGCGAAACGACGATCGTCGCACCGGCCGAAGAGGAGATCGTCTCGGTTGAGGTGACCGAGGACTCGGACGGCGAGTCCGGCGGCGATGGGTCGGATGACGATCAGTCCGACGGGGACGGCGGCGGGTCGGACGGCTGAGTGACATGGGCAACGGAATGTGCGGCCTGCGAGTGCCGCCGGGCCTTACTGCTGTTGGCGATCTATGACAGAGTAGTGTCATGCCAGGCCAATTCATCCCTGCGCTCATCGAAGAGTCGATGAAGCGTTCTTCTCTGGTCTGGATCACGTACGAATCGGATGGCCGGTCGCGGGCAGCATGGCACGGCTGGGCGCACGGTGTGGGATATGTCGTATCCGGTGGGCCGGAACAGGAGCTACCCGGTATCGAGTGGGCGCAGCGGGCCGTCGTCACGAGCCGCGCCAAAGAGACTCGCGCCCGACTGGTGTCCTGGGTTGCGTCGCTCGAGACGCTTGTGCCGTGGACCGACGAGTGGCACATCGCGGTAAATGTGCTGAGCCCCGACCGGCTCAATGCGGCGACCGTTAGTGCACTCGGTGAGGTGTGGGCCGGTGAGTCGGTGATCACCAAGCTCACGCCGACCGGCGAGATCGTCGACCAGCCGGATTCGCCGCCGACCGGCTCCCTCGCCGCGCGACCACCAGGCTCGAGCGCGACGACCCGGGCGAATAAGCCGTGGGTGATGCACCGCCGCTCGCGGCGTTCACCCAGCCTTTAGCTCGAGTTGAGCGTCGCTGATCGCCGCCTGCGGCCGGTTTCACCGGCTGGTGCCGGGGGATCGCGGGCTTGGCCTGAACCACTTCTAGCTGGGTTAAGATTCGTGTTGTGGAACTTGTCGGACATATCGCGACCGGGCTGACGAGGGCTGTCGGCCGGATCAAGGTGACGGGGGCGCAGAACCTGCCGTTCACCGGCCCGGCGCTCGTTGCGATCAACCACACCACGATTGTCGACGTGGCGCCGAGCCTGGCCGCGTTGTACAAGGCCGGCCTGCGCCCGAGCCGGCGATGCGGCGGGCGCGGATGCGAGACCTCACACGGCCATGTCCGTTTCCTCGCAACCGAGATGGTTTTCGCCAACCCGGTCCTCGGCCCGCTCGTTGAGTATGCCGGCTTCATTCCCGTCGGGGCGGGACGGTCGGCGGTCGGTGCGCTGTCGGCCGCGTTCGACGCGTTGAAGCGCGGCGAGATCGTCGGCATCTATCCCGAGGGCGATGTCGCGGCGTCACCGGACGGCAGCCCACGCAGGTTCCGCATCGGCGTCGGGCGGCTGGCGCTGGAGACCGGCGCGACGATCGTCCCGGTCGCTCACCACGATGCGCGCAGGATCGGCACCGGAACGGTTGCCGAAAGCCTGCGCGGTGCGGCGACCTCGATCGTGCGACGACCCACCGTCCGGGTCAACATCGGCGTTCCCATTCGCGCCGCGGAGTACGCCGGCCGCACGCTCGCCGGGACGGTGTCGCTCGTTCAGGAGCGGGTGACGGCCGCTTGGCGGGCGATCGCCCAGCCGCAACAACTCGTCGGTGATCCGTCAGTGGCCGAACCCGCTGGAACGTAGGAAATGACATGTCGCTGTTCACGGGATGCCTGATGGCGACGTCGAAGCGGGTGACCACGGTGGGGGTGCGCGGGGCCGAAGGCCCGCGGGTGTATCAACACGGGCGAATAACGGGGTGCGCAAACTTCTGTGCCCAGGCACTATGGCTTACGATCAGGCCAGGTGAGCCTACGGCGAAAGGAGGTCGCTCATGCACACGCTGGTGCTGAACGCCTCCTACGAGCCGCTGGCGGTGGTCTCGGTGCGCCGTGCCGTCATTCTGGTACTCACCGAGAAGGCGGTCGCCGAGCACGTCGATGACGAGCGTGTCTTCCGCTCGGCCAGCCGGGAGATCCCGATGCCGCTGGTGGTCCGGCTGCTCCGGTTCGTCCGCGTGCCGTACCGGCGGCGGGTGCCGTGGTCCCGGCGCGGAGTCCTGGAGCGGGACGGACGCCGGTGCGCGTACTGCCATGGCCGCGCGACGACGGTCGATCACGTCACGCCGGTGTCTCGCGGCGGGTCCCAGCGTGGCTGGATGAACACCGTCGCGGCCTGCTCACCGTGCAACCAGCGCAAGGCGAACCGGACGCCTGCCGAAGCGGGCATGCAGCTGTTGAGCGAGCCGTACGAACCCCGCGCGCACACCGCGATCGTGCTGGCGCTCGGTATCCGTGCCCGCGAGGATCTGCCCGACTGGCTGCAGCACGCCGTGCCTGTGCCGGTGAGCACGTAGTGTCGGGAGCTGCGGAAGGTACCTCTTAGCGACCCGTCGACGGGTCGCTAAGAGTGCCCACGGGCCGTTTACGTGGTCATTCAGGTGACGTCCTTGGTGGTGATGCGGGCCCAGGCGGCCGTCATGAACACGGCGATGTAGCCGGCCGCGACCGCCAGTCCGGGGCCGACGTCGGCGAGATACATCGGGTCGCGGATCAAGTCGACGAACGTCTCCCACCAGTGTGTCGGTAGGACCGGATGGATCGCCTCGACCTGCGGCACCGCGTCGAGGATCTGGCTGGCGATCGCAGCGGTGACGGTGGCGGCCATCGCACCCATCGGCACCTCGGTGAGGGTCGAGAAGAACAGGCCGATCGCGCCGAGCGCCGACATCATGACGGCCATGTAGCCCGCGATCAGCAGGGCCCTGCCGAGCGCTTCGCCGTAGCCGATCACGGTGCCCGACAGCGTGACCACTTCACCGGAGGGGAACAGCACCGCGCCGGTGATCAGCCCGGAGGCCAGGATGATCGCGACCGCGGCGAGCGCGTAGACGGCGATGCCGGCGGCCTTGACCAGCAGCAGCCGGGTTCGCCCCGCGGGCACCACGAGCAGATTGCGTAGCGTTCCGAGGTTCGCCTCACCGGCCACCGAGTCGCCTGCGACGACCCCCAAGACCATCGGCAGGAACAGGGGCAACGCGAACACCAGCGCTGCGAGGCCGAGGAAGAACCCGTTGTGCGCCACCTGGTCGAGCAGCGGTGGACCCTGGCCGGCGTCCGGCCCGGAGGTGATTCGTACAATCACCCCGAGCAAGATCGGAACCGCGGCGAGCGCGGCCAGCATGCCGAGGTTGCGCCGGCGACGGAGGACGAGTCGCAGTTCCGAGCCCAGCAGCCGCGCCCGCAGCCGGGGGATGCGCGAAGCCGAAGCAGGACGGATCAACTCAGCCGTCGACATCGAATCCCTCCCCGGTCAGCTGGACGAACACGTCCTCGAGATCCGGCAGCGCCACGACGAACTGGCGAACCGGCACACCCCGCTCGACGAGCATGGCGACCAGCTCCTCGGGATGTGCGTCCTGAAGTGTGGCGACGACTTCGCCGCTACGGATCTGCGGCTCGGCCGTGCCGTTGCAGTGCAGGACCGCCGCCGCCGCGGCCGGACTCGACGTCTCGACCCGCACAACGGTGTCCGCGGCGTGCCGCAGCGAGTTCAGCGTGCCGGAGAAGATAAGCCGTCCATGGCTCATGACGCCGACGTGGCTGCACACCTGCTCGACCTCGCTGAGCAGGTGCGAGGAGACGAACACGGTCGTTCCGCCGGCGGCGATGTCTCTGATGATCGCCCGGACCTCGCGGGTGCCCTGCGGGTCGAGGCCGTTGGTCGGCTCGTCGAGCACGACCAGCTCACGAGGTCGCAGCAACGCGGCCGCCAGCCCGAGGCGCTGTCGCATGCCCAGCGAATACGCGCGGTACCGTTTGGCGGCGGCCGCGCCGAGGCCGACCCGCTCCAGCGCCTCACCCACCCGGCCGCGGGCGTCCTTGCCGCTCACCGATCGGTCCGCCGCGTCCAGACGGAGCAGGTTGTCGCGTCCCGACAGGTACGGGTGGAAGGCCGGACCCTCGACAAGGGCACCGACGTGCGGCAGGACGTCCCCCGCCCCGGCAGGTATCGGCCGGCCAAGTAGCTCCACCGCCCCACTCGTCGGTTTCACGAGGCCCAGCAGCATCCGGATCGTGGTCGTCTTGCCGCTGCCGTTCGGTCCGAGGAAGCCGTACACCGAGCCGGTCGGTACGGAGAGATCAAGGTCGGCCACCGCGAGCTGATCGCCGAACCGCTTCGACAGCCCGGCCGTGCTGATCGCTACACCTGCGTGATCACCGGCACTCTGCACACTGTGCGTGGGAGAAGTGCCGGTGATCACTGCAGTGGACTGGTGCGGCGAGTTCACGATGACGCTACCTCGGTGGCCGCCGCTTCGAGGACGTCCGGCGTGACCGCACCGACCAGCAGTGTGCCGTCGTCGAGCCACAGGGCCGAAAGCAGCGACGTCGTGAAGAGGCGGCCGGATCCGTAGGGACCGCTGACCGGCTCGGCGGACTCGAGCAGCGCATCGAGGGTCGCGTCGGCGTCCTCGTCCGAGGGCTCGCCGTCCCCGCTCGGCAGTTCGACGTCCTCAAGCACGACCACCGACGTCCAGCCCTCGCCGATCACGGTCGGGGCGCCGGCGGCGTGGTGCTCCTTGCCCGCCCGCAGATCCATGAACGACCTCGCGAGCTCGAGAGTGTTGTGCTCGGTGACGTCGGCCCCGGGCGGCGGGTTGAAGCGGTAGACCTCGTCGGACGGGTCGTCGAAGGACACGGAGGTGAAGCCGAGTTCGAAGGCCGGCTCGGTCATGCCGTCCGCGGTCACTTCGATGCGCAGCACGCGGGACGTCTCACCGTCCACCGCGAGCGCGATCTCATCGACGAGCGAACCGTCGTCACGCGGCCGGATCGCGAGGTCGTAGGCGTCCCGGCCGGCGACCTCGACGGTGCCGGTGACCGCGACCTCGGTGCTGGGCTCGATAGCCTCCAGGATCTCCTCCGCCGAGGCATGGGGGTCCGGATGTGGTGACGCGCCCTTGGCCGGGCCCGGAAGGGGCATCGAGCCGGGCAGGGTGAGATGGTCCGCCTCGTTGGTGCCGCTCGACCACAGCCACACGTCGGAGCCGTTGCGGATGAGCGTCACCTCGTCAAAGGCGCCCATGAGCGAGAACCGGAACTGTTCTGCCGACGAGACCCACAGGCGTGCGGTGTTCGAGCCGGTCAGCATGCGCAGCGGCGAGGTGTCCGCCGAGTGGCCGGTGAGGCCGGGCAACTCCGGCAGGCCGAGCCTGGAGGTCTGCACGACCGTGCCGGAGAACGGCTCGAACTCGGCGGCTTCGATATCGGTGAGCAGGTCGGCGGCGTCCTTGGCCGGTAGCTCGGGCGAGTCTTCGCCGGCCAGAGCGACCCCGCCGGCGACCACCCCGGCCGTGGCCACAACCGCGACCGGCACCATCCAGCGTGCCTTGCGAGCGGTCAATTTCGTTCCCATATCGCCCTCCACGATTGCGGTGTTGCTGCTTTCACTGTGCGCCACATCCCCTGTGAACAACCTGAGAACACCGGCTCCCGGCGCATGTGCGACGCCCGAGGACGAGCGGATGTGCGCTTCGCAGCCGCAGTACGGGACACTGATCCGGTGCGCATACTGGTGGTCGAGGACGAGGTCCGGCTCGCTGAAGCAGTCCAGCGTGGTCTGCGGGCCGAAGGATTCGCCGTCGATCTCGCCCATGACGGGGAGGAGGGCCTGCACCGGGCCCGGCACGGTGAGTACGACGCGGTCGTGCTCGACATCATGCTGCCAAAGCTCTCCGGGTATCGCGTGTGCCGGGCGCTGCGGGCCGAGGACAACTGGGTGCCGGTGCTGATGTTGTCCGCCAAGGACGGCGAGTACGACCAGGCCGACGGGCTCGACGTCGGTGCGGACGACTACCTCACCAAGCCGTTCTCCTTCGTCGTGCTGGTGGCCCGGCTGCGGGCGTTGCTGCGCAGGACGGCGCCCCCGCGGCCGGCCGTCCTGACCGCCGGCGATCTGACGCTCGACCCGGCCGGGCACACCGTGCGCCGCGGCGACACCGACATCTCCCTGACACCGCGCGAGTTCACGCTGCTGGAGTTATTCATGCGGCGCCCCGACGAAGTGCTCTCCAAGTCCGAGATCCTCGCTCACGTGTGGGACGCCTACTATGAAGGCGACCCGAACGTCGTCGAGGTGTACATCGGATACCTGCGCAAGAAGATCGACGCACCGTTCGGCCGCACCGCACTACAGACGGTGCGTGGTGCCGGGTACCGGTTGGCCGGCGATGGCGGTTGAGTGGCTCGGCCGGATCAGTCTTCGGGCCCGGCTCACGCTGGTCGCCACGATTCTCGTCGCCGGCGCACTCGCCGCCGGGGCGATCCTGCTGATCGAGGGTGTACAGCGGGCGCTGGTGACCGGTGTGGACGATGCGGCTCGGCAACGGGCGGCCGACGTGGCGCTACTGGTCGATACGGGACGGCTGCCCGACCCGATTCCGGTCGAAGTCGGGACCCCGCTGGTGCAGGTCGTCGACGAACAGGATCGCGTCCTCGCCGCCTCGCCGGGCGGTGATCAGCTCAGTCCGATTCTGCTGCCGGAGGACGTGAATGCGGTGCGGGACGGAGAGTCGCGCACAGTGCCCGGTTCCCGTCTCGGCCAGGCGGACGACCTGTACGTCGTCGGCCAGCCGACCGGCGACGGCGGGAGCCAGACTGTTCTGGTGGCCATGTCGCTCGCCGATGTGCAGGATGCGATGCAGGTGATCCGCACATTTCTGTTCGCTGGGCTACCGCTGCTGGTCGTCTCGTTCGCGATCGTGTGCTGGCTGCTGGTCGGCCAGGTGCTGCGCCCGGTGGCGGCGTTGCGCAGCGGCGCCGAGGAGATCACGTCGACGCGCGAGCGCCGCCGGCTGCCCGTCCCCGCCGCGGACGACGAAATACACCGGCTGGCCGTCACGCTCAACGACATGCTCAACCGGCTGGAGCGGTCGAGCGCGAAGCAGCGCACGTTCGTGTCCGACGCCGCCCATGAGCTCCGCAGCCCGCTCGCCTCGATCAAGACGCAGCTGGAGGTGGCACGGGTCCACCCCGACAAGACCGACTGGCACACCGCGAGCGCTGATGCGCTCGTGGACGTGGAGCGGCTGTCGCGGCTCGTGGACGATCTGCTGATCCTGGCCCGTATCGACGAGGTCCCGCAGCGGCCGCTTTCGGCGGTCGACCTGGCCGAGATGGCGGACGACCAGGTGGGGCGTTACGGGAGCGTCGACGTGCGCGTCACCCGCACGGGCGTGCCGTCCGCGGTGGTCGACGGCGACGTCGACGGCCTGCGGCGGATCGTTGCGAACCTGGTGGACAACGCGGTACGGCACGCGGCGTCGGCGGTGACGGTGGACGTGCAAGCGGACCGAGACGGCGTAGTGCTCGTGGTGGCCGACGACGGGCCGGGCATCGCGCCGGAGGACCGCGAGCTGGTCTTCGGCCGGTTCACCCGGCTCGACGACGCGCGCAGCCGCGACGGCGGAGGCACCGGGCTCGGGCTGCCGATCGTCCGTGAGCTGGTACGTGCCCATGGCGGATCCGTCGAGCTCAGCGAGGCCGAGAACGGCGGACTGCGCGCGACGGTCCGGTTCCGACCCGTGCGCAGCCGCGAGAGTTCGCCACCGGCGGATCCGTAGCCCGCCGAACAGTGTTTCGGCGCCAGGTCGGAAGTGGAGATTGCCGGCGTTTTGGGTACGACGCAGGGTTCGTATGCGTCGTTTGGCAGGGAATTCGGCACTTAACGTGATCATTCTGGGCAGAGCGGCGGGCGGAGACGATAATGTCGGGCATTGTGAAGGTCGAACCGACGTGCCCGCGCTGCGGCGGTGAGGTGCGTCCGCCAGGTGTGTGGTCCAGCAGGTGGAGATGCGAACGGCACGGCGAGGTCTATCCGCTACATCCGATCGCGACGCCGAGCCCGCAGCTCGCGCGCCAGCTCGGGGAGAGGTCGGCGGTCCCGCTGTGGCTGCCGTGGCCGCTGCTGCGCAACTGGGTGATCGGCGCGGTCGGCCACGCCGGCGACGACGTGTCCGGCGTGCAGGCCACCGTCGTCGTGATCAGCGGTCCGAATCCGCTGGGCGGTCCGAGCGATCTCGTGCTCATCGCCGAGGAGATGGGCGTCGGGCTCGGCGCCCGGTTCGCCGGCGTCGCAGGTCCGGATCCCGGGGAAGCGGTGACCGGCCCGCCACACGCCAAGGTCGAAGTGAACGGACGTCCGGTCCCGCTGTGGTGCCTGCCGAGCCCGGACGACCGGGCGGCCTACGCCGGCCAATGGCGGGGGCAGTGGTTGTGGGCGGTGTTGCGTCCGCAGTCCGCCGGGGCGCTTCTGCTCGAGGACCTGCAGCTGGCCGATCTGCGATCGCTCGGCCACGAGGCGGACCTGCTTCCGTACGGCACACCGCCGCTCTGGCTCGCCGAGTAGCGCCGTCGAACCCGGTCATGAGGATCGACCTGCACACCCACACCAGCGTGTCCGACGGCACGGATGCTCCGGCCGCGCTCGTCGCCAAGGCGGCACGGGCCGGGTTGTCCGTTGTCGCGATCACCGATCACGACACGTTCGATGGTTGGGCAGCGGCGTACACGGCCGCCGCGTCGTACGGCGTGACCGTGCTCCCCGGCGTTGAGATGTCGACCACGCTGGGCCGGGCGGGCGTCCACCTGCTTGCGTACCTGCCCGACCCGGATTACATCCCGCTTCTGACCGAGCTGGACCGCATCCGCGCCGACCGGTCGCGCCGGCTCCCGGCCATCGCGCAGCGTCTCACCGCGCTGGGACGTCCGCTCACCGTGGACGACGTGCTGGCCGCGGCAGGAGGCGCCACCACGCTCGGTCGGCCGCACATCGCCGATGCGATGATCGCCAAGGGTTATGTGGTGGACCGTCGCGAGGCGTTCGCGACGTGGCTTGCCGCCGGTGGCCCGGCGTACGTTCCCAAGTACGCACCTGCGACGCCGGACGCGATAGCGCTGATCCGCGCGGCTGGTGGTGTTCCGGTGCTGGCGCACCCATGGGCCCGTGGCACGGACGCGGTGCTCAACGAGGAGCGGCTTGCGGCGCTGGCGGCCGTCGGCCTGGCCGGGTTGGAGATCGATCACGCCGATCACGACGGCGACGCCCGCCGCCGGTTGCGTGGAATCGCCGGGGACCTCGACTTGATCGTGATCGGGTCCAGCGATCATCACGGCGCGGGCAAGCCCGGGTACGATCTCGGCCTGTGCACAACGGCGCCGGATGAGTACGAACGGCTTGTCGCACTCGCGGAGTCGAACACCAAGCCGGCCAGCGGCGAGTCTTCCCGCCCGAGCCGGCGCGGAGCAGGTTCGGGATGAGCGCCTATGCCCACCGGGTCGGGTAGCCGGCGCTGTCCATGCGATCGGCTCCAGGGGATAGCGTAAGAGTGATTCCGATGGGTGGGAACGTGATGGCCGAGCAGCCGACGCTCGACGGTATGCCGCGCCGGCTGTATCCGGCGACGGCGACCCGGCTGAACACGTGGGTCGACTGTCCACGCCGGTACCGCTTCGCGTATCTGGATCGCCCACCACCGCCGAAGGGTCCGCCATGGGCGCACAACACGTTGGGCGCCGTGGTTCACGTAGCGCTCGCGGACTATTTCCGGCTACCGGTTGAGCAGCGTACGGCGGCGGCCGCCGGGCGGCTTGTCGACCGGGCCTGGCGTACCGAGGGATTCCGCAACGACGCGCAGGCCGAGATGTGGCATGTCCGCGCACGGGAGATGGTCGCGCGCTACGTGGAGCTTCTCGATCCGGGCCTGGAGCCGCGTGGTGTGGAGCGTACCGTCGCGGTGAAGCACGGTGGTGTGGCGCTGTCCGGTCGGGTGGACCGCATCGACGAGCGCGGACCGGAGCTGGTGATCGTCGACTACAAGACCGGACGGCACATGCTCAGTGTCGACGACGCACGGTCGTCGCTCGCGTTGGCGCTCTATGCGGCCGCAGCGAGCCGGACGCTGCATACCCGGTGCCGACGCGTCGAGCTCCACCACTTGCCGTCCGGCGAGGTGGTGTCGTGGGAGCACGACGACGCCAGCCTTGCCAGGCATCTCGGCCGCGCCGAGCAGATCGGTGCCGAATGCGCCGAGGCTGACCAGGCTTTCCGTGCCGGCAAGACCGGTGACGAGGTTTTTCCTCCTCGGCCGTCGCCGCTGTGCAGTTGGTGCGACTTCCGGCAGCACTGCCCCGAAGGCAGGGCCCAGAGCAGCGAGCGTCCGTCCTGGTCCGGCCTCGAGGGCTAGGCAGCCGGGGTGCGTCGTCGCCCGATCAACACGACGGAGAGCCCAAGGACGGCGTAGCCGGCTGCGGCGACGGTGAACAAGGTGGCGTGGTCGGCCACCGCCGAGCCGAGCCCATACCCGCCGAAGATGCTGATGGCGGCGATTTCGGTACCGAAACCGGCGGCGGACGTCACCGTCGATCGAGCCGGTCCGGCGATGACGTCCTGCAGCCGGGCGTCCGAACCGATCTCGATCAACTGGAACGCGCCGAACGCCAGCGCGATCAGTACGAACCCGGCCGGGTGCCCACTCAGCGCACCTAGCGCGAGCACACCGGCGCCTACCATTAGGAGCGCGCCCAAGCCGCGCCGTCGCAGCCGCCGGCCGACGCCGGCGAGCAGGCCGCCGAGCGCCACCCCGGTGTAAACCACCAAGATCAGTACTGGTAGTCGTTCGGTTGGCCAGCCCGTTTCGGCCGCGAGCAGCGGCACGTACTCGTCGAGCGATCCCCAGATCGCCGAGACGGCGATCAGGAAGGTGACGGCAATGAGCACCGGCCGCCGGCGCCGCACCTCGCCGATGCCGGCGTGCAGAGTTCGAATGAATCCGTCGTCGGTGCCGGCCGGCGTGGCAGCGGTGGTGCGGGGCTCGGGTAGCGTCGCCCCGATCGCGGCGGTCAGGACACATGCCGCGACGCTGGCCAGCCCGACCGCCTCGTATCCGCCGGCAACGAACACCGGTGCGGCGAGGCCCATTGCGGCCGCGATGGCGATCGTCCTGAACGTGGTGGCCCGGCCCATGACGGTGGCGTAACGGAAGGACGCGTCGTGCCGGTCGAGCTCTTCATATACGAGGGCCTCCAGGGCGCCGGACTCGATCGCGCCCTTGGCTCCCCACAGCACGAAGCCGGCCGCAAAGGCCGGGTAGGAGGGCGCGAGCATCCACAGCGCGAAGCCGGCGGCGCTGAGCAACGGCCCGATCGTCAACAGGACGCGGCGCGAGACCATGTCCGCCACGACACCGGACGGGATCTCGAGAGCCACCGACGTAGCCGACCAGAGGATGAACAGCGATGAGATCTGCGCGGTCGACAGGCCAGTATCGGCGAACAGGATCGCGTAGAGCGGATAGAACAGAACGAGATCGTCGAAGAACGAGTACGCATAAAGTCGGCGGGCTAGCGCGGCCGCCGGACCGCTTCGCGAGGATCAATGTCGCCACGTCATGAGGTAACGATAACAACACGGGCGTCCGGTGCGGCCAGCCTGTTGCGATGCATTCGCCTGACGAGGCGGTCGATGGTGGCGTCACGGAAACGCCTGGCAGGCCCAGCGTGCAATGCCTTGCCAGGCGTTTCCGTGCGATGCGCGGTCTGTAGACCATGTTTGGCACGGAAGTACGTGCCAAACATGGTCATTCTTGGGTTAGAAGGCGGGCCAGGCGTTTTCCACGAGCATCTGGAACTGCTCGGGGAACCAGCGCCCGGCGTGCGGAGCGTCGGGCAACGCGTTGGTCGGCAGGCTGGTGTTGTACCTGTTCTGCGCATTCGGATCGCACATCGGGTCGTGTTGCTTGTTCGGATCGTTCGGATCCTGCTCGAAGTCCGGATCCGAGACGCCGTCCGATTCGCCCGGTGGCTTGACCCAAACGAACGCGTCGATGTTCTCCGCCGGGCTGGCCGTCGGACGTTCACCGATGCCGGCGCCGTCCTGGTTACACCAACCGCCCCGGTGCGGCCGGCGGTCGATACGGCTCTCGTCCACGTAGGTGTTGAGGTCGGTCGACGTGCTCACCTCGGTCGGACGATCGGAACCGCCCCAGCCGTTGCGGCCGGTGTCGATCAGCATGCCGAACTCCGACATGCCCCGGGCGCTGAACGCGTCGTGCAGTGCCTGCGCGAAGTCCATCTCGTCGAAGTGCGGGTTCCACTCGTAAAAGTCCGCGGAGCGGATCGGGTTACCTCCGCCAGGTGGAGCGATCGACGAGTCCGGCAGGAACGGCTCCACCGTCGGGGTGTAGTTCGCCGAGTTCGTGACGAACCCCGCGATGCTGTCCAAGCCGGGCGCCGGCCCGAACCACTGGTCCGAGGTCAGCGTGTCGACGTACAGGTTGACCGCGTCGTTGAAGTTGTCGTCCCAGCCGAGCCAGCCCGAGTGCGCGATGTCCAGATAGCTGTAGATGTTCGGCGAGTCGCTGAACGAGTTGAGCACGTACCGGATGCCGTCGCGATACCCGCCCGGACCGTTGGCCTCCGCGCAATCCGGCTCATCGAGGTTGGTCACCAGGTTGGGCAGCGAGTCCACCTCGATCACGGCCACGATCCGCAGGTTGGCGTACTCCGGCCGGGACAGGATCTCGTCGATCACGTCGACGTAGTCCTCGCGGTAGATCTCGAAGCCGTTCTCTGAGATACGCAGCTCACCGTTGGAGGCCAGTGCGGCGCAGTCCCGGTTGGGCAGGTCGTAGATGACGACCTGGAAGACCGTCGGCGTGCTGCCGTTGGCGGCGTCCTGTGCGGCCGCATTGTCGAGGTGACCGACTAGCCCGGTGCCGTCGGTGATGGCGCCGATCCGGTCCATCCAGACGAACGTCGGGTAGCTCGCGACCTCCTCCATGGCTGCGCCGAGCGCACCTCCGGTTGATGCCGCCTGGTCCAGCACCGTGCCGGCCCAGTCCGGGTTCACGTAGACGTCGGCGCCCTCGTACGGGTTGTCCGCGCGCGGCGGCACCTGATCGTCGGTGACGTTCACCGCAACGACGAGATCGTCGAGGCCGGGCGCGCTGGCCGTCACACTTCCCGAACCGACGGAGAGCCCGGTGACGGCGACATCCTGCGTCCCGGTGTCCAGTTGGAACGTCGTCGGCGATACCGAGACGTTGGCCGTGGTCGCCAGCGTGACGGTGACCGGCTCGGCCGGAGGCTCGGTCAGCGAGAACGTCAGCGTGCCGGATTCGCCTTCGACGACCGAAAGGGAGGACGGCGACACCGCGAGCTCCGGATCCGGCGGCAGCACCTCTTCGGCCACCGAGAACGACACCGGATCCGATACCGTCGACTGCTGCTCTTCGCCCGAGGCGGTGTCGTACGCTTCGGCCGTCGCCGTGTGGCCGCCGAGCGCGAGGTCGTTGACCGTCACCTCGTACGGTGCCGCCGAGTCCGAGCCGACCGGCTGCCCGTCCACGAAGAAGTCGACCCGCTCGATGCCGATCGACGAACTCGCGTCCGCGGCGAGCGTCACCGGCGAGCCGGCGAGGAACTCCTGACCGCTCGCCGGGCTGGTCAGCGACACGTCCGGCGGGGCGACTCCGGGATCGCCGCCGCACTCGACGCCGTTGACGAAGAACGTCGCCGGGTCGCCGGCGTATCCGGTGCCGTTGAAGCCGATCGTCGTCGAATCGCCGGTGCCGAGGTTGCCGTTCCAGTCGAGGTTCGTGGCGGTCAGCGTCTGCCCGCTCTGGCTCCAATCGGCGCTCCAGCCGTGGGTCAACGACGCCGAGCCCGGCAGGTCGAACTCGAGCGTCCAGCCGGAGATCGGGTCGCCGGTGTTGGTGAGGATGACGCTTCCGGTGAAACCGCCGGCGCCATCGTTCCACTCGCCGGCGCTGAACTGCACGTCGCAGCCCGGTGCGGCGTGTGCCGGCACAGCCGTCGCTGCTGCGAGCCCGGCCGCGGCCAGCAGCAGGGCCGCCCCGCCGGCGAGCGTACGCCGCCTTCGCAATCGGTTGATCATCGTTTGCTCCTTCCGTTGTGGTTCGATCACGTTCGGCAGGAGTCACGTAGCTTCACCAGGCATGCAAGCCTCGTGAAGCTACGTGACAACTACCGAACGTGATCATTCGTTACTCGCAGAGTTGGCCGTTGAGGGTGACGTTCGTCGGCTCACCTCCGTACGCTGTGCCGTTGAAGCCGATCCCGGTCTGACCCAGGACCCGGTTCCAGTCCAGCGGTGTCGCGGTGACGGTCTGCCCGTCCTGGCTCCAGTTCGCGCTCCAGCCGTGGGTCAGGGACGCCGAACCCGGCAGGTCGAACTCCAAGGCCCAGCCGTCGATCGGCTCGGCCCCGGTGTTCTGCACCGTGACGTGCGCGGTGAACCCGCCGTTGCCGTCGCCCCACTCGCCGACGCCGAAGTCGACCGCGCAGGTGCCGACCGGCAGACCCTCATCTGTGGTGAACGTGGCCGGCGGGGACGCGCCGGACTCGTTGCCGGCCGCGTCGCGCGCGACGACCGTGGCGGAATAGGACGTCTCAGGGGTAAGTCCGTCCAGGGTGACCGACGTCGTGCCGGTCGTGTCCGCCAACGCGCCGTCGAGGTAGACGTCATACGCCGCCACGCCGACGTTGTCGGTCGATGCCGCCCACGTCAGCTCGGCGGCGGTCGCCGTCACGTTCACGACAGCCGGTTGCCCAGGATCGGAAGGCGGGTCGGTGTCCTCGACCGGCGGCTCGCAGGAGTAGACCGTGGCGCACTCGGCGGTCGCCTGGACGCCGTTCGGTCCGAGGAACAGATCGGTGCCCCACTGAGTGAGCTGTGCGGGATCGAAGTTCGTCACCTGATCCAGGTACTCGACGCCGCCGGAGTTGCCGCTCCACGACCAGCCGAACCAGCCGATGCCGCGCGCCTCGGCCTCGGCCATCACCGTCTCCCAGGCCACTGGTTGCGGCGGGCTCTGGTGCTGCCAGCCGAACTCGCCGACGACGAGCGGCAGGCCGAGCGCCTCGAACGCGTCGAAGTAGTCGATCACTGTCTGCGGCGAGTCGTAGACCTCGTACATGTGCACCGAGAACAGGGTGTTGCCGAGCGGGTCGGCGGCGGCGACCGAGGCCGCCTGGGCCCGCATCGTTCCGGACCAGTCCTGGCCCCAGTTCGGCGCGTCGACGACGAGTGTGTGCTCGTACCCGGCGTCACGCATGAGCTCGATCGCGGTGGACGTTTCGTCGCCCCACTCCTCGGCGTTCGTGTTGCCGCGGTGCTCGTTGGCGATGTTGACGAGGACGTACGCCTCTTCACCGGCGAGCTCGTCGACGATACCGAGCGCCGGGTCCGCCCAGTAGTCCTCGACCACGTCCACGATCGATGCGATTGTCTGGCCGAACGGATCTTCGTACCCGGTCGCGTCGTGGACCTCGAGCATGCACACCATCTCGAGCCGCTTGCACTCGTCCACGACCATCCGGATGTCGGCCGCGTCCGACGGACCCCACTGGTGGCCGCTACCGAGAACCACGCGCACCGCGTTGGCGCCGAGGTCGGCGGCGTCTTCGAACATGCCGAACTGCTGCGGGAACCAGACGTGCGGCAGGCTCGTGCCGCGGGCGACGAACGGTGTGCCGTTGGCGTCCAGCAGCTGCGTGCCGCTGACGTGGAACCCGCCGTGCGCAGCCTGTGCCCCGGTAGGGACGATCGCCGCAGCGACAGCGGCGACCGCCACCGCGGCCAGGGCCAACGCTCGCTTGATCATGAGTTGCTCCTTCGAGTGGAGGGGTGATCACCGGCACTTTCCACACGCCTGCGATGAAAAGTGCCGGTGATCATGGGGGGAGGGCTGCCTTGCTACCTACTCGTCGCCGAACAGGAAGGCGTAGTCGGCGAATGCATTGGCGATATCCGCCTGCGCCCAGAACCGGTGGTAGGTGAACTCCGGCTCCGGTCCGCCGTCCAGGTACGCCTGCACCTGCGGCCACGCCGGGTCGTCCTCCAGGTACGAGTGGATGTCGAGGAACGTGACACCGGGCTCGATGACGTCGCCGTTCGGCATCACACCGGACCAGCCGTCCGGCACGAACACACCGGTGATCGGAATGCCCGAGTCGTCGAACGGGTCGTCGAACCGCTCGTAGTCGCCGCGTGTCTCGGGGACGGCGATGCCGAGTGGGTCGGTGTGCTGCAGCAGGGTCTCGAGCAGGCCGAGGCCGGTGTCGTGCGCCGCCTGGTCGCCGGTCGCCGCCGCGTAATACAGCAGCGTGCGGGCCAGCGCCGCCGCGACACCGACGTCCTGGCCGGTGGAGACGACGTCGACGGACAGTCCGGCGTTGTCGCCCGGATTCGCCGGATCCCAGGTGTCCGGAGCGCCCGACCAGCTCATCTCAGCCGGAATCGACCAGGCGCCCGGCGTCAGGTCGGTCTCGGCGATCGCCCGATCCACCCACGGGTCGAGGATGTCCTGCGCCCGCTGATCGCCGGTGACGTACAGATACTCGGCGACGCGCTGTAGCGACCACGTCTGGAAGCCGAACCAGATGTTGCTGTTCGGGTCGTGCCAGACCGGCTTCTCGTCGTAGAACATCCCGTAGAAGGTGGGGGTGCCCGCGGGCGGCTCTGCGTACCGGCCGCGCCAGCTGTTGGTCGCGCCGCCGGCGATGAATCCGCCGCTGTTCGGGTCGCCGGCCTGCAGCCACTGGTAGAACTCGAGCTGCCGGTCAAGGCTCTCGGCCCAGTCGGAGGCGCCGGTTGCCGAGAGGGGGGTCAGCGGGGCCACATTTCCGGCCAGCGCCCACGCGGCCATCGGGTTCTGGTAGCCCTGGTGGACGTGGCTCGCGCCGATGCGGAACGCCCAGTTGGACGTCAGCCCGCCGCCCCATGAGAAGTACCACTGCAACAGGTAGTGGGACGAGTCCTTGCCGGTCGCGGCCGGGCAGGTCATCGGGCCGACGCAGTTCCCGATCTCCTTGAAGTACTTGTCGAAGAACGAGTACCGCGCCCAGTCGCCCATCTTGGCGGCTTTGGCTATCGTGTCCGCGATCTGGCTCGCGTTGCCCTGCTCGCTCGCCCACGTCCAAGCCCAGTACGCGGCCTGGACGGCGCGCGCGTCGGCGTCCGGCGCGGCGGTGTACCGCCACTGCTGGGCATAGCTGGAGTCGTCGATGAACAGGTCGAGGAAGCCGTTCGGGCCACCCCAGTTGAACCGCTCACACGAGGGGTGGACGATCGTCTGCCACACCGACTCCTGCGGGCCGCGCTGGAACGTGTTGACCAGCGCCGGACCCGGCTCGCCGTCCCCGCACCGGCCGTAGCCGTGCACGTCGTCCACGTCGAGCAACCAGTGCATCGCGTAGACGTCGGGCGAGCCGTACGTGTTCGCCAACTCGGTCGCGATGGGGTCCTGACCGACCGGCACGTCGAAGTCCAGCGGCGATGGGTACTCGCCGGGGGAGTCGAGCTCCGGCGCGAATGTCGCCGGGTCGCCGGGGTTGTAGTTGGCGTTGGTCGGCTGCAGATCGTCGGTCGGGATGATCCAGGTCTCCATCGCCTCCCAGGCCTGGTTGAACGGAGCCCAGTCGCCGGTGACACGGCCGTAGTTCGCCTCGAGCCAGATCCAGTAGCTGAACGCCTCGGACGTCGTCTGGTGGCCGTGCTCCGGCGCTTCGACGATCAACGTCTCCACCGCGTGGTACGGGATGCCCCACTCCGGGCTGAAGTAGCCGGACGCCGGGTCCTTGATCTTGCCGTACTGCTCCAGGAAGTGGCCGGTCCACTCGCCGTCGGGTGCCGCGGTGACGGTGACGTCCACGGTCGCGGAGTCGTACCCGTCCGCGCCGGCGGTGATCGTGGCCGTGTCGCCGCCGCTGTTCGCGGCCGCCGAGACGGTCGCCTGTTGGGGCTGATCCCAGTTCGCGCCGCTGAACGTCAGGGACGTGGGGGCGACGCTGACCGAGGGGTCGCCGGACGCGGCGAGGGTCACCGTTACGTCACTTGCCGGCTGTTCGGTGAGGGTCAGCGTGAACGACGCGTCGCCTCCTTCGGGGACGCTCAGCTGCATCACCGAGGCTTCGATCGCCGCTGCGGCGGGTTCGGTGACGACGATGCCGACCTCGTCCGTCGCGGTGGCCGGCGGATCGCCGTCGTCGACGGCCTGGGCGCTGATGACGTAGGACGCGGCGCCAAGATCGTTGAACGTCCATTCATACGGCGCGGTGCCGTCGGTGCCGGCGAGCACACCGTCCAGGTAGAACTCGACGGCGGTGACCGCGCCGTCCGGGTCGCTCGCGTCGGCGATGACGGTGACGTCCGCCGGGGCGGTGAACTCCTGACCGTCCGTCGGCTGCGTGATCTGGACCGCGGGAGGCTCGTTGGCCGGTGGTTCGCCGCCGCACTCGACGTCGTTGACGAAGAACGTATCGGGGTCGCCGCCGTAGGCGGTGCCGTTGAATCCGATCGTGGTCGTACCGCCGGTGCCGAGGTTCGCGTTCCAGTCCAGGTTGGTGGCGGTGAGGGTCTGGCCGCTCTGGCTCCAGTCGGCGCTCCAGCCATGGGTCAACGACGCCGAACCCGGCAGATCGAACTCGAGCTCCCAGCCGGAGATCGGGTCGCCGGTGTTGGTGATCGTGACATTGGCGGTGAAGCCACCATTGCCGTCGCCCCACTCGCCGGCGCTGAAATCGACCTCACAGGTCACCGCCGCGTGCGCGGTTCCAGGTAGCGTCGCGAGCGCTGCCACCAGGATTCCGCTTGCGGCGAGTGCGCCGGTACGGCGCCATCGTCTCGTCGCTTGCATGACCACTCCGTTCGTCG
>DASUTB010000006.1:0-23661 GCA_036374835.1 Jiangellaceae bacterium | reverse complement strand
CGGATCGTCTACGTCGACAACGATCCGCTCGTGCTGGTCCACGCCCGCGCACTACTCACCAGCACACCTGAGGGCGCAACCAAGTACGTCGAGGCTGATCTGGCCGAATCCGAGAAGATCGTGCGATCAGCCGGCGAGCTGCTCGACTTCGACCGTCCGATCGCGGTCATGTTTCTCGGGATCCTGGCCCACGTCGAAGACTACGAAGCGGCGCGATCGATCGTCCGCCAGATCATGGACGCGGTATCGTCCGGCAGCTATTTGACGATCTCGGACGGCGCCGATACCAACGAAGCCGGCGTCGAGTCCATGCGCCAGTACAACGAGACCGCTCCGATTCCCTACCACCTACGCAGCCCAGAACAGATCGCCGGCTACTTCGACGGCCTTGAACTGGTCGATCCTGGCGTTGTACGACTCTCCGAGTGGCGGCCCGACCCGGCGTCTGGTCCGCCCGTAAGTATTGACGGTTTCGGCGGTGTCGCGCGCAAGCCCTAGCGCTCCCTGAACAGTCACACCCGATCTGGATCTTTCGGCCAAGGAACAGACTGTAGGCTTGGTCTCCGCACCATCCGAGGACCTCACCCCCCCATTAGTAGGAGGCCGGGCAGTGCCGACCGAAGAATCCCCAGCTTGGATGACGAACACTCCTGAGCAGTCGCCCCCGGCCGACCTCAATACGGACATACCGCATTCGGCACGCATCTGGAACTACTGGCTCGGTGGCAAAGACAACTTCGAACCCGACCGCGCGGTCGGCGAGATGGTGAAGCAAACCTTCCCCGACATTGTCACGACCGCCCGTCAGGTGCGTGCATTCCTCAGCCGGACGGTCCGGTACCTGGCAGGAGAGGCCGGCGTCCGCCAGTTCCTGGACATCGGCACCGGGCTGCCCACCGTGGAGAACACCCACGAGGTGGCTCAGCGGGTCGCTCCGGAGTCTCGAATCGTCTACGTCGACAACGATCCACTGGTGCTGGTCCACGCTCGCGCGCTGCTCACCAGTACATCCGAGGGGACTACGGAATACATCGACGCTGACCTGCGCGAACCCGACCGGATCGTGCAGGCCGCCAAGAAGACGCTCGACTTCGACCGTCCGATCGCAGTCGTGCTCATGGGCATCCTGGCGCACATCGAGGACTACGAAGAGGCGCGGTCGATCGTCCGCCAGATCATGGACGCGGTACCGTCCGGCAGCTACCTTACGATCTCAGACGGGACCGATACGAGCGAAGCGATCGTCGAGGCGCATCACCAAGCCAACCAGAGCGCTACGGTTCCCTATCATCTGCGCAGCCCGGAACAGATCGCCGGCTACTTCGAAGGCCTGGAATTGATCGATCCGGGTGTCGTGCCGGTCACCGAATGGCGACCGGACCCGGATGAGGGCCAGCCAACCAGGGTGGACGCCTATGGCGGCGTCGCCCGCAAGCCCTGAGCCGCGGCCAGCCGTCCGACCGAGCGCACGTCTGCCCCGTCAGGCTGACTGGAGTGGTCGAATCTCGTCGAGCTTCGCGGCCAGGTTATCCCGCTCGATTTCAAGGTCATACCGGATCTGCAAGTTGACCCAGAACAGATCCGATGTGCAGAAATAGCGAGCCAGTCGTAGGCCGGTGTCCGCTGAGATCCGCCGTTGACCGTGTGCGATCTCGTTGATCCGGCGCGGGGGCACGCCGATCGCAACAGCGAGCTTGTGCTGGGTGATGCCAAAGGGCTCAATGAACTCCTCCGTAAGGATCTCTCCAGGATGGATCGGTTCCAGCCACGGTCCTCGTACTCTTCGAATCCCGACAGCCGTCCAAGGGCGATTCCAGTGATGCCCTCGAGGGACCCGGACATGATGAGCTGGGTCAGCGCTCGGTCGACGCCACCGATACCGGCGGCTTTGTTGATCTCTAACAACAGCACATGACCGTACAAGTCGAAATCCAAGACGCCAACGCTACGGGCAAGCATCTCAAGGTTGCCGCCGAACAATCGCCCGCGTGCGGCGCCCTGTGTGGTGAGTTCGGCACCGAACTGTGTGGGGTCGGCTTCAACGGGTTTGGGTCGCCCGCCCATCAATAGATCGCGCACGGCATCAGCGTGTACCCCTGCAACCGGGCCGTAGAGCGACGCTATCCCCGCGCAATGCCAGACGCGGTGCAACGACGTGATGTCGCTGAATCCGACCATCGGCTTGGGATCGGCGCGGAGAGCATCCATATCGATGCCGTGGATGAGCCGAAAGCTTCCGCAGCCGCCTCTCAGGCTCACGATCGCGCGCACGTCCGGATCCCGGATCGCGTCATTGATGTCAGCGAGCCGATCTTCGTCCGCGAGATACCCGCGCTGGTCACGCGCATGTGCGCCCAGCCGCGGGCGGAAGCCCCAGGACTCGATCTTGGCCACGCTCCACTCGACCCAGTTCTCACTCGGCCGGCTGGCCGGTGAGACCAGAGCTATCGTGTCGCGAGAAGACAGCGGACGCCAAGATCGAATCGCAGCCATGACTTGCGTCACCACGGCGGGGTCATTGAGTCAGACGTTGAAGCGGAACTCGACGACGTCGCCGTCGCGCATGATGTAGTCCTTTCCTTCCATCCGCACCAGGCCCTTCGCACGCGCTTCGGCCATCGACCCAGTCGCCACCAGGTCGTCGTACGAGACGATCTCGGCCTTGATGAAGCCGCGCTGGAAGTCCGTGTGAATCGCGCCGGCGGCTTCCGGAGCCGTCGCACCCTTGCGGATCTCCCACGCGCGCGCTTCTTTCGGCCCGGCGGTCAGGAACGTCTGTAGACCGAGCGTGTCGAAACCGACCCGCGCCAGCATGTCGAGGCCGGGCTCGTCCTGACCCATCGACTGCAACAGCTCGAGCGCCTCATCGTCGTCGAGCTCAGCCAGCTCCGCCTCGATCTTGGCGTCGAGGAAGATCGCCTCGGCCGGATGGACAAGAGCCTGCAGTTCCTCCTTCAAGGCCTCGTCGCCGAGCTCTTCGTCGTCCATGTTGAACACGTAGATGAACGGCTTGCTCGTCATCAGCTGCAGATCACGCAGCGGCTCCGGATCGAGTCCGGCCCCGAAGACCGTCCGTCCCTCGTCGAGGACGTCGCGCGCCTCGGCGACGGCCGCCACCAGAGGTTGCCTGTCCTTGATCAGCCGGGCCTCCTTCTCGAGCCGGGGGAGCGCCTTCTCGATGGTCTGCAGGTCGGCGAGGATCAGTTCGGTCTCCACGACTTCCTTGTCACGCTCCGGGGACACCTTGCCGTCGACGTGGACGACGTCCGGATCGTTGAAGACGCGCAGCACCTGACAGATCGCGTTGGCCTCGCGGATGTTTGCGAGGAACTTGTTGCCTAGGCCCTGGCCCTCGGATGCGCCCTTGACCAGTCCTGCGATGTCCACGAAGTTGACCGTCGCCGGGACCTGCCGCGCCGAGCCGAAGATCTTCGCGAGCTTCGGCAGCCGTGAGTCCGGGACGCCGACGACGCCGATGTTCGGCTCGATGGTCGCGAACGGGTAGTTCTCGGCGAGGACGGTGTTCTTGGTCAGCGCGTTGAACAGCGTCGACTTTCCGACGTTGGGCAGGCCGACGATTCCGATGGTGAGTGCCACAAGGCTCTAGGGTACGGCTAGCCGTCGAACCGCTCGGCAACCTGGCGCAGCAGCCTGGTGTATGCGCTCCACCACTCCACATCGCTGTCCGGCAGGTTGGTGTTGTCTGCCAGATACCCCGTCCGACCATCGGTCAGCTCCCGGACGATGTCCGCGTGCCCGGCGTGACGCGCCGTCTCGGCGATCATGCGCACCAAGATGTGATGGAGCGTGACGTCCGCCCGCTCCGGAGGCCACCACGGCACCCGGCCGGGCGCGTCCAGATCCAGTTCGGCGATCGTCCGATCCGCGTGGGCACAGGCACGACGGTAGAAATCGACGATCCACGCTCGAGATTGGTCCGCCGTCGCCCACATGTCGGCGTTGATCTCCGAGCCCGGCGCGATCCACGGCATCGGCTCATCCGCCGGCCGGCCGAAGACTCCACCGAAGTACTCGAACTCCATGCTGCCCACATGTTTGACCAGGCCGAGCAGGTTGGTACCTGTCGGCGTCATCGGCCAGCGCACCTGCCGCTCGGTCAGCCCGTCCAACTTCCACAGCAACGCGTCGCGTTGCGACTGCAGATAGTGATGCAGCGTCTCCTTGGGAGTCATTCTTGGAACTGTAACCGCCCGTACCGACATTGCTGGGGTAGTGATGAGTGCGAGGGTCGCGACCTTGACGGGTACGACTTACCTGCGCACGACCCGTTGTTGCGGCCGGTGTGTCGTCGCACGGTTGTTCGCTTGGCAGGATTCGGATAACATTTGAGATAGCTGAGGGCACTAGCCCGAAGAAGTGAGCCCCGCGGCCAGCCGGAATGACTGGTAGGCGGGGCTTCGCGCTATCCAGCTTCGATCTCCCTGACCTGAGGGCGTATAAGCCGGCGCCACTTGCCGCCAGCCGCCCAGCACCACGCGATCGCGTCAGGTGCCCACAACAGCGGTTCCTGGTGCGGTGAGTGGTGGACGTAGATCATGTTGCTGCCCGCCTTGCGCGTAGCAGCATAGAGTGTGCGCCGGTCGAGCTGCTCAGTGGACGTGTCCGTTTCGAGAACCAACCTTTCTACCCCGCTGTCAGTCAGATCTGGGACAAGCCGGTTGAGGCAGTTTTCGCGGGCGCTGTGGCGGGACCTGGAAACATAGACGCGACAATCGACGCTAACGTCGAGCACGGTTGCGACAACACGCTCCTTCCGTGACGGTCGCTCGTCCCTGAAGTGGATGCGCTGCTGGTGGCCGGTGAGCAACTCGCGCATAGCCCGGCGCGCGTCTGCAACTTGCTCAGCGGGGACAACGACTGCGGCGACGAGATAGTCGCGCTTCTTGGACTCGTCCACATAGGCATGCATTCCCATGAGACGTCCTTCCCTCAGCCCCGTCCCGTTCGACCCTCGTACGCTGCCCACGGGATTGGTTCCGCGGACGAAACCACGAGCAGTCTGGCAGGAGACGCTGACGGTCTCGTCGAGACTCAGCTGGGATTGTGCCAATGCGATCACCAACCGCGCGCCTGTTCGGTTTTGTCTGCGGTACGCGGCAAAGTAGACGGCATGGACGGCATGGGGTTGCTGCTGTTGACGATCGGCGTCGTGCTCGGCGCCGTCATCGGCGCGCTCGCGATGCGCTCCGCGTCGGCCGGTGCCGTCGCCGAGCGGGACGCCGCCCGGTCCGAAAGCGACGTACTGCGCAAGGAGCGGGACGCCGCCGCCGAAGAGCGCGACATGGCCGACGACCGCGCCCGTGACGCCGAGCGCGAGCTTTCCCGTCTCACCGCTGAACTGAGCCATGCGCGTGAGGGGCAGAAGAAGCTCTCCGACGAGTTCGAGCGGCTGTCGGCGCAGGCACTTGCGCAGAACAACGAGCGTTTTCTCCAGCTCGCCAACGAGAGGTTCAAGAGCACCGAGCAGAAGTCGGTGTCCGAGCTCGAGCAGCGCCGCCAGGCCGTCGAGGCGCTCGTCAAGCCGCTCACCGAGCAGCTCGGCCGGGTCGAGTCGCAGCTCAACAGTGTCGAGAAGGCGCGCACCGACGCCTACGCGGAGCTGCGCGAGCAGGTCCGAAGTATGGGCCAGACCTCCGAACAGCTGCGTCTGGAGACCAGCCAGCTCGTGACGGCGCTGCGCGCGCCGCAGGTGCGGGGGCGCTGGGGCGAGATGCAACTTCGCCGCGTCGTCGAGACCGCCGGCATGGTCGAGCACTGTGACTTCGACGAGCAGGAGTCGCTGCGTACCGACGACGGAGTGCTCCGGCCCGACCTGGTCATCCGGATGGCCGGCGGCAAGAACGTCGTCGTCGACTCGAAGGTCCCCGTCGTCGGTTGGCTCGAAGCGATGGAGGCGCGGGAGGACGAGAAACGGGACGCGCGCCTGAAGGCGCACGTACGGCACGTCCGCGACCACATCGACGCCCTCGCCGCCAAGAAGTACTGGGAGCATCTCGACCCGGCGCCGGAGTTCGTCGTGATGTTCGTGCCCGCGGAGGTGTTCCTCAACGCCGCACTCGACCAGGACCCGTCCCTGCTGGAGTACGCGTTCGAGCAGAACGTCGTCATCGCCACCCCGCCGACTCTGATCGCGCTGCTGCGCACCATCGCCTACACGTGGCGCCAGGAGGCCCTCGCACGCAACGCACAGGACGTCCTGCGCCTCGGTCGCGACCTGCACGGCCGGCTTGCGACCCTTGGCGGCCACGTCAACAAGCTCGGCAACGCGCTGAGCTCGGCGGTCAACCAGTACAACGCGACCGTGGCGTCTCTGGAAAGCCGCGTGCTGGTAAGCGCGCGCCGGTTCGCCGACCTGAAGGTGGCCGACGAAGACCTGGCCGCGCCGCAGCAGGTCGAGAAAGCGACTCGCAAGATCCAGGCGACCGAGCTCGTCGCATCCGCGACGGAGGCGCTAATCGCGCTCGACGATATCGAGACCGACCCACGCTACGGCGTGCGCGGCGAAATCACCGATAGCGCGACCGCAAACGAAGAAACGGGCTAGCCGACCCATACCCGTGGCCCTGCGCTCCGTACCTGGCGAGGAGGCGTGGGACCGATGTGGAAAAATCCGGACTCGTTACTTTGAGTCCGGACTACTGGAGAATCGCATGGCCACACCGAAGTCCGCCCGGCTGTTATTGCTCGCCGCTGTCGTCGTCTCCGCGCTCGGCTGCAGCGGCGATGGCGAGCCCGACGCGTCGACCGCCGAGGAACCCGCGGCACAAGACTCGGCCGACAACGTCGACACAGGCACGGACGACGAGGACGGTCTGGAACAACCGGAATGCGAGCTACCTGACGATCTGGTGCAGACCCTCGGCCAGGAGCGGCAGTTGGTGCTGAATCTGGCTCTCGCCGAAGGCGGTAACTTCGAAACCGTCGCATCAGCGGGCTTACCTGAGTCCGGCACCTTCCGGTCGGTAGCGGACGCTCTCGGCGGCCTCGATCTGTCCGGCATCCCGTCGAACCCGAACTTCGACGGCCCAGACGATATCGTCGCCGACCTTCACGAGACGGCCGACCTTCTCGACGCGGCACTCGCCGCCGGCGCCGACACAACCGATCCGGCCTGGTCGGCGCTTTCAGAGTTCTACACCCAGGACTTCTTCACCAGGCACAACGCATCGGTCGGCTACTACCTGACCGAGGCAGGCTGCGTCTGAGTAGCGCCGGAGCCGGCCACCACCGCCTATTTCAGCGACTTACGCAGCTCACGTGGCAGCGAGAAGATCAGCGACTCTTCGGTAGTGCGGTGCTCCTCCACGTCGGGGAAACCACGCTCGGCCAGCCAGTCGACGACGCCCTGAACGAGTTCTTCGGGGACGGATGCCCCGCTCGTCAGGCCAACGGTCGAAACGCCCTCGAGCCACGCCTCGTCGATCTCCGAGGCGTTGTCGACGCGGTACGCCGCGTTCGCACCTGCACCGAGGGCAACCTCGACGAGCCGCACCGAGTTGGACGAGTTCGCCGACCCGACCACGAGCACCAGCTCGGACTGGGCCGCAACCTCCTTGATCGCGACCTGACGATTCTGGGTGGCGTAGCAGATGTCGTCGCTGGGCGGGCTGATCAGTTCCGGGAACCGCTCACGTAGCCGCCGCACGGTCTCATACGTCTCGTCCACCGAGAGTGTCGTCTGCGAGAGCCACACCACTTTGGACGGGTCCCGAACCTGCACGTTGTCGACGTCGTCCGGGCTTTCCACCAGCTGGATGTGATCCGGAGCCTCACCGGACGTGCCCTCGACCTCCTCGTGCCCGTCGTGGCCGACGAGGACGATGTCGAGCTCGTCCTTGGCGAACCGCTTCGCCTCGTTATGCACCTTGGTCACGAGCGGACACGTCGCGTCGATGGTCTGCAGCTTGCGGTGTCCCGCCTCGTCCCGCACCATCGGCGAGACACCGTGTGCGGAGAAGACCACGAGTGAGCCTTCGGGAACCTCGTCGAGCTCTTCGACGAAGATCGCGCCGCTGCCTTCGAGCGACTCCACGACGTGCTTGTTGTGCACGATCTGCTTGCGGACGTAAACCGGCGCGCCATAGGTTTCGAGCGCCTTCTCGACGGTGATCACCGCGCGGTCGACACCTGCGCAGTAGCCACGCGGCGCGGCGAGCAGCACCCGTCCAGTAGCAGTAGCCATACGACCATCGTAGGAGGGGCGGCCGCCTTCTCTCGAATCGGCCGGTACGCGGCGGCTACCTCCGATGCGCGGCCCGCGGAGGTGGTTCGGCTGGGGAATAGGCGCTTAACGTGATCATTCTAGGTTGGAGGCGTTAGCCTGAACCACCATGGCGTTGCAGACCTCCCCCGAGCGGCCGGCACCGGTACGGGTCATCTCGCAGGCCATCGGGGCGTGGATCAACCGGCTCGGTGCGGTATGGGTGGAAGGGCAGGTCGCCCAGCTGAATCGGCGTGCCGGCACCCAGACCGCGTTTCTGACCCTTCGCGACCCGGCGGCGGACCTGTCGCTGCAGGTGACATGCCCGCCGTACGTCCTTGACGCGGTCGAACCGCCGCTCACCGACGGCGCGCGGGTCGTCGTGCACGCCAAGCCCGCGTGGTACTACACCCGCGGCACCCTCTCGCTGGCTGCCACCGAGATCCGGCAGGTCGGAGTCGGCGAGCTGCTCGCGCGGATCGAGCGGCTGCGTCGAATGCTGGCCGCCGAGGGCCTGTTCGCGTCCGAGCGCAAGCGTGCCCTCCCCTTTCTGCCGCGCGTGGTCGGCTTGATCTGCGGGCGCGGGTCGGCCGCTGAGCACGACGTGCTCGAGAACGCCAAGCGACGCTGGCCGGCGGTTCAGATCGAAGTGGCCGAAGTCGCTGTGCAGGGGACGTCCGCCGTCCCCCAGGTCGTCGAAGCGCTGCGCGCAATGGATCGGAACACCGAGATCGACGTCGTGATCATCGCGCGTGGCGGCGGCTCGACCGAGGACCTGCTGCCCTTCTCGGACGAGACGCTGGTCCGGGCCATCGCCGAGGCGCGGACGCCGGTCGTCACCGCCATCGGGCACGAGAGCGACACGCCGCTGGTCGACCTCGTCGCCGACGTCCGCGCATCAACACCTACCGACGCGGCCAAGTGGGTCGTGCCGGACATCACCGGGGAGTTGGACCGGGTCAGCCGGGCGCGCGATCGTATCCGCACCGCGCTGCGGCACCGCCTCGATGCGGAGGCGTCCCGGCTCGCCGCGGTCCGATCCCGCCCGGTTCTCGCCGACCCCGCCAGCGGGCTCCGGCAACGCCACGACGAAGTGGCGGCCCTGCGCACCCGCGCCACGACGGCGGTCCGGCACCGTGTCGAACGAGCCTTCGACGAGGTCACCCACCACCGGGCCAGGGTTCGTGCGCTGTCGCCGGCCGCCACGCTGGAACGCGGATACGCGGTCGTACAGCGGATGGACGACACCGTCGTACGCCGGCCCGGCGATGTCGCGGTAGGCGATCCGGTCCGGCTGCTCGTCAGCGGCGGTGAGCTCGGCGCGACGATCACCTCCACCGAAGCCCCGGATGTAAGGTGAGCGCCATGGCGGATACGGGTACCGGCTCCGGCGCCGAGAACCTCACGTACGAGCAGGCCCGGGACGAGTTGGTCAGTGTCGTCACCAGGCTCGAAGCCGGCGGCACGACACTCGAGGAGTCGCTGGCACTGTGGCAGCGCGGCGAGGAGCTCGCAGCAATCTGCGAGAAGTTCCTCGACGGTGCCCGGGCGAAGTTGGATGCCGCCTCTCAAGCCGACTCGGAATAGCGCCGTGATCGGCGCCGCGGCGGCCGAGACCGCAAGTAGCCTGGCGTTGCCCTTAGAACCGGGCATTTGGGTGTGGCTCCCACAATGTCCGGGACGTCACGGTAGAGTTGCGGCGGTTGACGTGCAGCTCAGGAGGATTAGGTGCCACAATTCAGGGTCCGGCACATCGACGGGGGAGAAGAAGTGGTGACCGCCGCCCGTAGTGCGGTGGACGGCTCGGTGACGTTGTTCGAGAGCCCGGCCGGCGGTACATGGAAGGTAATCAAGCAGTTCCCGACGACTGAGGTCGAAGGCGTACAGCGCCGGGTCGTCGAGGCGAGCGGCATGGCTCGTTGGGTCACCGAGCGACCCAAACACGTCGTCGCCTCACGCACCTGGGTCTAGGCGCGCGCGCTTCACGCCGCGTTGGCCTTCCGCCCCGCGGCCGGTTTCGCGCACCCTCATGCCGGCACTATGAGTCCAGTGCCTCGATGAACCGCACCAATTCCTCGTACGGCTGCGACCCGTACACGACCGTCGCCACACCGTCGATACTGACGTTGACCAACGCATAGTCCGTCACGCGGCCGTCGCGGCGCATCCGATCCCAGCGCTCGCCGTCGACCATCGTTGAACCGTCCGGCTCGTAGTCGTTAAGCCGATCATCCAGCATGGAGTTCACCTCGCCGTCGGACTGCTCGAGTCCGACGAACGAGTTCGTGCCGATGACAAAGCCGACCTTCCACCAGTTCCCGGCGGCGTCCGCGCCGTAATCCACACTCGTGGCGCGCCAGTTCTCCGGCACGTCGGGCATCGGAACGTCGTACGGGTACTCGGTGCGCAGGTGCTCAACCACCGATTCATAGTCGACAGCCGGGGGTACCGGATCCTGTGCCTCGCGCCCGAGGGAGAAGAACAGCGTGACCGCGATGATCAGCACGGCGAGAACCGAGACCGCGATTACGGCCTGGCCGAGCGACGCCGAAACACTCCCCCGCGACTTCGTTGCCATGCTCAACGCTTCTTGACCTTCGGCGAGCGAACCGTCACGTCACCCAACAGCACGAACCCACGGACGCGGTAGACCGGGCCGCTGGACACGACCGGCCCGTTGACCTTGTGTTTGACATCGCCAAGCATGTTCGTGACGTCCTCGGTCCGGACGTCCGCGCCCGGCGGCACGATCAGCTTCACGCTGCCGAGCACCGCGGCCACGTTCACGACGACTTCGTCGTCCGGAACCGCGGCCTCGCAGAAGTCCAGTATCACGTCGCCCAACAGCGCGGTCGCGTCGATGCGCCGCGGCGACTGCCAGGCGGCCCGGCGCTTCTGGCTCGACAGGACCGCCACGATGCGCTCGCTGCGCTCGGCCGGCAAGCCAGGTGCGCTACGCGGAGCGAGGTGCTCACCCGCGCGGCGAGCGACGTCCGCCTTCCACGCGGGACGTTGCTGGCCAGGTATCGGGTATGCGCCTTCCGGAAGGTCCTTGGTGATCGGCTGCAGGTCACCGTAGGTCCGGGCGTTGAACGTCGCTTCGAGCCGGTCCTCGAGCTCCGCCAGGGTCAGCCGCCCGTCGGCCGCCGCTTTGCGCAGCGCCTCGGCGACCCGCTCCCGATCTACGTCGGAGCAGCGCAGCTCATGTCCCTCCACGTCCGAGATCCTATCGGCCACGCCGAACGAGAATGCCGCGGCCAAGCTCAGTCGAGCTTGTAGAGAGCTCGGAAATAGTCGGCCATGTCTTCGTTGAGGGCACCGGAGTCCAGGAACCTCGTGGCAAGTTCCCGATCGCCCATCCCTGCACGGAAGAGGTTCGTCATGGTCAGGTCGTTGTCCGGGCGGTACACGATCTCGAGCTCGATACCCTTGGCTACCGCTCCAGGAGCGACAACCTTAAGGTAGGCCCCGGAACGGGCCTGCTTGGTAAAGGTTCTCAGCCAGCCCTTCTCGTCCATCCAACCGCGGAACGTCCCGCACGGAATCCGAGGGCTGGTCACCTCGAGGACGAGGCCGTCGGGGCCCCGCCAGCGTTCGCCGGAGCGCGCCTGGCACAGGTCGTATCCCTCGACCGTGAGGTTGTCACCGAACATCCCGCTGCGCAGTTCGCGTCCGAGGATCTTCTCGAAGTGGTCGTAGTCCGCACGCGCGTAGGCATAGACCGCCTGGTTGGCGCCGCCATGATTGCGGACGTCACCGACCCGGTCACCCGCGAGCCCGACCTCGCCGGACGGCTTCGCGCGCGCGGCTCGCACTTCGACCGAGCCTTCCACCGGGTGTTTGTCGATGCCGGTGAACTCAGCTCCGGCCTTCCAGACATTCGGGCGCGGCTTGCCGATGTTCACCGAGACGATTCGCACGGCAGTAAGCCTATGCACAGATGCCGTGTGCAGAGCGAGCCGATTTCTTGGCATCCCGTCGCTAGGGCGTCCGTACCGTGAGGGCGCCGCGGAGCACGAGACCCTGGAGCCGATAGACCGGCCCTCCATGGAGGTCACCCTGTCGGCGCGCATCGTGTACCCGGCCACGTGCCGGCACGAAACGTACCTCGTGGGCATGCACGGTGACACCATCGGGGACGATCAGACTCACCCGACCGCTGATCGCCACAACGTCCACCACGACGTTCGGGTGCGGCACGGTCGCCTCGCAGAAATCCAGCGTCACGTCGCCGAACAGCGCCATGACAGCAATCCGCCGCGGAGCCTTCCACGGGGAAATTCGCCGCACATGGCGCAGCACGGCCGTAATGCGCGCGCTGCGCCGTGCGGGCAGGTATGGCCTGATCGGATGGGGTGGAACTTTCTGAACCGGCGTGGACTGGGTCCTCCAAGCCGGCGGCGCCTTGATCTTCTGTTGTTGCCATGCCGGCTCCGGAGGCTGCGGCACGGGGTAGGAACCGTGCGGCAGATCGCTAGTGAGCGGAGCAAGATCTGCGTAGGTGCGGGCGTTGTAGGTTGCTTCGAGCCGGATCTCGAGCGAGGACACCGTCAACCGACCCTCGCCCGCCGCCTCGCGCAGCGCCTCCGCAACGTGCTCACGATCTTCGTCGGAGCACCGCAGATGACCTCCATTCATAAAGTGAGCGTACAGATAACTCATCCAACGCGGAATGGATCATTACCGATGATGGCTGTTGTCCGCGACTTGCGGTCACACGTAACGGTTAGCGACCCGTTGACGGGCCGTTAGGCAACGCGGCACGTCGTTTACGTGATCATTCGTTGGCGCGGACGGAGTCGGCGTAGCGGCGGACGGCGTCCCGTAGCTCCTGCTCCGGGTCGAGGCCCTCGGTGCGCGCCCGGTCGACCACCGCAAGCAGAAGCTCCCCGACCGGGAGCGCCGGGTCCACCGGCGGGACGGCGGGAGCGACGCCGGCACCGGTCGCACGTTTGATCGTCTTCGTAGCGAGCAAGAGCGCCGGCAGGGCGTTGGGAATGCCGTCGAGGGCGGACGTCCGTCCCTTCTCCGCGCGTTTCATCTCCTCCCAGCGCCCCTCGACCCATGCCGCGTCGGCCGCCTCGGCATCGCCGAACACATGCGGGTGGCGCTGGATCAGCTTGTCGACGATGCCACCGGCGACGTCATCGATGGAGTACGGGTCCTCGTCCTGCTCCTCGGCGATCCGGGCATGGAACACCACCTGCAGCAGCAGATCGCCGAGCTCCTCGCGCAGATGCGCCGGGTCGGTCTCGATCGCCTCCAGCGTCTCGTACGCCTCTTCCAGCAGATACGTCGCCAGTGAGCGGTGGGTCTGCTCGCGGTCCCATGGGCAGCCGCCGGGCGAGCGTAGCCGGTCCATCACCGTGACGAGATCGAGCAGTCGGGCGCCAGGCATGTCGAACGAACCGGTCATAACCTCGATCTCCGGTGCGTCGGCGCCCTGTTCGGCAAGCGCGGTGACGTGCGCGGCAAGCGCGTCGGCCAAGCCGGGGTCGCCGTCCGGCGATCCGAGCCATACGACGGTGCCGGTGCCGGCGCGGTCGACGAGTGCCGCCGCATCAGGACCGCCGACCGGCTCGGCGTCGATGCCGGCGGCCGCGAGTGCGGGGCGCTGCGGGTGGCGTTCGTTCGCGCACAGGACGGGCGCCGAGCGCAGGACGTCCCACGCCGCCGCCGACAGCAATCCCGGCGCGACCCGCGGGCTCGTGACGAGGAGGACGAGCCGGCCAGCGCTCACTGCGTTGCGGGCTCCGAGATGGACCCGCTGATCGCCTGGATCTGAGTGCCTTCCCAGCTGCCGTACCGCGGGTTGATCTCGATGTCCATCTCCTCGGCGGCGGCTTCATACCGCTGCACCGCCGAGCCCTGATCGCCGAGCTCGTCGGCGATCTTGTCGAACATGATCTGGTCGTGGATCACTTGCCGGAAGGTCTCTTCGGTGAGCTGGTTGTCGACCATCAGCTGGGTGAGGCCACCCTCCGCGTCGAGTGCGGAGAACTGATCGGCGATGAACTGATCGATCTCGGCTTCGGATACCGACACACCGACGTCCTGACCCACCTCGTTGACGATCATGTGGCTGATGGTGGAGTTCAGGAACTGCCGCTGCAGGTCCGTCTGGTCGCCCGTCGGCTCGGTGCCGGCGAGTTCGTGGTAAGCGCGGACCTCGTCCTGCAACTCACCCACCGTGATCCGCTCACCGTCCACCACCGCTGCAGCCCCGACCTGGTCCGTATCGCAGCCTGCGACCACCACAGCCGCGACTACTGCGCCCAGCGCAGCGAAGATACGGCCTGCCCGGCGAGTTCTCAACACAACAATCCTCAGCTTTGCGTGCACAGTTTCGTTCCCGACGCCGCATCCTATCGCGCCGGGTCAGCCACCCGATCGGTGCCGGCCGCCCGATGAGTTATGCCATATTTGTTTCGTTAACTTCGATCTTGAAACAAGTATGGCATATTTTGTTCGCCACGCGATCAGCGCGCGCAGCCTGCACCTACTCGTAGACGCAGGCACGTCGGTTCGCCATGGAGCAAGGCGCGGTACGACCTACGAGATCGCCAACGCCGCTGGTCCGGATAGCTAGGCAACTTGCCAACCTGGCGCGCTCGTCCAAGTGATTACGGAATCCGTAAATCGCCCGATCAGGTCGACTGGCCGGCGGTGGGTCGTCCCGCAGTGAGCGGCGCGAGACGTTCGGCGACGGCTTGTGCGGTAACGCGGGCAGCGCCGTGCGCTAGGACGTACGGCTCCCCGAGTTCGGCCGGGCCGGAAAGATCGTGATCGACCACGACCGCGTCGGGTCGAACGGCCCGCACAGCGCGTACGAAGTCCAGCTGCCACGGCCGACGCCACACGCCGCGAACCGACACAACGACGGGACGACCGGGGTGCGCCGCGAGCAGCGATTGCGGCGACGGGCCGTCCTCGTGAACCTCGATAACGACGGTCTCCGGCAAGAGCTCGGTCAGCGGCGCACCCATGCCCCACGGGACCGCACCGGCGGCCAGCGACGGTTCGTTCTGCAGCTCGAGCACGACCGGAGCGGACGGCAGCACCACATCGCCCTGTACGACGAGGGCACGCCGAGCGGCCCTGACCTCGGCGGGTTCGCTCGCGACCTCGCCATCGGGCGGGACGGGCAGGGTGCGCCACTTCGCGAGCGCCTGGACCCGCCCGGCGGCCTCGACCAGCCGCCCGTACGGCAACCGTCCGGACTGCACCGCGGTGACGATCCCCGCCGCCATCTCCTCGACCAGCTCCGGATCGGTGCTGTCGCCGCCGACGCACAGCGCATCCACGCCGGCGATCAACGCCCGCACTCCGCCCTCGGCATGCCCGACCGTGCGGCTGATCGCGTGCATGTCCAGCCCGTCGCTCATCACGAGGCCGTCGAAGCCCAGTTCGTCGCGCAGCAATCCGGTGATCATCGCGGGCGACATCGTGGCCGGATTGTCGGGGTCGATCGCCAGAACCCGGATGTGCGCCGTCATCACGACCTTCACGCCCGCCGCCAGCGCGGCGCGGAACGGCACCAGCTCGCGCTGTTCGAGGATGTCGCGCGTCGCGTGGACGACCGGCGTGGTGATGTGGCTGTCCTCAGCCGTGCCTCCGTGGCCGGGGAAGTGCTTCACGCCGGCGGCCAGGCCCCGCGCCTGCTGACCGGTGACGGCGGCCCGGACGTGCCGGGCGACGGCCTGCGGATCGGACCCGAACGAGCGGACCCCGACGATCGGGTTGCGCGCGTCGACGTCCACGTCCGCCACCGGGGCGAAGTTCAGGTCGAAGCCGCACGCCCGCAGCCGGCTCGCCAGCGATGCCGACACGTCCTGGGTGAGCACCGGATCGTCCACCACGCCGAGCGCCGCGCTGCCGGGATAGGACGATCCGGTGGGGACGTCGAGCCGGGTGACGTCCCCGCCTTCCTCGTCGATGGCCACCAGAATGTCCTGCCGCAGCATGTGTAGGCCGGCGACCAGATCGGTGACGCCCGCGTCCCGCCGAACGGGATCGATGTTGCGTCCGAACAGGACAACGCCGCCGAGGCCGTCCTTGATCAGCTCGGTCAGCCGGTCCGGCGGTGCGTCCGTACCCCTGAATCCCGGAAAGAGCGTGCGAAGTGCCAGGCCCCGCAGCTCTTCGGGGCCCACCGGAGTCGTTGCCATGTCAGCCCTTCACCGCTCCCGCCACGAGGCCGGAGGTCATCCGGTGCTGGACGAACAAGAAGAAGATCACCACCGGGATGGCCAGCAGGGTGGCTCCGGCCATCACCGCGCCCCAGTCGGTGGCCCGGTTGGCCTGGATGAACGTGCGCAGCCACACCGGCAGCGTCATCGTGTCGGGCCGGTTCATGATGACCAGCGCCAGCACGAACTCGTTCCACGCCAGGATGAACGCATAGATACCGCTCGCGACGAGCCCGGGTGCGAGCAGCGGAAGGGTCACCTTGACGAACGCCTTAAGCCGGCTGCAGCCGTCGATCATCGCGGCTTCCTCGAGCTCTACCGGTACCCCGGCGACGAAGCCGCGCAGCATCCAGATCGTGAACGGTAGGACGGCGCCCACATACAGCAGCGTCAGGCCGGCCACTGTATTCAGCAGTTGCCAGCCCTCGAGCATCTTGAACTGGGAGATGAACAGGCCCTCGGCCGGGATCATCTGCACGACCAGCACCGTCAGCACGAAGCCCTTGCGTCCACCGAACCGGAAGCGGGTCACCGCGAGCGACGCGAAGAAGGCCGCGAACAGGGTGAGCAGGACGGTCAGCACGGTGACGGTCAGCGAGAGCCGGAACGCGTGGAAGAAGTCGGTTTCGAACACCCGAACATAACTGTCGAAAGTGCCGTTCAGCGGGACGAATGACGGCTCGCGGCTGCGCACGTCGGTCTGCGGCAACAACGAGCTGTTGATCATCCAGTAGACCGGGAAGACCCAGATGAATGCCAGCACGACGGCGAGCAGGTTCCAACCGCTGCGCCCGACCCGGCGCCTGGCGCGGCGACGGGGCCGCACTCTGGTGGCCGCGGCGGCAGCTCTGTCCCGTTCTTCGACCAGCGTCGTCACAGCTCATCCTCCTGACGCACGAGCATGCGGACGTAGTACAGCGAGATGCTCACCGTGAGCACGAGAATGATCAGCGCCGCCGCCGAGGCGGTGCCGAAGCTGCCCTCCTTGATCCCGAGCTGGTAGACGTACGTGCCGATCAGGTGGGTGTCCCGGGTGATGCCGCCGGCGTCCTGCAAAACGAAGATCTGGGTGAACACCCGCAGGTCCCAGATGATCTGTAACAGGCCGACGATCAGCAGGACCGGCTTGATCAGCGGCACCGTCAGCAAGCGGAACCGCTGCCAGGCGGTTGCGCCGTCGATCTCGCCCGCTTCCAGCACGTCGCCCGGCACCTGAGTGAGTGCGGCGTAGGTGGCGAAGGCCACGAACGGCGTGCTCATCCAGGTGATGACGATCGTGGCGACCAGGTAGAACGACAACGGCTCGATGAGCCAGGCATGGTTCACGAAGTCCAGCCCGAGCCAGTTCGCCAGCACGTAGTTGATGGCGCCGAAGTTCGTGTCGAACAGCCACTGCCACACGGTGAGCGATGCAAGGTGCGGCATCGACCAGGCCAGCAGGAGCCCGATCTGGAGTGTCAGCCGGGCCGGCGTACCGATCCGGGTCATGAGCATTGCGATGGCAACGCCGAGCACCATCGTCAACCCGGCGTTGGCCAGGCAGAACGCAATCGACCTGAGTACGACGAGCCAGAAGTAGCCGTCGCCGAGCAGTTCCCGGTAGTTCTCCAGCCCGATCCACTCGGCCGGCGCTCCGAACTGCTGCTCCAATCCGAACGCCTGGAACGACATCCACACCTGGCGCAGCAGCGGATAGGCCAGCGCCAGGACGAGAAAGCCGATCGCCGGTATGAGCAACACGTACGGCGCCCACCTGCCGGGACGGCGTTTGGGTCGCCCTACGACCGGGGCCGCGCCGGTAGGCGTCGGGGCCGTGGTCACGGCGCTCATTCGCGGCCTCCTAGCGGTCGGGCTCCAGGGTACGAACGGGAGCGGATAGACGTCGGACGAATCCGGGGGTGTCGCCGAGGCGGTGGGGCCGGGGACGGCAGCGGGGGTATGCCGCCCCCGGCTCCACCTGTGGCTGCCCCGCTGTTGCGGGTGCTGCATCACCTCCTGGCACTGGAGGCGACGTGGACTTAGTTCAGCGCGTCCGCGATCGCGGCGTCGGCTTCGGCGGCCAGCTCCGCGGGGTCCCCACCGGTCGCGATGCCGATGAAGAAGTCCTCGAGGATCCGGGCGCCTTCGACGCTGGCCCAGTTCTCCGCCGGCGGCGTCAGCTTGGCGGTGCTGGCGGCCGCGATGGCGGCGGCGTTGGTCTCGTTGTCCTCCATGGCGGAGGTCAGCGACAACTTCGCCGGGGTCAGGCCGTTCTCGGCGTACATCGTTTGGAACTCGTCACTCGCGATCAGTTTGAGCAACTCGTAGGCGAGCTCTGGATGCTGGCTGTTCGCCGAGATCGCGACGTTCGAGCCACCGAGCAGCACAGGTGCGGCGCCGTCGGAGCCGGGCAGGGCGAAGACGCCGACGTTGTCCGCCGCCGGCGTGCCCGGGCAGCCCGCATCCGGATCCTGGATGACACCGTAGGCCCAGCCGGGCGCGGACAGCATGCCGATCTCGTCGGCACACCACGGAATCCAGCTTTCGGCCTCGTCGCCGTCCTTCGGCGCATTGGATGCCTCGAACAGCCGCTGGGCGACCTCGAGACCGGCCTGCGACTCGGGGGACGACAGCCCGCCCACCCACTGGTCGCCCTCCTGGACGGCCAGCTCGCCGCCGGCGTCCCAGATGAACGCGACGCCGTTGCGCCAGTCGGCGCCCGGGAAGTGGAAGCCCGAGAAGTTCGGGTTGTCGCTCGCCTCGGTCAGTGTCTCGGCCGCCGTGACGAAGTCCTCCAGCGTCGTCGGGACCTCGAGACCGGCGTCCTCGAACATGTCCGTCCGGTAGAACACGACCTTGGAGCCCGCATACAGCGGAATGGCAGAGGTCACGCCGTCGGCGGTGCCGGCCTCGACGAAGCCGGGCAACAGATCGTCACCACCGAGCTCGGCCAGCTGCTCGTCAGTCAGCGGCGCGAACGCACCGACGTTGGTGAACGTCGGCGCCTGGGTGTTGCCGACCTCGACGACGTCCGGGCTCTCCTCCGGGCTGGCCAGCGAGGTGGTCAGACGTTCGACGAGTCCCTCCCACGCCTGCTCTTCGATGGCCAGCGTGGAACCCGGGTTCTGCTCTTCGAACGTCTCGACCAGCCAGTCCCGCATCTCCTGCGGCGTGTCACCGCCGTTGACCCAGAGGCGCAGGTCGCCGGCTTCGGGCGCCTCGTCCCCGGCGTCGTCGCCCGTGTCGTCGGACTCCTCTTCGGCGTCGCCTTCCGGCTCGGTCGTCTCGTCCGGCTCATCGTCGCCACAGGCGGCGAGAACCAATGCGCCGGCGATGCCGGCGGCGAGGAAGCTTACGCGTCTCACGATGTTGTCCTCCCTAACTCTGGCGTCGCAGGTCAGCGGCGCCGGCGGTCGTGGCAGCACGACTATTGGAAAGTTTCCTATTGAATAGTTGCACTACTGACCGCCGCCTTTCCAGTAGGTGCCCAGTCACAATCCAGTAACGGTCCAGAATGACCATGTATGGCTGGCGCTTCCCGGCCATACGTGGCTTGCAAACCCCGCATCGGTGGTAGACGCCGCGCAAAGTCCGCCGGCGGCGTAGCGATAGATTGCTACAGATGAAGTTGATCGCGGTGGACCTTGACGGCACGTTGCTGCGCAGCGACGGCAGCGTCTCGGAACGCACAGTCGAGACGCTCCGGCGTTGTGCAGCGGCAGGGATGACGATCCTGCTGGCCAGTGCTCGTCCGCTGCGCTGGATACGTCCGATCGCGCAACGACTTGGCCACACCGGCTTTGCCGTGTGCTCCAACGGCGCCGTGGTCTATGACGCCGGCACCGATACGGTCATCTCTACTGACCTGCTGCCATCAGCCATGGCGCTCGACGTGGTCGATGCCGTCGGCCGGGCGATTCCGGCCGCGGCGTTCGCCGTCGAGACCGTCGCCGGCTTCGGCCATGAGCCGGGCTTCGAAGTTCACGTCTTCGAGATGGACGGCCGGCCCACAGTCGCCCCGGTGGCCGAACTGATCACTCAGGATGTCATCAAGCTACTCGTTCACCACCGATCAATCGGCGCCGACCAGCTCCTCGCCGCGACGAACGAGACGACCGACGGGCTGGTCGAAGTCACACACTCCGGCGGACGCGGTTTGCTCGAGATCTCAGCCAGGGGCGTCACCAAGGCATCTACGCTGGCCAAGCTGGCCGAGCAGCGTGGCGTCGCCGCGACGGACGTGGTCGCGTTCGGTGACATGCCCAACGATCTACCCATGCTGGCCTGGGCGGGCACGTCCTACGCGATGGCGAACGCGCACCCGGACGTCCTGGCGGCCGCTGATTACGTCGCACCTTCCAACGACGACGATGGCGTCGCCATCGCGCTGTCCAGCCTGCTTCAATTCGGCGCACCTCGAGTCTGAATGATCACGTAAACGCCGCCCCTTGACCGCTAGCGACCCGTCGACGGGTCGCCAAGCGTTACGAATGGGACTCCGCCTGTTTTCGCCGCGGCACCGGGTACCGTGGCAACGCAGGCAGCGCGCAGGAAGGACGATGGGTTTGACGGTCCGCGCCTACCGCGAGGGCGACGATGCCGCGCTGTACGACGTGTGCCTGCGCACCGGTGCCGATGGGGACGACGCCTCGGCGCTGTATCGCGACCCGTGCCTGTTGGGTGAGGTGTACGTCGGGCCGTACCTGCGCTTCGCGCCCGAGTTCGCTTTCGTGGCCGAAGACGATGAGGGAGTCGGCGGATATGCCCTCGGCACGGCGGACACCGTGGCGTTCGAGGCGGCCTGTGAGTCGTCATGGTGGCCGGCGCTGCGGCGTAGGTACCCGCTCGAGGAAACGCCCCTGGGCACCCGTGACGCGGAGCTCGTCCGGCTCATCCATCACCCGCCGGCAAAGCCGGCCGAGTTGGTTCGCGCATATCCGGCGCACGTGCACGTCGACCTGCTGCCCTGGCTCCAGGGACGAGGTTACGGCCGGCGGCTGATGACGACGCTGTTCGACCGGCTCGCACGGGCCGGGGCGGCGGGCGTCCATCTCGGCGTGTCAGCGCGCAATACGAGGGCAATCGGCTTCTACCAGCACCTCGGCATGGACATACGCAGCAGAACGGACCACGGCCTGATCATGACCCTGCCACTCAGCCCGCGGTAAGCACCGCGTGAGAGTCGGGGACCAAGTCCCCAAGCTGTGTCGTGGAGCCGTCAGCCACCGAAATGAGCGCCACCGATGAGTCCTCGACGGTAATAACCCAGTCACCCCCGCGAGACCACGCGGCCACCGATGAACCCGACGAGAGCTCGTCGAGGACGCTCGCGCTACCCGCTGAGTCGACCATGACCAGAATCCCCGCGCTCGGTTTCCCCTGTCCGGGCTCATTGGCGAGCATGACAAGGTAGTTCTCTGCCCCGGTGCGGACCGGCGGCGACGACGTAGGCACTACGGGCCCGCCGACCGAGGCCCATTCTCCGTCAGCCGGTTTCTCGACGTGAGTGGGATTCTCCAGCCCCGCGTCGGTAACGAACAGCGAGCCGTCGGGACGGAGGATGGATGCACCGTTCCAGCCCGCTGACAGCGCCGTCCCGTCGACCTCGGTGACTACGGTTCCGTCTGCGGCTACCAGGCTCGTGCGCGCTCGCGGCTCGTCGCTTGTGAGGATCAAGCCCTCGACGGTGGTTCCGACAGGTACCCACCGGCCTTCGAGGTGAGTCGACATCAGCCGCGACAGTTGGAGCTCGACGACGTTAACCAGCTCGATCAATGTCGGCTCGCCCTGCTCGGACTGCACCAACCACGTATGGTCGCCGTCCGGAGCCGGAAGCACCCGAAGCGTCGCGTCGTCACGGAGCGGATCGGGTTGATAGACGAGCGGCTCAGAGTCGAGCGGCCAGTAGGTGTACACGGTTCCGCTCGCCCACAAATGTGTGAAGCCGCCGCCACCGCTGGCACCGTCGATGGCGTCGGCCGGTGCTGGGTACCGGCCCGGCTCGTATCGGTGGACGGTGCCCGTCACGAAATCGACCACGGCCACGGAGCGACTGTCCGAGTCGACGGCGACGAGCTCGAAGCCGATGGGCTCCGGAGGCGAGAACCGGGCAACCAGGGTCTCCTCGACCTCCAGCCCGACGCCGTGTTCGACGGTGATCGACGAATCGGCGTTGAACACGGCGGCCTCGCCGACCTGAACGCATGCGTCGGGAAAGGGCTCCTGGCCGCTCGTTGCTCCGTCGACGTCGATATAACCGCCGCCGCCCGCGACGTTGTCTCCGTCCTGCACCAGCTCACCGTCCGAGAGGACGACGCCGATCGGATCGGACTGCGCCACCGTACCGGCCGGCCACACGACCGGGTAACGCGTGCCATCTGGATCAGACAGCCAGATACACCCGGTGTCCTGGTCGATCTCGACCGTCCCTGAGACGATCGCGTCCATCCCGCCGTCAGAGCCTGAGGCATGAGCGCGAAACCCCTCGATTTGCGAGGGCGATCCGTCGACCGGTGAGGACGCCGGCTCCTCCGTGCCGCATCCCGCGACGACCAGTGCCGTCAGTCCGGCCGAGATCCAGCTGCGACGCATGTCACTATGACGCACCGACGCGCGCCCGGGTTCCGCAAATCAATGATCAATGGCCTGGCGACGTCGTGGTCCGCGTTGCGCGGACTGTTCGTGCGATGCTGGGTTAGCAGACGTGGTTTGCCTGGAAATTGGGTGCCATACATGGTCATTCTGGGTTGAGCACGTCGGTGATGATCTTGTGCGCCCAGGTCAGCAGCTCGACCCCGCGCAGCGGCTTGCCGCCGATCGGCGCGGTCGACGGACGCGGCACCAGCATCGTATTCACCGCGTCCTTGACCAGCGACTTCGGATAGAGCCGCTGCAGCCGGACCCGCTGCCAGTCCGCGAGCGAGACCGGCGTGAACCGCACGTGGTTGCCCTGGATCGTCACCTCGGACAGCCCCGCCGACCGGGCCAGCGCCCGGAACCGGGCGACCAGCAGCAGGTTCTCCACCGGCTCGGGCGGCGCGCCGTACCGGTCCTCCAGTTCGGCGCGCACCTCGTCCACCGCGGCATCGTCCACGGCCTCGGACAGTCGCCGGTACGCCTCGAGCCGCAGCCGCTCGCTCGACACGTAGTCGTGCGGCAGGTGCGCGTCCACCGGCAGGTCGATCTTTACCTCGGCCTGCTCCTCCGGCAGCTCGCCCTTGAACGCCTGCACCGCCTCGCCGACCATCCGCACGTACAGGTCGAAGCCCACGC
>DASUTB010000005.1:0-96707 GCA_036374835.1 Jiangellaceae bacterium | reverse complement strand
GTGCGAGCGGACATTGTCGACAAAGCCGGCAAGATCACCCTGCGCCAGAGCGGCCAGCTCTACTCCATCGGCATCGGCCGAACCCACACCCGAACCCACGTCCTCGCCCTCGTCCACGACCGCGACATCCGCATCATCAACGCCGCCACCGGCGAACTCCTCCGCGAACTCGTCCTCGACACATCCAAGCGCTACCAAGGCACCGGCCGACCACCCGGCCCAGCCCTCAAACAACGAAACCCCTGAACCCACAACCGCAGGTTCAGGGGTTTCCGATGTCTTGAGACATCACACGCGTCGGGGTGACAGGATTTGAACCTGCGACCTCTTCGTCCCGAACGAAGCGCGCTACCAAGCTGCGCCACACCCCGATGCCGCCGGGCTAGCATAACCGAGCATCAGGCCCACGCCGAAATCGAATTGTCCTAATGCCGTCCGACGAGTGTGAGCAGGCTGGCCTCGGGACGGCAGGCGAACCGGACCGGCGCGTAGGGAGACGTCCCCAACCCGGCCGAGACATGCAGCCACGCTGCGTCATCGTCGTCACCGACGGGTCCTTCTCGCCAGATCATGTCGCGGCGGAGCGCCTTTCCGTTGGGCGATGGGTGCCGCGACACTCCCTTCGCCCGGGCCGGCTCGAGGTCGCAGTTGGTGACGAGCGCGCCCCAGCCCGGGATGCAGAGCTGCCCGCCGTGGGTGTGGCCGGCCAGCAGCAGGCGGTAGCCGTCGTGCAGCATGGAGTCCAGCACGCGGCGGTAGGGTGCGTGGGTGATGCCGACCGCGAGATCCGCGGAAGGGTCGGGGCGACCGCGGACGGCGCCGTACTCGTCGAGTTCGAGGTGCGGGTCATCGACGCCGGCGAACGCGAGCGTGCGGCCGTCCACCTGGAGTGTGGCGCGGGCGTTCGTCAGGTCGACCCAGCCGGCGGACCGGAGCTCGTCCCGCAACTCCTTCCACGGCAGCTCGATGCCTTGGACGCGGGGAGTCTCGTCGGTCGGCAAGAGGTAGCGTGCCGGGTTCTTCGGTGTGGGCGCGTAGTAGTCGTTCGAGCCGAACACGAAGACCCCGGGCAGGCGCAGCAACGGCTCGTACGCGTCCAGCACCGTTGGCACCGCATCGGGATGCGCCATGTTGTCGCCGGTGTTGACGACCAGGTCCGGTTCAAGGTCGGCGAGCGCGCGCACCCACTGCACCTTCTTGCGTTGGCCCGGCGTGAGGTGCAGGTCGGACAGATGCAGCACCCGCAGCGATGCGCTGCCGGCGGGAAGCACTGGGATCGTGAACCGACGTAGGGTGAACGCGCGTACCTCGTATCCTGCGGCGTAGGCGAGGCCACCGGCCGCGACCGCGCCGAGGCCGATGGCGGTGCCGGAAATCGGGCTGAGTCGCACCGACATAGGCTGTCACACTTAGGCGCCGGTGGCACATATCGAAGGAGAAAACCGCAGTGGACACCCTCAAGGAGCGGCTCCAGTCCGACCTGACGACCGCGATGCGCGAGCGGGACCTGACGCGCACAGCGACGCTGCGTATGGCGCTGACCGCGATCAGCACTGCGGAGGTCGCCGGCAAGCAGGCCCGTCAGCTTTCCGACGACGAGATCGTGGCGGTGCTGACCAAAGAGGCGAAGAAGCGGCGGGAGGCGGCCGACGCGTATCGCGACGGCGGTCGTGCCGAGAGTGCCGCGGCCGAGGAGGCCGAGGCCGAGATCATCGCCGAGTACCTTCCGGAGCCGCTGACCGAGGAGGAGCTGAGCTCCCTCGTCGATGAGGCGATCGCCGAAGCGGGTGCGGAGTCGCCGCGTGACATGGGCAAGGTGATGAAGCTGCTCACCCCGCGTGTCGCCGGCCGAGCGGACGGCAAGACGGTCGCCGCCGCCGTGAAGAACCGGCTGGCATAGCTCTGGAGCCTTGGCGCGGACTGTCCGTGCCTTGCTCGGCCTGCGGACGAGGTTTGGCTGGGGTTTCGGCGCTTAACGTGGTCATTCTGAGTGGGAACGGATGGCGGATTCGACGGCGGCGACCTGGTCGGCGAGCAGGCCGACGGCACCGACGGCACGGGTGATCGGGTCGTCCTCGGCACCGCCGAGCGCCCTCTCCCGCAGATAGCCGGCCTTTACCTCAGCCCAGCGTTCAGCTTGCTCCGGCGTGAGGCGGCCACGTAGCTCGGCCAGCTTCAGGATGTTCGCCTCCGCGCCGGACGTCAGCGTCTGGGCCTCCCCGGCGTAGTGGTCGTCGATCAGCGCGGCCAGTTCGTCGTCGTTCATGGCCGGCACGATGCGCTCGGCGAGCCGGTTCATGTTGCGGTACGAACCCTGCAGCAGGAACGGCGGCTCGGTGCGGGAGGCGTCCGCCTGCGCGGCGGACGCGATGTAGGCCTGGTTCACCGCCAGCACCACCTGCTGCACATGGGTCAGTTTGCCGAGGACCGCGAGCACCTGGTCGAGTTCGGCAGGCGGGTAGCTGTGCTCCAACTGGTCCGGGCTTGCGGAGTCGTCGCCGCGGGCCAGCCGCAGCAGCAGCTTGAGGTCGGCGACCGACCGTCCGGCGAGCGGCGCCAGCACCGCGTTGGACGTCAGAGAGTTCTCGATGTAGCTCAGCGCGAACAGCTCGTCCCGCCCCGCCAGCACGTCGCCCAGGTTCCACACGTCGGCCCGGTTGGCCAGCATGTCCGGCACCCGGAACCGCCGTCCGGCCCCGGTGTACGGATTGCCGGCCATGCATACGGCGAACCGCTTGCCCCGCAGGTCGTAGGTGCGCGTCCGGCCGTCCCAGACGCCCTCCATCCGGCGTTGCGCGTCGCACAACGAGATGAACTTCTGCAGCAGCTCCGGCGACGTGTGCTGGATGTCGTCCAGATACAGCAGCACGTTGTTGCCCATCTCCAGCGCGAAGGAGATCTTCTCGACTTCCTGGCGCGCGGTGGCGTTCGGCGCGTCCGCCGGATCGATGGACGTGACACCATGCCCGAGCGCCGGCCCGTTGACCTTGACGAAAACCAGTCCGAGCCGGTTCGCCAGGTACTCCATCAGTGTGGTCTTGCCGTAGCCCGGCGGTGAGATCAGCATCAGCAGACCGGACAGATCGGTGCGCTTGTCGTCGCCGGCGGTGCCGAGCTGCTTGGCCAGGTTGTCCCCGATCAGCGGCAGATAGACCTGGTCAAGCAGCTGGTTGCGGACGAAGCCGGCGAGCACACCGGGCTGGTACTCGCCCACACGTAGGCGCGACCGCTCGGCCTCGACAAGGGCGTTTCGCTGCCGCTGGTAGTCGCGGTAGGCGGGCACCCGCTCGATCCGGAACTCACGCGTGCGGGCCAACGTCTCGTCCAGCCGTAGCGTCATGGTGCGGTCCGCGATTCGCCGGTGCGTGCCGAGCAAGCCTTCGACCGTCGCCTCCAGCTCGGCCGACGAATCGTAGTGCGTCACCTCGCGGCCGCACAGCTCCAGCGTCACCGCCTCGGCCAGGTCCGCCTCGGCGGCCGGTTCCGCGCCGTCCGCAGCCGCGACATAGGAGCTCAGCCACGCCGTGAGGAGCTGATGGCGGGCCGCCAGATCGTCGCTGAGCGCGCGCAGCTCACCGTCCAACGCCCGCCGCGATACCGACCGGGCACCCCCGAGCTTGCGCTGGAACCGCCGCAGCAGGCGCTTGGCCGCCGCACCGGTCACGAACCCGTCCGGCTGGCTCGCCAATTCCTCGAAGAGATACTCACCGGCGAGCGACGCCCGCGATCCGGTAAGAGACGGCAGGCGCGGAACGATCCCGGGTGAATCTGCTGCACCTATAGCGACAGTGGATTCACCCAGGTTTCCGCCGAGGAATGACGCCACCGCACCACCGGCCTCAGCGCACAGCTCGGCGATCCCGCTGGCATGCCCGAACGCGGCGCGCGCCCGCGCGAGCGAGCCCACGCGGGCGACCCAGGACGCCTTGTCGTCGTCCGAGGCGCCGAACGCCCAGTACAGCTGCACCGCCGCGCGCACGTCCGGCGGATACCGCAGCACGCCCGCGCCGGCGTGCAGGCGCAGCAGCGCCTCGAGGATCGCGGTGGCGTCCTCGTCGTGCACGCCGCGTTCATAGCCCTCGTCGTAGCGGTCGGCCGCGACGCTGCGCACCACGTCGAGCAGGCCGCCGTCCACGACCGCCGCCTCATGCAGGCCGTCGAGAGACAGCCCGTCCCGGCCCTCGCTCGCGGCGGCCAGGATGGTCGACGCGAGATACTCGCCGCGATACACGTCGGGTGACTCGGAGACCAGCAGCTGGTCCCAGAACCGCCGCGTCGCCGCGAACGCCTCGTCGTGCACCGGCGCGCGGTAATCGGTGCCGGTCAGCACGAAGTTCATCACGGCGTCAACCGCGGCGGAGCCGCCCGTGTGATCAGTGGGAGCGGACGCGCCAGCGGCCGGTCGCACGCCGGGCACCATCGTCAGCTCGATCGGCTCCGAGTGGACGGCGAACCGGTGCCGGCCGAGCCGGATCGTGTTGCCTTCGTAAAGGTCGAGCTGGTCGCGTAGCGCCCGTGCCGCTTCCTGCCGAGCCGCCTTAATCCGTCCGTCGAGCTCCTCGGCCCGGACCAGGTCGCCGAGTTCACGCAGGTCGTCGGCCAGCGACCGCAGCTTGGCCACCATCGGATCAGAGGCGAAGTAGGTGTTCACTTCGTCCAGCGACCCGAGCGACCCGACTCGACGCCGGACGCTGCCGAGGATCCGGTCGGCCGATTCGGCGAGTCGCCCCGCGCGCCGGGCGCGTTCGTCCAGCAGCGCCTGCTTGCGCGCCGAGAACGCCTCGTAGACGTCCTCCCGCTTGGCCTCCAGGTCGGCCATGAAGTCGTCGAACTCACCGAATCGCGCTTCGAGGTTCTCCAGCGTCAGCAGCAGCCTGCCGAGCTGCTCATCGCACGCCTCCGGGGTGTCGGCCAGTGCCAGCCCGCTCGACACGGCCTGCCCGAGCAGTGCGAATTCGGCGGCGAACGCCGCGCGATTCTCGGCCTCGAGCAACTCACGACGCCGGGCCGCGAGCACCGCTCGCGTCCGATTGACGCCGGCCAACACTTCGCTGATGCGGCCGAGGATGGCCGTGCGCACGGTGGCGTCGGCGATGTCCAGGGTGCCGACCACTTCGGTGACGATCGCCAGCGCTTCGGCCTGTTCGGTGAGCTCTTCGTCGACGGGCGCGGCCTCGGCGACGGTACGGATTTCCGTCGCCGCGCCGGCGAGCCGTTCGACCTCCCTGTGGTAATCGGCGAACGCGTCGTCGCGCTGCAGGAATGTGACGGCCCGCTTCGCCGCATCGGCGACGTCGGCCTCCAGCGATGCGGCCAGCTCGTCGATGCGTTCGACGTCGGCGTAGCGCAGCTCGCGCAGCGTCACAAGATGGCCCTCGGCGCGGTGTAGCTCGGCCAGCTGACTGACCCAGGCCGACGCTGCCCGGGGCGCCTCGCCCCGAACGCGTCGGACCAGCGACGCGATGTCCGCCTCGGCCTCGTCCAGCGCGGTCGCGGCCTGGGCGGTCAGCGCCTCGACGGTCTCGAGCTCACCGAGCACCTGCTCGGCGGCGGACCGTACCTCCCGCAGCGGCTCACCGAGCGAGAACAGCTCGGGGTCGTCGAGCCAGTGGAACTGATCGGCCACCCTGCGGCAGGCCGCGATGATCCCTTCGAAGACCGGCGTGGACGGCGCCATCTCGTCCAGCATGCGCGTCACCGACAGGCAGTCCGAGATACCGCGCACCAGGTCCGCGTTGCCGACGCGCTCGAGCGGACCGGTCCCGGCAGGCTGGCTGGCGGCGTAGCTTTCCGACATGTATGGCGACCGCCACACCTGCATGGGATGGACCCGGGTCGGCTCGTCGGACGTGGCCCGGAAGACCACAAGGGTGCCGTCGCCGAAGACCGAGTACCCGTGGCAGTAGATGGGTGTGTCGACCTGTTTGCGGATCACGTTGTACGGCAGCAGTAGCGATCGGCCCTCGGCGCGAGCGTGGAAGACGTAGAGCACGTCCTCGCCGTTCGGCGACCGGATCAACCGCTGGAACTCCAGGTTGGTGACGTCCGTGTCGAACGTGCGGGAGACCCCGGTGGCCAGGTAGTAGCCGCCAGGGAAGATGATGCCGTGATCCTCGGGTAGCCGTTGGCAGGCCTGCCCGATGCCGTCGAGCCGGACGACGCCGTGGGTGCGGGTGTTGAAGACGAGGTGCCGCCACTCGGTCTCGTTGTAGGGGCGGATCCGGAGCAGGATGAGCGGGCCGACCCGGGCGTAGTGGACGTCGGCGTCGGCCAGGCTCTGCAGCGGCTCGGTCACCGGCTCGCGGTAGATGCCCTCACCGGTTTCGGTGTTGTTCTCGACCGAGACCGTGAGATCGCCGCCGAGCGTGTCGACGAACACCTCGTCCTCGATCGAGATGTGCGGGTACCTGCCGGGAACGTGATCCTCGCGGGTCGTCTCGGTCCACTCGAAGTCGTGCGAGGGCGGCAGGACGTTCTCCCGCTCGCCGCGGTTGTCGACGTAGGTCAGGGCGCCGTTCTCGCCGATGCGCCAGCGCAACACCCGGATGTCGTCGTCGTTGGGACCGGTCTGGAACACCGCGAGCACCGATGGCCCGGTTCGGCGCAACTGCATCAGCCGGGTGTCGCGGTAGTACCGGTAGAGCTCGGCGAAGTCCCGCTCGAACTGTTCGTCGAGCAGGACGTCCGTCCCGACCGGCTCGAAGCTGAACCCGCCATCGTCGCCGCGGCGGAACTCGTGCACCGCGAAGACGTCGCCGACGGTCGTCTCCGGCTTGAGCCCGATGAACACGTTGTAGCCGAGCAGAAGGAGATCTCGGTCGCCACCGAGCGGCACGATGTCGCGCGGCACGCAGTTGTTCTCGGTGCGGATCCGCTCGGTGCCGACCAGCGTCAGCTCGGTGCCACCGAACACCTCGATCCGCCGCTGATTGAGCTGTTCGGCCCGTCTGGCCAACTCGCCCGCATGCTCGGCCAGCCGGGTCCGGAGCAGCTCATATGTGCCGGCGTCGAGCGTGGCGGTCACGTCTTCGCCGTGGCCGGCTCGGACGGTCCGTCGTCCGCCGGATTGGCCAGCGCCGCGATCTTCTGGTCGGCGACGCCGTGCTCACGTGCGGCGTCCAACAGGCGCTGAAGCTGGTCGGCGCCCGGACCGCCATCCTTCATGAGTTTGAGCAGCAGTGCCGAGACGGTCATGTTCTTGACGTCGTCGGTGCCGACCGAACCGAGCATGTGGCGGATGTCCTCGACGAAGTCGGAGTCGCCGTTGAGCCACGAACCGGCGAGCCGCTGCGCGACGTCCGAGCCTTCGACGAGCCCGTCCAGGCTCTTACCGAGCGTGATCGAGCCGACCAGCCGGTCGAAGAACACACTCTCGCCGCCCACGATGTCGATGTCCGCGTTCTCCAGCCCGGCGGCGATGACCGACGCCTGCGCCTCGGCGACCTGGCGGTGCACGTCCAGCCCGGCCAGCCGGAGCTCCTTTTCCATATCGAGCCGGAGCCGGTATTCCTCGTGCGAGCGGCTCGCCTCGTCCAGTGCCGCCATCGCGGCCGCCTTCTCGGTGATCACCTGGGACTCGGCCAGGCCGGCCGCGGCCACCTCGGCCTGAACACCTTCGGCCAGCCGGATCTTGGCGCGGGCGTCCAGATCCGAGGCCTGCTGCCGCGCCTCGGCGAGCGTCAGCTCCTCGCGAGCGCGGTGCTGGGCCGCCTGCTCGGCCGCCTCGGCCGCCTTGATGTCTTTGACGAGCTGCTCCTGCGCCTGCGCCTCGGCGGCGATCACCGTGGCCTCGCGGTTCCGCTCCGCCTCCTCGACGGTGCGGACCCGTTTGATGTTCTCCTCCTGCTCCGCGACGGTCTTGTCGACCGCGACGCGCTCGCGGACGATCTCGGCCACCGAGCGCTTCTCGGTCTCGACCTCTTTGTCCTTCTCGATGGTCGCCAGCGCCGTCTCTCGATCGCGGTTGACGACCTCGAGCTGGCGATCCTTCTCGATCTTCTCGGTCTCGATGGCCACGACGCGCTGCTTGTTGAGCTCGGCCACCGCGATCTCGCGCTGCTGGTTCTCCCGCTGGATGCCGAGCTGCTCCTCGGTGCGGATGGCCGCGCCCTGCGCCTTGAGCCGCTCGTCGGCCTGGACCTTTTCGATCTCGGCTTCCTCGCGGGCCCGCATCGTCTCGACCTCTCGGCGCTGCTTGATCTCCGCATCGGCCTGCTGCCGCTCGAGTTCGAGTATCGTCTCGCGTGCTTCGACGTCCTGCCGGGTGACTTCCTTCTCCTTGTTGCGCTGGTAGTCGTTGGTCCGGATCGCTTCGAGCGCGGTCAGCTCGGTGATCTTGCGGATGCCCTGCGCGTCCAGGATGTTGGCCGGATCCAGCCGGGACATCGGCGTCTGCTCGAGGTAGTCGATCGCGGCATCCTCGAGGCTGTAACCGTTCAGGTCGGTACCGATGACCCGGATGATCCAGTCCCGGAACTCGTCGCGTTTGGTGTAGAGGTCGACGAAGTCCAGCTGCTTACCGACGGTCTTGAGGGCTTCGGAGAACTTGGCGTTGAACAGCTCCTGCAGCGTCTCCTGGTCGCTGGCCCGGTGCGTGCCGATCGCCTGGGCCACCTTGACGACGTCCTCGACGGTCTTGTTCACTCGGACGAAGAATGTGATGCGGATATCGGCGCGGATGTTGTCCTTGCAGATCAGGCCCTCGTGACCGGTCCGCTCGATGTCGATGGTCTTGACCGAGATGTCCATGTACTCGGCCTTGTGGAACACCGGCAGCACGATGGCGCCGGTGAACGTGACGGATACGCCGCGGATCTTGGAAATGATCAAGGCACGGCCCTGCTCCACCTTCTTGTACAGCCTGGTGACGATGAGCACCAGGCCGAGCAGAATGAGGACGACGACGGCGACCAGCAAGCCCGCCGCGGTAAGAGTCGATTGCATGGTCTTCCTTACGTCTCGGGGTGTAGATGGGAAGGCGCCACGGTGATCCAGAAGTACTCGCCGTCAGCGTCGTAGTCGAAGATGAGCGCACTGCTGCCGGCATGAAGCGGCTCACCACCGGTCTGCCGCACCTGGATAACGGCCGATGAGCCATCCTCGGCGGTGACCTCGGCTTGCCCGTGTTGGTGATCCACGGTGGTCGTCCGGACGACGCAGGTGCGTCCCACCAGGTCGCTGCGCTGCGGCGGTGGATCGGGTCGTGGCATGAGCCGGCGCAGTGGGATGACGAGCAGGTAGGTCGCCGCATAGCCGGCGACGATGGCGAGCACCAGCACACCGGCGGCCGTCAACGGTTCGGCGAACTCGTCCAGAGCGTCGACGTCGCCGAGAAACACGACCCCGATGAAGCTGCCGAACCAGCCGAACGCGATCCACAACGACAGGACGGCGGCGATCGGCACGCCGCCGAGTCCGACGGCACCGAGCATCCCGGCCATGCCGACGTCGCTGTCGGGCACGTCGCCGTCGAACAGCCCCTCCCCGACGACACCGAGCAGCACGATCAGCCAGTAGCCGATGACGATGACGAGCAACACGCCGAACACGGCGACCGGAAAGCTGATCGCCGTTTCCAGGAACTCCGCCACCCGTGTGCCTTCCCGCCGCTACTGGTGCGTACCCTAACGAAAGATCGGCATCCGGTGAAGACACTTACCCTGGAATGATCACGTAAAGCGCCCGCTCCCCAGCCAACCGCCCTTACCTACCCGTCCAGCATCGCCGGTGAGCACCTAGCAACGGTCACATGCCATGATCACGACCTCGGTGACGGCCATGTTCCGCCAGTCGTCCGTTCCGAGCTCACTGCTGACGATCTCCATCGTGAGCGTCGACGTTGTACGTGCCTCGTCCAGCGTCATGAACTGCGGCTCGCGTAGTTCCGGATCGGGGTCGAGCACATGGCTGACCGGATCACCTTCGTCGAAATGCCAGCGGACCTCGGTGAGGCGCCGATAGCGCGGGTACCAGTCCGTGTCCTCGGTCGGATCGACCTTCGCGTAGCCGGGGACGATGCCGAGCTCGGCGATCGGCGCCGGCTCGTCGAGGGCGAACGTCAGCGTCTCGCCGGCACCGTCACCGCGGCACTGCCACGCCGTCTGCGAATCACCATCGTGCACGAACTCCGGCAGGTACTCGACCGTCTCGCCGGCATGGTCCTGTGCGGGCTCGCGCTGGCACGAAGCCTCCACACCGGCGACCTCGACCATGACCGGTTCAGTCGCCGTCGGGCTCTGGCTCGGATCCGCGGAGCCGCCGCCGGATGCCGGAAGCGAGGCAAGGACGCCACCGAAAACGAAGCCGGCGATCGCGCACATGGTCAGCACGGCCACGACAAGAGGAAGTGCGGGACGATCGTCCTCGACCCATCGATCCAACACGGACGTCAGACTACGTGCCGGCGCTTGTGGCCGGGCGGCCGATGCGCGGTGATTCCCTGCTTTACACGTCCTGTAGCGAGCGTGAAGCAGGGAATCACCGGCTTAACGTGGTCATTCAGACGGTGATCTCGACGTCAGCCACGGCGCCGAGCGACGCCTGCACCGGCTGGTCGACAGGCTCGATGCCTGGAGCGAGCGTGCGCAGCGTCCACTCGCCCGGTGCGGCGAAGAAGCGGAACTCGCCGCCGTCGCCGGTCGGCACCTCCGCGGTGAACTCGCCGCTGCGGTCCAGCAGCCGGACGTACGCACCGCCGACCGGGCCGCCACCGGCCTTCACGACACCCTGGATGACCGCCTCGGATCCGACATCGACTCCTTCGAGAGACGCGCCCCCCTCCGGCGCTGCGCAGCTCATGCCGACCCCGGGTCGTCGCCGATTGCCACCGGCACGCCGACCAGCGAGCCGTACTCGGTCCACGAGCCGTCGTAGTTCTTCACGTTCTGGACGCCGAGCAGCTCGTGCAGCACGAACCACGTGTGCGCCGAGCGCTCGCCGATGCGGCAGTAGGCGATGGTGTCCTTGCCGAAGTCGACGCCGGCGTCCCCGTAGAGCCGGCGCAGCTCGTCCTCGGAGCGGAAGGTGCCGTCGTCGTTGGCCGCCTTGCTCCACGGAATGTTCGCCGCGGTCGGGATGTGGCCCGGCCGCTGCGACTGCTCCTGCGGCAGGTGCGCCGGCGCGAGCAGCCGCCCGGCGTACTCGTCGGGCGAACGGACGTCCACCAGGTTATTGGTGCCGATGGCGTCGACGACCTCGTCGCGGAACGCGCGGATCGACAGGTCCGGCCCCGACGCGGTGTACGACGTGCGGGCGCGCTGCGGCGCCTCGGTGACGAGTTCGCGACTCTCGAGCTCCCACTTCTTGCGCCCGCCGTCGAGCAGCCGGACGTCGTTGTGGCCGTAGAGCTTGAAGTACCAGTACGCGTACGCGGCGAACCAGTTGTTGTTGCCCCCGTAGAGGATCACCGTGTCGTCGTTGCCGATACCTCGCTCGGACAGCAGCTCCTCGAACTGCTCCCTGTTCACGAAGTCGCGGCGGACCGGGTCCTGCAGATCGGCCTTCCAGTCCAGCCGGACCGCGCCGCGGATATGGTTCTTGTCGTAGGCGGCGGTGTCCTCATCGACCTCGACGAGTACGACATTCGGATCGTCGAGGTGCTCGGCGACCCAATCCGCCGAGACGAGAACCTGGTCTCGTTTGCTCATGGTGTGGTGACCTCCTGTGGTTGTGACGGTGCTCTCTGTGTTTGTGACGGTGCGCCGGCCCTGAATCGGTGGATGAGCAGGTAGATCTCACATCCGAGGCAGAACCCGAATGCCGCGTTCAAGAAGGCCGCGGCGAGTGCGGCGGCGACGGCCACGTAGAAGACGGCTGTCCAACCGGCGAGCAGCGCGAGCAATCCGACGGTGCCGAATCCGAGTCCGACAGCCTGGGCGAACCGGGGCGGGCGCTCGTCCTCGAGTTCGTTCGGTGGCGCGAGGCGAGGCCGGATGAGTCTCGCGTAGGCAAGACCATAAGGCGCAGCGCGCAGCCCGAACCCGGTTGCCACCGCGAACACGCCGACCTGAACGGCGAGCAGCACGGCGTTGCCGGTGACAAGTACAGCGGCGAGAACGGCGGTGGTGATGGCTGCGGCGAAACGTGGGCCGCGTGGATCGATCATGACGACTCCCTGACGTGGACGGATGAACGACGTCTGGGCAGTTGGCTACACCGGACCGCAGCAGCGCCAGTGGCGCTCGGGACGGGAGAACTGCCCGGTCAGGGCATCGAACAGAGCATGGTGGCGGCGCGACCGTAGTCGATGTGGCGCCGCTTGGTCAGCCCTGTGTGGAACATGCCAGTGAGGTTACGACCTTATGGCGACAAAGTCACGAGAAGTCCGTATCGCGAGACGCATATCTCATGCATCGGTCACCTGTCGGATCGCGGTCCGAGCGTCGTCGAGCCGCAGAACACCGGTCGCCCGCTGCCGAACGGCGCCCGATGCGTCGAGCACGAATGTGGTCGGCGTGCGCGTCACCCCGAGGGCACGGACAAGGTCGAGCCGGGATTCGGCGTCGATCTCGACATGCGCCACGCCGTCCGCGGTCGTCGCAAGGTGGCCCAACACCTGGCGGTTCGCCCGGCACGGCTGGCAAAAGGCGGTGGAGAACGAGACGAACGTCGCGACCCGCCCGAGGTCCTGGCCAAGCTCGGACGGGGTGATCACGCTCGCGTCCGCCGTAGGGACGGTGTCCCGTTCCGGCGTACTGGCACCGCTCCGGAGCGCTAGGCCGTGACTATGGGCGACCTGGCGAAGGCGGCCGTCCACCCGGCGCCGCCACAGCCCGAACCCGGTGGCGCCCAGCAATGCCGCCGCGGCGACGAGCAAACCCTCCACGCTCGCCTCAACGCACTCGCCGCCAACGTCTGTTCCCGATGTCGATTGATCACGTTCGGCAGGAGTGTCGTATCTTCCCTAGGCCCGCATGCCTCGTGAAGCTACGTCACTCCTACCGAACGTGATCAATCGACAAGCGGGAGCGTGACGAGCAGCTCACCGTCGGACGTGACTACCTCGTACCGGTCGACTTCCCAGTACCGCAGACCGTGTGCGCCGTCCATTGTCAGACCGCCGCCGCCCTCGTTGTATCCGGCGCTCGGCACGACCCATGTCGCCGCGGTCTCGCGCCGGCCGTCGCCGCCGATCGCGATGAGGCTGCAGCGGTAGCCGGCCGGAACGCCGGAGACGTCGACCGTGAGCTTCGAGCCCCAGTCACGATCCCAGACGTCCACCTCGACCGCAACGGTGCCGTCCCGGCCGGACGTCGTCACCGCCGGCTCGGTGCTCACGTCGCCGGCTTCAACGCTCGCGCCGGGCGAGTCGTCGGCCGCGTCCAAGAACGCGATGCCGCCCACCGTCACGACCGCAGCAGCGGCGGCCGCCGCGACGACCCCAGCGATCCGGCGGCGCCGGCGCGCCGCGGCGATCCGCTGGAGCAACTTGGGCAGTACCTCAGGTGACGGCTCGGCCGGCTGTTCCACCAGGCCCACATCGGTGAGCGCCAACACCTTACTCGTCTCGCGCAACGACGCCGCTTCGACCGCGCATTCGTCGCACCGGACGAGGTGTTCGCGGACCCGCTGCTCGTCGCCGGCATCGAGTAGCCCGAGCACGTACGCGCCGAGTTCGAGCCGGATCGCGCGGCACTGCGGCGAGCTCATGAGCCTGCCTCCGATGCACCGAAGCCGCGCTCTTCCAGCGCGGAGCGCAGGTTCCGCAGCGCGTAGTACGTGCGCGATTTCACGGTTCCTTCCGGTACTCCCATCACCTCGGCGGCCTCGGCGACGCTCCGGCCGCGGTAGTACGTCTCGATCAAAGCTTGGCGATGCTCCGACGTCAGCGCCCGCAGAGCCTCGGCCACGACCTGCGCCGACAACGCCGCTTCGACACCATCGTCGACGAGCGCCGCCGGGACCGTCGCGTCGGTCACCTCGCGCGGCCGGGCGCGGCGGGCGCGCTCGCCGTCCAGCACGACCCGTCGCGCGACGGTCCACAACCACGGGCGCACCGAACCCCGCTCGGGAGTGAGCGCATCCGGGTGCCGCCACGCGCGGAACAAGGTCTCCTGGACGACATCCTCAGCACGCTGCCGGTCACCGCCGAGGAGCCGGGTCACATAGCCGAGTAGCGCGCCGGCATGCTCGTCATACAGCGTCCGGACGAGCTCCTCATCAGCGACGGACGTCGGCATACCGGAGGAACGTCTCCTCCAGGCCGATGGTTCATCCCGCCGCCCGATCATCCGATCAACAATCGCCCCAAAAGGTAAATCACCGGCGCCGCCATGATGATCGGCAAGGTGAGCTGCAACGGCCGTATGTCGACCGCCACCAACTCCAGGATGTCGCCGCCACCGTCCGGCTGTTTCTCACCTGTGGATGACTCTGCGGCCAGCCGATCCACCGCATACAGGGCCGCTACGGCGAGCAACGCTCCGAAGGCGGCCAGAACGACAGCGCCCACCTCAGGCACATCCGCCATGCTGACCAGCATCACGAGCATCACGGCGGCCGCGGCGGCGGCGAGCACCGCCAGCATTCGCGCCAGCACCGAGCGCCCACCCACGCCGTCCACCACCAGGACGATTGCAACCCCCAACAGGCCCAGCCCGACCGCGTACGCACCCGCGTCGCCAGTGCGAAGCGCGACGAGCGCGGCAGGGAGAGCGGCCAGTACCACAGCTGTCACCGTGACAGACAACGATGCCGTCAGCAACGGCCGTCCATGCCGGCGCCACAACTGAACCACGATGGCGAGCAGGAACCCGGCGGCGAGCAGGCGGGCCATCGGCGTGAGTTTCGGAATGTCGTCCACGACGAACCAGACCGACGTACCGGCACCGACCCCGAAGGCAAGCCACGTCGCCACGGCCGCACCGGGTACACCTGCCTGCCGGACCGCGCCGAACGCGAAGATGCCCTGGACGAGGACTACTCCGGCAGCAAGAAGCGGGCTCCCGGCGGCGGACGCGAGAGCCAGTACCGCTACGAGCCCGGCGGCGAACAGCGATGGCACACGGTGAATTTTCCCATCCCGCCGGCACGATACCCGGCACAACGAGCAACAAGTCGGCAACGGAACCATTACGCCCGGCCTCGCCGATCTCAGCTACCGGACGACGGTTAACCCACCGGCATACGGTGCGATACACTACGCGCAAGCAGGACCCAGGGCAGCGTCGTCCGGGTCCGTTCGTGTTTTAGAACGTACTGGGAGGCCATCGTGCCCTCGACCATCCTGCTGATGACCAACGCGTTGCAACCCTCCACCGAGGTTCTTCCCGCGCTCGGGCTGCTGCTGCACGACGTGCGGGTGGCACCCGCCGAAGCCTCGGCCCTGCTCGACACACCCGAGTGCGACGCGATCGTCGTCGACGCCCGTCGCGATCTCGGGCATGGACGCGGGCTCACCCAGCTGATCCGCACCACCGGTGTCGACGTGCCGCTGTTCGCCGTGGTCACCGAGGGGGGGCTCGCCGCGGTCACCGCGGAGTGGGGTGTGGACGACGTCCTGCTCGACACCGCCGGCCCGGCCGAGGTAGAGGCTCGGTTGCGGCTGGCTTCAGGAAAATTGGCAGCTCGCTCCAACCACGAGGTGTCGCCGGACGAGATCCGCGCCGGCGAGCTCGTGATCGACGAGGCGACCTACACCGCGCGCATCTCCGGCCGGCTGCTCGACCTCACCTATAAGGAGTTCGAGCTGCTGCGGTACATCGCCGCCCACCCGGGCCGGGTTTTCACCAGGGCTCAGCTGCTTCAGGAAGTCTGGGGCTACGACTACTTCGGCGGCACGCGGACGGTGGACGTCCACGTCCGGCGGCTGCGCGCGAAGCTAGGCACGGAGTACGAGGCGCTGATCGGCACGGTGCGCAACGTCGGATACCGCTTCGTCCCGGACTCGCCGGAGGTCCTGACGGCCCCGTAGCGACGATCGACCCGGACGCACTCACGCCGCCGGCGCGGTACATCGTCCGTCGGCGTGCGACAGTGGAGCGGTGGCTGATGTGCTCGTCACGACCGATCCGCTGACGGAGTACCGGCAGGCTCGCGTCCGTGCCCTGATCGGCGCCGCCGAAGCGGAGGACGGCGTCCGACCGGCATCCGATCGTGCTCTCGTCAACATCGGGAGCGGCGCCGTCACCCATCTGATCGCCTCGGCGACGGGTGGCGAACTCGCCGGCTACGCGCAGTTGGACCCGGACGGCAGCGCTGAACTGGCCGTTCGTCCGGCGCACCGCAACCGCGGCCACGGCCGGGAACTGCTCGATGAGCTGCTAACCCAACGACCGACGGCGCGGGTCTGGGCGCACGGCGACCTTCCCGCCGCCCGGGCACTCGCCGCATCGGCCCGGCTGACCAGGGCCCGCGCGCTGTGGCAGATGACCCGGCCGCTCGAGGCGCCGCTCCCGGTTCCCGAGCTGCCCGAGGGCGTCACCATCCGAACCTTCGACCCCGGCCCGGACGACGGCCCTTGGCTCGCGGTCAACGCCGATGCGTTCGCCGACCATCCCGAGCAGGGTTCGGTCACGCTGGAGGATCTCCGAAGCCTCATGGCCCAGCCGTGGTTCGACCCCGGGGGCTTTTTCGTCGCCGAGCGGAACGGGCGGATGGCCGGATTCCATTGGACGAAGATCGCCGAGCCCGGGCGCGGCGAGGTGTACGTGCTGGGAGTCCGTCCCGACGAGCAGGGCACCGGGCTCGGCCGGGCGCTGACGCTGATCGGCCTGCACCATCTCCGCGATACCGGGGTGCACGAGGCGATGCTGTATGTCGAAGAATCCAGCACGCCGGCGCGGTCGCTGTATTCGTCGCTCGGCTTCGTCAGGACGGGGATCGACGTCCAATACGCAGCCACCTCCCCATGATCATGTTCAATCAACCCAAGAAATCCAGGGTTGAATGAACATGATCATGGGAGATTGGCTACTTCCTGTTCACCTTTGCATGCCACTATCAGGGGTATGACCGAGCCGGCGGCCACCGACCAGTCTGCGCACGCCGCAGACCGGGGGCGCACGGAGGCCGAGCCGCCGCAGGAGCGCTACCTCGACCGCGAGCTGTCCTGGCTGGAGTTCAACACCCGCGTGCTCGACCTTGCCGAGGATCCGGACCAGCCGCTGCTCGAACGAGCCAACTTCCTCGCCATCTTCGCCGACAACCTCGACGAGTTCTACATGGTGCGGGTCGCCGGCCTGCGCCGGCGGATCGCGGCCGGGGTCGCCGTCCCCGCCGCCAGCGGTCTGCTGCCGCGCGACGTGCTCGAAAACACCCTCAGCCGCACCCGCGACCTGATGGCGAGGCATGCCAAGGCGTTCCACGGTGACGTGCTGCCGAATCTGGTCAAAGAGGGAATCGAGCTCGTGCGCTGGGACGACCTCGACGACCCGGAGCGATCCTCCCTCGGGGTGATGTTCAGCGAGCGCATCTTTCCCGTGCTGACACCACTGGCGGTCGACCCGTCCCACCCGTTCCCGTACATCTCCGGCCTCTCGCTGAACCTGGCCGTGGCGCTGCGCAACCCGCGTACCGGAACCGAGCACTTCGCCCGCGTCAAGGTGCCGCCGAATTTCCCGCGGTTCCTCGCCGTCGCCGAGCAGCGGTTCGTGCCGCTCGAGGACGTGATCGCCGCGCACCTGTCGTCCTTGTTCCGCGGCATGGATATCCTCGAGCACCACACCTTCCGGGTCACCCGCAACGAGGACCTCGAAGTCGAGGAGGACGACGCGGAGAACCTGCTGACGGCGATGGAGCGGGAGCTGACGCGGCGCCGGTTCGGGCCGGCCGTCCGGCTCGAGGTCGAGGACACCGTCGATCCGCACGTGCTGTCGTTGCTGCAGCGCGAGCTGGGCGTCAGCGATGCCGAGACGTTCCAGCTTCCCGCGCCACTCGACCTGTCCGGGTTGTCCGACATCGCGGCGCTCGACCGGGCCGAGCACAAATACCGCCCATTCCTGCCGGCGACGCACCGCGATCTGCCGGACGTCGAGTCGGCCGCGCCGGCGGACATGTTCGCCGCGATCCGGCGCAGCGACATCCTCGCCCACCATCCGTACGACTCGTTCTCCACGAGCGTCCAGCGCTTCATCGAACAGGCCGCCGCCGACCCGAGGGTGCTGGCGATCAAGCAGACGCTGTACCGGACGAGCGGTGACTCGCCGATCGTGGACGCCCTCGTGGACGCGGCCGAGGCGGGCAAGCAGGTGCTCGCCCTCGTCGAGATCAAGGCCCGTTTCGACGAGCAGGCGAACATCACGTGGGCACGCAAGCTGGAGGAAGCGGGCGTCCACGTCGTGTACGGCATGATCGGGCTCAAGACGCACTGCAAGCTGTGCCTGGTCGTGCGGGACGAGGCACAGGCCGCCGGCGGCATCCGGCGCTACACCCACATCGGAACCGGCAACTACCACCCGCGCACGGCACGCATCTACGAGGATCTCGGGCTGCTCACCGCCGATCCGGACGTCGCCGCGGACGTCAACCACCTGTTCAACTCGCTGTCCGGGTATTCCATCGAGTCCGACTACAACCGGCTCCTGGTGGCGCCGCATTCGCTGCGAACCGGGATCGTCGAACGGATCGGCCGCGAGATCGAGCACCACCGGGCAGGACGGCCCGCCCGGATCCGGTTCAAGCTCAACAGCCTCGTCGACGAAGCTGTGATCGACGCGCTTTACGCGGCTTCGACGGCCGGCGTACCGGTGGATCTGCTCGTGCGCGGCATCTGCTCACTGCGTCCGGGCGTCACCGGCATGTCGGAGAACATCAGGGTGCGCAGCGTGCTCGGGCGGTTCCTCGAGCACTCCCGGATCTACGCGTTCGAGAACGGGGGCGAACCCGAGTTCTGGATCGGCTCGGCCGACATGATGCACCGCAATCTGGACCGGCGGGTCGAGGTGCTCGTCCGCCTCGTCCAGCCGGAGCAGCACGCGATGCTCGACGACCTTTTCGAGCTGGCATTCAGCCCGGAGACGTCGTCCTGGCACCTGCGCCGCGACGGCAGCTGGCAACGGGTCAACATGGCGCCCGACGGCCGGCCGCTGGCGGACATGCACCAGACACTGATCGAGCGGACGCAACTGCGGAGGGGGTAAGGGTCTTGCCGGCGATGCGACCAGATGTCCCGAACTTGCCTCCGTCCACAGAGTCAACGAACTCGCCCGCTGCGCTGTCCACCCGATCCGGCCCGGGCGTGGCCGAGCTGGCTCGACTCGACGTCCATCGCGACAGTCCGGCCCGCGCAGTGGTCCAGCGGTATCTGGCGATCAATGCCGAGGCGCTGCGACGGGCCGACGGACGGACTCGGCGCGACGAAGCCGACGCCGTGCATCAGATGCGCGTCAGTTCGCGGCGCTTGCGTAGTGCGCTGCGATCGTTCCGCCCGCTTCTCGACTGGTCCTGGGCAAAAGCGCTGCGCAATGAGCTGTCCTGGCTCAGCGGCGAGCTCGGTGCGTTCCGGGAGAGCGAGGTGCTGGCCGCGCGGTGCGACACCTACTCCGAACCGGACACCTCGTCCGCCCGTACGGTGCTGGACGGCGTCCTGCGCGACCGGCTGTCCGAGGCACGTAGCCGGACCATCGCGGCGCTCGAATCTGATCGGTACGCCGTGCTCTTGGATGCGCTCGACGAGGCGTGCCGTCATCCGTCCATGGCCGAGGCCGCCGACCGGCCGGCCATCGACGCCCTGCCACCGTGCGTCGCCGATGAATGGTCGGTGCTGCGCCGCCGTGCCACATCGGTCCTGGACGCGGAGCAGAACACGCCGGCTCCGGACGCCGACTGGCACGCGGCGCGGATCGCCGCCAAACGGGCACGGTATGCGGTGGACGCCGTGGTTCCCGCCATCGACGACGCGGCCGAAGCACTGGCCGACCGGATGTCCGACGTGACGGACGTACTCGGCGAGCATCAGGACGCCTCGCAGATGGCCGACCTGGCCGCTGACCTCGCAGCCGAACTGGCCGGCACGGGACCTGACGACGCTGTCATCTCCCTCGGTGCGGTCAACCGCGTAGAAAGGGATCGCGTCACGATGGCACGCCACGAGTTCACCATCCTGTGGCCGAACGTCGACACGCCCTGGTTAACCGGCTGGTTCACCCGGTGAGCAGCAGAATCGTCGCCGCGGGCGCAGTGGTGTGGCGCCCAGGTGACGGCGGTGAACGGGCGAGCGCCGGCGATGAGCCTGAAATCTGCGTCATCCACCGGCCGCGGCACGACGACTGGTCGCTGCCGAAAGGCAAGGTGGAACGGGGCGAGCACGTGCTCGCGGCGGCGGTGCGGGAGGTCCTCGAGGAGACCGGGCACCACGTGCGGCTCGGCCGGCCGTTGCCGGCCGTCCGGTACAAGGTCGGTGGCCGCCGAAAGACGGTCTACTTCTGGGCCGCTCGCGCCGACGACGCGGCGCCACCGTGGGCTGCGACCTCCGAAGTGGACGAGGTCCGCTTCCTGCCGGCCCGCAGGGCGCTGGCCGAGTTGTCGTACGACGACGAGCGAGCGGTGGTGCAGGCGTTCTTGAACGATCCTCGTCCCACCACCCCGCTCGTGCTGCTGCGGCACACGGCGGCGGTGCCCCGACACAAGTGGAGCGGGGACGACGTTCGGCGACCGCTCACCAAGGCCGGTCACGCCGCCGCGAAGGCACTCATCGCGCCCTTGTCGGCAGTCGGCGCCGAACGCGTCGTATCCAGCGACGCGGTCCGGTGCAGCGAGTCGGTGCGCGGGTTCGCCGAGGCCCACGGCGTCGAACTCGAACTGGACGCCGATCTATCCGAGCGTGGCCATGCCGCCGCGCCGGAGCGTGCTCGCGCCCTTATTCGCAAGATCGTCGCCGATGGCCGTCCCACCGTGGTCTGCTCGCACCGTCCCGTGCTGCCTTTTCTGGTCCGCGCCGCCACCGAGGGTGCGGAGTGCGCCGTCCCTACCGCCACCCTTCCGCCCGGCAGATTCCACGTCCTGCATGTCGCCGACGGCCGCGTGATCGCCATCGACACCCCAGAATGACGGCCGCACCATTCGGTTAGAGGCCGTTGAGGGCGGGGATCAGATTCAGAAGCCAGTAGACGATCGCGGCGGCCGCTCCGGCGGACGGAATCGTAATGATCCACGCGGTGACGATGTTGCCGGCGATTCCCCAGCGCACCGCCGACAGCCGACGGGTCGCCCCGACTCCCATCACCGCCGAGGTGATCGTGTGTGTAGTCGAGATCGGAGCGGCGAATACGAACGCCGTCGTGTACAGCACGCCTGCCGCCACCGACTCGGCGGCGAACCCACGAGGCGGGTCCAGATGGACGATGCGCCGGCCCAGCGTGCGCATGATGCGCCAGCCGCCGGCGTACGTCCCGAGCGCCAGCGCCGTCGCCGCCAGCAGGATCACCCACCACTGGATATCGAACGTGGTCTGGTAGCCGCCGACCACGAGTGCCATCGTTATCACACCCATGGTCTTCTGCGCATCCTGCAGACCGTGGCCCAGGGCCATCGCAGCGGCGCTGAACGTCTGCGCGATCCGGAACCCGCGGTTCGTCCGGGCCGGGCTCCGCCGCCGGAAGATCCACATGATCGCGGTCATCAGGAGGAACGCCGCCAAGAAGCCCACCATCGGCGAGATGATCATCGGTAGCAGTACCTTCTCCACGATCCCGGTCCACAGCACCGTCCCCGCCGCGGCGAGCGTCGCACCGATGAGCCCGCCGATGAGGGCGTGCGACGACGACGTGGGCAACCCGAAGTACCAGGTCGTGACGTTCCAGCAGATGGCGCCGGTCACTCCGGCGAGCACGATCACGAGGCTCGCGTCCACGCTTGGCAGATCGACGATGCCCTGGCCGACGGTCTTGGCCACCTCGGTGCCGAGGAACGCCCCGACCAGGTTCAACAGCGCTGCCATGATCAGTGCCGCGCGGGGAGTCAGCGCACGGGTCGACACCGACGTGGCGATGGCGTTGGCGGCGTCATGGAAACCATTCGTGTAGTCGAAGGCCAGTGCGACCGCGATCACCACGATGATCAGTACGAGCTCCAAGGGATTACGACTCCTTGAGCGCGATCTGCTCGACCGTGTTGGCCACGTGCTCGAAGCTGTCGACGCCGTTCTCGAGCGACCGGATGACGTCCTTGAGCTTATGCACGGTCAACGGGTCGTACTCACCGGAGAAGATCCGGGCGAGCAGCCGCCGGTAGACCTGATCGCCGACGTTCTCCAGCCGGTTGATCTCGATCCAGTACTCCTTGAGATCGCTGAGGCTGCGCAGTTTCGGCATCGCCTCGGTGGTAAGGACGGCGCATCGGTCGAGTACGTCGGCCAGCTCACCGACCTCGTTCGGCAAGTCGCCGAGCTGGTACAGCACCATCAGGTCGACGGCTTCTTCGACGTAGTCCAGAATGTCGTCGAGGCCGGACGCCAGCCGGTAGATGTCTTCGCGGTCGAACGGCGTGATGAACGTTGAGTTCACCCGCTTGAGGATCTCGTGGATGTGATCGTCGCCGGCGTGCTCGACCTCCTTGAGCCGGGCGGCGTACATCGGCCGGTCCGCGTCGTCGGCCAGCGATTCGCCGAGTAGGCGGATACCTTCGCGGACGTTCTCCGCCAGGGCCGTGAACATGTCATAAAACGCGGTGTCACGTGGAGACAGGCGGAGTCGCACAGCTTCCTCCCGAAGTCCGGTTCAGACGATCGCATGCTAGGGGATACCCGCCGTTGACGGCTGTCAACTCATACGGTTTGTTCTAATTCATTCACGACGAAGTCTAGGAACTCCGGAATCGGCCACGTCGTCGGGTAGGACTCCCAGATGAGCGCCAAGATCCATGCGATCGCGAACAACACCCCGGCCGCGATCCATCCGGTACGGGTGTTCCGGTCCAGCGGGGCGGCCAGCGCACGTATCCCGTGCCGCACCTTCGACGTCGCCGGGCCCACCCAGGCAAGCGCGACGATCACGATCGCCGCCACGACGAACGGCCCCCGCGGCCCGGCATCCGGCGACAGCGCCACCGCGGTTCCGATCACGTACCCGACTCCGCCGAGAAGCACGACCTGAAAGAACGACGGGATCGACGAGACGAGCACGTACCACGGTGTGCCCGCCGCGGTGGCCATGTTGTCCCGCGGCTGGTAACCGCGCGCGACGCGCCGTTGGTACAGGCTACGCCGGACCCGCCATGTCGTGCGGCCGGTGACCAGGAGGGCGAACAGGACGACGAGCCCGAAGCCGCTGGAGACGCCGAGCAGAACCACCAGTGCCGCGGCGCCCGTGACGAGCGCGAGCCGGGCCGGCCACGTGGCCAGCGGTGGGGCGATCCCGTCCGGTCCGAGAGTTGCCGGCCGCCGTGGCTTGCGGGCCGGCGAAGCGGCACGCCCGTTGGAGGACGGAGCGGCCGGCACGGTAGGCCCACCCGGCACGGTGTCGGTTCCGGGCGCAGTCGGTGCCTCGCGGTCGGCCGCCGGCAGCGGCACCTCCTGAATACGAGTGGGCCGCGCGTACGCCGTCGCTGCGCTCGTCACGGTCGGCGACTCGCCGTTCTGGTGATTCGCCGCCGGCGGCGCGTTCGGATCGGTGGCAGCAGCGTTGGTGACTGTCTGGTCGGTGGCGGCCTGGTCGTTGCTCGGTCTCGGAGCTGCGGCGGCGGCCGCACCGGCGGCTACGCCGAAGGCTGTTGTCCCGGCGGCATCGGGCTCGGCCAGCATCGCTCGCACCGTTGTGATGGTGGGACGCGCGGCCGGATCGGCTACCAGGGCACGTTTCAGGACGGACGCCAGGCCGGGCTCGACGTCGTCGATATCGAGATCGCCGCGACGGATCCGGTCCAGCACGACCGCAGCGGGACCGGCTCCGTACGGTGGTCTGCCGGTGGCCGCGAATGCGACCGTCGCGGCCCAGCCGTGAACGTCCGCCGGCGGCTGCGGCACCCCGCCGGCCACCACCTCCGGCGCGAGGTAGCCCGGGGTGCCGATCACCATCCCTGTCGCGGTCAGCCGCGTCTCGTCGATCGCGCGGGCGAGACCGAAATCGATCAACACCGGGCCGTTGTCGGTCATCATGACGTTGCCCGGCTTGATATCGCGATGGACGACGTCCGCGTCGTGCACGGTCGCGACCGCCTCGGCCAGACCGTCCGCCAGCCGCATCAACGCACGCCCTTGCAGCGGGCCGTGGTCGCCGACCACCTTGTCGAGGGACGAGCCACGCACGTACCGAGTGGCGATGTAGGGCAGATCGCCGTCGACGTCCGCGTCGAGCACCGCGGCGACCCGGTGACCTCGGACGCGGTGCAGAGCAGCGAACTCCTTCTCGAACCGGCGGCGCGCATCCTCGCCGCCCACGAGCCAGGGGCGCAGCACCTTGACCGCAGCCAGCCCGCCGTCCGGACTGACAGCCAGGTGGACCACACCCATGCCGCCTTCGCCGATCTTTTCGATCAGGCGGTAGGGCCCAACATGCTGTGGTTGGCTGGAACTCACGGACACGACGGTAGCTCGCCCGGCCCGGAATGTGGCCAAGGACGTCGCAACTCGCACCCAGTCAGGCACGAGCGCCGAGGGAGCGCTGATGTCACAAGGCGATAACGAAAGCCTTCATGAACTTGGTAGCTCGGGTTCACCGTCCGTTCACCTTCTCACCTTCGGCCGGTCAGACGAGACGCATTCCATGGCTAGCGACGCCCGGTGGGCAAAGCCGCGCGGGTCACGCATCCAGCAGGGTTCGCCCTGCCGGCTGACAGGGAAGAAGGAGTGGAGATGATTCGCAACAAGTGGTTCAGGACGGCGTCCGCCGTCGCGGCCATGGCGTTCGTCCTCGCCGCCTGTGGCGACGGCAACGGCGACAACGGGGACACCACCGAAGACTCCGAGTCGACCGAGGAAGTGTCCGACGAGCTGTCCGGCAACGTCAACATCGACGGCTCCAGCACCGTTTTTCCGCTTTCCAGCGCCGCCGCGGAGCTGTTCATGTCCGAGAACCCCGGCGTCCAGGTCGGTGTCGCGAGCTCCGGTACCGGTGGCGGCTTCGAGAAATTCTGCGCCGGCGAGACGGACATCTCCGACGCGTCCCGCCCGATCGGGGATGACGAGGCCGCAGCCTGTGAGAGCAATGACATCGCCTACGAGCAGTTGACGGTCGCGAACGACGCGCTGTCCGTCATGGTTCACCCGGACAACCCGGTGGACTGCCTGACCGCCGAGCAACTCAACGCGATCTGGGGACCGGACTCCACGATCTCCAGCTGGAGCGAGATCCCCGACCTCGACGTCGACTTCGACGAGCCGCTCGACCTGTACGGCCCGGGTACCGACTCGGGGACGTTCGACTACTTCACCGACGCGATCAACGGTGAAGAGGGCGCCCAGCGCACCGACTACAACAACATCGGTGAGGACGACAACCAGGGCCTGACCGGCGTACAAGGCTCGGTCGGCGGCATGTTCTACGCGGGCTACACCTACTACGCGGAGAACGCCGACACGGTCAAGGCGCTGGAGATCGACGGCGGCAGCGGCTGCGTCGCCCCGTCGGAGGACACCGCTCAGGACGGCTCGTACACGCCACTGGCACGAGGCCTGTTCATCTACCCGTCGGACCTGGCGCTCGAGCGCCCCGAGGTCCAGGCGTTCATCCAGTACTACATCGACAACAACGAGGAGATCGCCGCTGCGGTCGGCGCGATCCCGTTGACCGAGGAGCAGAAGGAAACCGCTCGCGAGCAGGTCAACGCCCTTATGGGAGGCTAAGTTCCGTGCCAACCCAGGACACCGTGGCCTCCAGCACCGGCGCCCCACAGCGCCGATCGCTGGAGGCCACGAGCCCGCGATACGGCGAGAAGGCCATCAAGGTCCTCCTCGGCGTAGCCGCCGCCTTCTCGGTGGCGGTCACCGCCGGGATCGTGTTGTCACTCCTGTTCGGAGCGATCGACTTCTTCGAGCAGGTCCCCGTCGTGGACTTCCTTTTCGGTACCGATTGGGCACCGTCGTTCGCCGATCCGGAGTTCGGTGTCGTGCCGATCGTGGTCGGCACGCTGAACATCGTCTTCTGGGCGCTGATCGTCGCCGTCCCCGTCGGGCTGTCTGCGGCGATCTACATGTCCGAGTATGCGCCGAGACGGGTACGCAAGACGATCAAGCCGATGCTGGAGATCCTCGAAGGCATCCCGACCGTCGCGATCGGCCTGTTCGCCTTGTACTTCCTGCGCCCGCTGGCCGAGGATGTATTTCCGTTCCTGTCCTGGCGCGGGCCGTTCTCGGTTGGCGTCGCCGGCGTCGCGGTAGGGCTGTTGATCGTTCCGCTCGTAGCGTCGGTATCCGACGACGCGATGCGCTCGGTACCGCAGGGCCTGCGCGAGGGCGCCTACGCGCTAGGAGCGAGCAAGGTCCGCGTCGCGATCCGGGTCGTGTTCCCGGCCGCGATCTCCGGCATCGTGGCCGCATTCGTGCTCGCGATCTCGCGAGCGATCGGCGAGACCATGGTCGTACTGATGGCCGCCGGCGCGACCCCGCAACTCTCGATCGACCCGACCGAGTCGGTGCAGACGATGACCGCCTACATCGGCCAGACCTCGACCGGTGACATCGCAATCGGAACCATCGACTACTACACGATCTTCGCCGTTGGTGCGCTGCTGTTCGTCCTGACGTTCCTCATGAACATATTCGCGATCAGACTGGTCCGCCGCTTCCGCGAGGTGTACGAGTGATGACGGACCTCAAGACTCCCGGCACGGCCCGCACCCGCCTCGCGGTCGCCGGGGCCCGTGCGGCGACCGATTCCGTTTTCGGCCGCCGGCCGGTCGGCGAGCGCATCGGCAGCAAAGTGTTCTTGGCCCTGTTACTGCTCGGGCTGAGCGTTGCCGTCGCGGGCCTGGCCGGCATGCTCATCTGGATGATCCAGGAAGGCGCGCCGCGGTTCGACCTCGGGCTGTTCACCGACAATCCGTCGGTCGTCAATCCGGAGGAGGCGGGATACCGTCCCGCGATCATCGGCTCGGTTCTCGTGATCGTCGGTGTCATCACACTGATCGTGCCGCTCGGGGTCGGGGCGGCCGTCTATCTCGAGGAGTTCGCCGATAAGGAGAAGTGGTACAACCGCTTCGTCGAACTCAACATCCAGAATCTGGCCGGCGTTCCGTCGATCGTCTTCGGCATTCTCGGGCTCGCATTCATCGTCCGGGCGCCGCTGAACTTCGGATTCACCGTGGCCGCCGGTTCGCTGACCATCGCGATGCTGGTGCTCCCGACGGTGATCCTCGCCGCTCGCGAGGCCATTCGCGCGGTTCCGCCGTCGATTCGCGAGGGCTCACTCGCGCTCGGCGCCACGCCCTGGCAGACCGTGTGGCGGCAAGTGCTGCCGGCCTCGACGTCCGGAATTCTCACCGGCGTGATCCTTGCCGTGGCGCGGGCGATCGGTGAGGCCGCTCCGCTGCTCATGATCGGCACCGTGACGTTCGTGACGTTCGACCCGAGCTTCTTCGAGGGCCGCTTCACGACGTTGCCGGTGCAGATCTTCGCGTGGTCGGCCCAGCCGCAGGAGGAATTCCATCAGTTGGCCGCCGCCGGCGTTCTTGTCATGCTGGCACTGGTCCTCGCGATGAACTCATTCGCAATCTGGCTCCGCAACCGATACGAGCAGCAATGGTAGGTGCACCGATGACCGACAAGGTGGCAACGGAGACGCAGCGCGGCTCTGTCGCACGCAACAGCGACGGGGCAGCGGCGTACCCCGAAATCTCCGTACGGCCGGAGCACCGCCGGCAGTCCCGTCACGTCGAGCACGGGGAGAAGACGTTCGAACTCAAGGACGTCTCGGTCAGCTACGGCGACAAGCCGGCGGTCAAGGACGTGACGCTCGACATCTTCCACAAGAACATCACCGCGCTGATCGGTCCGTCCGGCTGCGGCAAGAGCACGCTGCTGCGCTGCCTGAACCGGATGAACGACCTGATCCCGAGTGCTCGGATCGACGGCCAGGTGCTGTATCACGGCGCCGACCTGTACGGGCCGAAAGTGGACCCGGTCCAGGTACGCAAGATCATCGGTATGGTGTTCCAGAAACCGAACCCGTTCCCCAAGTCGATCTACGACAACATCGCCTTCGGACCCAAGACCCTCGGTATGAAGGGCGACATGGACGAGATCGTCGAGAAGGCACTTCGCCGCGCGGCGCTGTGGGACGAGGTCAAGGACCGGCTCGGCGACAACGCCTACGGCATGTCCGGCGGTCAGCAGCAGCGCCTCTGCATCGCCCGAGCGATCGCGGTCGACCCGGACGTGATCCTCATGGACGAGCCGTGCTCGGCGCTGGACCCGGTTTCGACCTTCAAGATCGAGGATCTGATGATCGAGCTCAAGGAGCAATACTCGATCGTCATCGTGACGCACAACATGCAGCAGGCCGCACGTGTCTCGGACATGACCGCGTTCCTGACCGTCGAGCTCACGTCCGACGAGAAGGACCGATGGGGCCGGATCGTCGAGTACGACGACACCGAGAAGATCTTCACCAAACCGTCCGACCGGCGTACCGAGGAGTATGTCAGCGGCAAGTTCGGGTAGGAGGTCGAGCAAGGCGGCGCACGGGGGAGAATAGAACATGGCCGAATCGAACAACACCGACGGTGGCGGTGAGCGGGACTCCGCCGCCGGCGCGGGTGATGCCGAGCTTCCCACCGGGGGCACGGTCCGCATGTGGCTCAGCGGACTTGTGTTCGTCGTATTCGCTGTCGTCACGTTCATCGCCGGCGACGACAACCGCTGGGTGTCGATCCCGGCCGCCATCGTCGCCGCGGTCGCACTGATCAACTTCCTCTCAATCAACCAGCGCCGCCGCCGAATGACCACGTAAGGCCGGTATTTCCCAGCCATACGATGCCTTCAGACCGAGCAACGGCGGCATCCGCCCAGCAAAGTGCCGGCAACGCTGCTCGCGATTCAGTTCGGTACCGAGGCGCCCAATTCGTCGAGCAACCTCCGGACCCGTCGCTCGATCTCGCCCCTGATCATCCGGACCTCCTCCAAAGTCCGGCCGGACGGATCCTCGAGATCCCAATCTTCGTACCGCTTGCCCGGAAAGATCGGGCAGGCATCTCCGCAACCCATGGTCACGACCACGTCTGCGGCCCGTACCACCTCGTCCGTCCATGGCTTGGGAAACTCATCGGAGATATCGATTCCGCGCTCGTGCATCGACTCCACGACGACCGGGTTCAGCTCGCTGCCCGGCTCGGATCCGCCGGACCATGCCAATGCCCGGCCCCCCGCCAGGTGCTGGAACCACCCCATGGCCATCTGCGACCGGCCGGAATTGTGCACACACAAGAACAGCGCGATCGGCACCCCGTCGCGCGCTTCTCCCTCCACCTTGGCCAGAGCCTTGAGTCGCTGACGCGCAAAGCGCTCGGCGAGTAGCGGCACGTAGTTCGGCAATTTTGCGTTGCGCGCGAACTGGTCGAAGCTGGTACGCAGGAACTGTTCGATCGTCTCCTTCCCGAACGTGTCCCGGAACTCACCGGCGAGCCGGTTCGCCGCCGACTCGAGCGCCATGTTCTGCTCGAGGGTCAGGTTGCGTGCGGTCACAGCGCTGTCTCCTTTCAACGGCTGTCACGAGCCTTTCGACACGTTCGTCGAGGCTTTCGAAGGCACGATCGAACGCATCGGCGGTCCTGCCGCGTGCGGGGTCCGGCACCGACCAGTGCAGTTGAGCGAACTCACGACCGGCCAGTTCTTCGTAGGCTCCGTCGCAGACCGCGACAACGAGGTCGCCGGTGCGCAGTACGTCCCGGACGTGGGCCGTACGGGCATGGCGCAGTTCGAGACCGTGCCGCCGGGCGGCCGCGACTGCCTCGCGGTGTACGTGTGACGCGGGGTGCGTGCCTGCCGAAGTGGCCGGCACGTCGGACCGGTTCGCCCACAACGCGGCTGCCAGCGGTGAGCGAGCCGAGTTGTGGGTGCAGATGAAGACGATGCGCCGTAGCACCTCAGGTACGTCGTCCGCGACCGCATACGGTATGGCCGCCGCCGCCAAGCCGACATAGGTCCGCCGCCGGTCCGCCTCGGATCTCCCGCGAACGATCACCTTCGCCTGCTGCAGTACGCCGAGGTGGTGGGCGAGCAGGTTCGAAGGCATGCCGAGCGCGCGGCCAAGCTCGCTCGGGGAGGCGTCGGTGAGCGCAAGAGCGTCGACGATGGCCAACCGCGCCGGGTCACCGAGCGCAGCATGCACGGCTGCTCGGGGCTCGTACGTTGACTCAACGTTCATTGAGTCAATGATGGCTGAGCGACTTGTCCTCGTCAATGGGCTACCCCGGCGTGCTGTGACGCTACGGCAGCTTCCAATCGACCGGTTCGCCACCTTGATTGACGAGCAGCTCGTTGACCCGGCTGAACGGGCGGGACCCGAAGAACCCGTTGCGGGCCGACAGCGGGCTCGGGTGGGACGACTCGACGCACGGGACGGCGCCGAGCAGCGGGCGCAGGTTGCGGGCGTCACGTCCCCACAGGATCGCCGCCAACGGACCGCCGCGCGAAGCCAGCGCACGGATCGCCTGCTCGGTCACCGCCTCCCAGCCTTTGCCCCGATGGGACGCGGGTTTGCCCGGCGCCACGGTGAGGGACCGGTTGAGCAGCAGGACACCGCGTTCGGCCCACGGCGACAGATCGCCGGTGCTCGGTTCCGGGTACCCGAGGTCCTCGGAGTACTCGCGGAAGATATTGACGAGGCTGGCCGGGAGCGGACGGACGTCCGGCCCTACCGAGAATGACAGGCCCACGGCATGCCCCGGCGTCGGGTACGGATCCTGGCCGACGATCAGGACGCGCACGTCGGCCAGTGGCTGGGTGAACGCCCGCAGCACATTCTGCCCGGCCGGCAGGTACGAGCGTCCGGCCGCGATCTCGGCACGCAGGAACTCCCCCATCGCCGCGACTTGATCCGCGACGGGATCGAGGGCTTGCGCCCACCCTGAATCGACAAGCTCAGCGAGAGGTCGCGCAGGCATGTCGCACACCCTAGCGCCGTTTGCCGCTGCGCCGAACACTTCACCAGGAGTGACATAGCTTCACCAGGCATGCATGCCTCGTGAAGCTACGTGAGACATACCGAACGTGATCATTCAGAGGCGTTTCGGTTTGCCGACTGTCCCATGCCTCGCTAGCCTCGCGAGCGAGGCGGGCTCCATCGCCGGTAACGGACCGACAGCTCGCTTCCCGCCGAATCCGGCCCAAAGGCTGGAACCGGGGACCCATCACTTCCCCGGGGTGAGTCGGCCGCCACCGGTGGCCGAAGGGCGCCTTCCCCGCCCAAACCCGTCAGCTAACTCGGTAGGCGGACGCGGAAGGAAGGGTGACCCGCGGTGCCACAACAGCCCCGCAATCGACTGCACCTTGCCCGGATCGTCGTGGCCGCCAGCGCCGCTTCGGCCATGGCGGTGATCGGCGGCTCGGCCGTCGGGGCCGACCCGCAGCCGACTCTCGACGAGGTCCAGACCCAGGTCGACAGACTCCATGCCAAGGCCGCCGAAGCCAACGAGCGGCACAACATCGCCTCCGAACAGCTTGCCGACGCCCAGCGCGAACTGGACCGCGCCAAGTCGCGAGTTGATCGCCAGACCGAACGTCTCGACGCGCTGACCGTTGAGGTCGGCGGGTTCGCCGCCGCGGTCTACCGAGGCGCCGGCGTCGAACCTGCGGTTTCGGCTCTGCTGTCCGACGACATCGGCCAGTACCTTGCCGACGCGTCCACGTTGGACGCCTTTGCGAAACTGCAGAACGACCGGCTCGAGACGCTCGCCGCCGAGCGGATCTCGCTCGAGCAGGCCAGACTCATGGCCGCCGAGCAGGAGCGCCGCCTCGAGCACATCGAAGCGACGCTTCGAGCCGAACGCAACTCGGTCGAGGAGTTGCTCGCCCAACAACAGGAGTTGCTCGAGCGGCTCACCGCCGAGCAGCAGGCCGAACTGCGCCGGCGGGAGGAGCGCGAACGCGCAGCCGCTAAGGCGGACCGGTCCGAAGCCACGCACCGGATCACGGCCACCGACGACGGGGCCGATGTCGACGACGGAGCCGATGTCACAGCCGGCGAGCGGGCGACTGCCGCGGTCCAAGCGGCGCTCTCCAAAGTCGGCTACCCCTACTCCTACGGTGCCGCGGGGCCGGACGCCTTCGACTGCTCCGGCCTGACGAGCTGGGCATACGGCACCGTCGGCGTCGGTCTTCCCCGGTCATCGAGTGCGCAATACGGCGTCGGCACTCCCGTATCGGCCAACGAATTGGCCCCTGGTGATCTGCTGTTCTATGGCAGCCCGATCAGCCATGTCGCGATGTACATCGGGAACGGAACGGTCGTGCACGCGTCCAATCCGCGCACGGACGTGACCACCGCTCCTGCCATGCAGGCCGGCGGGTCGTACAAACCGTTCGTGGGCGCCAAGCGGCCATAGCAAGTTTGCCCGGCCAACCTAGGGACGGACCCCGCCGGCAAAGCGTAACCTCGGGATACGAGAGTAGACGCGCGAGCCGTAGGGGGTGAGCACCGTGTCTCTCGATTGGGCGACGTTACGCGGCCTGGCGGATATGAGTGACGACATCGGTGTGCTGTCGCTGTACGCCACGGCGGATCCCACCGACGAGGGATCGCAACCCGCGTGGCAGGCCCGGGTCCGCAAGGACTTGAAGCGGCTGCGGGACGAGCTTCGCAAGTCCAGCCCACGGGACCGCTTCTCGACGATCGGCAACCGGCTCAACGAGCTGAACCAGGACGTCGAAGCGGTGCTGGACGCCCGCGCACCGGGCCGCGGTAGGGCCATGTTCGCAACGCTCAGCAACGGTCATGTCGAAAGGCTGACCGTTCAGATGCCGTTGTCGGATCAGGTGGAGATGGGACCTCGCCCCGCGCTGCGACCGCTGCTGACAGCGTGGAGTGCCGCCCCGCCGGCCGGATGCGTCGCCGTCGGCGCGCACGAAGTCCGTCTCGTGGACATACGCATGGGTTCGGTGACCGAGGTGGCGACGATCGCACATCCGGAGGACCTCGCCGACCGGCGCGAGCTAACCGGAAAGGGCCACGCCACCCCGACGACGACGCATCACAGCAGCGCCTCGCATCACGACCTGTTCGACAAGCGGGAAGAGGATCGGCTGCTCCAATACCTGCACACGCTCGGTCCGCGCGTCGCCGACCATGCGCGCGAGTTCGGCTGGGAATGTGTCGTGATCGCGGGCGACCCCAAGAACGTGCACGCCGTGGCCGAGACCATCCCCGAGCACCTCGGCGCGGACGTCGTCCGGACGCATCACACGGGGACGTCGCTGTCGGCTACGAAGCTTGCCGGTGTGGTCCGCGAACCGCTCGATAAAGCACGCATCGCACGCTACGGGCGGCTGGCCGAACGGGTGCGCAACGCCGCGATGAGCGACAACAGTGACGGCGGCTCGTGCGGGCTGTCCAGAACACTCGCAGCCTTGAACGAGGGGCGTGTGGCGCACCTGCTGCTGTCGGCGGACGGGGCGTGGACGGGCAACCGAACGCCGGACGGCCGGCTCGTCGCCGAGTCCGAGACCGTGCCGGACGTCGACCCGCAGGCGTTGGAGCCTGAGCCCCGCCTTGACGAACGCATGATCGACATGGCGCTGCGCGAAGGCGCCCGGGTGACGGTCTTGGACGGCTCGGCCGCCGAGCCGCTCGCCGACACGGACGGTATCGGCGCCCTACTCCGCTGGTAGGTGCCCCCTCGAATGATCACGTTAAGCGCCGAAGCCCCGGCCAAACGGCGCCTGCAGCCCGGCCAAAGTCCGTAGATGCCTCACAAAGTAGATATCCGGAGGTGAAGAAACCATGAAGACCGGACAATGGACGGTCACCGTCACGTTCACCGAGGACGACACTCGCACCGACGCCAAGGCGACGATCCACCTCGCCGACGGTACGGAGCTGACCGCGAACGGCCACGCGCGCCGCAACCCCTCCGACCCGGCAAGGCCGCAGATCGGCGAGGAGATCGCGACGGCTCGCGCGCTGTCGCACCTCGTGCACGAGCTCCTCGACAAGGCTGCCGGTGAGATCGAGGACGTGACGCACGAGCCGGCACACCTCAACGTGTGACGCGGCGCTCCGGGACGGCTCGTAAGGGCGGATCGCTCACCTGATCGCCACGTCGGTGGCGATCAGGTGAGAAACATGCGTCGAACCGGCCGGAGGATCGGCTGGGCACGGCACCTTACGTCACCTACGCGTCCAGTCTCCTCAGGTTCCGCTCGGCATTGGCGCGCCGCCGCTCGGCGCGGGCCGCGTTCTGCTGCGCGACCCGGACGTCCTGGGCAAGCGCCTGAACGTCCGCGCGCAGTTGTTCAAGACGTTCGCTGAGCCGTTCGTACTCGGCATTCGCCTGGTCTGCCTCGGACGTGCGTTCGGCGAGCTCGGCGGCAGCGTGGTCCCGCGCGGCACGGGCGGCCCGTTCCGCTTCGAGGGCGGCGCGGGCGTCGTCCGTAGTCTTCGTGTCCTCGGTCGGCTTCACCTCCGCAGGCGTCTTGCCGGCAGACTTGCGCGCCGGTGCTTTGCGTGGAGGTGACGGTGATGGGCCCCAGGACGCACCCGCCGCCTTCACGAGGCGTCCGGCACGCACCTGCTCGGCGACGTCCGGATCCGAAACGATGGCGTCGAGCGTCCCGCGCACCTCCCCCAGCGTCTCGTCGCTCGGTGGTGCGCCCGCTTCGACGCCGAGTTCATCCGCCCGCGCCACGAGCCGGGCCTCGAGATCACGCCGACGGTTCGTCAGCTCCTTGAGCCGGTCTCGGTCTCGCTCGGCCAGCGCCGCGGCGTACTCCTCGGCCAATCCGAACAGCTCGCCCAGTGCCGGGTTGTCGTCGCGTACCAGCTGGTTGACCAGCCATGCGCCCTGCGTCGGCCGCCGCAGTTTGCCCAGCTCACTGGCCAATGCGCGATCGCCGGACGCACGAGCCTGCTTCACGTACTCATCGCGCGCCGCGACGAACTTGTCCGGCGGCGTGCCGTACAGCTCAGCGGCGATCTCATCGAGGGAACTCACGCTTGCCCCGTCCCAGGTGCTCCTACCACGCCATCAACCTATCGAGGGCATACGACAGGGCCCAGCCTTTCCCGCATGTCACAGCATGGAAACGAATCCGCCGCCGACATTCTCAACGTGTCACGTCGGCAATATCGTGGATTATCCAACAAATGGGGTCATGATGGGGGCACTGAGCGACCACATGCAGCGCGCGTCCCGGGGCGTCGCGCCCGAGGAGCTGCGAGTCACGCCCTGGAGGCTCCCGGCCAGTTGGCAACGATCCGTCCCCGCGGCACTCGACGCGCACGCGCCATTGCTCGGCGCTGCCGGGCCGGCTCTGTCGCACGCCCTCACTGACCCGAGCCGTACGGATCAACGGACCTAATCGAACGGGCGAGGAGCACACGATGACCGACCTTCATACCTCCCCAGAGCGCCGCTTCAGCTTCGGCCTACCGCCGAGCCCGGGGCCGGATCCAACTCGCGACTCCGCACCGCTACTGATCGAGCCGTGGGACTTCGTCCACGGCCTTGCCGAGATCGGAGCATGGGGCGTCGCCATCCACGACGACGAGCTTTTCCCACCCGGCGCGACGCCGCAGGAGCGGCACAGCGTACTCGGCAAGTTCCAGGCCGCGCTGGACAACACCGGTGTGGCTGTCTCGATGTTCGCGACCGACCTGTCGCGGCATCCCGTCTTCGCCGGCGGTGCGTTCACCGCACCCGATGGTGACGTGCGTAGGTGCGCGCTCCAGAAGTCGTTGCGTGCCGTGGAGCTCGGCGCCGAGCTCGGCGCGCCGATCCATGTCCTCAATGCTGCCCATGAAGGCATTGCGGCAACAGCGGCCGGCACGCCTACCGAGGCACTTGACCGGTATCGCGAAGCGATCAATTTCCTGTGCGGGCGCGTCCGCGACCAGGACTACCCGATTACCTTCGCCCTCGCACCCGGAGCAGGTGAACCGACCGGCAACGCGGTGCTGCCGACCATCGGGCACGCGCTGGCGTTCATCGAGATGCTGGACCACCCGGACATGGTCGGGTTGCTTCCGACGGCGACGCTGGAGTCCAGCCAAAGCACATACCGTGGCGTCGCCCAAGCCATCTGGTCGGGCCGGCTCGCCGCCATCGATCTCAACGTCACCCAAGGCTCAGCCGGGCTCAAGGACATGTTCTTCCTCGTGAAGATCCTCGAGGAGTCGGGCTATCTCGGTCCACGCCACTTCGGCCCCAGGCCGTATCGCGGAGAGTACGGCGGTGACGTGTGGGACTTCGCAGCCGGATGGATGCGGACATATTCCGCCCTTGCCGCCAAGGTGCGGCGGTTCGCCGACGATCCGGATATCCAAGCGGCCGTCGCCGAAGCGGGAGTCCGCGAGCTGTCCGAGTCCGCCGTCGGGCGCTACAGCACAGCGGAGGCGCAGCAGCTGGCCGGCCGGAATTTCGACTTGGACGCGCTGGTCGAGAACGGGCACCAGCATGATCGGCTGGATCGGCTCATCACAGACCTGTTGCTCGGCCTGCGCTGATCAGTGCGGCCGGGCGGCGGCGAACACCTTGTCGATGACCGCCATGTTCGCGATCGCGTCCTCGGCCGGGATGGGTGGCTGCGTCCCGTCCCGTACCGCGGACGCGAATTGCTCGACCTGGACCTGGTACTGGTCGGCTGCGGGTATCTCGATGACCTCGCTGCTCGGCGGCACCGGCGGGACCGCACCGGCGTTTCCGCCGGTCGAGAAGAAGACTCGGGTTGGACGGTCGGGCGGGATGTTGAACGGAATCTCGACCAACAGCCTGCCCTCGGTTCCGATCAGGTGGACGCGCTGGTCGTCTTGCAGCTGGGTCGAGCAGGTGAACGTGGCGTGGCGGCCGTCGAAGTCCAGCACCGCGGAGGTGAGCACGTCGGTGCCGAACCGCGGATCACGCCGGAGTACGCTCTGGACGTCCGTCGGCTCGGCACCGAACATCATCCGGGCGACGTTGACCGGGTAGCACCCGATGTCCATCAGCGCGCCGCCACCGAGTTCGGCGATATTGCGAATGTTCGCCGGGTCGGTATTGGTGTACGAGAAGAAGGACTGGATCGCGAGCAACTCTCCGATGCGGCCCGCCGTCACCAGCTCCCGCACCCGTGCCCACATCGGGTGCAGCCGGTACATGAACGCCTCCATCAGCAGGACACCGGCGCCCCGGCACCCTTCCACCATGGTGGTCGCTTCTGCCTCGTTCATTCCCAACGGCTTCTCGCACAGCACGTGCTTTCCGGCCGCGGCGGCCTTCAGCGTCCACTCGGCGTGCATGGAGTTGGGCAACGGGATGTAGACGGCGTCGATGTCCTCGTCACCGAGAAGCGCTTCGTAGGAGCCGTACGATCTGGCGATGCCCAGAGACCCGGCAGCGTCGGCCGCGCGCTCCGGCTCGCGGGACGCGATGGCGAGAACTTCGCAGTTCGCGGCGCGCTGCATCGCCGGTATCACCTTCTTCCGGGCGATCGCCGCATTCCCCACGACCCCCCAGCGGACTGGATCGGTCACAATTCCTCCTTCGTAGTCTGTGGACGTTGCCGGTCGAGGAGCGCTCGCATCCCTTTCTCCGCGGCAGCGGGGTCGTGCCGGTCGATCGCGTCGAGCACGGCGCGGTGGCGGGCCGTCCCGTCCTTCACCCGCTCCTGACCGTTGGACGGGACGGCACTCAGCGCAACCCTGATGACCGCGCCCATGTGCGACAGCATGGTGTTGTGCGATGCGTCCACCACGGCACTGTGGAAATCGAGTTCAGCGGTCCGGAAGGCGACGGGTTCGGCAGCAGCGGATTCCATCCGCCTACAGTGCGCCTCGATGTCGGCGAGGTCGGCATCGGTACGCCGGCGCGCCGCCAAACGTGCGGCCGACGGCTCGACGACCGCTCTGACCTCGGACAGCTCGACAAGGTCGTCGGCCGCCGGTAACCGTTCGAACTGCCAGCGGACCACTTCCGGATCGAGCAGATGCCAGCTGCGGCGCGGCCGGACCCTGGTGCCGATCTTCGGCCGCACCTCAACCAGACCCTTGCCGGCCAGCACTTTGATCGCCTCCCGCAGAACCGACCGGCTCACGCCCAGCTCTGCGCCCAGCTCGTCTTCGGTCGGTAGCGCCTGTCCCGGCACGATGGCGCCGCCGACGATGCGACCGCCGAGCTCATGGACGATGCGTCCGTGCAAGCCCCGACCCTGGAACTTATGCTCCGCCACGACGCCGCCCAATGGTCATATGAATACACTATCCCGCCCCCTTCGGCCGGAACGGCGCCGCGCAAGGGGGCGCTATTTGCCCGAAGCGTTGCCGTTGTTGCCCAGCCGGTACTCGGCCGCCACCAGTTCGGTCAGTTCCTGCACAGAGGTCTCACCCACCGGCTTGTTGTAAGTGATCTGGCCGTGCTGGAGCAGGCACACCCGATCGCAGACATCGACGACCTGCGTGTAGTTGTGGGCGATGAGCATCATCGACACGTCGCCCTTGCGCTTCAGGTCCCGGATCAGGTTGAGGATGATCGCGCTCTCCTTGGCACCCATCGCCGCGAGCGGCTCATCGAGCAGGAAGATGCTCGCGTCTGAATAGACCGCCCGTGCGACGGCGATGGCCTGCCGCTGCCCTCCGGACAGGAAGGTGACCTCAGTTCCGACCGAGGACAACTGGACACCCATGTCATCGAGGTGCTCCCGCGCCATCTGCTTCATCTTGCGTTTGTTCAGCAGCGGTAACCGGCCACGACGCAGCTCCTTGTTGAGGAACATGTTCATGTACACCGGCAGCTCGTTGACGAGGGCCAGATCCTGGTACACGGTCTCGATCCCGAGGCTGCGGGCATGCGACGGCGACCGCGGGGTGACCTGCTCGCCGTTGATGAAGATCCGGCCGCTGTCGGGCCGGTGGAACCCGGTCAGAATCTTGATCAGCGTGGACTTGCCGGCGCCGTTGTCGCCGATCAGGCCCAGCACCTCACCGCGCTGCAACTCGATGGACACGTCCTCGAGCGCCACTACGGCCTCGAAGTTCTTGGCGATGTTCTCGGTGCGGATCGCGTATCCGTCGACCGATTGGTCTGTGCTCATGACAACATCGCCCCCCGACGTAGTCGGGACAGCCAGACGTTCAGCACCATCGAGATGATGATCGCAACTCCAAGATAGATGAACAACTGGAACGAGCTGATGCCCTCGATGGTGAACCCGTCGCGCAGCACCCCGATAAACAGCGCGCCGAGGAAGCCGCCGATGATCGTGCCGGAGCCACCTGCGAGTGCGGTGCCACCGATGACAGCAGCCGAGATCGCGAAGAACATCGTGGTGAACCCGCCGGACAACGGGTCGAACGAGCTGATCCGGTATCCCTCCAGGGTTCCGGCGAAGCCCGCGAGCGCCGAGCACATCATGAAATTCCCGATCTTGATGCGGTCGATCGGCACGCCCGCCTCCCGCGCGCCGAGCGGGTTGCCTCCGGTGGCGAAGGTATAGATCCCCCAGCGCGTGTTGGTGAGCACGACGTACATCAGTGCGGTCAGAACGACCGCCCACATGATGCCCACGAACGGGAACCTGCCGAAGATTTCGGACTCGACGCTCCCAAGGTCGGGCGGCGTTGTCGGCCGGCCGTCGGCGATGATCAGCGTACTGCCCTGCAAGACGAATGCCATACCGAGCGTCGTGATGAACGGATGGACACCGATCTTGACTGTGATCAATCCGTTGAGGAGTCCGACGCCACTGGCCGCCGCCACGGCCAAGACCACCCCGATCGCCGTCGGAACGCCGGCCTCGATGAAGAACAGCAAGACGAACGGCGTGAATGCGAAGACATGGCCCGCCGAGAGGTCGAGCTGGCCGCAGACCAGCAGCATCACCTGGCCAAGGGCGATCATGGCGATGGGATAGGTGAAGTGCGAGAGGACCCGCATATTGGCCTCGGAAAAGAAGGCCGAGTTCACCGAGCTGAAATAGACGAACAGCGCCAGCGTCACCAGCAGGATCGATGCCTCGCGGCGCCGGAAGATCACATCCACCACACGCGGGCCCAGCGCCCGGGTGGGCGGTGCCGCCCGGGCGCTGTCGGGTTCTCTCGTCGTCGTCATGCTCGAACTCGCTTCAGTTGACCGGCTCGACGATCTTCTGCTCCTCCGAGTCGCCCTCGAACCTGCTTTCGGTCTCGAGGAACAACTGTGCCGAATCCTGGTCGAGGAACACTAGGCCGGTGTTGGTCTCCGGCGGCGTCGCGACTCCGCCGGAAAGCTTGTACAGGTAGAGGTAGAGGACCGGCAGGAAGCCCTGCAGGTAGGGCTGCTGGTCGATGGTGAAGTCGAGCACGCCGTCCGAGACCAGCCGGACGGTCTCCTCCAGCAGGTCGTACCCGCCGGCGCCGCGTAGGTTGTTGTCGCGGGCGTTCTGCTGCTCGACGATCTGGCCGACGGCCTGAGTGGACCCGGCGTCGACGGCGAACATGCCGGTCGCGTCCTGGTTGCCCAGGTACCACGACTCGACCGCGTTGACTTCGTCGGGCAACTCGGCACCGGACGCGATGTCCTGAGCGTCGATGTCGGCACCTGAATCGCGAATCGCGTCGAGGGCGCCGTCGATCCGCGGCTGGATGTTCAACTGACCCGGGGTGGCGATGAAGAGTCCCACCTTGCCATCGCCGACCAGTTCGACGATGCGCTGGCCCATCGCGTAGCCCGAGCCGTACAGGTCCTGGCCTACATAAGCGAGCCGTTGGTTCTGCGCGTCGGCGTTGTACGACAGGACGGGAACCCCCTCCGACAGAGCCCGCTCGATCGGCCCGTTGAACGCCTCCAGGTCGACGAGCGACACGGCGATGCCGTCCGCGCCTCCGGCGAGTGCCGTGTCGAAGGCATCGACCATCTCCGAGATCTCCGACGTCTCCGACCCGGACCACTGGAACTCGGTCCCCAACATGGCCGACGCGTCTTCGATTCCGTACTGCGTCGGCACGAAGAACGGGTTGGTGGTCACGTGGTTCACGAACACGAAGTTCCATGCCGGCGTCTCCGGAAAGTTCCCGGCGCCGCCGCCTCCGTTCCCGCCGTTGCCATTGTCGGCGGCTTCCCCGTTCCCGTTGTCGTCCCCGGTGCAGGCCGCGAGCGCGCCCGCGGCTGCGGTCACACCCATCGCCTTCAACAGATCACGCCTGGATGCCATCGGCCTGGACATTCCCGCCCGCATGGCTCCCGGAAGATGTAGCTGTCCTTTCGACATCGCCCCTCCTTGGGATCGCCTCGGCACGTCGCCGGAGCAACGTAATCATCAGATGATAGCGCTAACATACGAGCAAACGAGTCGCTTGACTAGACCTCAATCGGGATTCGGCTAAATGGATTTGTGCTGCGCTCGACCTGGTGACTGTTGGACCATGCAGCGGGGCCGTTCGACCCCTAGGACCTAGGCGCTCGGTGCCATATGTCTGGAGATGTGGGCACCACCGTAATGGTCGTCGAGGACGACCGGGAGATCCGCGACGTGCTACGCCGCTATCTCGAGCGCGCCGGCTACGTCGTGCACACGACCGGGTCCGGCGTTCACGCGCTTGAGCAGCTAACCGGCGGAGGAATCGACCTTGTCGTGCTGGATCTCGGCCTACCCGATCTCGACGGCGTGGAGGTTCTGACGGCGGCGCACGAGTCCGGCGGCGTCCCCGTGGTGGTCCTTACCGCGCGCAGCACCGTCGAGGATCGCATCCATGGCCTGCGGCAAGGGGCCGACGACTATGTGGTTAAGCCGTTCTCCCCGACCGAGTTGGTACTGCGCGTCCAGGCCGTGCTGAACCGCAGGGCGTCGGGTCGGCCGCAAGCCAACGGCGTTTCCGCCTACGGCGGCGGCCGTCTTCTCATCGACGAGCAGCGCCACACCGCCGAACTCGACGGGATGAGTCTGGACCTGACACCCACCGAGTGGGGCCTGCTGACCACCATGGCGTCGGCACCCCAGCGGGTGTATTCCCGGTACGAGCTGGTCAACCGGGTGCGCGGTTACGAGTTCGCGGGGTACGAGCGGACGATCGACTCTCACGTCAAGAACCTCCGCCACAAGCTCGGCGGCGGCAGCGACATCATCGAGACGGTCCTGGGCGTCGGGTACCGGTTGACCCTGCCGAAAGACAGATGAGCGCCATGGAAGCCGCACGCCGTGGTCTCGGACCGCTCGGCCGGCGTCTGCTTGCCGCGTTCGTCGTCGTCGCCTTCTCCTCGGTCGCCGTCCTTACCGCCGCCGCCCTGATCGGCACCGACCGCGGCGTGGCGACGATCCAGCACGAGGAACGCCGGCAGACGGCCGAGCGAGCGGCGGACGAAGCGGCCGACGCGTACGCGGCGGCGGGCGGATGGGCCGGGGCGAACCTGGATTCCGTCCATGCCGTAGCCCGGGCCGCGGGCGCCCAGGTCGCCGTACTGGATGTGACGGGAACGGTCGTATCGACGACGATGCCGGGTGGCCGGCATGGGCACGGGGCCGAGCACGCGACCGGTCCGCCGGGCGATGAGGCCGACGTTGTGGTCGACGGCCGCTTGGTCGGTACCGTCCAGCTGATTTCGATGGCACCACTTGCGACCGGCAGCGGCCGCTCCGTTGCCTGGTGGTGGGTCGCCGGCGCGGCCGTCGTCGCGCTCGGGATCGCCTTGGGTGTGAGCTTGTGGGTCAGCCGCCGGCTGACCACTCCGCTGGCCGCCCTCGCCGGTACGGCCCACGCGTTCGCCGGCGGCGACCGGTCCGCGCGAGTCGTCGTCCGCCCCCCTGGCGAGCTCGGGGAGGTCGCGACGGCCTTCGACAGCATGGCGGACGCGGTGGCCGCCGCCGAGGAAACTCGCCGGCGGCAAGCAGCGGACGTCGCGCACGAGCTACGTACCCCGCTCGCCGCGCTACAGGCCGGGCTCGAGGAGCTACGAGACGGCCTCAGTGAGCCGAACCCGGCCCGGCTGGCCAGCCTGCACGACCAGGCACTCCGCCTCGGGCGGGTGGTCGACGACCTCGCCCAACTCGCGTCGGCAGAAGCCGCGTCGACGTCCCTGCAGCTGACCGACGTCGATCTGGCCGCCGTCGTGGCCGGCGCAGTCGACAGCCAGGAACCACACCTCCGAGCTGCTGGGCTCACCGTCCGCCGCGAGATCTCGGGCCCGGTGCCGGTCCGCGCCGACCATGACCGCATACACCAGGTGATGGTGAACATGCTGACCAATGCGGCCCGGTTCGGTCGCTCGGGGGACGAGGTCACGGTACGCGTCTTCAGCGACGGCGAACAGGGCGTGGTGCACGTCGCCGACACCGGGCCGGGCATCGCGGCCGCGGATCTGCCACACGTGTTCGAGCGCCGGTGGCGCGGCCCGAACAGCGGCATGGTCACCGGCTCCGGCATCGGATTGGCCGTGGTTCGCGAGCTTGTCGAAGCTCACCATGGAACCGTTTCGGTCGACTCCGGCCCCGACCGCGGGACAACGTTCACCATCGCGATTCCGCTGGGTCATCGCCTGCGGGAACCCGTCGACCATGACCCAGCGTTACGACTCGGCTCTACCTAGTCGGCATCGTACGGGCACTCACCGGTACCAGGGCCCGGCCCTTGCCCGTGACCCCAACCCGGCGCACGCTCATTGCCGTTCGCCAGACCGTGCTGGTGCCGCATCTGCGCACCGTCGCCGTCGTGATCCTGCATTCGAATACGCAACTGCTCGCGGTCCCGGTCCTGGGCTCCCGTGCAGTTCGGGTTCGGCATGGCCTCGTCAGCGTCGTCGATAACCTGCCCACAAGGGGCTGGCGGGTCGCCCGTCGCATCGTCGCTGTCGGCAAGCGCCGGGACTGCGACGAGCGCTCCGAGACTCAATGCGCCGGCCGCTCCGACCGCGACCGCCGCCGTGCGAATCCTCTTCATGGCTCCTCCTCTCGATACACCTCCAGAGTGGAGTTCGGGGGTGTAAGCAGGATGGAACCGGTATGGAGACCGTGTGGAGCTGTTGCGGCGTCCGTTAACGGCGTAGGTGCGGGACGTCAAGAACCGCATCGCACTCACCGTCCGCGGGGTCGATCTGGTCGGTCACCGAGTAGTTGCCAGCGCTCGGCGGCGGCCCGTAGCAAAGTCCTGCCTGTGCAGTGGCGGTTCAGGCGATCAGTAGGCGAAGGCCGAGTTCTGCTGCATCGAGATCGACGAGGTCTTTGTTGCGTTCGGCCCACCGACCGGACGCGAGGTCGTCACCGAGGCTCCGCACCGCCCGCTGCTCGGCCTCCGACCCGACTCTGGCCCACACCGAGACTCCCCGACGGACATTCTCGTCCAGGTATGCCTCGGGCCGGCGCCAGTAGGCCTCGAAGAAGCCGTCAGCGCAGTCCCACGGAATAGGCACCGGCTCCGTCCTCGCTCCGATCGCGCGGGCCAGCTCGGTCAGCGAGGGCCTGCCGGCAACGAGGCCGGCGACTTCGGGCAGGTAGTCGCGAGTAAGCCAGAACCGGAGCAGCCATCCGGCGTCACTGGTGTCATGCGTGAACACCACCACGCGGCCAGCCACCCGCCGCATCTCACGCAGCCCCGCGATCGGGTCCTGCCAGTGATGAACGGACGCAACTGCCATCGCGGCGTCAAAGGACTGGTCCTCGAACGGGAGGCGCTCCGCGGCGGCAGCCACGCACGGCGCCGCGCCCGCGGGACGCTGCGCCCGCATGACCGCCGACGGCTCCACCGCCAGAACGTCCCGGTCGGGGGGCTCGTAAGAACCGGTGCCCGCCCCGACATTGAGCACCGTCCGCGCATCGCCGAGCGCAGCCCAAATCTGTTCGGCGATCCGCGGCTCGGTACACCGGGTCACGGTGTAGGTGGCTCCGATGGAGTCGTACAAGTGCGGGCTGGACATTGACACTGCCCTTCTGGCCGGGTTGGTGGATTCGCCGAGGGAAGGTCACTTCACTCGGCGCCTGGTCGTGAGACCGGAGAAAACCGCCGGTCGAGCGCTCGCATCACTGATGGGCGGATCAACTTGATGAACGGTCCGGTCGCCCGCCAGTAGCGCTGGAACCGCCGACGGCTGTCCTCATCCGTCGCCGCCACCCGAGTTTCAAGGGTGAGGATGCACGCGTGGGCACCATATGGGCTAACACTGGTGCTCTCGGCCAGCTTGGCAAAGCCAGGCTCGGAGAAGCCGGCGAAGTGCTCCGCGGTGACCGGTTGCTTCGGCTCACCACCGAGAGCCCGCCACGGCTTGGTCACGGTGCCGAAGACGAGTTCGGCGCCGGGGCGCTCTCCCAGCAGGATCCAACCGTGCGCCGGCAGGTCCCGTATCCGGAACGTCGTCGGCTCGGGGGTCACAGCCTCTCCGCGGCGCCGTGCCCGGGCATCGGAGATTCGAGCCGGCAGGCCACGGGCCGCGATGAGCACCCGGGCCATGGGAAGCCGGTACAGATCCATGGTCACGGCCGCCTCGAATACCTCTTCAGGCGCGGCCCGAAAGACCTGCGAAACGGAAACGACGTGGTCGTAGGCGGGGAGGAACTCGTCCAACACCAAGGTCTCTGGCATGTCGCCTTCCTCGCCTAGGCCGCGCCGCAGTGCTCCGGTACGAATTGTCCCTCACATCGCGTGGGCGGTGGAAGGATCAAAAGGCGCCGCAGGAGAGCGACCCTCGGAGCGCCTTGTCACCGCATTCCTCAACAGCTAGGCGACGGCGGGCCTGAGGCGTAGTTTGGGCATATCCCATCGGAGCACTGGCGAGACGCCGAGCCAGCGGCTGAAAGGGGGACGACATGCCGAAGTACCTGTTTATTGGCAGCTACACAGCAGACGGAGCGCGAGGTCTGCTGAAGGACGGCGGAACCAAGCGGCGCCAGGTGGTCGAACAAGTCGTGCAGTCGGTCGGCGGGACGCTCGAGTCCTATTACTTCGGGTTCGGCGCCGATGACTTCTACCTCATCGCCGACCTGCCCGATCATTCGGCCGCTGCGGCAGTGAGCCTGACGGCCGGTGGATCGGGAGCACTATCCGCTCGCACCGTCGTGCTCATGACGCCGGAGGACATCGACGCGGCGGCTCAGCACTCAGTGCCATACACAGCGCCAGGCCAAACCTGACCAGACCTGGTTCGCGTGTCTCGGATCCGCCACGGGGGTCCGGCTGCGGGCATTGTCCGCTCACCTCCCCCGGATGCGGACAACGACCGTCTTGAGCTGCGTGTAGTTGTCCAATCTGGCCGGAGACGCCTTCCGCATTTTAGCTAGCAGTGCTAGTTTTTTGCTCGAACGAGTGATCAATCTCAACGTGGAGGTGGCTCGGATGAAGCGGACGTGGACTTTCGGCGGGAGTGTTGGGACGGTCGCCGTCCTCGTCACGAGCGGGTTCGTTGCACCGGTCGCGTCCGCTGATCAGTTAAATGTGGCGACCGCGTCTGTCGAGGGCCCGATCCCGACCACTCCGCCCGACGCCGGTGGTGACCGAGCAGCTGCGGAGGTCGAGGGCACGTATCCCTGGTTCTCGACGTGGGTCGATCTGGAGAGCGCGGGATTCGTCGAGGAGGAGTTCTACGTCAGCGGTTCGGCCAACGCCTTCGATCCCGGCACAGGTGAGTTGCTGGCCGAGGACGTTCCATACCGGACTCGCATCATCGTGCGCCGTCCGGCACGGGATGCGCAGTTCAACGGTACGGTCCTGGCCGAGTGGCAGAACGTCACCGCCGGCTACGACCTGGACGCGTTGTGGGGCTATGAGGACGTGCTTCGCGACGGCTACGCCTGGGTCGGCATCTCCGCCCAGCGCGTGGGCGTGAACCAACTGACCGGCTGGAGCCCCGCGAGATACGGAGACCTGGACGTCACCGACGGCGGCGTGTGGACGAACGACGAGCTCTCGTACGACATCTTCGCCCAGGCTGCCGCAGCGCTCACCGACGGTGCCGGAGACGACCCGATGGGAGGGTTGGACGTCGAGACGGTGCTCGCGATCGGTGCGTCGCAGTCGGCGAGCCGGATGGTCGACTACTACGACCGGGTCCTGCCCCAGTCCGAGGCCGTTTTCGACGGCTACGCCTTCATCGTCGGACCAGCACCGCAGACCCGCCGTGACGAGCCGATCTTCCACATACTCTCCGAGAACGACATCTGGATCGGATTCGGTGGGGCGCGCCGGCCAGACACCGAGACCTACCGGCGATGGGAGATCGCCGGCGCGGCGCACTCGGGGTGGAACGGCCAGGAGTACCGCCGTCCCCTGCAGGAGCGCGACAACCCCGCCGGGGTGCCTGAGTATCAATGTGCGCAGAACCCATTCAGTCGGGTCCCGGTGCACCATGTGCTTGCCGCGGCCTACGATCACATCGCGGACTGGGCACGCGGTGGTGCGGCGCCGCCGACCGCAGAACCGATCACACTGGATGATGCGGGCCAGATCGTCCGAGATGAGCTCGGGATCGCCCAAGGCGGCATCCGTCTGGCCCAAGTCGAGGCCCCGATCGCGCTCAATGACGGGACGAACTTCGGTGAGACGTTCTGCTTCCTGTTCGGCGAGCATTCCCCGTTCGACGAGGCGACGCTCGACGGCCTTTACCGCGACCATGGGGCGTACGTCTCGGCGGTCGCCGAGGCCAGCGACCGCAACGTCGCCGACGGGTACATCGACCGCGCGGACGCGGTGGCCAACATCCGTGATGCGGCGTCCTCGGACATCGGCAAGTAGCCGCTCGGCCGGTTAGGTCAGCTCCACTGTCCGCACGGCTGGCTGCGTTGTAGCGTGCACCCATGACGCGCCTCGCTTCATCCGGCGCCGCCGGGTTCGATGTGTCCGAACAGAGCGCCACATGACGAACATCGAGGTTCAGCTGAACGCAGCGCGTGCGGCATACCAACGGGGCGACTGGCCCGCGGCTCGCGATGGATTCCTGGCCGCGGCGCAGACCGCTGCGCTGGCCGCCGACGACCTCACCGCACTGAGTGACGCCGCCTGGTGGCTCGGCGAGGCGGCCGAGGCCGTCCGCTTCGGTGAGCAGGCGTACCGGGCGCTCCTGGAACAACAGCGGCCCGACGAGGCGGCAAGAGTCGCGATGGACGTGGCCTACACACACTTCCTGCGTGGCGACGACGAGGTTGGTTCCGGATGGCTGCGGCGTGCGATCGACCTGGCCGCTGAATTGTCGGAGGCGCCGATCCATGGCTATCTGAGCTACATCCGGGACGTCGAGAGCGGCGACGTCGAACCTCTACATGCCGCCGAGACGGCTCGCCGGATCCAGGACCTCGGCCGCCGGCTCGGTGACGCGACGTTGGTCGCCGTCGGTCGCAACGGTGAGGCGCGGAGCCTGATCAAGGCCGGCCGCTACGCCGAGGGTTTGGCGCTGCTCGACGAGGTCATGGTGACGGTGATGTCGGGTGACATCGCACCGGCGTGGGCCGGCAATATCTATTGCAACACCATCGGCGCGTGCCATGACGTAGGCGACTACCGGCGCATGCAGCGGTGGACAAGAACCACCGAGCAGTGGCTGGAGACGTTGTCCACGGCAGTGCTGTTCGCCGGTATCTGCCGCGTCCACCGCGCCCAGATTCTGTGCCTGAACGGCGAGTGGGAACGTGCCGAACGGGAAGCCTCGAGCGTGTGTGCCGACTTGGACGGCATCTCGGTAACCAATGTGGCCGAGGCCTGGTATCAGGTCGGTGAGGTTCGTCGACGTCGTGGTGAGCTGGCCTCCGCGGGCGAGGCCTACCGCGCAGCGCACGAGATGGGTCGCGATCCGCAGCCGGGCTTCGCCTTGTTGCGTGCCGCGAAGGGCGATGTCGAGGCGGCGGCCACGGCGATCCGGTCGGCGGTGATCGCAGCTGGTGACGACCGGCTGCGCCGGGTAGAGTTGCTGGCCGCCCAAGTTGAGATCTCGCTGGCCGCAGGGCGTCCGGACGAGGCTCGAGCGGCCTGTGAGGAACTAGCTGAGATAACCCGGGTGTACGGCAGCTCAGGCCTGCTCGCGCGATCGGTGACGGCCGAAGGTACGGTGCTCGCCGCCGAGGGAGACGCTGAACGTGCACTTGTAGTGCTCCGCGACGCGTGCCGCCGCTGGCACGATCTCGATGCGCCGTACGACGTGGCCCGCGTCCGGGTGTATCTCGCGCAGGCCTACCAGGCCCTCGACGACGACGGATCGGCCGCGCTCGAGCTGGACGCCGCCGCGACGGCGTTCGCGAGCCTCGGCGCGTCCGCGGACTTGGCTCGGGCCGCCGCCCTTCGTGCCCGGCGGCCCCGTCCCGGCGGGTTGAGCGAGCGGGAGTGTGACGTGCTGGCACTGATCGCGGCCGGGCGGACGAACCGCGACATCGCCGAGGAACTGTTCATCAGTCCCAAGACGGTGTCGCGGCACCTATCTAACATCTTCACCAAGCTCGGGGTGTCCTCCCGGACCGCGGCCGCCAGGTTCGCGTTCGAACACGGCCTCGCCGAGGCCCCGGCCGATGGGGCAGACGTCCCATAGCCGCAGTGGCTCGATTGGGAACTTCACCCGATGTGGCGCCGCGCGAAGCTCCGTACGTTTCGGAATAGCCGAACCCGAGATGCGTAGGGAGTGCACCATGTCCACCGCAACACTGGATCAAACCCGCACCGAAGAGTTCGCGGCGCAGATGGCCGACCTGCTCAACAAAGCCGGTCTCGCGCTGCAATGCAGCATCGGTCATCAGGTCGGTCTGTTCGACACCATCGCCCGGCTCGGGCCGGCGACGAGCAATGAGATCGCCGAGGAGGCCGGTCTGAACGAGCGGTACGTCCGGGAGTGGCTCGGCGCTATGACCACCGGGCGCATCGTCGAGTACGAGCCCGGTGACCAGCGCTATGACCTGCCCGCGGAGCACGCCGCATGGCTCACACGAGATGCCGGGCCGGACAACCTGGCAGTTATCACGCAGCTGATTCCGCTGCTGGCCACCGTTGAGGAGCAGGTCGTCGACGCGTTTCGCAACGGCGGCGGTGTCCCATACTCCTCGTTCCCGAGGTTCCACGCGCTGATGGCCGAGACCAGCGGCGTGACATTCGACGCCACACTCATCGACCACGTCCTCCCGCTCGCACCTGGCTTGCCGGCGCGGCTGGACGCCGGAATCGACGTCGCCGACATCGGCTGCGGGCGTGGGCACGCCGTCAATCTGATGGCCAAGGAGTACCCGCGCAGCCGGTTCGTCGGCTACGACTTCTCCGAGGATGCGATTGCGGCCGCACGCGCGGAAGCTGCTGAGCTGGGGGTGACGAACGCCCGGTTCGAGCTGCGTGATGTCGCCGAGTTGGACCTCGCGGACGCGTTCGACCTAATCACCGCGTTCGACGCCATCCACGACCAGGCGCAACCAGCCGACGTGCTCGCCGCGATCGCGCGTGCACTGCGGCCCGGCGGCACGTTGTTGGTGATCGATATTGACGCGTCCAGTCACCTGCACGAGAACCTCGATCACCCGTTGGCGCCCTTCATCTACACCGTCTCGACCATGCATTGCATGACCGTCTCGCTCTCACTGGGCGGGCAAGGCCTCGGTACCGCGTGGGGCCGGCAGCGAGCCCGCGGCATGCTGGACGATGCCGGCTTCACCAACGTCGAGATCCGCGACCTCGAGGACGACCCTTTGAACGTCTGCTACATCGCAACGACCGACAGTGCGTCCGGATAGATCAGCGGCGTGGACCCTGACGTAGACTGCGGCCGCACGTGCGCGGTCACGTTCGATCTCCTCGTCGCGTACGGGCCGTGCGCAGTCGTAGCAGGATGGCAAGGCCGGTCGCGCCGGCGGCAGTGACGGCGGCAACGAGCACGAGCATCGCCGACAGTCCGGCGACGGGGATGAGTGCGCCCATCACCGCCGGTGCCGCGATCGAGGTGATCGCACCGACCACCAGCGCCATGGTGAACCCGTCGCCGGGGCGGTCCGGGGCTACCTGCGCGGTCCAGATGGCCAGAAGTGACGAGCCCACCATGTAGCCCATCCCGAACAGGACTGCGGACAGCAGACTCACCGGCAGCGACGTACCTGCGTGTCCGAGCAGGACCAGCGCGCCGCTGACCACGCCGACGCTGCCGACCCCGACCGCCGTCGTGCCGACCGCGCGGGTCATCCAGCCGGTCCGCAACGCGACCAGTCCACCGATCCCGATCAGGGCGAACAACAGTGGCGCCGCCGATGCACCCAGCCCGCCGCTGCGGGCGGCCTCGCTGGCGTAGGTGAAGTAGATGGTGATCGCGGCGAAATACAGCACGGCGTAGGTGAGGGGTGGGACCATGGCCCGGCGCCACAGCGACCGTCGCGAAGCGTATGTGTCTCGGCCACGAGCATCCAGCCGGGGCACCGCACGCAGGTTCACCAACGCGGCAACCGCGGCGGCAACAGCGATACCCACCCATATCAGTCGCCACGACGTAAACGTCGCGAACAGGGCCAGCACCGCGAGCACGACCAACCCCAAGCTGGTCCCAGTCGTGATCACCGCCAGCAACGTCGGCCGGTGCCGACGCGGCACCACCTTGGTCACAATGTCCGAATACGGCGCCCACACCCAGCCGGCGGCACTACCACTGAGCATCGCCCCCGCCGCCAGGATCCAGGGCGAGGGTGCACCCGCGACCGTCGCCGCACCCACCACCCCGCACACCCCACCCACCGTGGTGGGTGCCCGCGGCCCTCGCCGCCCCGCCAGACGTGGCACCGAGACCAGCGCGATCAGGTAGCCGGCGAACGTGCCGCTGGCGATCAGCCCCAGGAGCAACTCCGAGAGCCCGAACTCCGAACGCACGTCCGGCAGAGTCAACCCATAGGCATAACGAGCCATCCCGAACGCGACACCGACGACCGCAGCGCCCCCGAGACCCACCCCCACCGTCTGCCTGTCCACACCGCAGCATCTCACCTCGCCCCCGAAGACCGCACAAGGAATGGCACCTCGCCTGGCACCAGTCACCAACGCGTCATGAGCGTTGGCTACGGTAGAGGTACTGGCCGAGCACAATGAAGTCCGCGTCGCCGCGACCGGGATCCAGGTGTGCGGAGCACGACGCCCGTCACCCCGGAGTGCCACGTGACAGAACCGTTGAACAACGCAACGACCTCGCAGACGCTCACCGTTCGCGACAACCGCACCGGTCAGGAGTACGAACTCCCGATCACCGACGGCACGATCCGCGCCTCCGACCTCCGCCAGATCAAGGCCGGTGCCGACGAAAAGGGCCTGATCACCTACGATCCCGGCTTCGTCGCCACCGCCTCGTGCCGCAGCGCGATAACTTACATCGACGGCGACGCCGGCATCCTCGAGTACCGCGGCTACCCGATCGAGCAGTTGGCGGAGAAGTCCTCGTACCTTGAGGTCGCCTACCTGCTCATCCACGGCTCGCTGCCGACCCGCGCCGAACTCGACGCGTGGGAGCACGAGATCACCAACCACACGTTCGTGCATGAGAATGTCAAGCGGTTCATGCAGAACTTCCGCTACGACGCGCACCCAATGGGTGTGTTGGAGGCGTCGGTGGGTGCCCTGTCCACCTTTTACCCCGACGCAGCCAACGTCGACGACGAGGACAACCGGCGGCTCCAGGCGGTCCGGCTGATCGCCAAGATGCCGACGCTCGGCGCGTTCGCGTACCGGCACGCCCGCGGGTTCCCGTATATCTACCCGGACAACAACCTCTCCTACGTCGAAAACTTCCTCTCGATGCTGTTCAAGATGAGCGAGCCGCGGTACCAGGCCGACGAGCGCATCGTCCGGGCGCTCGAAGTGCTATTCATCCTGCACGCCGACCACGAGCAGAACTGCTCGGCCAACGCCGTGCGTGTGGTCGGGTCCTCTAAGGTCGACCCCTACTCGGCGGTGGCGGCCGGCGTCGCGGCACTCTACGGACCACTGCACGGCGGCGCCAACGAGGCCGTGCTCCGGATGCTGCGCCGGATCGGGACCGTTGACAACGTGCCGTCGTTCATCGAGGGCGTGAAGAACGGCAACGAGCGGCTGATGGGCTTCGGCCACCGCGTCTACAAGAACTACGACCCACGCGCGAAGATCATCAAGAAGGCGGCCAACGACGTCTTCGACGTCACCGGCGTCAATCCGCTGCTGAAGATCGCCGTCGAGTTGGAGAAAGTCGCCCTGGAGGACGACTACTTCATCTCGCGCAAGCTCTACCCGAACGTCGACTTCTACTCCGGCCTCATCTACGAGGCGCTGGCATTTGACCCGGCGATGTTCACCGTGCTGTTCGCGATCCCCCGCACCTCGGGCTGGCTGGCCCAGTGGCTGGAGGGCTCGGCGGACAAAGAGCAGAAAATCGCTCGCCCGCAGCAGATCTATACCGGCGACCGCGGCGTCGACTACGTCCCGATCGACCAGCGCTGACGCCGCCGCCCCGGATCGGGCCGCGCCACCGTCCTTGCGGCCCGACTGCTGAGCCTGCTGGAGTAGGTCGATTCACGCACCCACTAATGTCCGTGGTCGTGATTCGTCCGGGCGGCTGCTATGACCTGACAAGCGGACCGGCTGAGTATTCGTCCGTGCAGGCGTTGCATCAAGGTTGGTGGCTGCGGGGGAAGACCAGGACGTCGGCGGTGTGGCCGTCGGCAGCGAGTTTGTGATCGCAGGTGTAAAGCGGTGCATTGAGTGCTTCGGCGAGCGCCACGTAGCAGGCGTCGTAGATGGTGTAGTTGTGACGCAGGCCCCAGATGCGATCAGCAAGGCCATGCACCTCGTAGCGGGCGATCGTCAAGGCGAAGTAGTCGGTACGTGCAGCCTCCGCGACCTCTGGTGACAGCTTCCCGCTTAGGGTGAGGCCCCGCAGGACGGAAAGGACTTCCACGTCGAGCAGGTGCGGACCGTGGACGCTGCCCTCAAGCGCGTCGAGTAGACCGTCGTCGACGTCACGGCCCACGAGCGCCTCGACCATGGAAGAGGCGTCGACAACAATCATCTGCGGCTATCTTGCACCGTCTGCACGATATCGGCGGTTGACGGCCCCGTAGAACGGTCCCTGGCCTTGAGCCGCTGGACGATCTCAGCGTTGGTGGGGCGCGATGCGAGGGTCTCTAGTTCTCGGGCGACATATGCGGACAATGACATACCCGCAGCCGAAGCACGTTCCTTCAACGTGTTGGCCACCGTCTCGTCCACGTCCCGGATGTACAGCGTCGTCATAGAAGCGATGCTAGCACAATGCAAGCAGCCTTTAGCCATGCACCAAAGTCCCGCCCTATTTCAAGCCACAAACTGTGCCACGCGGACCCTCAGATCGCGGCGACGGTTGGGCTACGCAAGATCGGCGTAATGCATTTGACCGAGATCATGATCGCCGTACCATGGCGGCGGTGTGGACCCTGGAGGTGTACGAGACCAAGGACGGCACCGTCCCGTTCGACCGTTTCCTCGGCGGCTTGTCAGGCTTCAAGCTCGCAGCGGTGAACGCGGCGATGAAACAGGTACTGGCCGCCCGGGGGATCGATCTGGCGGGCACCGAATGGCTCAAGGCGCTGGGCAACGGACTACACGAGTTCCGGGTCCGGCACGACGCCGAAGAGATCACCCACATGTTCGGCAACCAGGATCCGGCCGGGTCGGGGAAGCGGGAGAAGATCCTGCTGCGCATCTTCGTCCACTTCCACGGCAACAAGATCGTCCTACTGCTCGGCGGCTACGACAAAGGCGCCGACCCGAAGGAGAAACGGCAACAGCGTGAGATCGCCCGAGCACGGGCCCTGCTTGTCGAGTTCAAAGAACGCCAACGCCAGCAGAAACGGCAGCGCCGGGACACGCCGCGTCACGGCCGTTGACGACGCATAGGAAATTACCCATACTGGTTGGTGGAGGTGACCCGCAATGGCACGCAGCTACGAAGAGCTCATTGCGCCACACCGCGCCCGCATGTCTCCCGAGGAGCTGCAGCAGCAAGCGGTGTTCGAAGCGGCCTACAACATCGCCATGCAGGTTATCGAACTCCGCGAACAGCACGGGCTCACCCAAGCCGAGCTCGCCGCCCGATGCGGCATGAACCAGGCCGATATCAGCCGTATCGAACGCGGCTCCACCAGCCCGACCGTCCGCACCCTCCAACGCATCGCCAACGCCCTCTCAGCCGACCTACGCCTGGTCAAACGCGCCGCGTAACCGCTTCGCGTACGCCAGCAAGCCACCGTTCGTGCGCTAGCGGTGTCAAGTAGCTCTCGATGCCAAGGCGTCGCCGCAGGCGTCGTCGATACCCAAGGATTCAACGGTTCGAGCCTGACATGGTTTGTGGCACGAAATGTAGGCAACTGGAGAGGGCGGGGTCAAAGATCACCCACTGTCCGTCGACATTTGTGCAGGTGAGAGGTGGGCCTGTGGGCCTGTGGGCCGCCGGGGACTCGAACCCCGAACCTATGGATTAAAAGTCCACAGCTCTGCCAATTGAGCTAGCGGCCCCGCGTGCACAGCGTACCGGACAACCCTCGATGTGATCTTGAACGGCACCCGTGCCCGGCCTCAGCGGGCGGACGCCGAAACCAGTTCGAAGTTTGAGGTTGCGATTTGGTAAATATGGGTCGTGAGACTGCGTCCACGCCGCCGAGACGGTACGGAGCCGGACCCGACAAGAGGCTCGACTCGTAAGATCAACAACACTCCTCCTCCAACACCGGCGGGAGCCGGGGCACAAGCTGTGCTGCGCCGCTACGCACGGCGTTCTGACGCGCCGGCGGCTCACGATGCGGAGATACATCGCATCGCCGACCTGCTGCTTCGCCTCGGTGACGTTCTCGTCAGCAGTGGCGCGGCGACAAGTGATGTCGAAGCCGCCGTCATCGCTGCGGCGAACGCGTTCGGCGTGCCCCGGACCGAAGTCGACATCAGCTTCAGTGCGGTCACCGTGACGCTCATCCGCGACGACGGGCCGCCCGTCACCCAGGTCCGCGTCGTCCGGCACCGCTCGGCCAACTACGCCCGGGTCGCGATGGTCCACAACCTCGTCGTCGATCTTGTCGACAACGACCTTTCACGCCGCGAGGCGGCCGTTCGGCTCGGAGAGATCGAGTCCCTCAAGCCGTACTACCCACGCTGGATGGTCTCAGCCGGGTGGGGCATGCTCGCCGCGTCAGCCACCAACGTGCTCGGCGGATCGCTCGTGATCGCTATAGTCGCGTTCGCGTCCACGGTCATTGTCGATCAACTGGGCAGGTTCCTGCGCCGGCATGGCTGGCCCGACTTTTATCTTCAGTTCGTCGGTGGCCTCGTCGTCGGCCTCATCGCCGCCGGTTTAACGGCTTTGAACACGGACTTCCGGCCGTCGCTGGTCGTCGCCGGCGGCATCATCGTGCTGCTCGCCGGGTTGGGGATCGTCTCGACGCTGCAGGATGCGCTTACCGGATTCCTGGTGACGGCGGCCGCTCGCATCATGGAAGTCGTGCTCATGACCGGCGGAATCATCGGTGGAGTGGTGTTTGCGCTGTTGATCGTAGAGCAGTGGGACATCACCATGCACGTCGCACCGCCGACGGCCGCCACCACCGTGGCTGAAGTGCCGGTACGCACGATTGCGGCCGGCATCGGCGCGGCCAGCTTCGCGCTCGCCTACCAGACTCCTCGGCGATTGCTCGCACCCTGCGCAGCGATCGGCGGGCTCAGCTTCATCGTCTGGTACGCGATGCAGGAGTCCGCGGGCGCCGCCCCGTTGTCGGCTGCGGTGGCAGCGGTGGTCGTCGGGCTCGCGGGGCACATCGTCGCGTTGCGCCTCCACGCTCCGCCGCTCGTCGTGGTGGTGCCAGGAATGGTGATTCTGCTTCCCGGCCTGACGATCTATCGGGCGCTGTTGGAACTGAACGCCGGCTTCACCGCCGCGGGCCTCTTTGCACTGATCGAAGCCACCGCGATCGGCATTGCCTTGGCCGCAGGTGTTCTTGTCGGCGAGATCACCGCGCAGCCGGTCCGGCGCGAGCTGAACCGGGCTGAACGGCGCTTCATGCGACCACGCATGGTCGGGCCGACGCGGCTGGAGGTCAAGCGTCGCCAGCGCGGCTGGTAGGGCAGCCGGAGGAGCGCACGGCCGCACTTGCCGCGAGCAGATCGCGCCGAGTGATTCGGCTCTGTCACAACGGGCAATGCCGCTCCGTCGGAGGGGTAGCGCACACCGATCGAAGGGTGAGTTGTGATGAAGACAGTATTGGTGACCGGCGGAACCGGCCATCTGGGCAGGGACGTCGTGCAGTTGCTCAAGGACGAAGGCAGGCGGGTGAGGGTCTTGGCTCGCAACCCCGGCCAGGATCCCGAGGTGGAGTGGATCAAAGGCGACCTCGGAACCGGTGAGGGTGTCGCCGATGCAGTGGCCGGAGCCGACATGGTGGTGCATGCGGCGACGAACTCTCCGGCTGCGCAACACGGGATGCTGCGGGTGCGTGACTTCGCGGGCAGCCCGTCTGATGTGGACATCGACGGGACGCGATTGCTACTGGCCGAGGCCAGCAAGGGCCACGTCGAGCACTTCCTGCACATCTCGATCATCGGTGTTCAGCAATCCCGATTGCCGTACATGCGGGTCAAGGCAGCAGCGGAGGACCTGGTTCGTGCAGGCTCGGTGCCCTGGTCAATCCTGCCGGCGGCTGCGTTCTACTGGCTGTTCGCCAGGATGTTCGACACCATGGCCAGCCGACGAGTCTGGCCCTTGCCGGCCAACATCGAGACCCAACCCTGCGATTCGGCCGAGTTCGCGAAACACGTGGTCGCGTGCCTGAACGACGGGCCGAGCGGGATCCGGCCCGACTTCGGCGGCCCACAAATCGCCTCCATGGTGGAGTTCGCCCGCCTGTACCAGGCTGCCCGCGGCCTCCGACGGCGTATCCTGCCGCTCCGTTTGCCGGCACGAATGGTACGGGCCGCCGGCCGGCAAACCTGCCAGGAAGACGGCATCCGGGGCACCACCACCTGGTCGGAGTGGCTCGCCACTACTGGACCCGCCCAGAGAGAATGATCTTGAGAATGTCCGCGCTGCCACCGTGCCTTGCATAAGTTACCGCCGAGTAGGATAATCTAAGTTACCGACGAGTAACAGCGCGGTTCTTGAAAGGCAGCGCCGAATGAGTCACTACAAGTCCAACCTTCGCGACATCGAGTTCCTGCTGTTCGACGTTCTCGAACGCGGCGACCTGCTCGGCCACGGCCAGTACGAGCACGTCGACGCCGACGCCGCCCGGGCAATCCTCGAAGAGGTCGACCGCCTCGCTCGGGAGGATCTCGCCGCTTCCTATGAGGAGGCCGACCGTCATCCGCCCGTGTACGACGCCGCCGAGCGCACGGTCACCGTGCCGGAGGCGTTCAAGACGTCGTACCGCGCGCTGATGGACACCGAACTGTGGCGACTCGCCACCCCGGCCGAGTTGGACGGCACGCCCGTACCGCCGTCGGTGTACTGGGCGGCCGCGGAGATGGTGCTCGGCTCCAACGCCGCCGCCTACATGTACGCGACCGGACCGTCTTTCGCCCGCGTGATATGGGAGAACGGCACACCGGAGCAGAAGCGCATTGCCGAGATCATGCTCGAGCGGGGTTGGGGCGCCACGATGGTGCTGACCGAGCCGGACGCCGGTTCGGATGTCGGCGCCGGCCGCACCAAGGCCTACCGGCAGGAGGACGGCACGTGGCACATCGAGGGCGTGAAGCGCTTCATCACCTCTGGTGAGCATGACCTCACCGAGAACATCATCCATCTGGTACTCGCGCGCCCCACCGGTGTGGAGGGCGCCGGTGGACCGGGCACCAAGGGTCTGTCGATGTTCATCGTGCCCAAGTACAAGTTCGACTTCGAGACCGGCGAGCTCGGTGAGCGCAACGGCGTCAATGCGACCAACGTCGAGGAGAAGATGGGCCTGAAGGTCTCCTCGACGTGCGAGCTGACGTTCGGGGACGCCGAGCCCGCCGTCGGATATCTCGTAGGCGAAGTCCACGACGGCATCGCGCAGATGTTCCAGGTCATCGAATTCGCCCGCATGATGGTCGGCACCAAGGCCATCGCCACGCTCTCGTCCGGCTACCTCAACGCACTCGAGTTCGCGAAGGAGCGCGTCCAGGGCGCCGATCTGACCCAGGCCGACGACAAGACCGCTCCGCGGGTGACGATCGTCAACCATCCGGACGTACGCCGCTCGCTCATGACCCAGAAGTCCCATGCCGAGGGCATGCGCGCGCTCGTCCTCTACACCGCGACGATGCAGGACCGCGTCCAGGCCGCGGCCGCCGCTGGCGAAACCGATGAGCTGGCTGAACGAGTGAACGACCTGCTGCTGCCGATCGTCAAGGGCTACGGGTCGGAGCGCTCGTGGGTGCTGCTCGGCTCGGAGTCGCTGCAGACGTTCGGCGGGTCCGGCTTCCTCCAGGACTACCCGCTGGAGCAGTACGTCCGGGACGCGAAGATCGACACGCTGTACGAGGGCACTACGGCCATCCAGGGTCTCGACTTATTCTTCCGGAAGATCATCAAGGACAAGGGCCGAGCCATCGGATGGATCAACGAACAGATCCAGGCTTCGCTCGACGCCGACATCGGCGGCGGCCGGCTCAAGGAAGAGCGCGAACTGCTCGCGACCGCGCTCGGTGACGTCCAGGCGATGCTCGGCTCGATGGTGCAGAACCTGATGTCGTCCGACCCGGCAGCCGAGAACGGCGACATCCGCAACATCTACAAGGTCGGCCTCAACACGACCCGCCTGCTGCTCGCCGCCGGCGATCTCGTCGTCGGCTGGCTGCTGCTGCGCTCTGCCGCCGTGGCGCTTACCAAGCTCGACGGCGACCTACGGCCGGCCGACCGGTCGTTCTACGAGGGCAAGATCGCCGCGGCGCAGTTCTTCGCGCGCACCGTGCTGCCGAAGCTGACCGCCGAGCGCTCGATCGCCGAGGCGACCGACAACGCGCTGATGGACCTCGACGAAGCCGCCTTCTAACCCGCGCCCGTGATAGTGCCGGGGTCAGAGTCGCGTGCGGTACTCGCGGTTGTGCGCGGCCAGGCCCGGGTCGGTACCCAGGTAGACGTGCTTGGACATGTCCGCCGAGTAGCGGCTGGCCGGCGGCGTGCGTCCCAGCGCCTCGGCCATCGCCCGCACATGGTGTGGGGCGGCGCCACAGCACAGACCGAAGTACCGGACGCCGTCCTGCGCGGCTTGCGCGGTGAACGAGGCGACCTCGTAGCGGTTGCACGTGAACGGATCGAGCGCGGTGGGGAACGCCCTGCCGTCGTCCGGTGCGGCGGGGTCGGTCAACGACTGCATGGTCGGCTGGGCCGGCGTGGTCCGGTACGGCACCGGAAGCGCAGCCACCGGGACGTCCAGCGCCTCGACCAGCCCGGCCAGCAGCGGTGCCATGGTCGCCGGGCCGCGCGCACAGTTCAGCCCCACTACGTCCGCCCCGGCGCCGGCCAGCCGCTTGGCGGCTTCGATCAGCGGGGGACCGTCCCGCATCAGGTCGTCCCGGTCGACGACCAGCGTGACGACGGCCGGGAGGTCAGCGGCACGGATCGCCTCCAGCGCTATCTCGGCCTCGCCGACGTAACGGATGGTCTCGGCGATCACGAAATCCACGCCCGCGTCGGCCGCCCATTGAACCTGCTCGGTGAACATGGCCCGCACCTGATCCCCGGTGGCCGGGTCGCTCGGGTCGTAGATGTTCGTGTTACAGACGTTGCCGGCCAGCAACGCTCCGTGCCGCTTCGCGACCTCCCTCGCCAGCGCCAGCGCCGTCGTGTTCATCGGCTCGAGCAGGTGCTCCTGGCCGATCAGCCGCAGTTTCTCCCGATGGGCGTAGTAGGTGAACGCCTCGACGACGTCCGAGCCGGCGTGCACGAACTGCTCGTGCAGCGCGGACACCTGCTCGGGATGCTCGAGCACCACCTCCGGGACGAACGCACCGGCCTGCAGGTAGCCGCGCCGCTCGAGCTCGAAGAGGTAACCCTCGGCGCAGACGACCGGCCCGGCGGCCAGCCGGTCGAGCAGGCCGGCCCCGTCCTGGCGACTCTTGTTTCCATCACGTTGATCCATGCTCATCCTTACTGAGTTGGGTGGCCGGGCGTCCCGACCCGGAAGCTGGCTCACACACGGTCAGCTCCACGGGAACGGCGAGTTGCTGGCCGGGTGCAGCTCACCGGTGCCGTAGCGGGCGAAGCGGAACGGCTCGAGCAGATCCTGCGGCTCATCGAGCAGCTCGTCAGCCACCAGCGCACCCACTCCGATCATCTTGTAGCCGTGGTTGGAGTCGGCGATGACATACGCGAAGCCGAACCGGTCGAAGACGGGAAAGCTGTCCGGGGTGAAGCAGCCGATCGCTCCCGACGGCTCCGGCGAATACAGATTGCGTGCTCCGGCAAGCTGGCCGTGGCAATGCGTCAGCGCGGCGGTCCAGAGCCGGGCGAACTCGGCGCCGGTCCGGTAAGCGGACCGCTCCGGACCGTAGGGATCGACTTGCACGTCCGCTGCGGGCGAGTCGATACGGCGCGGCATGCTGCCACCCTGGATGCCGCCGAAGTTCGCGTCCGGTTTGTAGTAGATGCCCCACGGATCGTCCGTGACCAGTTCGCCGTCCTCGTCGTACAGCGGCGCGTCAGTGTCCACATGCACGACCGGCGGCTGTCGTCCGGCCGCGTCGGTGAACGACTCGGGATCGATCTTCAACGTGCCCTCCTGGACCAGCCAGTAAGTCCACATCGGGGCGTTGCGCACCGCCCCGTCCGGACCACGGATCTCGATCGCGTCGGGCAACCCGAGCATGGCCCACAGGTCGCGGGTCCACGGACCGGCTGCGACGACGACCTGCTCGCACCGGATCAGGCCCTGATCGGTGCGGATCGTCTGCGTGTCGGCGTCGATCCCGGTGACCCGCACTCCGGTGAGGATCTTCGCGCCGGCCTCCTCGGCCTTGGCGGCCAGCCCGCGCAGCGACGCGCGGTTGTTCGCGAACCCACCGCGATGCTCGTGGAGGACGCAGGCGATGCCCTCGGCCCGCCAGTCCGGAAACAGCTTTTCCAGGTAGGCACGCGAGTCGGCCGCACCGTCGATGTGGGTCGACGGATAACCGATCGCCTGCTGCTCGTGGTGGATCTGCTCCACGTCCGCGCGCATCGCCTCGTGCCCCAGTTGGAGATAGCCGACCGGGTGATATGAGAAGGCGGTGGGATCGGACTCCCAGAGGTTGACCGAGTGAGCCATCAGCCGCCGCATGGCCGGCTGGAAGTAATTGTTGCGGATCACGCCGCAGGCCACCCCGGAGGCACCCGCGCCGACGCCGGCCTTGTCCAGGACGACCACGTCCGGGTCCATCCCACGGGCGCGTAGCCTGCGCGCCAGGTGCCAGGCTGTGGACAGGCCGTGCACGCCACAACCGATCACCACGAAACGCGCAGCGGCCGGCGTCATCGCACCAATGCCCTCCCCCAGAAACGACGGTGTGCCGTATAGGCAACACTGTTCCAAATTTCTGTTCGGACCGTAACATGGCCGTGTGACGCCGACAACAGATCAGCCGGATGCCGCTCGCCCGGTCGTCGTCGTCGAGCGCGCGCTGGCCATCCTCGACGTGCTGGCCGAGTCGTCCGCCGACCTCGGCACGAACGAGATCGCCCGGCGGGCCGGCCTCAACCCGAGCTCGGCGTCCCGGCTGTTGGCGACCTTGACCCGCCACGAGATGGTCCGCAGATCTCCAGTGACAGGGCGCTTCAACCTGGGTCTGCGGCTCGTCGAGCTCGGCAACGGCGCGCTTTCCAGGATCGATCTGCGTGACCTGGCCCGCTCGCGACTGACCGCCCTTATGGAGGCCACCGGCGAGACCGCCACGTTGTCGGTGCCCGGCGAGACGACGGCGATGACGCTCGACTTCGTGCAGAGCCTCGCCACCGTCCGCAGCGTCGCCGAGCTTGGCCGGCCGAGCGTCAACCACGCCACCGCCGTTGGAAAGGTGTACCTCGCCTACACCGGAGACGGCCCCCAAGGGGAGCTGGAGGCGTTCACCCACCGGACGATCACCGATCGCGGCGTGCTGGACAAGGAAGTGGACGAGGTGCGCGACCGAGGATGGGCGGAGGCGCTGGAAGAGCGTGAGGCAGGGTTGAACGCCATCGCCGCACCGGTTCTGGACGCGGGCGCGCAACTCGTCGCGATCGTCGGGCTGCAGGGCCCGTCATGGCGGTTCGACACCGCTGCGATGCGGGCCGCTGTGCCGACCCTGCTCGAGCATGCCGCGGCGCTGTGGCGGGGTCCCGGGCGGTGAGAGGGTGAGAGCGCGCCGGGGCCGCCGGCCGACCAGGTACTCCGGGCTCGGCCTGGTTCGCCGCGGCCTGTCCGGCACGGCCTGGCCGCGTGCATGGCACGAGCACGAGCTGCGCGACGGCTACGACGTCGTCGTCATCGGTGGCGGCGTACACGGGCTGGCCACCGCGTACTACCTCGCCACGCGGCACGACATCCGGTCGGTGGCGGTGCTCGAGCGCGGTTACCTCGGCGGTGGCGGGTCCGGGCGGAACACCGCGATCATCCGGTCGAACTACCTGACCCCGGAAGGTGTGCGTTTCTACGACCGGTCGGTTGCGCTCTACCGGTCGCTGGCCGCCGAGCTGAACTTCAACGTGATGTTCTCCCAGCGTGGCCACCTGACGTTGGCACATTCGGATGCGGCGCTGCGCACGATGCGCTGGCGCGCCGAGGTGAACAAGCTGTCCGGGGTGAGCTCCGAGGTGATCTCTCCAGCCGAGATCGGGCGGCTCGTACCGCACCTGGACGTGTCGTCCCGTCCCCGGTTCCCGATCGTCGGCGCCCTGTGGCACCCACCCGGCGGAATCATCCGGCACGACGCGGTGGTCTGGGGGTACGCCCGAGCCGCGGATGCGGCCGGTGTTCACCTGCACCAGAACACCGAGGTGGTGGGGATCGACCTGGACGGCGGCCGGGTGCGCGGCGTGGCGACGACCCGCGGCACGGTGCGCGCCGACGCGGTCGTGTCGTGTACGGCCGGCTGGGCGACGACGGTGTGCGACCTCGCCGGGGTTTCGCTACCCATCACCACGTACCCGCTGCAGGCGGCCGTCTCCGAGCCGGTCCGCCCGTTCCTCGACACGGTCGTGGTGTCCGGGACGCTGCACGTGTACGTCAGCCAGACCGATCGCGGTGAGCTGGTCTTCGGCGCGTCGGTCGATCCGTTCCCGTCCTACTCCACCCGCGGCTCCCTGGAGTTCCTGGAAGGGGTGGCCGGGCACGTGCTTGATCTGATGCCCGCGCTCAACCGGGTCAGGGTGTTGCGGCAATGGGCAGGACTGTGCGATATGACGCCGGACTTCTCGCCGATCATGGGCGGCACGCCGGTGGACGGCTTCTACATCGATGTCGGCTGGGGCACGTACGGGTTCAAGGCCGGCCCGGTATCGGGCGAGTCGATGGCCTCTCTGGTCGCCACCGGTAAGACACCGGAGCTGATCGAGCCGTTCGCCCTGTCCCGGTTCAACGACGGCCGGTTGGTCGGCGAGCGAGGCGCCGCCGCGGTGGGCCATTAGGAGGTTCAGACAGTGATCATGCTGCCCTGCCCGCGCTGCGGCGAACGGGACGCTGCGGAGTTCGGCTACATCGGGGAGCGGGTCGCCCGGCCGGACGTCGATGCCACCACCCCGCAGGAGTGGCGCGCCCATCTCTACACGAGACGCAACCCCGCGGGCTGGGCGGACGAACTGTGGCTACACCGAGCCGGCTGCGGCCGTTACCTCGCGGTGTCCCGCAACACCATGACCGGTGAGATCGGTGTATGCCGGTCAGTGGCGGACGAGACCCTGTGATGCGGCTTCCACCGCAGCCCGGCGAGGTGATCGACCGGCACGCGCCGCTGTCGTTCTCGTGGAACGGGCGCGTGTATCCGGCGTTCGACGGTGACACCATCGCCTCCGCACTGGCGGCCGCAGGCGTCCGGGTCTTCTCCCGCAGCCTCAAGTACCACCGCAAGCGCGGATTGCTCACCGCCGACGCGCACGACCCCGGATGCCTGGTCCAGGTCGGCGACGAGCCGAACGTGCCCGCCGCCGCCCGGCACGTCGCCGACGGCATGGTCGTTACCGCGCAAGCGGTGTGGCCTTCGCTCCGGTTCGACGTCAAGGCCGCGAACCAACTGCTGGCTCCAGCGCTGTCCGCCGGCTTCTACTACAAGACATTCATGCGGCCACGGTGGGCGTGGCCGCACTACGAGCGGGTTCTCCGTCGCTTCGCACCCGGAGGCCGGGTGCCGGATCCGGCGAGCGCGGCGCCGGGCGACGCGTCGCATGCCCGCTACGAGCATCGGCACGCCCACCCCGACGTGCTCGTCGTCGGCGGTGGCCCGGCCGGAATGACGGCCGCGCTCGCGGCCGCAGCTGCCGGAGCGGACGTGATGCTGGTCGATGACCAACCGCAGCTGGGCGGCCACCTGCGATGGACCAGTGCAGCGCCCGGCCGCGCCGAGCTCGACCGGCTGCGGGTCGCGGTCGCGACCGGTGCGATCGAAACCTTGACCCAGGCGGTCGTGCTCGGCCACTACGAAGGCGGCCTGGTGGCGATCGTCCAGCGAGGGCGGCCGGCCGACCACGAGGGCGGCGTCCCGGGCCGGGCCCGCAACGGCCACCCGGACGTCGAGGAGACGCTGATCAAGGCTCGCCCCAAGCAACTGATCCTCGCACCCGGACTGATCGAGCGCCCGTACGTGGTAGGTGGAAACGACCTGCCTGGCGTGATGTTGTCGACCGCCGTCCGGCGTTTGATCAACGAGTACGCCGTCCGGCCCGGAGAACGGGCGGTCGTCCTCACCGCCAACGACGACGGTCGGGCCGCTACGGACGATCTCGAGCGGGCGGGTGTGGACGTCGCCGCCGTCCTGGACACGCGAGCCGGCGTCGGCATCCGGCGGATCCGTGGCCGAGGTGGCGTCCGATCGGTCGAATGCTCGGACAGTCGCGTGATCGAATGCGACCTGGTTGTGACCGCTACCGGATGGACGGCACCCACCGGGCTGGTCACAATGGCCGGCGGGAGCGCCGCGTACCGACCCGACGCCGCCCGATTCGTCCCCACCGACCTCCCAGAGGGCGTATACGCAACCGGTGGTCTGGTCGGCGACGGCACCCTCGACAAGCTGATCGCCCACGCCGGTGCGGTCGGCCGGCGCGCGGCCGACGCGATCCGCGCGGCCGATGGCCATACGCCGCTCCCCGACCTGGCGCCGTCGCCGCATCCGGCGCTGTTCGCCGGACCGACCGACGGGTTCGTCGATCTCGCCGAGGACGTGACTGCGCACGACCTGCGAACCGCGGTCGCCGAGGGCTACGACTCGATCGAGCTGACCAAGCGCTACACGACCGTCACGATGGGTCGTCCTCAGGGCAAGCTCGAGGCGATGAACGCCATCGCCATCGTCGCCGAGGCGACCGGGTGCGACATCGCCGGCACCGGAACCACCACAGCCCGCCCGCCGTACGTCCCGGTCAGCCTCGGGGCACTTGCCGGACCCAACCACCACCCCGTGCGGCACTCGCCGATGCACGACTGGCACGTGGCGCACGATGCGGTCCCGCTCGTGGCCGGGCAGTGGATCCGGCCCGACAGCTACCTCGTCGACGGGCGGCCCGATCCGGCCGGCGAGGTGCTGGCGGTTCGGCACGCGGTCGGGATCATCGATGTCACGCCGCTCGGCAAGTTCGAGTTGCGCGGGCCGGACGTCCCCGACCTTCTCGAATTCCTCTACGTCAACAAGTGGCGCAAGCTCGCGGTCGGGCAGGTCCGCTACGGCGTCATGTGCGCCGATGACGGTGTGGTCTTCGACGACGGCGTGACCGGACGCCTGGGCGAGGACCGCTACCTGCTCACCGCCACGTCGTCCGGCGCCGACGCGGTCGGTGAGTGGATCGAGCGTTGGCTGCAGACCGAGCACCGACGGTGGCGGGTCCATGCCATCCCGATGACAGACGCGTATGCGAGCATCAACGTGGCCGGCCCGCGGTCGCGCGAGCTGGTGAACCGGCTTGCGTCCGACATCGACATGTCGAACGAAGCGTTCGGCTACATGCGGGTTCGAATCGGTACGGTGGCCGGCGTCTCGGACTGCGTGGTGTGGCGCATCGGCTTCACCGGCGAACTCAGCTACGAGCTGCACGTTCCGTCCGGCCACGGGCTCGCCGTCTGGCACGCGTTGCTAGAGGCCGGCGCCGACCTCGGCGTCCGCCCGTTCGGCGTCGAGGCGCAGCGCATCCTCCGCCTGGAGAAGGGCCACATCATCGTGGGTCAGGACACCGACGGGCTCACGGGCGCCTACAGCGCCGGGTTGGAGTGGGCGATCAAACTGGACAAGGCCGATTTCATCGGCAAGCCGGAGCTGTCCTGGCAGCGGCTGGGGGACGGCGCACCCGAGTTGGTCGGCATGCAGTCCGTGGATCCGCTGGCCGTGCCGGTCGAAGGCTGCCAACTGGTCGCAGACGGAGGACGGATTGTCGGGCGAGTGACGTCCAGTCGTTTCTCACCCACCCTGGGCCGCGCGATCAGCATGGGCTTCGTCGATGCCGAGCTGTCCAGGCCTGGCACCGTGGTCGCGGCCCGCTCGCCGGACGGGCGCCGGGTCCACCTGACCGTCCAGCCTCAGCTGGCCCATGTCGACCCGGAGGGGGCGAGGCTGCATGGTTAATGCCAGGCTCACCGACTGCGCGGACTGGGCGAAGGTGATTGTTCGGGCATCCCCGGACGGCCCGGTTGCGCGCCGGCTAACCGTCCGGCACGGCCGCGCCACCTGGTCGGCCTCGGCCCGGGTCCTCACCGTCGGCTGGAAACCGGACTCTTGGCTGTTGCTGTCGGCGGACGAGCCGAGCGCGGCCATCGTCAGGCACACCGAGGCTCTCGTGGACGGCGAGTTCGCCAGTGTCGTCGACGTCACGCACGGCCACTGGCTGGGACGGCTCACCGGTGACGGCTCGACACGGTCGCTCGCCGCCGTCTGCGCGATCGACCTCGCCGACTCCGCCACCACGAACGGCCGAGCATTCCGCACCCGGATCGCAGCCGTGACCGCCACCGTGATCCGGGACGACGACGCCGGCGCCCGCTCGTACCTCGTGCTGTGCGACCGGTCATACGGTCACTACCTCGTCAGTGTCCTCGCTTGTGATTAGCTCTGGACGCTCTGGCCGGCGCGCTACATACTTGCCGAACAGGCCTGCTCACGTCGCATAAGGCCGGCTGGGCAGGCCTGATCAGGTCTCTTGCAGAACGGAGGTGAGCGCGCCATGCGCGTCACACTCGCACAGGTCGACGCTCGCCTCGGCGATGTCGATGCGAACATCGAGCGAGCGGCCGAGGCCATCGTCGCGGCCACCAAGGAATCCACCGAGCTGATCGTCTTTCCGGAGCTCCACCTGTCCGGCTACTCCGTGGGGGATGTCGAGGCGGACCTGGGCCTTCGGCCCGACGACGAGCGGCTCGAATGGCTGGCGAAGAAGGCAGGGAACGCCGGACTCGTACTCTGCTTCCCCGAAGCCGGACCGGGCGGCATGCACACCTACAACAGCGCCGCCTACTACCAGGAAGGCGGGCTGGTCCACGTCCACCGCAAGCTGTACCTGCCGAACTACCTGAGCTTCGAGGAGCGCAAGCACTTCACCCCCGGACAGGCGATGCGCGCGTTCGATACGACGGATTCCAGCCGCATGTCGATCTTGATCTGCAACGACGCCTGGCAGGCACAGCTCGCGTTCCTCGCCACCCAGGACGGTGCGCACATCCTGATCGTGCCGGTCACCAGCGCGCAGAGCGCCTTCCCGGACCGATACGACTCCCAGGGGTACTGGCGGAGTATCACCCGGTTCTACGGCCAGATGTGCCAGCTGTTCGTCGTGTTCGTGAACCGGGTGGGCGTTGAGGGCACGATGCGACTGTGGGGCGGATCCCATGTGGTCGATCCGTGGGGCAACGTGATCGGCGAGGCGCCGGAGGACGAGGAAAGCCTGCTCACCGTCGACATCGACCTCGCCGACGTCCGCCGGCGCCGGCGCGACATACCGCTGGTGAAGGAGGCTCGACTGGGTCTCGTCCAGCGCGAAGTACGCCGGCTACTCGACGAGGGCGGCGACCTCTGACCGCTCCCCGTGAACATGTTCAATCGGCGTACCTGACGCACGCCGATTGAACATGATCACAGGCCGCAGCTAGTCGATGAAGCCGTTCTCCCGCAGGAAGTCCTCGGCAACTTCGTCCTCGAACTCGCCGCCCTCGTCGACCCGCGCGTTGAGGTCCGACATCGTCTCGTCGTCCAGCGCCGCGTTGATCGGGTTGAACAGGTCGGCCAGCTCCGGGTACTCGTCGTACGTCTCCTCGCGCATCGTCATCGCCAGGTTGTAGACCGGGAAGAACTGCTGGTCATCCTCGAGCACGACCAGATCGAGCGAGGCGATGCGGCCGTCCGTGGCGAACACCTCCCCGAGCGTGCACTCGTCTGCCTCGGCCACCACGCTGTAGATCAGTCCCTCGTCCAAGGTGACCAGGTTCTGGTCCGGGAATTCGATGTCGTAGTGCTCCTCCATCCCCGGCAGACCGTCCGGCCGGCCGACGAACTCCGCCGCGACGCAGAACGTCGCCGCGTCCGGATTGTCGGCGAGCAGGCCCTGCAGGTCGGAGAGCGCCGACAGCCCGAGCTCATCGGCTTTGGACGAGGCCACCGCGACGGCGTAGGTGTTGTTGAACGAGCCCGGCTCCAGCCAGACGATGCCGTTCTCCTCCAGGTCCATCTCCGCCACGGCCTCGTGCTGTTCCTGTGCATCGGGAATCGGCTCGTCCTGTTGCAGGATGTTCAGCCAGCCCGTTCCGGTGTACTCCCAGTACATGTCGACCTCGCCGTTCTCAAGCGCGGCGCGGACGACATCGGTGCCGGCGAGGTTCTCCACGGTGACGCTCGCCCCGGCGTTCTCCAGCGCGATGCGGGCGATCTCACCCACGATCAGCTGCTCGGTGAAGTCTTTACTGCCGACGACGAGCTCGGCGCCCTCGAGTCCGGCGACATCGGCGGCGTCACCGTCCTCGGCCGAAGTGGTGTCGCCGTCGTCATCGTCTCCACACGCCGCGAGCACCAGCCCGGCGGCGGCCAGCAACGAGGCCGCCTTCCACCAACGTCGATCCATAGTCATAGCTCCTCCTTCGTGAAATTAACGCTCTCAAAGCCCTTTGGGCCGGAGCACCTCCTCGGCGATGCCGGCGAGCCAGTCGATGAGCAACGCGAGCCCGGCGGTCAACACCGCTCCCGTGATCAGAATCGAGTCGCGATTCTGAACGATCCCTTGATTGATGATGTCGCCGAGCCCACCGGCATTGATGAACGTCGCGAGCGTCATGGTTCCGACCGCGAGGATCAGCGCGGTGCGGACGCCGGCGAGCACGACGGGGACGGCCAGCGGCAACTCGATGCGGAACAGCACCGCGGCCTTGGACATCCCCATTCCGCGGGCAGACTCGATCAATGCCGGGTCGACCTGGTCGATCCCGACCATGGTGTTGCGCAGCACCGGCAGAATGCAGTAGAGGATGACCGCGACGATCGCCGTCCGCGCACCGATGCCGAGCAGGAACGGCAGCGCCAGAAAGAAGATCACGCCGATGGACGGGATCGCCTGGCCGATATTCGCCAGACCGATGAACAGCGGGGTGACCGGTTTGGCGAACGGACGGGTCAGCACCATGCCCAGCGGCACCGCGATCGCGACGATGAACACCGTCGCGATGAGGCTCAGCTCAATGTGCTCGATCGTCCGAGCCTGAATGTTGCCCCATGTGAGAATCGGCGCTTCGATCCGGTCCAACTCCAGGCCATCGACCCATACGTACAGGGCGATCCACGAGGCCGCCACGAGGAGCGGAATGCCGATATAGCTCCAGACCTTCGCGGGCTCGCGGAGAATCTGGCGTAGTCCTCTCGATGGCCGCTCCTCGTCCGGCTCAGGAGGACCAGCCGCATATGTGACGTCGGTGCCGACGAAGGTCATGGCGAACCTCCGTCCCCGACCGGCTCCGGGACGCCGTGCCACGATCCGACCGCGAACCGCTCGCGCGTCTCGAGCCGCAGCGCGTTGATCGCGGTCATGACCGTGTCGATGTCCACCACGCCCTGGTACTGCCCGTGGTCGACGACAACGGCGCAGCCGACGTTGGACGTGATCATCTCGTCCAACGCGTCGTGCAGCGAAGCGTGCGGCTCCACCACCGCGGTGACCGGAAGGCCGGCCCTCTCCAACGGCCCTTCGCCGCGCGCAAGGTCGCGGTCGCTGACCCAGCGAACCGGACGCCGCCGGCCGTCCAGCAACAGCAAGAAGCTGTGGTCCGCCTGTCCGGCGAGCTGGTTCCGCAGCGCCTGCCGGCCGGCGTCAAGTCCACCGGTCGGCCACTGGGTCAGGTCGACGTCCGAAACACGCCGTAAGTGCAGACGCTTGAGCGCTGCGCCGGAGCCGAGGAAGTCCTCGACGAAGTCATTGGCCGGGCCGGACAGGATGTTCTCCGGTGTGTCGAACTGCTCGATCCTGTGGTGGTTGCCGAAGATCGCGATCCGGTCGCCCATCTTGATCGCCTCGTCGATGTCATGGGTGACGAAGCAGATGGTCTTTTTGATCTCCTCCTGGAGGCGGAGGAACTCGTTCTGCAGCCGCTCCCTGGTGATCGGGTCGATCGCGCCGAACGGTTCGTCCATCAGCATGACGGCCGGGTCGGCGGCCATCGCCCGCGCGACCCCCACGCGTTGGCGCTGCCCGCCGGAGAGCTCCTTCGGATACCGGTCCCGATGCATCGCGGGATCCATTCCGACCATCTCGAGCAGCTCGTCGACCCGCTCGGCAATCCGCTTCTTGTCCCATCCCAGCATGCGGGGCACCGTCGCGATGTTCCGCGCGATGTTCTGGTGCGGGAACAGCCCGATCTGCTGGATGACGTAGCCGATCCGGCGGCGGAGCTCGTCGGCGTTGATCTTGGTGACGTTCTCCCCCTGCAGGTAGATCTGCCCGCTGGTGGGCTCGATGAGCCGATTGATCATTTTCAGGGTCGTCGTCTTGCCACACCCGGACGGGCCGACGAACACCACGATCTCGCCCTCGGGGATGTCCATGGACACGCTGTCGACCGCGAGCTGGCCAGGGTAACGCTTGGTCAGCTCCTCGAGCCTGATCATGAATTCAGTCACGGATACCCCTCGAAGTCGTCAGCTTTCCGATTCCGATGTACGCGAAGTCCAGCGCGAACGCGACCACCACGACGCCGATCGTGCCGCACACGATCAGTGGCATAGCCACGTCGCTGCCGAACCGGGACAACCCATTGAAGATCCAATTGCCGAGCCCGCCGGCGCCGATATAGGCGGCGATGGCCGCGATCGACACGATGAGCATGGTGGACACGCGGATCCCGGTGAGGATGACCGGCCAAGCCAGTGGCAGGTCGATGCGCACCAGCGTCGCCGTGTTGCCCATGCCCATGCCGCGAGCCGACTCGCTGATCGCGGGATCGACGCCGCGCAGGCCGGTCACGGTGTTGCGCACGATCGGCAGCAGCGCGTACGCGACGAGCGCGATAATCGCGGGCGTGTTGCCGAGACCGAACCAGGCCAGCATCAGACCGAACAGCGCGAACGACGGCACCGTCAGGATCGTGGCTGCGATGGCCGTGACCAGCTCGCTGAGCGTGCGTGACCGGTAGACGAGCACGCCAAGCCCGACACCGATGATCGTCGCGAACGCCACCGCGACCACTACCAGGATCACATGCTCGATGGCCAGCTCGATCCATTGGTCCCAGCGAAGTTGGATGAAGTCGATGAGATCTTGCACATCCCACCTCCGCAGTCGTGGTTCGCTCGCACTTCGCCGGTAGTCCTCGAAATCGGCCGTGTTGCCACCACAGGCTAGCGATCAGGCCGCAGCGCTCAACCGGGAAGCGCCGAAGGTGACCCAATTGAGACGGCACATTGCTATATGGGCAACGAATCGACCGTCCACGGCGAGGAATTGAACCCGACGCCGTCGATGTTGGACCCGGCATGAATGACGATGCGTTGCGAAAGCTCCTGCGCAGCCGGCAACTCGGTGTGCTCGCCACGGTCATGCCGGACGGCCGTCCACATTTGTCGACAATCACCTATGCGGTCGACGAGTCCGGGTCGACGATCCGGGTCTCACTCACCGACACTCGGGTGAAGACACGCAACCTGCGCCGTGACCCGCGCGCTTCGTTGCACGTCACGGGCGATTCGCCATGGTCGTGGGTGACCGCCGAGGGCACCGGCGAACTCACGCCTGTCGCAGCGGACCCGCACGACGCCACGGTCGAAGAACTCGTCGACTACTACCGTCAGGCCAGCGGCGAGCATCCGGACTGGGACGAGTACCGGCGCGTCATGGTCGAGGACCAGCGCCTGGTGCTCCGGCTCAATGTCGAGCGCCTCTACGGCCAGGCCCGCTAAGACTCGCTCGCCCAGTCCGCCGCATACCAGGGCGGGGTATGCTCGAAGGTGACGTCCACCGTGAGCGAAGGCGGGAACAAAGTGGTCGGCTACGCGGACAACAAAGAAAGTCACCTCAAGCGGCTGCGCAGGATCGAAGGACAGATCCGTGGGCTGCAGCGAATGGTCGAGGAAGACAAGTACTGCATTGACATCCTCACGCAGGTGTCGGCCGCGACGAAAGCGTTGCAGTCGTTCTCGCTCGAGTTGCTCGACGAGCATCTGGCGCACTGCTTCGTTGACGCGGCCAGAGCCGGCGGCACTGAGACGGACGAGAAGGTCAAAGAGGCCTCGGACGCCATCGCCCGCCTTGTCCGCTCGTAGATCGTCCGCAAAAAGTAAGGAACAACCCCGACGGTGTCCCGTTTTGTCCTACCGCAAACCGGACACCGCCACCGTTCTTCCTTACTTTTTGCGGATGATCAGGCCGTCAATGCAGGATGGCCGGCGTCTGCCAGTCCTTGCCGAGCACATGATGGTCGAGGAACGCGAACACCGTGTCGTACCAGACCTTCGCGTGCTGCGGCGTCAAGATCCAGTGGTTCTCGTCCGGGAAGTACAAGAACCTGTGCTTGAACTCGCCGTCCCGCGGTGCGCGCTTCACGAGGTCGCGCCACAGGCGTAGGCCCTCGCCGATCGGCACCCGGTAGTCCTTGTCGCCGTGGATGACCAGCATCGGCGTGGTGATGTTCTCCACATGCAGGTGCGGCGAGTGCTCGGCGACGATGTCCGGTGTCAGCTGTAGCTCCCAGAAGTACGCGCCGTCCGTCGTTGACGCGAACTGGTCGAGCGCCCACAGGCTGGCATGGCTGACGATCGCCGCGAACCGGTCGGTGTTGCCAGCGATCCAGTTCGCCATGTAGCCGCCGAACGAGCCACCCATCATCGCCGTGCGGTCCGCGTCGATCTCGGGCCGGGTCTCGGCGGTGTCCGTGACGGCCATGATGTCGGTGAACGTCGTCGTCCCCCAGTGGGCCCAGCCGCGCTGGATGAAGTCGCGCCCGTAGCCGGTCGACAGCGCCGGGTCCGGAAGGAGGACGGCGTAGCCGCGCGCGACGGCGAGCCACGGGTTCCACCGCCAGGTCCAAGCGTTCCAGGAGCTCAGCGGACCCCCGTGCACCCACAGCAGCAGCGGTGCGGGGGAGTCCTCGGAAGCGTCGTCCGGCAGCGCCAGCCAGGCCCGCACCGTCGCACCGTCCGAGACGGTCGTCTCGATCTCAGTCAACCGTCCGGGCAGGACCGGCGTCGGGAGCGGACCTTGCAGTGCCGAGGCGTGCTGGCCGGGCGTCGTCGCATCCAGCCGCACCGGCTCGAGCGGCGTGAGGTACGACGTCCGCAGCGCGTACACGGCGCCACCGGATGGAACCGCGTCGGTGACCGCGGCGTCATCAGCGGTCAGGGTTGTGACGACGCCCGTCCCCACGTCGATACGGCACACCCGGCCGCGGCCGTTCTCATCCGCAGTGACGATCAGCGCAGAGCCGTCCGGCGTCCATCGCATTCCAGTAGGCCACCGGTCCCAGTCCACGGCAAGCTCGCGCACGGCGCCGTCCGCCAGACCGATGACGACCAATGTGACGACCGGCGATTCACTCTCGGTGGGCCAGCTCCCCCGGACGGCCGCAACCTTCGAGCAGTCGGGTGAGATCGCTGGCTGGACGAAGACACGGTCCTGCTCGGCGATCAGTGTCCGCCGCTCAGCGGTCGCCGTGTCGATCACCACGAGCGTCTCATGCAGGCGATCAAGGTCGGGCGCGTTCCACACCGTGACGATCGTCGATCCGTCCGCACTGACATCGAGGCCGGCCTCGATCAGAGCGTGGCCGGCATCCGGCGTGAGGTCACGTAGCTCGATCTGGTCGTCGTCGCCGAGCACGCCGGCGTAGATGCGCGGTGCGTCCGGGCCGAGGTCGTGATCCCAATGGCGGACCGGGTATCGATCGTGCAGGATCGCCGAAACGTTGTTGTCCTTGCGCTCCTTACGTTTGGCCTCGTCGTCCTCCGCGCTCTCCGACGAGGGAAACGTGGCGGATGTGACGACGACCGTCCCGGACTCACGCGCCACCGTCAGGTTGCCGATGCCACCGGGCAGCTTGGCCACGACCCGCGCCTCGCCGCCGGCCGCAGGCAGCAGCCAGAGCAACGGGACCTCGTCGTCGTCCTTGCTGTCCGGATCCGGCCTGGCGGAGGTGAACAGCAAGTCCCCGTTCGGAAGGAAGGCGGCCTCGCCCTCGCCTTTGGCGCTGCGGGTGAGCCGGCGGGCCGGACGCTCGCCGCCGGGGTCGACCTCCCAAAGTGCGGTGACGTACTTGGTGCGGTCCGGATTGAGCGAGGCGACGGCCGTCACCAGTCGGGATCCGTCCGGCGAGACCTCGAGACCGCTGACGCGCGGCAGCTCGATGTAGGCGTCGAGGTCGTGGAACGGCGTAGGCGGGGTCTGCGTCTCGTCACTCACGTGAAATCTCTATCACGCCATGCAGCAACGCCGGCGTACGCCCCTGCCGGGTGCCCGCACCGTGGCTCAGCCCTTGACACCGCCGGCGAGCAGGCCGCGCACGAAGTACCGCTGCAGCGCCAGGAAGACGATCATTGGCACGACGATCGCCACCACCGAACCCGCGGTCAGCAGATGCCAGTCCGCGCCGCGCGAGCCGACCAGTTCAGCGAGTCGGACCGTCAGCGGTGCGACGTTCGGCGTGCCGCCGACCATGGTCAGCGCCACGAGAAGATCGTTCCAGACCCAGAGAAACTGGAAGATGCCGAACGCGGCGATCGCCGGCACGAGCAGCGGCAGCAGCACCCGGAAGAAGATCTTCACGTGACCCGCGCCGTCCACCCGAGCCGCTTCGATCAAAGACCGCGGGATGTCCTTCATGAAGTTGTGCAGCAGGAAGATCGCCAGCGGGAGCGCGAAGATCGAGTGGGAGATCCACACCGCCCAGAACGAACCGGCGAAGCCCCAGTTGACGTACTCGCTCAGCAGCGGGATCAAGGCGATCTGCAGCGGCACGATCTGCAACGCGAAAACCGCCACGAACAGGAAGTCACGTCCCTTGAACTCGATCCATGCGAACGCGTACGCGGCCAGCAGTGCCAGGGTGACCGGGATGAACACCGCCGGCAGTGTGATCGTCAGCGAGTTGATGAAGAAGGTCGAGAACGCGGTGCTCGAGCCGAAAAGAACCTCTTCATAGTTGGAGAGCGTGGCCTCTGGGTTTGTGAACCACGTCCACCACCCTGAGCTCTGGATCGAACCCTGCGGCCGGATCGAGCTGAGCGCTATACCGAACGTCGGGATGGTCCACAAGATCGCGATCACGACCGCGATGCCGCTTGCCCATGGCGAGGTCAGCCGCGTCTTCGCCTCGGCCGCGCGCCGCTCGGCCTTGCTCAGCTTGCGAGGAGCCTTGTGCCCGGCCATCACCGTGGCGGGGGGGCCAGTGACAGTCATCGGATCTCCTCCGCGATTCGTAGCTGGCGAACCTGGTAGATCACGATCGGGATCACCACGATGAACAGGATGACGGCCAGCGTCGAGCCGAGTCCGAAGTTGAACTGCCGGAAGGCCTGGAAGTAGAACTCGTTCGCGACGACGCTGGTGTTGAAGTTGCCGCCGGTCATCGTGTAGACGATGTCGAACGCCTTCAGCGTCGTGATCGTGATGGCTACCAGGACGACGATCAGCGCGGGACGGATGCTGGGTACCGTGATGGAGCGAAACATCCGGAAACCGGTCAGACCGTCGAGACGGGCGGCCTCGATGATGTCGTCCGGGATGTTCTTGATCGCCGCGGACAGGATCGTCATGGCGAATCCGGTCTGGATCCACACCAGTACGACGATCAGGAAGAGTGTGTTAAGCCGGAACGTGTCGGTGATGATGAACTGGTACGGCTCGAATCCGAGCCAAACGAGTAACTGGTTGGCCAGCCCGATCTGATTTTGTTCTTCGGGCCGGAAGGTATAGATGAACCGCCAGATGATCGCGGCACCGACCAGCGAGATCGCCATCGGCAGGAAGATCAGGCCTTTGGCCAGTGCTTCGAAGCGAGTGCGGTCCACGAGGACGGCATAGACCAGACCGATCCCGGTCGAGGCGAGCGGAACGAGGAGCACCCAGATCAGCGTGTTGATCAGTACGCTCTGGAAAGTCGAGTTGCCGAGTATCGTCTGGTAGTTATCCCAGCCGACGAAGTTCTCACTCGTCCGGTCGAAGAACGACTGGCGTATGGTGCGGATCGCCGGGTAGAGCAGTCCCAGCCCGATCATCAATACCGCCGGCCCGATGAATGCCGCGGCGAGCAGCCAGTTCGGAATTCGGCTGGACCGGTCGGCAGCCAGCAGGACGATGGTCATCACGAAGACGAACAGTGCGATCGCGAAGACCATCACCACGAGCTTGCCGAGCCAATCGGTCGGGCTGGTCATCCAGACCGGCCAGAATCCTCGCTCAAGCTCGATCGTGATGACGCCGAACGCATTGAGCAGGAAGACCGCGGCGCCTGCGACCGCTGCGATCGTAAGCACGATCAGGACGACCGTCCATGCCCTGGACCCTTGCCGCACCGAGGTTCCGGACGATTCCGTCGGTGGCTCTGGTGCGTCTACCGTCACTGAACCTCTGGGCCCTACGCCCGGGTCCTGACTCACATCGGACAATGGCCGCCCTCCCTCATGCCTCGGTCTGCGGTGCGCGGAGCCCGGGCCGCGAACCACGCGGCCCGAGCTCCGCACCCGGAGTATTCATCTATTACGGCCAGGACTCCTCGATCGCGTCGAGCACGGCCTGGTCATCCTTGTCGCTGGCGATCCATTCGGTCATCTCACGCCAGAACGTACCGGCACCGACCTCGCCGGGCATGATGTCCGACGCGTCGAATCGAGCGACCGTCTCCGGGTCGGTCAGCAACTCGACGGACAGCTGGTCGATCGGGGACTCCAGCAGGCTGGGGTCCAGCTCGGAGTTGGAGCTGATCCAACCCGGACCGGAGACCTCGGCCTTGGCGTTCGACCACTCCGGCGAAGCCAGGAACGCCTGGAACGCCTGCACCTCGGGACGGTCGCTGAACGCAAGCGCGAACTCACCGGCGATCAGCAGCGGCTTGCCCGCTTCGGGGTCGATCGGCGGCAGGTAGAACGCGAAGACGTCGCCGTCCTCCGCGACGGTCGTCCCGTCCGGCCAGTTCGCCTGGTAGAACGACGCCTGACGGTGCATCCAGCAGTCACCGTCCAGGATCGGCAGGCCGCCGTCCTGGAACGCCGTCGAGGCGATGCTCTGAACATCGCCGTAACCGCCGTTGACGTAGTCCGGGTTCTTCAGCACGGTCCCGACCCGCTCGAGCACGTCCGCGACCTGAGGGTCGTTGAACGGGATCTCGTGGTTCGTCCACTGGTCGTAGACCTCGGGGCCATGCTCGCGGAGCATGACGTCTTCCATCCAGTCCGTTGTTGGCCAACCGGTGGCCGCACCGGACTCGATGCCGGCGCACCACGGCGTGCCGCCGTCCGCGACGATCTGATCCGAAAGCTCGATCATCTCGTCCCACGTCTCCGGGATCTCGTAGCCCGCGTCAGCAAACGCCGACGGCGAGTACCAGACGAACGACTTGACGTTCGCCCCGACGGGTGACCCGTAGAACGTGCCGTCGACGACGCCGAAGTTCTTCCAGTCCTCCGAGTAGTACTCTTCGGTGTTGGCCTCGGCCAACTCGCTGACCGGAAGAGCCGCGCCGGTGTCGTTGACGATCGTGCGCAGCAGGCCCGGCTGCGGCATGTAGGCGATGTCCGGCGGCGTGCCGGCCTGGATCCGCACGAGCAACTGGGCCTCGAACTCGCCGGTGCCCTCGTACACGACGTCGGCGCCGGTGCACTCCTCGAACGGCTCGTACGAAACGATGTGCGCCTCGTCCTCGGGAGCCACGATGGAGGTGAACACCGTCACCTGGGTCCCGGACAGGTCGCCGTAGTCCTCGTACGCCGCACACTCGTCGTCCGCGGCCTCGCCGTCCTCGTCGGTCTCTTCCTCACCCTCGTCCGTGTCGGTGCCGGCGTCGTCTCCGTCGCCGTTGTCGTCACCGCACGCCGCGAGGACGAGTGCCAGCGCGGCTGCGCCGCTGAGCGCCGCGAAATGGCGGCGCCGCACTCTCGAACTCATGAATTCTCTCCCCTCACCTGTGACCCGACCCCTTGGACGGCCCGACCAGGCTTTGCATTCGTATAACTGAAAGGAAGCCGTTTCTCCGCGTTCACGCAAGAGGAAGCGCCAGGTTCGGCGGTAACGATTCGGTCACGTCACAGGACGAAACGGACACCACCTGCCGACTCCCTTCTGAGTGATCACATCGGCGACGCACGGCGCGCGCACGATGCACCTTCTCCCGTCGCTAAACCGGATTAGCGGGGAGCGTATGGGCACGTCCGAGGCGTGTCAATACTTCAACTCCTATTGCGGCGACCCTATTGCGGCGACCGGACGGAATCGCGGATTCGTACCGACATCGGGATTCGATAAGTCTCTTTGTCCGGTTCTACGTCATCGCGCCGTCGGTCGATCTCGGCGAAAAGCACGTCGACGGCTTTGCGGCCGAGTTCGTAGTGCGGGAGGGCGATGGTGGTGAGTTTGGGACGCACCCAGGTGGCGATCGGGTGGTCGTCGAAAGAGACGACGGAGACGTCGTCGGGAACCTTGAGCCCGAAGGCGTCGAGGGCTTGGTACGCGCCGAACGCCAGGCGGTCGTTGAGGCAGATCAGTGCACGTGGCCGTTCGCGTTCGAGGAGACTGCAGGTTGCGTCGTATCCCTGGTTCGGCAGCCAGTCGGAGCAGATATGCCCACCCGCAACCGTGACCTCCGCCTGATCAAGAATCTCGCCGATACCGGTGAGGCGCTCGACGCCGGCCAGTGCGTCACGGGGGACATCATGGATACCGGGACCAGCGCCGATGAGATGGATGCCCGCTCGGTGACCGGCGTCGAGTAGAACTCGGGCGGCCGTGCGACCTGCTTCGACTTCGTCGGGCACGATCGACGGAAGCGGAGCGCTTCGGTCCGGAACTGAGTTGAGCAGCACGGCGGGACCGGTCTTGAGCCCCGTGGGCACCTTGACGGTTCGGGTGAACATGGACGCGAGGATGATGCCGTCGACCTGACGGTCGTGCATCGCACGTAACAGGCCCTGTTCGAGATCCGTCTCGCCCTCGGTCTCGCCGATGAACAGCATCACACCCCGATCCCGCGCGGCCTCGAGCGCTCCTTTGATCATGTCGCCGGCGAGTCGGGAGGTGGCGACGGTGTCGGAGACGAAGCCGATGGTTCGGGTAGTGCCGGTTCGCAGGCCGACGGAGACGATGTTGGGTCGGTACTGCAACTCGTCGGCGGCCTCGCGGACCCGGTGCTCGACGCTCTCGGAGATGCGCAGCTCGCGTCCTCGCCCGGAAAGGACCAGCGAGGCGGTCGTGCCCGACACACCGGCATGCCTGGCGACATCGGCCAGCGTGATCCGTCGTCGACTCACCGCGAGAACCTCCCAGGTAGCGAGCCGGGATTTCAGCGCCGGGCGCCCAACGCCGGAAGCCACCCTAGCCGACGACTAGTCCGATTTAGCTCGGGACGTTTGAAAGCCACCCACCGCGAGCCGCACTGCCCGGGCGGTCTTCGTGTCCCACTGCAGAATCAGGTGTGGCGGCGCGACTGCACGACGCGGAACCGTCCGGCGACGAACGCGCCGTCCGTGAACGCCGCCGACGCGGCCGGGTTGGCCCCGGTGCCGTGGAAATCGGAGAACGCGGCGGACTGGTTGACGAAGACACCGCCGGTCAGGTTTATCGACAGCGCCACGCCGGCATCGATTGCCGCTGCCTCGGCGGCATCGATCACTTTCTCGTCCGTCGAGTAAACCGAGGCGGTCATCGCGCCATGCTCCTTGACGGTCGTCCGGAACAGCTCGAGCGACGCGTCTGTCGAGTCGGTGGCGATCAGGTAGGAGACCGGGCCGAAGCATTCCGAGGTGTAGGTATCTGCGTCGGCGGCGTCGATCGCGCGGATGACCGGGGTGCGCACCGTCGCGTCCGACCAGGCGGGATGGGTGATCGCCCGCGAGTGCAGGATGACGTCCCCCTCCGTGTTCGCCGCCTCCACCCGCTCCAGCACGCCACGATTGGCCACACCGCCGAGCAACTCGACCGCCTTGGCGTCGTCGGCGAGCAGCTTGGTCACCGCGGCCGCGATGCCTTCGCCGACCTCCTCGAACGACTTGCGCCCGTCCTCGGTGGCGATGCCGTCGCGCGGGACGTAGATGTTCTGCGGCGCGGTACACATCTGCCCGGTGTAGAGGCTCAACGAGAAGGCGATGTTGCTGCACAGCCCGCGGAAGTCGTCGGTCGAGTCGATGACGATGGTATTGACGCCGGACTTCTCGGTGTACACCTGCGCCTGACGCGCGTTGTCCTCCAGCCACTCGCCGAAGGCGCTGGAGCCGGTGAAGTCGACGATCTTGATCTCGGGCCGGGTCGCCAGCGTCGCGGCCAGTTTGTCGGCCGGGTCTTCGGCGGCCAGCGTGACGAGATTCCGATCGAACCCGTTCTCCGCCAGGACCTCTTGGGCGGCCTGTACAGTGATGGCAAGCGGGAGGACGGCACCCGGGTGCGGCTTGACGACCACGGCGTTGCCCGTCGCGAGCGAGGCGAACAGGCCCGGCCACGAATTCCAGGTCGGGAACGTGTTGCAGCCGATCACCAGCCCGATGCCGCGCGGCACGATGTGGAACGTCTTCGTCATGCGCAGCGGATCGCCCTTGGTCGGCTTCTCCCATGTCACCATCCCGGGAGTGCGGGTCTGCTCCTCGTACGCGTAGGCGACCGATTCCAGGCCCCGGTCCAGCGCGTGCGCCCCGCCGGCCTGGAATGCCATCACGTAGGCCTGCCCGGAGGTGTGCATGACCGTGTGGCCAAGCTCGAAGATCCGCTTGTGGAGGCGGTCGAGGATCTCCATGCAGACGGCGGCCCGCCCCAGCGGCCCCGCCTCCCGCCAGGCCGGCATCGCCGCCGCAGCGGCGCCGAGCAGGGCACCGACCGACTCGTCAGTAGGCCGGATCCGTGGATACGTGACGCCCAGTTCCGGACCGAACGGGCTCGTCTCGGTGGCGACCCGCCCGTCCGCACCGGGCGTCTCGAGCGGGAATTCGGTGCCGAGCCATGCCTCGTACGCCGCCTTGCCCTCGGGCCCGGCCGTCTCGCCGTAGACACGCGGGCTCGGCGATTCGGGATACGCCGAGTAGTGGCCACGGCTGCGGATCGCGGCGAGCGCATCCTCCAAGGTCTGTTGGTGCTTGGCGATCAAGGGGTCCAGGGACATGTCAGGCACCTCCAGCGCGCCGGCGCGCAGCACGTGTGACGGGGAATAAGCTCACTCGACTCTACTTTGTCACATGCGCTGCCGGTCCTCGCAGTGTGGCAAGCGAGGGGAATAAAGTTGCGGCAGACTCGGCGGTATGACCGCACTCGACCCGACTACCCCGATCGGCATCGTCGGCGCCGGCACCATGGGTGCCGGGATCGGGCAAGTCGCCGCCACGGCGGGGCACCCCGTCCGGATCTATGACGCCGTGCCCGGAGTGGCCGAGGAGGCGGTCGGAAACATCAAAGCCCGCCTCACCCGGCTGACCGACAAAGGCAAGCTCGACCCGCAGCAGGCTCAGCACATCCGTGACCGGCTCGCACCGGCGGCCGCGATCGTCGATCTCGCCGAATGCGGCCTGGTGGTGGAGGCGGTCATCGAGGACATCGCCGTCAAGCGCGAGCTGTTCGGCATGCTCGAAGCGGCCTGTGGGGAAGAGGCCGTGTTCGCGTCCAACACGTCGTCGCTGTCCATCACCGATATCGCGGCCGGAATGACCCGGCCCGAGCGCTTGGCGGGCATGCACTTCTTCAATCCGGCGCCGCTCCTGCCGCTCGTCGAGGTGGTACGTGGTGAGGCGACGTCCCCCGATGTGGCGGACGCGCTGGCCGCCACCGCCACGGTCTGGGGCAAGACCCCGGTGCAGTGCACGTCAACGCCCGGATTCATCGTGAACCGGGTCGCGCGACCGTTCTACGCCGAGGCGTTCCGGATCCTCGGGCATGGTTACATCGACCCGGCAACCCTGGATGCGATCATGCGCGAGAGCGGCGGTTTCCGGATGGGACCGTGCGAGCTCACGGATCTGATCGGTCAGGACGTCAACGCCGCGGTCACCCGGAGCGTCTGGAAGGCGCTCGGCAAAGATCCCCGGTTCGAGACGTCGGCGCTGCAGGACGAGATGGTTGCCGATGGCCGACTGGGGCGCAAATCCGGCGGCGGCTTCTACGACGGCAAGGCGAAACCTGTCGCTGCGACGGCCGAGCCGTGCAACGAGCCGCAATCGTTGACCGTCAACGGCGGCAGCACACCGTTGTCGGCACTCATCGACCGGCTGGGCAGGGCGGGCTTCCCGGTGCACGTAACCCGCGGTCACGGACCCGTCCGGATCCGGCCGAGCGAGAACGTCGTGCTCCAGATGACCGACGGACGCACCGCTGCCGACGTCATGGCTGAGACGGGCGAGACGACGATCTTGGTTGACCTAGCGCACGACTTCGGCTCCGCATCCAGGTTCGCCGTCGCAGCGGGGCCCGACACGCCAACCGCCGCGGTCAGCGATGCGGTGGGCTGCCTGCAAGCCGCGGGCGCGGACGTCACCATCGTCGCGGACACACCCGGAATGATCGTCGCCCGCACCGTGGCGATGCTCGCCGCGTTCGGTGCGGACGCGGTGGACGCCGGCGTTGCCTCGGCGCCGGACGTGGATACCGCGATGCGGCTGGGCGTCAACTATCCGAAAGGCCCGGTGGCCTGGGGCGACGAGCTGGGCTGGGACTGGGTCGTCGGCGTGCTGGACGCGCTAGCCCGCACCGAGGACAAACAGCGGTACCTTGTGTCCGATGATCTCCGAAAGCGAGCCGTCCGCGGACACACCGTTGGGTGACGCCCAGCGCCTGGCCGAGCGCGCTGCCGCGGCCATGTGGGCGGACGACGCCGCGTCCCAAGCGCTCGGCATGAGCCTGGACGAGGTCGCGCCCGGACGTGCGACCATCACGATGACGGTACGCGCGGACATGGTCAACGGCCACGCCATCTGCCACGGCGGCTTCGTGTTCGCACTCGCCGACTCGGCGTTCGCGTTCGCCTGCAATTCGTACAACCGGATCGCGGTCGCCCAGGACTGCGACATCGTGTTCGTCGCACCGGCCCGTCTCGGTGACGTCCTGACCGCCGAGGCGACCGAGCGCGTCCGCTACGGCCGCAACGGCATCTACGACGTGCAGATCCGCCGTGCCGACGAGATCGTGGCCGAGTTCCGCGGCCGCTCCCGCGAGATCGGCGGCACCCTCACCGAATGACCACGTAAACGTCCGCTCGGCCTGCTTAACGACCCGTCGACGGGTCGCTAACCGTACCTTTCCGCTCCCGCCTACACCGGCACGACCAGCACGGACGATTCGATGCCCTTGAAGTCGTCCGGATTCCGCGTATAGAACGGCAGATCCAGGCTGGCTGCGGTCGCCGCGATCATCAGGTCTATCCTTCTGGGCTTGGGGTTGCGCCCCGATGCCAACACCTTCGCGACAAGGGAGCCGTACTTCCGTGCGCAAGTTGCGTTGAACGGCAACGGCGAGCGAAACGTCGCCTCCACGAGCTGTAGCCGCTCCGTGCGGATCGCTCGCGTCTCGACATCGGCGGCCAGGTGAGGCCCCTGCGACAGCTCGGCGAGAGTCACCGCGGTGATGGCTGCGTGCACCGGGAGATTCTCGTCCGGTATTTCGTCGAGGTCGATCACCACGGACGTATCGAGAACTCCCTGCAGATTGCGATCAGTCACCGACACGCTCCTCACCGAACACGGCATCCGCCTCAGCGCGCATCTTGGCATGATCGCCAGCAGGCATACCGGCGAACGCTCGCTTGATCTCTGCCATCGGCATGAACTTCTCGCCGTGGATCGGCCTGACTTCTGCGATCGGCACGCCGCGTCGCGTGATGCGGAACGTCTCGCCACGTTCAACTCTGTCCATGATCGCGGAGCTCCCATTGCGAAACTCGCGCTGAGTGATCGTCTGCATATGATTGTTGTAGCACATGGTGCTACTACTCGCTACCATAGTGCGTCCGACGCCGGCTCTCGGATGACGAGCCGGCCACGGTGCAAGCTCCATGAGTGCGGGCGCTGCCCGAGCTCCGGATGTGCACTGCGCTCCTGGGCGCACGGTTGCGCCCAGGTCCGCAGGCTTGCGTCGCCGCTGCATCCAGTGCCGGCGGCGGCTCCGTCTACCCTTGATGATGTGACTGACGCATATCTGGTGACCGGTGTTCGTACCCCAGTCGGGCGGTATGGTGGGGCGCTCGCCCCGGTCCGTCCGGACGATCTGGCGGCTCATACACTGCGTGTTCTCGCCGAGCGGGTGCCGCAACTCGACACGTCGGCCGTCGACGAGGTCGTGCTCGGCTGCGCGAACCAGGCCGGCGAGGACAACCGCAACGTCGCACGCATGGCCACGCTCCTGGCCGGCTGGCCCGAAACGGTCCCCGGCGCCACCATCAACCGGCTGTGCGGCTCGGGCATGGACGCCATCGGTTACGCGGCACGGGCGATCAAGACCGGCGACGCCGAGATCGTCGTCGCCGGCGGGGTCGAGTCGATGTCGCGAGCGCCGCTGGTCATGCCGAAGGCGCAGACGCCGTACGACCGGTCGCAGGCGCAGATCTACGACACGACGCTCGGCTGGCGGTTCGTCAACACGGCGCTGAAGGCTGCGTACGGCACCGACTCCATGGCCGCGACCGCGGAGAACGTCGCCGAGGACTACGGGGTGAGCCGGCAGGACCAGGACGCCTTTGCGCTACGCAGCCAGGAGCGTGCTGCCAAGGCCATCGCGTCCGGACGGCTCGCCGAAGAGATCGCGCCGGTGCCTGTCCCGCGCCGCAAAGCCGACCCGGTCGTGGTCGACACGGACGAGCATCCGCGCGAGACGACACCGGAAGCTCTGGCGAAGCTCCGGCCGGTCACACGTGAGGGCGGGACGGTCACCGCCGGCAACGCCTCCGGCGTCAACGACGGCGCCGCGGCCGTATTGGTGATGAGCGGCGATGCCGTCGAGCGGTATCGCGTGACGCCCCTCGCACGAATCGTCAGCGTGGCAACGGCCGGCGTCGCGCCGCGCGTCATGGGTATCGGGCCGATCCCGGCGACGCGTAAGCTGCTGGCGCGTACCGGCGTCGAATTGACCGACATCGGCGTGGTCGAGCTCAACGAGGCGTTCGCGGCGCAGTCGCTCGTGTGCCTGCGCGAGTTCGGGCTCGCCGACGACGCCGAGCACGTCAACGCCAACGGCGGCGCGATCGCGCTGGGCCATCCGCTCGGCATGAGTGGTGCTCGGATCACCTTGTCCGCGGCGATCGAGATGAACCACCGGGACGAGCGCTATGCACTCGCCACCATGTGCATCGGCGTCGGGCAGGGCATCGCCACGCTGCTCCGGCGGCCGTAGCGGACCGTTCTGGCACAACGGCCCACGTTCGGGCCGCGCAGACTCCTTACGAAAGTCCGGCTATGCCGGTGTATTTCACGGTTCTCGACCGCCTGCGCGAGATACGGTGATCTCCAACCGCTGTCTTTCCAGGGGGAGCCACCATGCTCAAGGGGTTCAGAGAGTTCGTTCTGCGCGGTAACGTGATCGACCTGGCGGTCGCCATCGTGCTCGGCACCGCCTTCACGGTCGTCATCAACGCCGTCGTCCAGTGGCTGATCACGCCACTGATCGCCGCCATCTTCGGCGAGCCCAACCTCGACAATGTGTGGAACTTCACGATCAACGGAGCGCAGTTCTCGATCGGCGCGATCCTTACCGCACTGATCAATTTCCTGCTGATAGCTCTTGCGGTGTACTTCGTGCTCGTCGTGCCGATGAACCGGCTGCGCGAGATGCGCGCGAAGGGTGTCGAGGACGAGCCGGCGGCGCCGGCCGAGGATGTGCTGCTGCTGCAGGAGATCCGCGACCTCCTCCGCGACCGCGCCGGCCGGGTCTGAGGGCCGAACCGAGTACCGACCGACTCGTCCGCGACGACCTACCAGACGATGGCGTTGGCCGGATCCTCCAGCAGTGCTGCGACGTCGGCGAGGAACTTCGAGCCCTGCTCGCCGTCGACCAACCGGTGATCGAACGAGAGTCCCAGCGTCGTGACCCAACGCGGCTTGATTTTGCCCTTGTGTACCCACGGCTGCTGCTTGACCGCGCCGAGGCACATGATCGCCGCCTCGCCCGGGGGCAGGATCGGCGTGCCGGTGTCGACACCGAACACGCCCACGTTGGTGATCGACATCGTGCCACCGGCCATGTCGGCAGGCTGGGTTTTGCCTTCGCGTGCGGTGGCCGCCAATTCGTTGATCGCGACGGCGAGCTCACGGAGCGACATCCGGTCCGCGTCCTTGATGTTCGGGACGACGAGTCCGCGCGGGGTCGCAGCGGCGATACCGAGATTGACGTACCGCTGGACAACGATCTCGCCCGCCTCGTCGTCCCACCTGGAGTTGACGTCCGGCGTGCGCTTGGCGGCGAGGCACATCGCCCGGGCCAGCACGGTCAGCGGCGAGAGCTTCACCTCGCGGAACTCGCGGGACTCGCGTAGCCGATCGAGCAGCCGGACCATACGGGTGACGTCGACCGTTACGAACTCTGTGACGTGCGGTGCGGTGAACGCGGAGCGGGTGACGTTCTCCGCGGTCACCTTGCGGACCGACTTGATCGCAATGCGCTCCTCACGGGGCAGGCCGTCCCACCCGTCCCCGGCATGGACGCCGGGACGGGCAGCCGGCGCCTCGGCCGCGGCCCGGACGTCGTCCCGCGTGATGATGCCGCCCTCGCCGGACGGCGGAACCGTGCGCAGGTCGACGCCAAGATCCTTGGCGAGCTTGCGGACCGGCGGTTTGGCTAGCACGCCGGCCCCGGTCAAGGTAGGTTGTGCCGCGGTAGGCGCGCCTTCCCCATTTGGTTGATCACGACGAGTCGGTCCGTTCCCGCCGGGGTGAGCCGCCTCATCGTGATCGACACTGGCGTCCCGGACCGGCGCCGCCTGCCCCGACTCCGGCTGTGTGCTCGTCTTACGAGGGCGGCGCTTGGCGGCCGTCGAACGAGGGCCGTAGCCGACAAGGACTGCCTGGCGGTCACCGTCGCCGTTGCTTTCGCCTGATTCACCCGATGGCTCGGCGGCCGACGGCGCCTCCGGCGCTGCGCCGGCACTCCCCGAATCTGCAGTGCGTACCGAGATGATCGGTGTGCCGACCGGCACGGTCGCCCCCTCGTCGACCAGGAGCCCTTCCACCTCCCCGGCGAACGGGCAGGGCAGCTCCACCAGCGACTTGGCGGTCTCGATCTCGACAATGACGTCGTTGACCTTCACGGTGTCGCCGGGCCGGACCTTCCAGGAGACGATCTCCGCTTCGGTCAGGCCTTCGCCGACGTCGGGCAGCTTGAATACCTCAGCCATGCCGGGCGCCTCCTAGTACGCCAGGGCGCGGTCGACGGCGTCGAGCACCCGGTCCAGATCGGGTAGGTACTGGTCTTCGACCCGGGCCGCCGGGTATGGGGTGTCGTAACCGGTCACGCGCATCACCGGCGACTCGAGCGAGTAGAAGCACTCCTCGGTGACACGGGCCGCGACCTCTGCGCCGATGCCCAGGGTGCGCTGCGCCTCGTGAACGACGACACAGCGTCCGGTCCTGCGGACCGACTCGTACACCGGGTCGAGGTCGAGCGGCGACAGCGTACGCAGGTCGATGACCTCGAGCGACTGACCGTCGTCCGCAACGGCGGTTGCCGCGTCCAGGCAGGTCTTGACCATCGGCCCGTACGCCAGCACGGTCGCGTCCGTTCCCTGGACGACGACTCGCGACGCGTGCAGCGAGAGCTCCGGTTCCCCGGTATCCACCTCCGCCTTGTCCCAGTAGCGGCGCTTCGGCTCGAAGAAGAGCACCGGGTCGTCGGACTCGATCGCCTGCTGGATCATCCAGTAGGCGTCGGCCGGGTTCGAGCAGGAAACGACCTTCAGGCCCGGCGTGTGCGCGAAGTATGCCTCGGGGCTTTCGCTGTGGTGCTCGACCGCGCCGATGCCGCCGCCGTACGGGATGCGGATGACGACCGGCATCTTCACGGTGCCGAGCGAGCGGGCCCGCATCTTCGCCAGCTGGGTGACGATCTGGTCGTACGCCGGGAAGACGAACCCGTCGAACTGGATCTCCACCACGGGCCGGTAGCCGCGCAGCGCCAGACCGATCGCGGTGCCGACGATGCCGGACTCGGCCAGCGGGGTGTCGATGACCCGGTCCTCGCCGAAGTCCTTCTGCAGGCCGTCGGTCACCCGGAAGACTCCACCGAGCTTGCCGACGTCCTCGCCCATGACCAGGACCTTGTCGTCGGCCTCCATCGCCCGGCGAAGCCCGGCGTTGATGGCCTTTCCGAGCGGCATCGTCGAGGTCATCGCGCCTCCTCGTCAGCGAAGGACTCGAGATATGCGGCCATGCCGTCGCGCTGTGCGACCAGCGCCGGGGTCGGCTCGACGTAAACGTGGTCGAAGATCGACGTGGGAGCGGGATCCGGCAACTCGCGGCATGCGATCCGCAAGTGCTCGGCGAGCGCCTCGGCCTCGTCGTCGATCGAGGCGAAGAAGTCGTGATAGGCACCACCGGACCGGGTCAGGTACGCCTTCACCCGCTCGATCGGGTCCTTCAACTTCCAGTGCTCGAGTTCGGAGGCCGAGCGGTAGCGCGTCGGGTCGTCCGTGGTGGTGTGCGCACCCATCCGGTAGGTGAAGGCCTCGATGAGAGTCGGGCCCTCGCCGTCGCGGGCCCGCTGCAGCGCCTGGCGGGTCACCGCCAAACACGCAAGCACGTCGTTGCCGTCGACGCGGACGCCCGGGAAACCGAAGCCGCCGGCCCGCTTGTACAGCGGGACGCGGGTCTGGCGCTCCAGTGGTTCGGAGATGGCCCACTGGTTGTTCTGGCAGAAGAAGACGACCGGTGCGTTGTAGGAGGCGGCGAAGATGAAGGACTCGTTCACGTCGCCCTGGCTGCTGGCGCCGTCACCGAAGTACGCCACGACGGCACCGTCCCGGTCCGGGTCGCCCGTGCCGACGATCCCGTCGCGCTGCATGCCCATCGCGTAGCCGGTGGCGTGCAGGGTCTGCGCACCGATGACGATCGTGTAGAGCCCGAAGTTGCCGTCCGCCGGGTCCCAGCCGCCCTGGTCGACACCGCGGAACAGCCCGAGCAGCCGCAGCGGGTCGACGCCCTTGCAGTAGGCGACGCCGTGCTCGCGGTAGGTCGGGAAGACGTAGTCCTGGGGGCGGAGGGCGCGGCCGGCGCCGATCTGGGCGGCCTCCTGGCCGAGCAGCTGCGCCCAGATCCCGAGCTCACCGTGCCGCTGCAGGGCGGTGGCCTCGGTGTCGATGCGCCGGGTGAGGACCATGTCGCGGTAGAAGCCGCGGAGCTCCTCCTCGGTGAACTCCTGGTCGAACTCCGGGTGGTGGACCCGCTCCCCCTCGGGGGTCAGGAGCTGGACGAGCTCGGGCCCGCCGTCTTGCTGGGAAGGCCCGAAGACCTCCACGAGGTCGGGGCCGAATCCCAACCCGGATCCTGGCCCTGAACTTGACTGGGTCACCTGCACTCCTTCTGGTCTGAGCCGAGCGGGATCGCCGCTGCCTCTCGGGAGCACTATGCGGGGCCGGCTTGTGACTGGCACCACACGAATGCGTGGCTCAAAAGTACCGGCCCGGCAGGTGCCCCCGCCAATCCGGGTGGCCGGTCAGTGGGTCTCGCCGAGGTCCTCGTGGGCGCGGTGGGTGACGGGCTCGACCTGGAAGGTGGCGTGGTGGATCGCGAAGTGCTCGCGCGCGCACTCGCAGAGCTGGTCGAGCACGCCGCCGACCCCGACGGTCTCGAGGGTCTCGTCGGTGACCGTGACGTGCGCCGACAGGCTCGGCAGGCCGCTGGTGATGGTCCACGCGTGCAGGTCGTGGACGTCGACGACGCCGGGAACGCCGGCCAGGTGGGTGCGTACGTCGTCGAGGTCGAGCTCGCTCGGTGCGATCTCGAGCAGCACGACGGCGGCGTCGCGAAGCAGCAGGATCGAGCGCGGGAGGATCATCGCCGCGATGACCAGGGACGCGATGGGGTCGGCGCGCTGGAAGCCGGTCAGGAGTATCACGACCCCCGCGGTCACCGCCAGCGCGGAGCCCACCAGGTCGGCGAACACCTCGGTAGCCACGCCCCTCAGGTTCAGCGAGCCGGTGCCGGACCGGCTGAGGAGGAACAGCGAGACGCCGTTGGCGCCCAGCCCGACCAGAGCGAAGAGCAGCAGGGCTCCGGCCCGGACCGGCTCGGGGTCGACCAGCCGGACGACGCCGGCGTACGCGAGGTAGCCGCAGACGCCGAGCAGGACCAGGGCGTTGAGCAGGGCAGCGAGGATCTCGGCGCGGTGCCACCCGAAGGTCGAGCGCGGTCCGGCCGGACGGGTCGCCACGTACGACGCCCCGAGCGCGAGCACGATGGCCGAGACGTCGGTGGCCATGTGGCCCGCGTCCGCGAGGAGGGCCAGTGAGCCGGCGACCCACGCCCCGACCAGCTCGACCACGAGCACCACTCCGGTGATCGCCAGCACCAGCCGGAGCCGGGCACGGTCCTCGGCCCGTCCGGTGGCGTGCGAGTGGCCGTGGCCCATGTGTCGAGGGTAGTGACAATGCGCCGACCCGCCCGAAGGTTCCGGGCGGGTCAGCGGCTAGAGACGCTCGCGGCCGTGGGGGGTGAGCCAGCCCGAGTCGTCGGGTCCCTCGGGGACGATGCCGGTCGGGTTGATGTCGGTGTGGACGACGTAGTAGTGCTGCTTGATCTGCTCGACGTCGGTGTTGTCACCGAACCCCGGCGTCTGGAACAGGTCGCGGGCGTAGCCCCACAGCGCCGGCATCTCGGTCAGCTTGTTGCGGTTGCACTTGAAGTGGCCGTGGTAGACGGCGTCGAACCGGGCCAGGGTGGTGAACAGCCGGATGTCGGCCTCGGTCAGCCGGTCGCCCATCAGGTAGCGGCGGTCGGTCAGACGGTCCTCGAGCCAGTCGAGGGCGGAGAACAACCGCTCGTACGCCGACTCGTAGGCCTCCTGCGACCCGGCGAACCCGCAGCGGTAGACGCCGTTGTTGACCTCCGTGAAGATCCGCTGCATCACCTCCTCCATCTCCTCGCGCAGGTCCTCGGGCCAGAGGTCCGGGGCGTCCGGGCGGTGGTGGTCGCGCCACTCGAAGTAGAAGTCGTGGGTGATCCAGGGGAAGTCATTGGTGACGACCTGGCCGCTGGGGACGTCCACGACCGCGGGCACGGTGATGCCGCGCGGGTAGTCCTTGTAGCGGGCGAAGTAGGCCTCCTGGAGCCGCTCGATGCCGAGCACCGGGTCCTTGTCGCCGGGGTCGAGGTCGAAGGTCCAGCTGCGCTCGTCGTGGGTGGGGCCGGCCAGCCCCATCGAGATGACGTCCTCGAGGCCGAGCAGCTGGCGGACGATGATCGCGCGGTTGGCCCACGGGCACGCCATGGCCGCGACCAGCCGGTACCGCCCGGGTTCGACCGGCCAGTTCCTGCCCTCGGTCGGCCCTACGTCGGGCTCCCGGGCGTCGCGGGTGATCCGGTCCGGGATGTAGTTCATGTCCCGGCTGAACTCCGCGCCCTCCTCGACGTAGGTTGCTCCCTCGCTCTCGCTCATGCGGTCGAGCCTAGTCACCACCCTTTGCAAAGAACTGTTTGCAAAGATGTGTTTGCAGTATTACCGTCCTCCCGTGGACCTCACCGCGATCACCCCGACACCGGCGGCGCTTCGGGCGCTCGCCCACCCGGTCCGGCTGCGGATGCTCGGCCTGCTCCGCATCGAGGGACCTGCCACCGCCACCGCGCTGGCGATGCGGCTCGGACTCAACACCGGCGCGACGTCGTACCACCTGCGCCACCTCGCCCAGCACGGCTTCATCGTCGAGGACCCCGAGCGGGGCAACGCCCGCGACCGGTGGTGGCGGGCCGTCCACCAGGCGACGACGACCGGTCCGGAGCCACCCGGGGACCAGGAGGCGGCCGAGGTCCTCGACGCCTACCTCCAGTCGGTCGCGGTGGTCCTGACCGGGCAGCTTCAGCGGGCGATGGAGGAGCGCCCGCTGCTGCCGGAGGCCTGGCGCAACGCCTCGGAGTTCGGCGACTACGTGCTCCGCCTGACCCCGGCCAGGGCCCGACGCCTGCGGGATGCGCTCCACGAGGTGATCCTCGGCACCGAGGAGGACCCGGAGGGCGGAGAGTCCGAGCAGTTCGTCGTGCAGCTCACCGCGTTTCCGCGGCCCGGCACCGTGACGGGTGACCCGGTGTGAGCACCCGACGTCCGCTCTACGGCTGGCTGGTCTCCGAGGCGGTGTCGATCACCGGCACCCGGATCTCGATGATCGCCTTGCCGTGGTTCGTGCTCACCACCACCGGGAGCGCCGAGAAGACCGGCCTGGTCGCGCTGGCCGAGATGCTGCCGATGGTGCTGCTCAAGGTGCTCGGCGGACCGGTGATCGACCGGCTCGGGCCGCGCCGGGTCAGCATCACCTGCGACCTGCTGAGCGTGCTGGTGGTGGGGTCGATCCCGCTGCTCCACGAGGCCGGCCACCTGTCCTTCCCCGGTTTCCTGCTGCTGGTGGCGCTGACCGGCGCGCTGCGTGGCCCCGGGGACGGCGCGAAGCACGCCCTGGTGCCCTTCCTCGTCGATGCCGCGGGTGTTCCGATGGAGCGGGCGACCGGCCTCGGCTCGACGGTCGAGCGTGGCGCCTCGATGCTCGGCGCCGCCCTCGCCGGCGGGCTGATCGCGGTGGTCGGCCCGACCAACGCCCTGATCGTCGACGCCGGCAGCTTCCTGGTCTCGGCCGCGGTGCTGGCCTGGGCGACGCGCGGGGTCGGTGGCCGGGCGGCGCGCGAGGAAGGTGCCGGCGAGCCGGCGTACCTTCGCCAGCTAGCCGAAGGCTGGCGCTTCCTCCGCGGCGACCGGCTGCTGCTCGGCATCGCGGTGATGGTCGCCCTGACCAACTGCCTCGACATCGCGTGGGCCGCGGTCATGGTGCCGGTCTGGGCGCGGGAGTACGGCGGCGGCGCGGCCGCGATCGGCCTCCTGTTCGCCGTGTTCAGCGGAGCCTCCGTGCTCGGCGCGATGTCCGCGGCGGCCTGGGGCGAGCGGATGCCGCGCTACCGGACCTACCTCGTCGCGTTCCTGATCTGCGGTGCCCCGCGGTTCGGCGTGATGGCCTTCGACGTCCCGGTCGGGTGGGTGCTGGTGGTCGCGGTCGCCGGGGGCTTCGCCTCGGGCTTCCTGAACCCCATCCTCGGCGCGGTCATCTACGAGCGGATCCCGACGCCGCTGGTCGGGCGGGTCACCTCCCTGACCACCGCGATGTGCTTCGCGCTGATGCCGCTCGGCGGACTGCTCGGCGGCGCGCTCATCGGCGCCTTCGGGCTGAGCGCCGCGATGCTGGCCGCCGGGGCGGCGTACTTCCTCGTCACCATGCTGCCCGCGGCGGACCCGGCGTGGCGGGCGATGGACGACCGGCCGGCCGGTGCCGGCGAAGGTCGGGTGCCCGAGAACGCGCTCTAGGTGGGTGGCGGGAAACCACCCGTCAGCCGCGCCACTCCCCGGCGATCTCGATGAACCGGTCGTTGGCCTCCCGCTCGCCGATCGAGACCCGGGCCCCGTCGCCGGCGAACGGCCGGACCATGATGCCCTTCGCCTCACAGGCGGCGGCAAAGTCGACGGTTCGGTCGCCGAGCTCGAGCCACACGAAGTTGCCCTGGGCGTCGGGGACGTTCCAGCCCACCTCGGCCAGTCCCGTCACGACCCGGCCCCGCTCCTGGACGATCGCCTCGACGCGCTCCAGCAGCTCCGGCTCCCGCTCGAGCGAGGCGACCGCCGCGGCCTGGGCGATAGAAGAGACCCCGAACGGCAGCGACACCGCCCGCAGCGCGGTCGCGATCGGGGTCGGCGCAGCCGCCCAGCCCACCCGCAGGCCGGCCAGGCCGTAGGCCTTGGAGAACGTGCGGGTCACGACCACGTTGTCGTGCGCGCGGTAGGCCGCCAACCCGTCGATCGGGTCGTCGATCCGCACGAACTCCACGTACGCCTCGTCGACCACCACCAGCACCTCGGGCGGCACCTTCGCGAGGAAGGCGTCGAGGTCTGCCTGCGAGACCGCCGGTCCGGTCGGGTTGTTGGGGGTGCAGACCAGGACGACCCGGGTCCGCTCGGTGATGGCGTCGGCCATGGCGTCGAGGTCGTGCCGACCTTCGGCGGTGACCGGAACCTGCACCGCGGCGGCCGCTGCGGCGGCGACGGCGATCGGGTACGCCTCGAACGACCGCCACGCGAACACGACCTCGTCACCGGGCGCGCAGAAGGCCTGGGTGAGCTGGTAGATCAGCGCCACAGACCCGGTGGCCACCGCGAGGTCCTCGACCGGCACCCCGAAGCGGTCGGACAGGGCGGCGTACAGCTCGCTGTTGCCCATGTCGGGATAGCGGTTCATGCGCCCCGCCGCCGCCGCGGCCGCCTCGAGCACGCCCGGCAGCGGGGGGTGGGGGTTCTCGTTGGAGGAGAGCTTGTACGAGGTCAACCCGGCCACCGGCCTGGGTGGCTTGCCCGCGACGTAGGCGGGGATGGCAGACACGTTGGCGCGCGGCTGGGGGGTGGGCATGCCGGTGAGGCTATCGGTGTCGCCACGGCCGCAGCACCAGCGCCAGAGCGAGCCCGACGAACGCGCCGATCACCGCTCCGGCGACGTTGTCGACGAAGTCGGTGAGGTCGCACGCGCGGTCGATCCGGGCCAGCTCGAACTGGACCAGCTCGATGGCCCCTGAGTAGCAGGCGAGGAACGCCAGCCCCAGCGGGACCACCAGCAGGGCCCAGGCCGGACGGCGCATCGCGGCCACCACGAGCAGCACGCCCGAGGGCACGAAGAGGAGGGTGTTGAGCAGCCGCTGGTCGTTGCCGAAGATCCCGAAGCCCTCAGGGGCCGGGCCGCCGATCTCGCGCGAGCAGAACGGCAGCCGACTCTCGGCGAGCACCACGCCGGGATCGCCGTACGGTGGGATCAGGGTCACCAGCGCGATCACCACCAGGCTCCA
>DASUTB010000004.1:0-3462 GCA_036374835.1 Jiangellaceae bacterium | reverse complement strand
GCGGCGTACGGCCATTTCGGCCGCAACGACCTCGACGTGCCATGGGAGCGCACGGATCGGGCAGAAGCGCTGCGCGAAGCCGCGCAAGCCTGAGGGGGGCCCATGCGAATCGCTGTCACCGGATCAATTGCCACCGACCATTTGATGGTCTTCCCCGGCCGGTTCACCGACCACCTGATCGAAGACCAGCTCGAGCAGGTCTCGCTTTCGTTCCTCGTGGACGACATGGTGGTGCGACGCGGCGGCATCGCGGGCAACATCGCGTTCGGTCTCGGTTGTCTAGGCTTCAACCCAATACTGATCGGGGCCGTCGGGCACGACTTCGACGACTACCGCGCGTGGTTGGAGCGGCACGGTGTCGACACGTCGGCGCTGCACGTCTCGGAATCGCGGCACACCGCCCGGTTCATCTGCACCACGGACAGTATGCAGAACCAGATCGGCTCGTTCTACGCCGGCGCGATGGCCGAGGCCCGCAACATCGAACTGGCGCCTATTTATGAACGAGTCGGCGGGTTCGACCTTGTGACCATCAGCGCGCAGGATCCCGAGGCAATGATCCGGCACACCGAGGAGTGCCGGCAGTACGGCGTGCCGTTCGCCGCGGACATCGGGCAGCAGGTCACCCGGATGCCGGGCGAGGAACTGCGCCAGCTCGTCGGCGGCGCCGCGTACCTGCTCACCAACGAGTACGAGCGCGGGCTGCTCACCGAGAAGACCGGCTGGTCCGAGGACGAGATCCTCGGCAAGGTGGACAACTGGGTGACGACGCTCGGCGCCGGCGGAGTGCGTATCGAGTCCGTCGATGCCGAACCGCTGCACGTCCCGGCCGTCCCCGCCAAACGCGAGGTCGACCCGACCGGTATCGGCGATGGCTTCCGCGTGGGCTTCTTCGGTGGCCTGGCCTGGGGCCTGCCCACCGAGCGGGCAATGCAACTCGGCTGCGTGCTCGCCACCGAGGTTCTCGAGGTCAACGGACCGCAGGAGTACCGGCTCGATGCCGACTCGCTCAGCCGGCGTCTCGCCGACTCCTACGGCGACGAAGCTGCGGCGGAGATCTCGCCTAAGCTTGCCACTATTGGTGGGGGGTGACTTTGTGACAAGCCCGTTTCTTGACGCCCTTTCGCGCGGCGTGCTCGTTGCCGACGGCGCGATGGGCACCATGTTGCAGGCCCAGGATCTCTCGCTGGACGACTTCAACAACCTCGAAGGCTGCAACGAGATCCTGAACGTGACCCGTCCGGATGTCGTCGCAGGTGTGCATCGTGCGTACCTCGAGGCCGGCTCGGACTCGGTGCTGACAAACACGTTCGGGGCCAACTGGGCCAACCTCGGCGAGTACGACATCGCCGACCGGATCCACGAGCTCGCCGAGGCCGGCGCCCGGATCGCCCGGGAGGTTGTCGACGAGTACTCGACGCCCGACCGGCCGCGGTTCGTGCTCGGCTCGGTCGGCCCGGGCACCAAGCTGCCGACACTTGGGCACGTCGACTTCCGGACGCTGCGGGACGCCTACACCGAGCAGGTGCGCGGCATGCTGGCCGGCGGCATCGACGTGGTGCTGATCGAGACCAGCCAGGATCTGCTGCAGACCAAGTCAGCGGTCCTCGCCGCCCAGCGCGCGATGGCCGCCGAGGGGCGCAAAGTCCCGATCATCACGCAGGTCGCGGTCGAGACCACCGGAACAATGCTCGTCGGCAGCGAGATCGGCGCGGCGCTCAATGCGCTGGCGCCGCTCGGCGTCGACCTGGTCGGGCTGAACTGCTCGACCGGCCCGGCCGAGATGGCCGAGCACCTTCGCTACCTGTCCAAGCACTCCCCGATCCCGCTGTCGGTCATGCCGAACGCCGGGCTTCCCGAGCTGGGCCCGAACGGCGCGGTGTATCCGCTCGACCCGGACGGGCTGGCCGAGGCGCTGGCCCGATTCGTCAGCGAGTTCGGCGTGGTGCACGTCGGCGGCTGCTGCGGTTCGACGCCGGAGCACATCTCCCGGACCGTCGAGGCGCTGCGCGACGTGGCGCCGCTCGACCGGGCGCGGGAGCCGGAGCCAGGGCTGTCGTCCCTCTACCAGCCGGTGCCGTTCCGTCAGGACGCCAGCGTGCTGATGATCGGCGAGCGCAGCAATGCCACCGGTTCGAAGGCGTTCCGCACCGCGCTGATCGAGGAGAAGTGGAGCGACTGCGTGGACATCGCCCGGTCCCAGACCGGCGAGGGCGCCCACCTCATCGACCTCAACGTCGACTACGTCGGTCGGGACGGGGTCGCGGACATGGACGAGCTGGCTGGACGGCTGGCGACCGCATCCACGTTGCCGATCATGCTGGACTCGACCGAGCCGGAGGTGCTCCGTGCCGGGCTCGAGCGCATCGGCGGCCGCTGTGCCATCAACTCGGTCAACTACGAGGACGGTGACGGCGAGGAATCGCGCTTCTACCGGGCGATGCAGGTCGCCCGCGAGCACGGCGCCGCCGTCGTCGGCACCTGCATCGACGAGGAGGGTCAGGCGCGCACGGCGGAGTGGAAGCTGCGTGTGGCGCGCCGGCTCATCAAGGACCTGTCGGAGAACTGGGGAATCGCCCACAGCGACATCATCATCGACACGCTGACGTTCCCTATCTCCACCGGTCAGGAGGAGGTGCGCCGCGACGCCATCGAGACCATCGAGGCGATCCGCACCCTCACGTCCGAATACCCGGAGGTGCAGACCACGCTCGGCGTCTCGAACGTGTCCTTCGGCCTCAACGCGGCCGCCCGGCAGGTGCTGAACTCGGTGTTCCTGCACGAATGCGTCGAGGCGGGGCTGTCCACCGCGATCGTGCACGCGTCCAAGATCCTGCCGACGGCGCGGATCCCGGACGAACAGCGTGAGGTCGCACTCGATCTGGTCTATGACCGGCGTCGGGAGGGCTACGATCCGCTACAGCGGCTGATGGAGATGTTCGAGGGCGCGACCGCGTCGTCCAACAAGGAGGAGCGGGCCGCAGAGCTGGCCGCGTTGCCGCTGTTCGACCGGCTGGAGCGCCGGATCGTGGACGGCGACCGCAACGGCCTGTTCGAAGACCTCGACGCGGCGATGCTGGAGACGCCGCCGCTCGAGATCATCAACGAGACGCTGCTGTCCGGCATGAAGACCGTCGGCGACCTGTTCGGGTCCGGCGAGATGCAACTGCCGTTCGTGCTGGAATCGGCCGAGACTATGAAGGCGGCCGTCGCGCACCTCGAGCCTCACATGGAGAAGGCGGATACGTCCGGCAAGGGCCGGATCGTGCTGGCCACCGTCAAGGGCGACGTGCACGACATCGGCAAGAACCTGGTCGACATCATCTTGTCGAACAACGGCTACGACGTCGTGAACATCGGCATCAAGCAGCCGGTCAACGCGATCATCGAAGCGGCTGAGGAGAACAAGGCCGACGCGATCGGCATGTCCGGGCTGCTGGTGAAGTCGACCGTCGTCATGAA
>DASUTB010000003.1:0-2524 GCA_036374835.1 Jiangellaceae bacterium | reverse complement strand
GGCTTTCGCCCGCGGCATGCCGATCTGTTCGCGTCCGATCTCGCAACCGAGGATCTCGTCCGGCTGATCGACCGGTTCCTGATGTTCTACATCCGCACCGCCGGCCGGCTGCAGCGAACCGCCGCCTGGCTGGAGGCGCTCAGCGAAGAGCACGGGGACGCGCTGGCGTACGTGCGGCGGGTGATCGTCGACGACGAGCTGGGTATCGCCGCCGACCTCGACGCCGCGATGGACCGGCACGTCGGCTCCTACACCGACGAGTGGGCGGCCGTGCTGGAGGACGAGGCGAAGCTGGCGCGCTTCGTGTCGTTCGTCAACGCTCCGGACGTTCCCGACCCCAGCATCGAGTTCGGCACGCAGCGCGGGCAGATCGTCCCACTCCCGATGCCGGTACGCGTGGCGGCCGATGGTGACCCCGCGGCGGAGCCGCACGTGTTGTCGACCACGAGGTGATGCAGCGATGACGGTTCTCATCGAGACGGAGATCTGGCTCCAGGTATGCCGGTACGACGAACTGCTGCCCGAGCGCGGCGCCGCGGCGCTGCTCGACGATGGCTGCCAGGCCGCGGTCTTCCGTACCTACGACGGTAACGTGTACGCGATCTCGAACCACGACCCGTTCTCCGGCGCGGCCGTCATGTCGCGGGGAATCGTCGGCACCCGGGGCGATGCTCCGACCGTCGCGTCTCCGATGCACAAGCAGGTCTTCGACCTGCGGACGGGGATCTGCCTGGACGAGCCCGCGGTGCGGGTGCCGGTGTTCTCCGCGCGGGTCCGGGACGGTGTCGTGGAGATCTCGTCGTGACACGGGTGGGCTCGGCGACCGGACCGGCAGTGTCACGCCATCGGCCGCCCGCTGCGGAGTCCGCGGTGTCGTCGGGGACGGCGGTCGCGGATCCCGCGCCGCTTCGTCCGCTCGAAGGATTCACCGTCGCGGTCACGGCCGCCCGCCGCCGCGAGGAGCTCGGCAACCTGCTCGAGCGCCGTGGCGCGCGCGTCGTGCAGGCGCCGGCGATCCGCATCGTCCCGTTGGAGGACGACGCGGAACTGCTCGCCGCGACCCAGGAGTGCATCGACCGGCCACCCGAGATCGCGGTGGCCACCACCGGCATCGGCTTTCGGGGGTGGATGGCGGCCGCGGACGGATGGGGGCTGGGCGATGCGCTCCGCGAGCGCCTGGCGGGTGCGACCCTGCTGGCACGAGGTCCGAAGGCGCGCGGCGCGATCCGGGCGGCCGGCCTCACCGACGACTGGTCGCCGGACTCGGAGTCGTCGGCCGAAGTGCTGTCCTACCTGCTCGCCCAGAACGTCGGTGGGCGTCGCGTCGCGGTTCAACTCCACGGCGAACCGTTGCCGGACTTCGCGGACGCGCTGCGCGCCGCCGGCTGCGAGATGCTGCCGGTGCCGGTCTACCGGTGGGTACTGCCCGAGGACGTGGCCCCGCTGGCGCGACTGGTCGAGTCGATCGCCGAGCGTCAGATCGACTGCGTCACGTTCACCAGCGCCCCTGCCGTCGCCAGCCTGCTGTCGGTGGCGTCTGAGTTCGGCCTTGGCGGCGAAGTAGAAGCCGGGCTGCGCGACGGCGTGATGGCGGCCTGCGTCGGCCCGGTCACCGCCGCCCGGCTGGACGCGCTAGGCATCCCTACCGTGCAGCCGAACCGAGCGAGGCTCGGCGCGATGGTGCGCGAGATCGTCTCAGCGCTGCCCGCGGGATGCCGCATCTTGCGCGCCGGCGGGCACGAGATCGAGGTGCGTGGACACGTGGTCGTCGTCGACGGCCGAGCCCGGGAACTGGCCCCGGGTCCGATGGCGGTGATGAACGCGCTGGCGCAGCGCCCCGGCGTGGTCGTGCCGCGCTCCCGGCTGCTCGAGATACTTCCCGGTGGCGGGAGTAACGAGCACGCGGTGGAGATGGCCGTCACCCGGCTGCGCGGAGCCGTCGGATCCGGCGTTGTGGAGACGGTCGTCAAGCGGGGGTATCGGCTTGCGTGCCCGGAGGTGACCGCTAACGACTGAGCGCCTGGTACTTGCGTACCGCGAGCGGGGCGAAGATCGCGACGAGTACGAGCGGCCAGGCCACGGCCAGCAGCATGGCGTGGTCGGTGGGCCACGAACCGCCGCCCACTCCCGGATTCCCGAACAACTCGCGGGTGGCGGCAACGGTCGCTGACATGGGGTTCCACTCGGCGACCGTGCCGAGCCACTCCGGGAGCAGTACCGGTGCGACGAACACGTTGGACACGGCCGTCAGCGGGAATACCAACGGAAAGACGATTACCGAGACGGTGTCGGGATTCGGCACGGCCAGGCCGAGATAGATTCCGATCCAGGTGATCGCGACCCGCAGCAGGATCAACAGCCCGACCGCGAGGAGTGCGTCACCGATCCCGCGATGCCATCCCCAGCCGACGAGCAGGCCGCAGCCGACGAGTACCGCCAGTTCGAGGCTCGCCCGGAACAGATCCGCGGTGCTACGCCCGACGACCAGCGCAGAGCGGGCCATCGGCATGGAGCGGAACCGGTC
>DASUTB010000002.1:0-9310 GCA_036374835.1 Jiangellaceae bacterium | reverse complement strand
GCCGAAGACCAGATCCGCCGACACGGTCTGTTCGCCGACGGTGTAGCTGCCGCGCACCCGGTGTTCGTCGACCGATTCCCAGGAGACGGGGGCATCGACGAGAGCCGCCGGGGCCATGAAGCAGATGTCGTTGAACAGCGTGACCGTCTCCGCGCGGGTCATCTCGGGTCCGGCAGCGGTCACGACCGGTAGCGCGGAGCAAAGGCGGCCGCGCATGGTGGCCGCATGGTCGGCGTAGCAGTGGAGGACGTCGACGGGCAGACCGAACCTCGTCGCGTCCATGAAGAACAGTCGGGTCGGGTTCGGCCCGTAGTAGTTGACCTGCTCGCCGGTGAACTCCATCCACGGCTTGTCCGGTCCACTGCGGATCCGGCCCCGGATGCCGGCGCGAAAGCCCGCCACCCGTGGCCGGCCCACGGCGCCGGAGCGCCGCACGTACTCTGCCACCGGTGCTGGCAGGGTCTTCAGGTCGCCGTCGGTGACGATCGCTGTGGTCGGCGACTGTCCCAGCGCCGCATCGACCCGGCGCCGGTACTCCGCGCGAAGACTCCTCGGCCCCTGTGCCGCGTAGCCGTAACCGGCCGCCAGGAGCATGAGGAGATTCACCACGCTGCCCGCCTTGGCGTCGTCCCAACTGGTGAGGATCACCGTTTGCGAAACCACAGCAGCGGCCGCGCTCACGATCCACCACCAGCGTGAGCGGAGCATCACCAAGACGGCGGTCGCCAGCACACCGATTGCCGCTACCAGCCAGAGCAGACCGGTCAGAACGCCGATCGGCTCGGTCAGCTGGTCTACATCGGCAATCCCGAGTCCCTCGGCGACACCCATGAGGTGGATCAGGCCGTGGATAGCAACCACCCCGATGAACAGCGAACGGAGTACTGTGCGCATGCCCGGCCTCCTTTCGTGAGGCATCCCGCGGATCGGTAAGGCCGCGGGATGGCCACACTCTCCGAGCGTGCAAACGTCGCCTATGCCTGCCATAGGGCCACAAGGCTCCGGCTCACCGTGTCTTGCGTCCCGGGGCGGACCCGGGGTAGGGACCATAGTCCTGACCACCAATGCCAAAAGACCTGCAGCGTCGAGCCGGCGCCGCCTCTAGCCTCGGCTGGCAAGACGGCACGGAGGGGACAGCTTGTGAGCCGGGACGTGGACGTACGGCATGGACGACGCACCGAGGCGTTGCGCCGCCTATATCCCGGGTACTTCGCCCTGGTGATGGCGACCGGCATCGTGTCGGTAGGGGCGCACGACGTCGAGATGCATGGGTTGTCGGCCGCCTTGCTGGTCATCGGGCTAGTGTGTTTTGGCGTCCTGGTGGTCTGCTATCTCTGGCGGGCCGTCGCGTTCGGCCGGGAACTGTTGGCCGACCTGGTCGCACCCGACCGCGCCTTCGCGTTCTTCACGTTCGTCGCAGCGTGCAACGTGCTCGGTGCCCGGCTGGCCACCGATGGCTACCTCGCAGCCACCGCCGTTCTCGCCGCCGTCAGCATGGTGGTGTGGCTGCTGCTCAGCTACGGCATCCCCGTCCGGCTGATCCTTGGCCCGCGCCCCAGTCCGGTCCTCGCCGGTGTCAACGGGACGTGGTTCATCTGGGTGGTCGGAACGCAGTCGCTGGCCGTAGCGGCCACCGTCCTCGGCACCGCCTGGCCGGCCCACCTCCGGACAGCGGCACTCGCCGCGGTCGTCGTCTGGTCGGTCGGCGTGGTGCTGTACCTGATCGTCGCATCGCTCGTGCTGGTTCGGCTGCTGCTGCTGGACGTACGGCCCGATGATCTCACTCCGCCCTACTGGGTGACGATGGGAGCTACCGCGATCACCGTGTTCGCCGCCGGTCGGTTGTCGACAATGCCCGAGGCTCCGGCAGTGGCCGCGGCCCGCCCGGTCATCGAGGGGCTCGCCGCGGTGCTGTGGGCGTTCGGTACCTGGCTCATCCCGCTGCTGATCGTCTTCGGTTTCTGGCGTCACGTGCTACGCCGCGTGCCACTCACCTACCAACCACCGCTCTGGAGCATCGTCTTTCCACTCGGCATGTACGCGGTTGCCAGCATCGAGTTCGGCGAGGCGGCCGACCTTCCGATCATCGCGAGCATAGGGAGGGGCTGGGTCTGGATCGGACTGAGCGCGTGGACCGTAGTGTTCGCCGCCATGCTCACCGCGCCGTTGGCCGCAGCGATCGCCACGCGCCCCGCCAGCCGCCGCCTCGCCCTGGCATACCGAACACGACGAACACCAGCGCAGCCAGGGCAACGTCGCTGAGCAGCATGAGGCCGATCGCGTAGGAGCCGGTCAGCTCGAAGACCGAACCCATCACGATCGGAGGAAGGAATCCGCCCAGCCCGCCGGCAGCACCGACGACGCCGGTGACCGAGCCCACACTGTTCGCCGGCGCCCGGGTGCCGACGAGTGCGAAGACCGCGCCGTTGCCGACGCCCAGTGCCGCGGCGATCGTCAGCATGGCGACCGTCAGCACGGGCATCGTGGGCGTGAACGCGGTGACCACGGCGAAGAACGCCACCGTGCCGAAGACGACGCGCAGTACCTCCACGCCGCCGACCTGGTCGGCGAGCCAGCCGCCGATCGGCCGAGCCACCGTGGCGACGATGACGAACCCGGCTGCTCTGGCGGCCGCGTCGGCGACCGACAGGTCGTAGGCGTCGGTCAGGTAGGTGGGTAGGTAGACGCCGAAGGCCACGAAGCCGCCGAACGTGACGGCGTACAGTGCCGCAAGCTCATAGGTGGCTCGAATCTTCACCGTGCTCTTGAAGTGAGCGAGCAGCGGCCGGTCGGCCGGTGTGAATCCGGGCGCGTTTCTGCCGACCAGCCAGAAGACCGTGCCCATCGCGAGTAGCGCCACGACAACGACGGCGTACGGGAGCGAGCTGCCGCCGACGTCCCAGAGCCACGGCGATAGGAACCCGGAGATGGCGGTACCGATGTTGCCGACACCGTAGACACCCAGTGCAAAGCCCCGACGGTTCGGCGGGAACCATGCGTTCACGAACGGGATGCCGACCGCGAACGAGGCGCCGGACATGCCGAGCACGAAGCCTCCGGCGAGCAGTGCCGGGTACGAGTCCAGCACAGCGAGAAAGGCGACGGGTACGGCCGAGGCGAAGCACAGCGCGGTGAACACGAGCCGCCCACCGTACCGGTCGGTCAGTGCACCAAGTGGGATGCGGCCAAGGGACCCGACGATCACCGGTATCGCGACCATAACGGACACCGCGACCGGCGACAATCCCAGCAGGTCGCGGTACCTCGGAGCCAGCGGGCTGATCAGTGACCACGCCCAGAAGTTGATCGCGAACGCGGCTGTCGCCAGTGCCAGCGCTACGAATCGTCCACGAATGGGCTGACTCTCAGCTGCGGGTGTTTGCTTCGCTTCGAGCGGCGCCCCGTGAGTTTCACTGGCCACGCCCCACCTCCTATGACATGTCGGAGCGGCCCACGCCGACCGTGAGCCCGCATCGCACGATCGCCGATCGCCGCGCGTTGCGCTATGGACCTTGGTCCCGAGCTTCATGACACTACCGACACTTTTGCACGACCCGGGTACATGCATGTGACCTTCGGCCCTAATACCGTGGGTAGTAATTTCAGGCAGGGTAGGCGGGAACCAACCTCGACCCCGCTGGGAGGATCAGACGATGGCGCAGGCAGCCGAAGGCATGGATGGTCCGGTCGCCGACCTGCTACTGCGGACGGGCCGCTACTTCACCCGCGGGGAAGTATCCGAGGATCTGCGCACCGTGCACCGGCGCGGCGGCCGGGACGGCGACGTCTTCTACCGCGACCGGTGGAGCCACGACAAGGTGGTCCGATCCACGCACGGAGTGAACTGCACCGGGTCGTGCTCATGGAAGGTGTACGTCAAGGACGGCGTCATCACCTGGGAGGCACAGGAGACCGACTACCCGTCCGTCGGGCCGGACCGCCCCGAGTACGAACCGCGTGGCTGCCCTCGAGGCGCCGCGTTCTCCTGGTACACCTACTCACCCACGCGGGTGCGTTACCCCTACGCCCGCGGCCTACTGGTCGAGATGTATCGCGAGGCCAAGGCCCGGCTCGGCGATCCGGTCGAGGCGTGGGCCGACATCCAGGCCGATCCCGATCGCCGCCGGCGCTACCAGAAGGCGCGCGGCAAGGGCGGGCTGATCCGGGTGAGCTGGGACGAGGCGGCCGAAATCGTCGCCGCCGCACACGTTCACGCGATCAAGACATACGGTCCCGACCGGGTCGCCGGGTTCTCGCCGATCCCGGCGATGTCGATGGTGTCGCACGCCGCCGGCAGCCGGTTCATCGAGCTGATCGGTGGGGCGATGACGTCGTTCTACGACTGGTACGCCGACCTGCCGGTCGCGTCGCCGCAGGTGTTCGGCGATCAGACCGACGTGCCGGAGTCGGGTGACTGGTGGGACGCCTCCTACCTGGTCATGTGGGGCTCGAACGTTCCGGTCACCCGGACCCCCGATGCGCACTGGATGACCGAGGCTCGATACCGGGGCCAGAAGGTCGTCGTCGTATCGCCGGACTACGCGGACAATACGAAGTTCGCCGACGAGTGGCTGCCCGCCCAGCCCGGCACCGACGCGGCGATGGCGATGGCCATGGGCCACGTGATCCTGCGAGAGTTCTTCGTCGACCGGCAGGTGCCGTTCTTCTCCGACTACGTCCGCCAGTACACCGACCTGCCGTTCCTCGTGACCCTACGGGAGCGGGACGGCGGGTACGTTCCCGGCAAGTTCCTCACCGCCGCCGATCTCGGCAACGAGTCCGAGAATGCGGAGTGGAAGACGGTCCTGCTCGACGCGAACACAGGTGAGCCGGCGGTGCCGAACGGATCGGTCGGCTTCCGCCACTCCGAGTCCGAGACCGGACGCTGGAACCTCGACCTCGAGGGCGTCCGGCCGCGACTCAGCTTGGACGGCGATGCGGCCAGCACCCCTACCGAAGTGCTCCTCCCCCGGTTCGACCGACCATCCGGTTCCGAGGTGCTGCACCGCGGTGTCCCGGCGCGCGAGGTCGCCGGCCGGCTGGTCACGACGGTGTTCGACCTGATGCTCGCCCAGTACGGCGTCGCGCGGGACGGCCTGCCCGGACAGTGGCCTGCCGGCTACGACGATCCGACTCAGCCGTACACACCGGCCTGGCAGGAGGAGATCACCTCGGTCAAAGCCGACAAGGTGGCTCGAATAGCCCGCGAGTTCGCCCAGAACGCCGAGGAGTCCGGCGGCCGATCCATGGTGATCATGGGGGCCGGCATCAACCACTGGTTCCACGGCGATCTGATCTACCGGTCGATACTCGCGCTGCTGATGCTCACCGGGTGTATGGGCCGCAACGGCGGCGGCTGGGCGCACTACGTCGGTCAGGAGAAGTGCCGTCCGCTCACCGGATGGACGACGATGGCGATGGCGATCGACTGGCAGCGCCCGCCGCGGCAGATGATCGGTACCGCGTACTGGTACACCCACACCGACCAGTGGCGCTACGACGGCTACCAGGCCGACGCGCTCGAGTCGCCGCTGGCCGACGGTCTTTTCACCGGAGTGCACACCGCGGACGCGGTCGCCCGCTCGGCCCGGATGGGCTGGATGCCGTCCTACCCGCAGTTCGACCGCAGTCCGCTGGACCTCGCCGACGAGGCCGAGGCCGCCGGCACCGACCCGAAGGACCATGTCGTCGCACAACTGCGCTCGGGCGAGCTCCGGTACGCCTGCGAAGACCCGGACGCGCCGGAGAACTGGCCGCGGGTGCTGACGGTCTGGCGGGCGAACCTGCTCGGCTCGAGCGCGAAGGGCAATGAGTACTTCCTTCGGCACCTGCTCGGCACTGACGCGAACCTGCGCGCCACCGAGACGCCGCGGGAGCGGCGCCCGCAGGACGTGACCTGGCGGGACGAGGCACCCGAGGGCAAACTCGATCTGTTGCTCTCGCTGGACTTCCGGATGACCAGCACGACCCTGCTGTCCGATGTCGTCCTGCCGGCGGCCACCTGGTACGAGAAGCACGACTTGTCCTCGACGGACATGCATCCGTACGTGCACGCGTTCACCCCGGCGATCGACCCGCCGTGGGAAACCCGCAGCGACTTCAGCGCGTTCACGACGGTCGCCCGGCGGTTCAGCGAACTCGCCCGCCATCATCTCGGTGTCCGCAAGGATGTGGTGGCCACCGCGCTTCAGCACGACACTCCGGGTGAAACCGCACAGCCCGGCGGCCTCGCCCGGGACTGGCGGGACGGCACGGTCGACCCGGTTCCCGGACGGACGATGTGGGGGCTGGCCGTCGTCGAGCGCGACTACGGCGCCGTTGCGGACAAGATGTCCGCACTCGGTCCGCTGGTCGACACCTTGGGGCTTACGGTCAAAGGCTTCACCGTCCACCCCGACGCCGAGGTCGAACAACTGGCCAAGGTCAACGGAGTGATGCTCGGCGGTGTTGCGGACGGGCGTCCGGCGCTGGACACCGACATCAAGATGGCCGAGACCATCCTGGCACTGTCCGGCACCACCAACGGACGGCTCGCCGTGGCCGGCTTCCACGCCCTCGAACGCCAGGTGGGGCGTCCCTTGGCGGCCCTGGCCGAGGGAAGTGAGGAGCGGCGGATCCGCTTCGCGGACACGCAGGCCAGTCCAGTGCCTGTGATCACCAGTCCGGAGTGGTCGGGAAGTGAGACCGGCGGGCGCCGGTACGCACCGTTCACCATCAACGTCGAAGGCCTCAAGCCCTGGCACACACTGACCGGGCGGATGCACTTCCTGCTCGACCACGACTGGATGGGCGAGCTCGGTGAGACGCTGCCCCTGTTCCGGCCGCCGCTGGACATGAGCATGCTGTTCGGCGAGGACGCCGTCGGTGCGGGCGGCGGAGAGGCGGGCGTCACACTGAGGTACCTGACGCCGCACTCCAAGTGGTCCATCCACTCGGAATACCAGGACAACCTCCTGATGCTGACGCTCTCCCGAGGCGGTCCCACCATGTGGATGAGCCCGGAGGACGCGGCCCGGATCGGCGTGGCCGACAACGACTGGGTCGAGTCGGTGAACCGCAACGGCGTCCTGGTGTGCCGCGCGATCGTCTCGCACCGGATGCCGACGGGCACGGTGTACGTCTATCACGCCCAGGAACGCACCATCGACGTACCGCTCACCGAGACCACCGGCCGGCGCGGTGGCATCCACAACTCGCTGACCCGGCTGCTGGTGAAACCGACCCACCTGATCGGCGGCTACGCGCAGCAGTCGTTCGCCTTCAACTATCTCGGACCGACCGGCAATCAGCGCGACGAGGTTACGGTCGTCCGTCGCCGCTCGCAGGAGGTGCAGTACTGATGGGAAACGCGCCGATCGGACGCTGTATGGCCCAAGTCGCCATGGTGATGAACCTGGACAAGTGCATCGGCTGCCACACGTGCTCGGTCACCTGCAAGCAGGCGTGGACCAACCGGGCCGGCGTCGAATACGTCTGGTTCAACAACGTGGAGACCCGGCCGGGCCAGGGCTACCCGCGGACATACCAGGACCAGGAGCGCTGGCGCGGTGGCTGGGAGCGGACCAAGCGTGGCCGGTTGCGGCTCAAGGGCGGCGGGCGGCTGAAGAAGCTGCTGACGATCTTCTCCAATCCGAAGTTGCCGTCCCTCCAGGACTACTACGAGCCGTGGACATACGACTACGAAAGGCTGATCAACGCGCCGCTCGGCGAGCAGATGCCGGTCGCCGAGCCGCGCAGCCTGATCACCGGCGAGCGCACCAAGGTCACCTGGTCCGCCAACTGGGACGACAACCTCGCCGGCGGGCCCGAGCTGGCGGTGGACGATCCGGTGCTCAAGAAGGTCTCCGACCAGATCCAGCTGGAGTTCGAGCGGGCCTTCATGTTCTACCTGCCGCGGATCTGCGAGCACTGCCTGAACCCGTCGTGCGTGGCGTCCTGCCCGTCCGGCGCGATGTACAAGCGGAGCGAGGACGGGATCGTGCTGGTCGACCAGGACCAGTGCCGCGGCTGGCGGATGTGCGTTACCGGCTGCCCGTACAAGAAGGTGTACTTCAACCACCGCACCGGCAAGGCGGAGAAATGCACCATGTGCTACCCGCGAATCGAGGTGGGCCAGCCGACCGTGTGCTCGGAGACATGCGTCGGCCGGTTGCGCTACATCGGTCTGATCCTCTACGACGCCGACCGCGTGCTCGCAGCCGCGTCCGTCGAGGACGAGAAGGACCTGTACGAAGCGCAACTCGACGTCATGCTGGACCCGCACGACCCCGCCGTGATCGAGGCGGCCCGCCGGGACGGCATCGCCGAGGACTGGATCGCGGCCGCCCAGCGTTCGCCGGTCTACCGGCTGATCAAAGAGCACCAGGTGGCGCTGCCGCTGCACCCGGAGTACCGGACCATGCCGATGGTCTGGTACGTGCCACCGCTGTCGCCCGTCGTCGACCAGCTGCGCGAGACCGGCCACGACGCCGAGGACTCCGGCAACCTGTTCGGTGCGATCGAAGCGCTGCGAATCCCGATCGGTTACCTGGCCGAGCTGTTCACCGCCGGTGACGTCGCACCGGTCGATGCCTCGCTGCGCAAGCTGGCCGCGATGCGTTCCTACATGCGGGACATCAACCTCGGCCGGGCGACCCGGCCGGAGATACCGGAAGCGGTAGGCATGACCGAACAGTCGATGAGCGAGATGTACCGGCTGCTCGCGGTCGCCAAGTACGAGGACCGCTACGTCATCCCCACCGCCCACGAGGAGACCGGCCGGCAGCTCGACGAGCTGTCCTGCTCACTCGACTACGAGGGTGGGCCGGGAATGTACATCACGGGGTCCGGTCCGTTCGGTGAGGCGTCCGGTCGGCCCGCACCGGTGTCGGTGGAGACGTTCCATGCGTTGCGGACCCGGCAGACCGCCGACACGCTGGCCAGCCCGGAGGAAAAAGAACAGCGGGTCAACCTGCTCAACTGGGACGGCCAAGGCCGGCCCGCCGGGCTGTTCCCTCCCTCGCAGGAGGAAGACGATGCGTAAGGCCCACACCGCAGCCACAAGCCGTGAGCGGACGCAAGCGTCCAGTCGTAAGCGGACGCAAGCGTCCTGGCAGATCTGCTCTAGCCTGCTGGCCTACCCCGACGAGTCGCTGCTCGACCGGCTTGACCTGATCCGCGCCGCCATGGCGGATCTGCCGGCACCGGCACGTGCGGCGCTCGCCCCGGTCGTCGAGCACGTCGCGACCACTCCGCTCGTGCAGCAGCAGCAAGACTACGTCGCGACGTTCGACCTACGGAAGAAGTGCTGCCTCTACTTGACCTGGTGGGT
>DASUTB010000001.1:0-214707 GCA_036374835.1 Jiangellaceae bacterium | reverse complement strand
CGGCTGCGTGGATCAGCGCTGATCGCGCGCCACTATTACGAGCCGGTGCTCGTATGCGTACGCCGTCGCTGCGGCGCGCGACGAGACGCCGAGCTTGGTGAAGATGTTGCTCACGTGCCGGTCGACGGTCTTGGCCGCGATCACCAGGTCCGCGGCGATCGCGTGGTTCGTCCTGCCGGAGGCGAGCAGCCGCAACACCTGGAGCTCGCGCGCGGTGAGTCCGTGCGTCCGCTCCGGGTCCGGCACCGGCCGGGTGAGCTCGTCCAGCCTGGCCAGGTCGGCCGCCGCACCGAGTTGGGCGAACGCACGCCGCGCGGACTCCAGCTCGAGCGCCGCCGAGTCCTCGTCACCCAACGCCCGGCACGCACGACCGATGAGTACCCTCGCACGTGCCGCCTCGTAAGGGGCGTCCAACTGCTGCCACAGCCGCCAGGAACGGCGCAGTGTGGCGAGTGCGTCCCGCGCCGCGCCGTCCGCGATCTGGACGGCACCGAGGGCGCGGTCCGATTCAGCCCGTAGGAGATCGGTCTCGTATTCGTCGGCGATAGCGGACAGCTCGGTTGCCGCCGTACGAGCAGTATCGACATCGCCGTCAGCGAGCGCGACCTCGACCAGCGCCGGCAGCATGCTCGCCCGGCCGAGCCGGCCGGTCTGTTCGGCCACTGCCCGCTCGATGGCGGTGCGCCCGGCGCCGCTGCGCCCGGTTCCCAGCCACAGCAGCGCCAGCCCCGGCTGTGGGTCGCGTCCCCACTCGCTCGCTCGGCGATACGCGTCTTCAGCCGCCTCGATCGCGCCTTGAGTTCGGTAGACCTCGGCAAGGCGGTACCAGGCCATTCCGGTGGCGTACCGGTCGGCGGCATGGTCGAACCGCTCGCAAGCCCGTTTGGCCTCCGCGATCGCCTCCGGCCACTGGCCGTGCAGATGCATGAGGTCGGCACGGTGCGCCAGACACTGGCCACTGAACGTGAACATGTCCGGTTGCTCATCGCACCAGGACGTCAGAGCTCCGGTCCACTCCTGCGCGCGACGGATATCGGCGACCTCGCGGCAAGCGTCGATCATCGAGCAGTACAGCGATCCGGCGACGTACGGCGCGACCTCACCGGCGACGACCGCCGTCATCGACTCGTCGAGCAGCGCCAGGCCATCGCGAACCCGTCCCTCGCGGACCATCGCACGGCCCTGCCAATGCAGCCCGAACGCACGCACCTCGGGATCTCGCCCGCGGTCGCCGATCTCGGCCATCCGGGCGGCAGCGGCCTCCGCACGCGGCTGGTCGCCCTCGTCCGTAGCCTGGAAGATCTGTGGAAGCAGCAGCAGGCCCTGTTCGGCGCACTCACCTGGCACGTCATCGAGCAGACGTGCCGCCCGCGACAGCCAACCACCGGCCTGGGCGACGTCGCCCTGGGTGAACATGATGAAACCCAGCCAGAACAGGCACCGGGCCGCGCGGGCGCCGTCGCCCGCAGCGGCATACCCCTCGCTGGCGCGCTGAAGGGCGTGCCGGCAGCCGTCGATCTGGCCGGTCAAATATGCGGCGGTCGCCAGCATCTCGTGGTCGTCGGGCGGCAGCGTCATGTCCCGACCGGCCCGGGACAGCGACTCGTAGGCCTCCGCCCACGCCAAACGTTCGGCGGCGCGCCGTCCGCGCGCCAGCTCACCAGCGCCGTCCCCAGCTGCCGGATTGCGGTCTGCACGCGGTGCCTCGGCCACGAGTGAACGCTACCGACCGCCACTGAGCGAGGGCAACGAATCACAGCATCTCGGCCACCAGCGCCGCTGCTCGAGCCGCGCCATCGGTTTCGACCGGCAGGTAAATGACCTCGCGCCCGATCTCGCTCACCATCGCTTCGGCGAGCTGGTCGGGGTCGGTCGTTGCGAACTCCATGCACCTGCCCGCTCCGTACCTGTCGAGGCGGTGGCGCACGTGGAAGTTCTGCTCGAAATGGTTCCGAAGCGGGAAATATAGGAAGGGACGACGAGCGGCCGCCAGCTCCATGGTCGTGGTCAGTCCGCCTTGGACGACCGCCAGGTCGCACACGGACAGGTGCCGGTAGAGCCGGTCGACGTAGCCGCGGATCTCCAGGCCGTCGTGCGCCGGCAGCGAATCGGGGACGATCCGCGGGCCGGCCACGACGATCATCCGCAGCTCGGGAAGCCTGGCCTTGGCAAGCGGATATGCGTCGATGACCTTCTCGAGCAGCGTCCTTCCCACTCCTGAACCGCCGACCGTCACCATGACCACCTTCTCGCCGGGCAGGTAGCCGAGTTCCTCCCGCATCCCTGCGATGTCGCGCGGGTCGGGAGGGGTGAACCCCGTGATGTAGCCCGAGAAGGCGTAGTGGTCCGCCGTCCAGTCCCTGATCTTCGGCAGTCCGGGCCCGAAGGTTTCCGGGATCACGTCGTCGGGGTTGCCGACGAAGACGGCGCGGTCGCGGATGCGCGGGAAGCGGGCGACGTGTTCGATCATTTCGGCGTTGTAGTCGGCGGTGAGGAGTGCCTCGCGGTCGCCGCCGTCCGGCATGGGAAGGAAGCCGACGAAGTCGGTCATCCAGGCGTGCGACCCGCGCTTCAGTTCCGGGTTCTCGTGCCAGAAATGGTCGATGTCCCAGGCCTCGTCGCTGACGATCAGGTCGTACAGGCCGTCCTCGACGACCTCCTGGAAGAGCATGAAGTTGGCCACCAGTATCTCGTCCATGTTCCGCAACGCCTGGAAGCAGTGCAGGTCGTGCCCGCTCGCCTCGGACGCGATGTGTGCGGACTCGCTCGCCAGCCACCGGCTCGCCGGATGGATCGTCTCGCCCTCTGCATCGAGGACCTTGGTGACGGGATCCTGTGCGAGCCAGTCGACCTGAAGATCGGGCTCCAGCTTCTTCAGCTCCTTGACGATCGCCACATCCCGGCGGGCGTGGCCCAGCCCGATCGGCGAGGAGACGTAGAGCGCGCGCTTGCGCCGGGCGAGGCCGCGCGTCCAGGTGCCAGAAGTCATGCCGGGCAACCCCTTAAGTCGATCGACGAAGTCTTTGATGGTTCGGTTGACGCGAACCGGCTCTCTGGCGATGGTCAGATGGCCGGCGCCCTCGATCACGACTAGCTCTCCACCGGTCAGCTCGGCGAACGCTCGTCCTCGGTCGACGTGCTGGCAGATGTCCTGATCGCCGTGGATGACCAGGACCGGTGCGTCCAGCTGACGGCAGCGCTCTTCGAACTCCTCCCGGCCCGGCGGATCGAGGTCTTGGGCCTCCTCGCTCGCGGCGAGAATCTCGCCGGTCGACTCCAGGGCCCAGCGCACCGCGTCGTCGTACTGCTTGGTCGAATGCGGCTCGACCAGTTGGGAGCCGAACCAGAACTCGACCCAGCGCCGGTGTTCGGTGACGAAGCCGTGCCGCGTGCAGAGTTCCCAGCCCGCGGCGTTCTCGATGACGTCGTCCCACCGGCGGGCCGCCTCCACCCAATGCGGCTGCGACCTGCCGAGGTACGGGACGCCCGGCTCGATGGAGACCAGGGCGCGCACCCGGTCCGGATGCTCGGCGGCGACGTCCACGGCCCACCAGTTGGCGTGGCAGTGGGCTACGAGCACGGCCTCGTCCGTTCCGGTCGCGTCGAGCACGGCAAGGATGTCCTGCTCGTTCTCGGCGCGGGTGTGGGCGGCGATGGTTGTGGGACGCCCGGAGTGGCCGTTCCCGCGGCCGTCGAGCGTCACCACCCGGTAGTGCCGGGAAAGGTACGGGATCAGCGCCTTCCAGATTCTGGAGTGGGTGATCGGGGACGGTGGAACGAGCAGCAGCGTCGGCTGCCCGTCACCGAAGACCTCGTAGTAGATCGGGACACCTTCCCGGTCGACCGCACCCTTCTCGGCAGGCTGGCAGGCTCTCATCACGCCACCTGCTCGATGAAGTCGCGGAGCGCAAGGTTTACCGGCACCGGGTCGCGGGCCAGCGGAATGTGGCCCGAGCCCTCCAACACCAGCAGTTGTGCGCTGATCAGCTCGGCCAGCTGCTGGCCGCGGGCAAGGGGGCTGGTGTGGTCATCATCGCCGTGGATCACCATCGCCGGTGTGGAGACCTGTTCGCACCAGCGGCGGAACGTAGTCTCGTCCGGGTACGAGCCCGGCTGGTGATGGACAGCCAGCACCTCTCCAGTGGTCTCCAGCCCCCAGCCGACCGCGTCCTCGATCTGTTTGGTGGAGTGTGGTTCGGAGAAGGTCTGGCCGAAGAAGAACCACAGGAAATCCTCGTGGTGCTTGCGCCAGTACTCGACGTTGTACTTGGCCCAGTGCTCAGCCGGATCGTTGCCGCCGGCCGGCACTGCGGACGGGGGAAGATCCGGGAGCGGGGCGTTGGGAGCGAAGTGCCTCGACCGTGCGGCCTGGCCTGCCGGCAGCGGCACCGACGGTCCGATCGCGACCAGGCCGGCGACGCGTGCAGGCTCCGTCGCGGCAAGCTCCACCGCCCAGTTCGCGGCCATCGACAACGCAACCACTACAGCTCGACCCGTACCGGTCGCGTCGAGTACCGCCAGTGCCGATGCGACCTGCTCGGAGTGGTGGTATGCCGAGCCGTCCAGCGGCCGGGACGAGCGGCCGTTGCCAGGGCCGTCATACGTGACCACCCGGAAGTGCCGCGCCAGATAGGGCACCTGCAGCTTCCAGAACCGGGAGTGAACGACGGTCCACGTCGGCAGCAGCAACACCGTCGGCGATCCGTCACCGAACACCTGATAGCCGAGACGCACCCCGTCTCGCTCGACGTACCCCTCAACTGTTGGGTCGCAGGCTCGCATCGCCGGCTAACCCGTCAGCGTGCGGCCGCCGGTTCGCCGCGCCCGGCGTCGCTGAACCAGGGCCGCGATGGCTACGACCGCGAGCACCACGACAACGACGAGCAGGGCGACGAGGGTTGGGTCGGGTCCGTGGCTGTGTCCTGCGTGTGCGAGTACGGCCTGCATGAGTCTTCTCCTATGTCGGAGTGAACAACGACGTGCCGGCGATCGCAAGACCTCCGGCGATGAGCGCGACCCCCGCCGGTGTCACGAGGCGCGAGCCCCAGGTGGTCGTCTTCTCGGCGAACATGACGGCGGTGAGTAGCAGCATCCACATCAAGCTCCCGACGCCGGTGGCGAACATGACGAGCATCAGCGCCCAGCAGCAGCCGAGGCAGTACATCGCATGCCGCATCCCGAGGGCCCAGGCGCCGCCGAGACCACGGCGGTAGTGCTGCCAGAGCAGGCTCAGCGGTGAACGGCAGGCTCGCAGGCAGGCCGTCTTCAGCGAGCTGAACTGGAACGCCCCGGCCAGCAGCAAGGTGGTACCGAGCACCAGACCCGGCCGATCGGCCAACCATTGCCAGGTGTCGACGAGCCGGTGCACAACGGCGTCCCCGGCCAGCGCGACGACCGAGAACGCCGTCCAGACCAGCACATACGTCCCGAGGACCGTGAGCCGGCTCAGCGTACGCCGCGGCCGCTCGGCGCTGGCCGCCCAGAACAGCTCCAGCATCGGGACCGTGGTCGGCACCATCATGGCCCCGATCATGACCAGCCAGGCGGCCGCGAACACTCCGAGCCGGACCGGCCAGCCAAGGGTCGACGCCTCGAGGACGAAGTCGTGGTGACCATGGACGTTGCCGCCGACGAGCACGGCGCCGACCAGGACGATCCAGCAGATTCCCGTGACCAGCCACGCGGTCTGGGCGAGCCTGGAAACGGGGGCTCGCGGACGAGCCTGCGTCGCCGCCGTCATCTAACCGGTGAACCGGAACGAACCCTGGATGGCGTTCTGGCCGCTGACGTCCACGTCGGACAAGCCGTGCCGGCTGCCCGACCGCTGGAACCGCTCGGCCTTCCCGGGAAACGCCGGGGAGCCCGGGATAGTGCTGAACACGGTGTCGTGCAGGGCCGTCGTCTCACCGGTGGCGCCGCGGAACGGGCTCAGCCTCGCCTCGGCATCGTCCCCGATCTTGATCGTTCCCGAGCCCTCGGTGACGTCGAACGAGATCGTGGTTCGCTCGACCGCGACCACTTCACCGATCAGCGCGGCGAGGTCGGCGATCGGTCCGCCGAGCTCACCGGTGAACACCTTCAGCAGCGCCGCTTGCTGCTCCTCGCTGCACCGGTCGTCGACGTAGACGACCGCCTTCCAGTTACCGGCGAGCACGTTGCCGGGGATGTGGACGCTGGTCGCGATGACACGGTCCGATACGTCGACACCCTCAACGGTGCCGCGGTCCACCGCCCAGGCAAGGATGGAGTCGCACGTGCCGCCGTCCGGGTCCTCGCCCACCCAACACGGGCAGAGCGTGTTGCAGGTGCACACCTCCAGCAGCCGGCCCTCGATCTCGTAGGTCGTGGTTGTCTCGGTCGTGGTTGTCATGATGTACCTCCCAAATCGGCCTCTCCTCGTTCTACGGCGCGGGTGGACTCCCGGCCATCAGGGAAATCACTTAGGAGGTGCTGCGCTCCGGGTCGTAGACACCGTTCGCGACCGCCCACGATGCGATCTCGGCGCGCGAATGAGCGCCCAGCTTGCCCATGATGTTCCGGATGTGAACCTCGGTGGTCTTCTCCGCGATGCCCAAGGTCCGGCCGATCTCACGGTTCGTGCATCCGGACGCCACGAGCGCGGCGACCTCGCGCTCGCGCGGCGTGGGGCGCGCCGTCGTCGCCACCTCGTCCGCGGCGGAGACACCGACGACGCGACGTGCCAATGCCACGACGCCGCTGTACGGCAGCGATCGTCCGGCGGTGAACGCGCGCTCGGCACGGTCCCGCCCCAACGATCGATGGACCGCCTTCTCCGTGCGCTCCCGCGCGTCCAATTCCGTGGTCATGCCCGGCACCGCCAGTGATCGGCGCATCGCACCGGCCGCGCCGAGCAGGCGGCCCGCGGTCTCACTCCGACCTTGGTCGACCGCGATCTGCGCCACCACCTCCAGGCTCTGGGCGACGCCACGGCGGTCGGCGACCTTGTCGAACGTCTCCAGTGCCTCGGCCGCGAGCGGGGCGGCCGTGCGGCAGTCGCCGTGCCCCACCTGGACTCCGGCGAGCGCCCAGGACGACCAGGCGACCGCCCATTCGTAGCCGACATCGCGGAACCGCAGCAGGCTGATGCCGAACAACTCGGCGGCCGCATCAAGGTCTCCCCGGCGCCACGCGACCAGGCCGAGATCGAAATGTGCCCATGCGATGCCGCGCTCGTTGCCGGCTTGCTCGAAGATGTCGCGGGCACGCTCGTGATGGCCGACGGCCTCGTCGTAGGCACCGGCGTCGCGCGCAACATGACCGGCAAACGCACTGGCGATCGCACCTCGCCGGACGTCCCCGGACCGCTCACTGAGCTCCCGGCTCATGCGCAGGCGATCGGCCGCTGTGTCGAGATCGCGGTGCGACCAGGCCAGAATCCCAGCGACGAGCAGAGCCGCGGCCATCGCATCCGCCGGCGGCTGCGCGTCGCCCGCACCGCCCGCCGTGGCCGTGATCGTCTCGGTTATGACGGCATGGCCTTCACCGATGTAGCCGCGGGTGTACCAGTACCAGCCCACCGCGGCGGCGAGCCAGAGCGCACTCGCGGCGTCGCCCGATTTCAGGCTGTGTTCGAGCGCCGCGCGCAGATTGCCGTGCTCGTAGCCGAGCCAGATCCACCACATGTCCTCGTCGGACGTGCCGATGCCCCGCTCGGCGTGCAACGCAAGCGACGCGTAGAACTCCTTGTGCCGCCGGCACATCTCGGTCTCTTCCCCGTGTGCGTCGAGCTGCTCGGCGGCGAACTCGCGGATGCTTTCCAGCATTGCGAAGGCGGTGACGCCGTCCGGCCGGTCCGTGCGGGTGATCAGGCTCTTGTCCAGAAGCGATGTCATTGCCGATGTCACGTCGATCACGGAGTCGTCCGACGACGCCGAACACACCGCCTCGGCGGCGGGCAGCGTCCAACCGCCGACGAAGACCGCCAACCGGCGGAACAGCGCCCGTTCCGATTCCGGCATCAGGTTGTGGCTCCAGCTGATCGCGGTGCGCAGGCCCTTGTGCCGTTCGGGCATGTCATGGTGTCCGCCGCCAAGCGATATCGACCGGTACCGAAGGCGGCTCGCCAGCTCGCCCGGCGTGAAGATTCTCAGCTGCGCGGCGGCCAGCTCCAACGCGAGCGGAAGGCCGTCCAGCCGCATGCACACATCGGCGAGGTCCGCGGCGTTCCCCGGCGTGACGGCAAAGCCGGCGTGAAACGCCTTGGCGCGGCTCACGAGAAGTGCCACGGCGGGATTCGCCGCGACCAGGTCCGGGTCGTCCCGGTCGGACGGACTCGGCACCGGCAACGGTGCGATCGCGATCTCCCGCTCCGCCGTGAGGTGCAGCCGCTCCCGGCTCGCGGCGAGGATCCGCAGGTCCGCGCAGGCGGCCAGGGTCTCGCCGAGCTCGGGTAGTGGCAGGATGTGCTCGCAATTGTCGAGCACGACAAGCAGCTCGCGACCTGCCAGGGTCTCGATGATCCGGTCCCGCGGCAGCTGCCCCGGTACTTCACCGACGCCGACGGCCCGCCCGATCTCGCCGAGCGCAGCCTCGCGCGATATCCGGGTCAGGTCCACAACCACCACGCCATCGGCGAACCTGTTCGCGGTCGCGGCGGCCACCGTCAGCGCGAGCCGTGTCTTGCCGACACCGGGCGGGCCGGTGAGCGTGACCAGCCGGAACTGCGGGTCGGCGAGTGCGGACTCGATGCGTCCGAGTTCGCCGTCTCGCCCGACAAGTGGCGCCGGCGACACGGGCAGGGTGGCGCTGTGGGAACCCACAGGCGAATCATCCCGCCATCGCCGCGACCAGGCAATATCGCGCCGGTTCGGCGGAGGCGACGCGGACTGACCGCATCGTGCGAGCATGACGGCCGCACCAGGCGTACCTTTTTTCACATGAGTTCCGATACGGAGTTCCGGATCGAACACGACACGATGGGCGACGTTCGGGTTCCGTCGTGGGCGATGTGGCGTGCCCAGACCCAACGGGCGGTCGACAACTTCCCGATCAGCGGCCGTCCGGTCGAGCCGGCCGTCATCCACGCCCTCGCGGCGATCAAGGGCGCCGCAGCGGCCGTCAACGCCGACCTCGGCGTGCTGGACGAGGAGACTGCCATCGCCATCCAATCCGCCGCCGACGAGGTGGTCAGCGGACGGTGGGACGCGCACTTCCCGATCGACGTGTTCCAGACCGGTTCAGGCACGAGCACGAACATGAACGTCAACGAGGTCATCTCGTCGCTGGCGACCCAACGGCTCGGGCGCGACGTCCACCCGAACGACCACGTCAACGCCAGCCAGTCGAGCAACGACACGTTCCCGTCCAGCCTGCACGTTGCCGCGACGCTGACGATGGTGCGGGAGCTGATTCCCGCGCTGAGCCACCTGCACGCGGCGCTCAAGCGCAAGTCCGAGGAGTTCGCGTCCGTCGTCAAAGCCGGCCGCACCCACCTGATGGACGCAACCCCCGTAACGCTGGGCCAGGAGTTCGGCGGCTACGCGACGCAGATCGCGCACGGTGTCGAGCGGCTCGAGGCGACGGTGCCTCGGCTGGCCGAGCTCCCACTCGGAGGGACGGCGGTCGGCACCGGCATCAACACGCCGCCCGGCTTCGCGCCCGCGGTCGTCGCCCGGCTCGCATCCAGAACCGGCCTGCCGCTTACCGAGGCACGCGACCACTTCGAGGCGCAGGGTGCCCGGGACGGCCTGGTCGAGGCGTCCGGTCAGCTGCGAACCGTCGCCGTGAGCCTGTACAAGATCGTCAACGATCTGCGGTGGATGGGTTCCGGGCCACGTGCCGGCCTGGCCGAAATCTCGCTTCCGGACCTGCAGCCCGGATCGTCGATCATGCCGGGCAAGGTGAACCCGGTTCTGCCCGAGGCGCTGGCGATGGTGTGCGCGCAAGTCATCGGCAACGACGCGGCGGTGGCGTGGGGTGGCGGCGCCGGTTCGTTCGAGCTGAATGTGATGCTGCCGATGCTCGGCCGCAATGTACTCGAATCGATGACGCTGCTGGCCAAGGGCACGCGAGTGCTTGCGGACCAGTGTATTGACGGGATCACGGCCAACGTCGAGCGCTGCCGCGAGTACGCGGAATCCTCGCCGGCGATCGTCACGCCGTTGAACCGGCACATCGGCTACGAGAACGCCGCCGCGGTGGCCAAACGGGCACTGGCCGAGCGCAAGACGATCCGCGAAGTTGTCGTCGAGGCCGGCTATGTCGAGCGTGGCGAGATCAGCGAAGCGGACCTGGACGACGCCCTCGACGTCCTACGCATGACCACGCCACCCACCGCAGAATGATCACGTAAAGCTCCGAGGCCCCGGCCCAACGCTCCCTACAAGCCCAGCAAAGCGGGGACAGTCCGAGCAACGGCCTAGACCTTGGCGGCGACCTCGGCGCGACGCATGGCGTCGGTGTAGATGGGGCCTTGCGCGGCCGGCAACATGGCGACGGCTCGCCGGCTCGCCTTGACGGTCAGCGTCGCGGCCAGGTCGGTGGTCGGCAGACCGGGTAGCCGGTAGAGCCGGCGCGCCCAGCGGGGCAGTAAACCGAAGCCCATCGCGGCGATCGCCACCCATGCCGGACGGACCGGCGTCCAGCCCAGTTTGTACGGCAATGGCGGCACGGCGAGAAATCGAGCGACGTTGATGGCCGGCTGGGTCAGCGCAAGGTCGGGACGGACGTCCTCGTAATACGCCTCCACCTCGGTCATACTCTGCGGCACGGACGCCGGTTCGAGGCCGACCAGTTCGGCAGCCGCGGACTGCTCCGCGAGGTACCGATCGACGTCGGAGTCGCTCAGCGCGAGGCCCGCCCGGCGCGCCGTCGCCACGAACGACTCGACCTCGGTCACGTGCACCCAGCGCAGCAGTTCCGGCTCGTCGATGCGGAACTCCTCGCCCGTCTCCGGGTCGCGAGCCCGCAGCCGGGCATGCAGGCCGCGAATCCGGGCGCCGGCGCGTCGGGCGTCGTCCGTCGTGCCGTAGACGACCGTGCCGACGTACTCGGCGGTACGCATGAGCCGTCCCCACGGATCGTTCCGGTAGTCGGAGTTCTGCACGACGCCGGCGATCGCGCGCGGATGGAGAGACTGCAGGTAGAGCGCGCGCAGCCCGGCCACCCACAGGATGGGTTCGGCATGGACGCGCCAGCTCACGCTGTCCGGGCCGAACAGCCCGAGATCAACCTCGCTCCCGCTGGCCATGCTCCTATTGTGCCGCGCCCGCTGGAATGATCACGTAAACGACCCTTCGTATCCGCTAACGACTCGTCAACGGGTCGCAAACAGTTACCTCACGAGCACGCGGTGCCGCGTCTTCCGCGGAGCGGCACCGAGACGGGCGTGCTCGGGTCAGGAGCCGCAACGCATGTGACGCATAGCGACTCGTTGACGAGTCGTTAGCGGATACGAAGGGCCGTTTACGTGATCATTCGGTGGATCAGTACCAGCCGACGGACTCCGAGTGCGACCAAGCACCACACGGGGTGCCATAGCGCTCCTGGATATAGCCGAGGCCCCACGTGATCTGGGTGACCGGATTGGTCTGCCAGTCGTCACCTGCGGTGGCCATCTTGGAGCCAGGGAGGGCCTGCGGGATGCCGTAGGCGCCGGACGACGGGTTCTCGGCATAGGGATCCCAGTTGGACTCCCGCTCCCATAGGCTGTCGAGGCAGCTCCACTGGCTATCGCCCCAGCCGTAGTCGGCGAGCATCGCGCGGGCGGTGGCTCTCGGATCGCCGGCGTCGCGCGTAGCGGAGCGGGATTCGCTCTCGGCCGCGGCTTCCCGCTCGGCGGCCAGCCGGGCTTGTTCTTCCTCAGCCCTGCGCGCCTCCTCGGCCCTGCGCGCCTCCTCAGCCTTGCGTGCCTCCTCAGCCTTGCGTGCCTCCTCAGCCTTGCGCGCTTCTTCGGCCGCCTTCCGCTCGGCCTCCCGACGAGCGAGCTCTTCCGGGGACGGATCGAGGGTCACCTCGACTTTGCCGACGCGGGCGGCGTCACCGGCAATGTGCCCACCGTCGCCATCCCCTGACGGGAACTTCTGCCACGACTCGCGGCTGGCGATCGGATCGACCGTGACAGTCGTCGCCGGAGCATCCCGCCACGCGACGACAGCAGAACCGATGCCGATGATGAGCGCGCAGCTTCCCAGGATCACAGTGAGCACATAGCCGATCGAACGCAGCGATGATCGGGACATTGGGGGCCTTTCGGAAGGAACTGACGTCCTCCACCGTGGCCCATGTCCGTTTAAATGCCAAACCGACGGTATGTGAGAAGTATCACGTTGACTGCTCGAGCAACTCCGTGACGAGCGCGGCAATGGGCGAGCGCTCCGACCTCGTCAGCGTCACATGCGCGAACAGCGGATGCCCTTTGAGCTTCTCGATGACCGCCACGATGCCGTCGTGCCGGCCCACCCGTAGGTTGTCCCGCTGCCCCACGTCGTGCGTCAGCACGACACGTGAGTTGGTGCCGATCCGGGACAGGACCGTGAGCAGCACGTTGCGCTCGAGCGACTGCACCTCGTCGACCACAACGAACGCATCGTGCAGGGACCGGCCGCGGATATGGGTGAGCGGCAGCACCTCGAACATGCCGCGCGCAACGACCTCATCGACGACCTCCTGCGTGGTCAATGCTCCGAGGGTGTCATACACCGCCTGCGCCCACGGGGACATCTTCTCGGTTTCGTTGCCCGGCAGGTAACCGAGGTCCTGGCCGCCGACCGCATACAGCGGCCGGAAGACGACCAGCTTCTTGTGCTCGCCGCGCTCGAGCACCGCTTCCAGCCCGGCGCACAGCGCGAGGGCAGACTTACCGGTACCCGCCCGGCCACCGAGCGAGATGATGCCGACGTCCGCGTCGAGAAGGAGGTCGAGGGCGATCCGCTGCTCCGCGGAGCGGCCGCGGATGCCGAATACTTCCCGATCGCCGCGGACCAGCTGTACGGTCTTATCCGCCGTGACACGGCCCAGCGCACTACCTCGCTCGCTATGCAGCACCACACCCGTGTTGCACGGAAGCGCCCGCGCCGCTTCGAGGTCGGTGTCGCCGTTCTTGTAGAGGACGTCGAGGTCGGCACCGGCGACGTCCAACTCGGTCATCCCAGTCCAGCCCGACTCGACGACGGCCTCGGCCCGGTACTCCTCTGCGCTGAGACCGACCGATGACGCCTTCACCCGCAATGGCAGATCCTTAGAGACAAGGGTGACGTCCGCACCCTCGGCGGTGAGGCCACGTGCAACCGACAAGATCCTCGTGTCGTTGTCGCCGAGCCGGAAACCGGCTGGGAGCACACCCGGATCGGTGTGGTTGAGCTCGACCCGCACCGATCCACCTTCGGAACCGATCGGAATCGGTTCGTCGAGGCGTCCATTCTCCAGGCGGAGCTCGTCCAGCAACCGCAGGGCGGATCGGGCGAAATAGCCCAGTTCGGGATGGTGCCGCTTGCCCTCGAGCTCGGAGATGACTACGAGCGGCAGTACGATGTCGTGTTCAGCGAACCGCAGCAGGGCATGTGGGTCGGCGAGCAGGACGCTGGTGTCGAGTACATAGGTCCGGCGCGAAGCTGTCGCACCACGCTTGGCGTTGGTAGCGGCCACGTCGGTCTCCCGTGCCGGGCCGAACACCCTCGCCCCGGCTTCTCATCGCGGATGGGACCGGGTCCAGGCCCAGGGCCTGGGTGCCGGCCCTCCCTCCGCGCTGTGGCTGCAGCACGCTGGACGGGCCTCCCAACGGCCGGTCAGGTTTCCGGCCGTCAACATCACGGTATCCCGGCTCGAGGCCGAACTGAAGAGGCCGCGCCGGACATTACGTGATGTTCACCTCCGCCGATCGGGGTCCGTTCGATCACGTTCGGCGCCATCACAACACCCACGCAGACCTGTTGTGATGTCGTTGAGCCTCGTGCGGGACGACGTCCCCACTCATCGGCCGTAGCGACGCTCCCGCTCCCCGTACGAGCGCAGCGCACGAAGGAAATCGACTCGCCGGAAGTCGGGCCACAACGCCTCGCAGAAGTAGAACTCCGAGTTCGCGCTCTGCCACAGCAAGAACCCGGACAGGCGCTGCTCGCCGCTGGCGCGGATCACCAGATCGGGATCCGGCTGGCCCTTCGTGTAGAGGTGCGCGGCGATGCTCTCGACGGTGATGATCTCACCCAGGTCCTCGAGCTTGGCACCGCGCGCGGCATGCTCGGCGAGCAGCGACCGGACGGCGTCGGCGATCTCGCGCCGTCCGCCGTAGCCGACCGCGACGTTGACGTGCATGCCGTCCACGTCACGTGTGCGGTCCGCCGCATCCTTCAGCACGGTGGCGGTGTGGTCCGGCAGCACGTCCAGCGCGCCGACCGGATGGACGCGCCACCGTCCGGCGTCCGCCAAGTCCTCCACGAGACCTTCGATGATGCCGAGCAGTGGGACGACCTCGGACTCGGGACGGTGCAGATTGTCCGTGGACAGGAGGTACAGCGTGACGACGCGCACCCCGACCTCGTCACACCAGCGGAGGAACTCCCTGGCGTTGTCCGCGCCGGCGCGGTACCCGCTCGTCGTGGAGGCGCCGAACGCGCGCGCCCAGCGGCGGTTGCCGTCCAGCATGACGGCGACGTGACCGGGGACGCGCTTGGGGTCGAGGTTGCGCTGCAGCCGTCGCTCGTACAACCCGTACAGCACGTCGGTCAGCCCCATCACACCTCCCAGGCCACCCCAAACCTACCGATCCGCGGTAGGTCGCGAACACTAGGTTAGTCTTTTCTGGGATGGCACTCGACGACCACTTCCGAGACGCGGTCACCGCGGTCAAGCCGAAGCTGCGCGGTTGGCTGCACGCGGCTACGTTCCCGGTCGCCACGGTGGCCGGCGTCCTCCTAGTCGCCTTGGCGCCGACGCAGGAAGGACGCCTCGCCGGCGCGATCTACACGGTGACCGCGGCTCTGCTGTTCGGCATCAGCGCGCTGTACCACCGCGGCCGCTGGTCACCCCGTGTGCAGGACGTGTTACGGCGGTTCGACCACGCCAACATCTTTCTGATCATCGCCGGAACCTACACCCCCTTCACGATCATGCTGCTGGACAGCCGGAACGCGACCATCCTGCTGCTCATCGTCTGGATCGGCGCGCTGATCGGTATCGCGTTCCGCGTGCTGTGGGTGGGCGCACCGCGCTGGCTGTACGTGCCGGTGTACATCGCGCTCGGCTGGGCCGCGATGTTCTGGCTGCCGTCCTTCGCAGCGACGGGTGGCGCTGCGGTGCTGACCTTGATCATCATCGGTGGGTTGGCCTATTCGGCCGGCGCGATCATCTACGCCCTGAAACGGCCCAATCCATCGCCGCGGTGGTTCGGCTTTCACGAGATCTTCCACGCGTGCACCCTGGCCGGTTTCCTCGCGCACCATGTCGGCGTGTGGCTCGCCGCGTTCGGTGTCGGTGGCGCGGCGGTGAGTGCCTGATTCCGGCCGATGCTGGGACTGTCGATGCTTTGCTGCGGCTGTATGCGACGTAAAGCTGGGATTCCGGAGCTTTACGTGATCATTCTGATAGGGCGGCGGTAAGTTCGTCCGGATCGGTCGTCGGTGCGTGGCAGACGAACTGGCGGCATACATAGGCCGCCGGTGAGCCGTTGGCCATCGGCCGTCCGCGCAGCAGCGGGATCGCGTCGGTCAGCGGCGAATCGGGCTCCCCAACGGCGACGGCCGCACCGGGTGCACCGCTGTGCATCGCCGCCAGCCACAGCTCGGCCGTACGCGGGTCGTCGTCCCGCCCGATCACCGCAACCTCGACCGGACCGGCGACGAGCGCCTCGGCGACGGCCAGCCCCCAGCCTGCGAACCGTGGCGCCTGCGCGCCGAGCACGTCATACACGCCAAGCGCCGCCTCCGCCGCATCGCGGTGCACCGCGGAGCCGGTGTAGGCGGCGAACGTCAACAGCGCTCCGGCGGCCGCCGACCATCCGGACGGTGTCGCGTTGTCGGTGGGATCCTGCGGTCGGCGTATCCCGGACAGACGGTCGTCGGTCCGGTCGTCGGCGGTGTCGAAGAATCCGCCGGCCGGATCGGCGTGCCGAGCCAGAATCACATCGAGCACCTGCTCGGCGAACGACAGCCAGACCGGGTCGCCGGTCGCGGCCACCAGCGCGAGAAATCCCTCGGCGACGTTGGCGTGGTCGTCCAGCGAGCCGGCGTACGAGCCGACTTCGCCATCGCGCGACGCCCGATGCATCCGCCCGCTCTCGTCGAGATGCAAGCGGACGAGCAGTTCCGCGCACACGACCGCCGCCTCGATCCACTCGGGTTCACCGAGGAGCACTCCCGCGTCGGCCAGCGCGGCGATCGCCAACCCGTTCCACGCCGCGACCACCTTGTCGTCCCGGGCGGGCTGTGGTCTGGTGACCCGATGGCGCATCAGCCGGTCGCGCACGCTCGCCCAGCGCTCGGAATCGTCCGGATCGTTCTGGAGCTGAAGGGTGGACGTTCCGTGCTCGAACGTTCCCGACTCGGTGACGCCGAGCAGGTCCGCGGCCCACGCGCCGTCCGTCTCGCCGAGCACTTCTCGGAGTTGGGCCGGTGTCCACACATACGTCGCGCCCTCCAGCGAGGAGCCGTCCACGATCGTGTCCGCGTCCAGCGAGCTCGCGAAGCCGCCTTCCGGGGTGTGCAGATCTTCCATCAGGAACCGCGCGGTCTCCCGCGTCACCCGCTCGGCCAGCGGTGAACCGGTCGCGCGCCACACGTGTGCATAGACCCGCAGCAGCAGCGCGTTGTCGTAGAGCATCTTCTCGAAGTGCGGGACGATCCACTCCCGGTCGACGCTGTATCGCGCGAAACCTCCGGCGAGCTGGTCGTACATACCCCCACGGGCCATCCGTTCACACGTCGTCTCGACCATCTCCAGCGAGCGCGGGTCCGCGGTCCGGCGGTGATGGCGGACCAGGAACTCGAGCACCATGGACGGTGGAAACTTGGGCGCGCCACGGCCGAATCCGCCGAACTCGGCGTCGAACTCGGTCGCCAGGCGCTCCACGGCCGCATCGAGTCGCTCCGGCGACGGCGGCGCCTCGCCGGGAAGCGTCCGGGGTTGGCCCAGGTGTGCGGCGATCTGCTGTGCCGCGTCGCTGACCTCGCCGCGGCGTTCCGTCCACGTTTGGACGATCGCTTCGAGCACCTGGCGGAACGATGCCATGCCTGCCCGTGGTTGCGGCGGATAGTACGTCCCGGCGAAGAACGGACGCCCGTCCGGCGTCAGGAACGCGGTCAACGGCCAGCCGCCGTGACCCGTCAGCGCCTGCACGGCTTCCATGTAGACCGCGTCGACGTCGGGACGCTCCTCGCGGTCGACCTTGATCGTGACGAAGTTGGCGTTGAGGTACTCCGCCACCGCCTCGTCCTCGAACGACTCGTGCGCCATGACGTGGCACCAGTGGCATGCCGCGTACCCGATCGACAGCAGCACCGGGACGTCCCGGCGGCGCGCCTCGGCGAACGCCTCGTCGCTCCACTGCCACCACTCGACCGGGTTGTCGGCGTGCTGGAGCAGGTACGGGCTCGTCGCGTCACGCAGCCGGTTCGGCATGTCCCCAGCCTGCCACGGCGACGGTCGCTTATCCGACCGAGGCCGTGGATCGCTCGGCCTGCTGCCGCAGGAGCGCCTCGTGCCGGGTGCGCGTGAGGTAGCTCCGGATCGTGTCGCGGCTGCGGGTCAGGCAGGAGATCCGGTCCTCGATCGGGCCCAGCTCAGCGGCGAGTTGCTCGGCCACCTCCAGCGGGCAAGTCGGCTCGCCGCGGGCGGCGGCGTCCTCGGTGTCGAGGAGTACCTTGACCAACCGCGTGGGGATACCCGCCTGCACCAGGCTCGCGATGCGCGTCACGCGTTCGACGTGCGCATCTGTGTAGACCCGGTACCCGTTGTCCGCCCGATCCGCGCACACCAGTCCCTGTTGCTCGTAGTACCGGATCAGCCGGGGCGCGACGCCCGTCCGCTCGGACACCTCACCGATCTTCACACTGCCTCACCGCCAAAGCTTGACATTGACATTAATGTCAAACTCTACGGTCACTTCATGACTGCAGCAACCGCATACCCCGCGCCGGCGAGCAAGCCCGTGCTTCCCTGGCCCGCACTCCTCACCCTCGGCACCGCGACCCTCGTCATGGTCACCGCCGAGATGCTCCCAACGGCCGTTCTCGTCCCGATGAGCCGGGGGCTCGGCGTCACCGAAGCCCTAACCGGACATCTCGTCGCGGCGTGGGCGCTCACCGTCGTCGTCGCCAGCCTGCCGCTCATGCATCTCACCCGGCGGATCGATCGGCGCACCCTGATCCTCGCCGGCCTCGTCGCACTGGCGGTCTCCTCGCTCCTGACGGCCGTCGCACCAACGTACGCGGTGGCCCTCGCCGCCCGCCTGGTCGGCGCGGTGTCGGTCGGACTGCTCTGGGCGAGCGCCAATGCCCATGTCGCAGACCTGGTCGACGAGAACGACCTCGGCCGGGCGATCGCGGTCGTGCTCGGCGGCGCGACCCTCGGAATGGTGCTCGGCACGCCGGCCGCACGGCTGATCGCCGACCAGTCGAGTTGGCGCGCCGCATTCGCGATGCTCGCCGTCGCGGCGCTCGGCACCGGCCTACTGGTACGCGCCCTCGTGCCCAGCCGTCCACGCCATACGACCGCCTCGGCCGGCGGCGGGCGAACCCACGGGTCGATCGTCCCGACTTTGGTCGTGATCACACTGGTCGGCCTGCTGCTCGTGGGGCACTACGGCGCGTACACCTTCATCACCCGGCTCGGCGAGCGGGCCGCCGCCCTGCTGCCGGCCGAGATGAGCGGACTGCTGTTCGGCTTCGGGATCGCCTCGGCGGTGGGCGTGGTGCTGGCCGGCCGCCTGGCACACCGTACGACCGTCGGACTGATCACGGCCTCCGCGGCGACGGCTCTCATGCTCCTGGCTCTGACATGGGCCGACGCGCCGGCGTTCGGTCTCGTCACCATCTTGGTGCTGGGGCTTGTCAGCGGCGCGGTTCCGCCGCTCGCCCAGACCGAGATCCTTCGGCTGGCGGGGAGAGGTCACCGTGACCTGGCCGCAGCGCTCATTCCGGTCGTGTTCAACGGCGGTATCGCGGTCGGCGCAGCCGCGGCCAGCCTGCTCGTCGGACGCGCGGGACCCACCGCCTTGCCGATCCCCGCCGCAGCCGTCGCGGCCATCGCCGCGCTCGGCCTCGGCGTCGCGGCGGCCCGCCGCCAGCGCCGGCAGCCGATCCTCACCTGACACAGCACCGGCACGGGTGACCACCCACGGGGCCGGTTGTCGTAAGGCGCGAATCAGGCGTGCGGCGGCCGTTCGCGGTGGCCGTTGACCTCAGCGTCGGCCGGACGCTCGTCCTTGCCTTCAGACGTGCCCGTGCCGCGCATACGCTCAGCGTCGGTCGTACCTTGGGCATCGAAGTCGATCTTCTTCAGCTGGGTGCGCATGCTCCGGTACAGCAGAATGACCGCCACCACCAACCCGGCGGTCACGATGAGCCCGAGCAGACCGCCGCCCATCGCCGGCAGCGACTCAGGGTCCGGCACATCCGAGACAACTAACACGTGGTCCACGTCTCCATCGTTGCACCATGTGCCGGAAACGTCAGCCCCGGCCCGTCAGCGGATGCCGGCGAACAGGTCGTTCTCCGGGATTTCGGACCGGACGTTCGTCCGCGCCAGCTCGTAGTCCTCGGTCGGCCATGCCGCCTGGTGCACCTCGAGCGGGACGGCGAACCACGGGCCCGCCGGATCGACCTGCGTCGCGTGTGCCATGAGGGCACGGTCGCGCACCGGGAAGTATTCGGCGCACGGCACCCGCGTGGTGATCCGGTTGTCCCAGTCCGGATTCGGCTCCCACTTCTCGAGCCGCTCGGCATAGGGGGATTCCAAGCCGCGCCGCTCCATCTCGTCGTGAAGCGCCTGCATTCGGGCTCGATGGAACGAGTGGTGGTAGTAGAGCTTGCCCACCTCCCACGGCGCACCCGCGTCCGGGTACTGCCCGGGGTCGCCCGCGGCCTCGAACGCCGCCACGCTGATCTTGTGGCACATCACGTGGTCCGGGTGCGGGTAGCCGCCGTTCTCGTCATAGGTGGTCATCACGTGTGGCTGGAAGTCCCGGATCACCTCGACGAGCGGACCGGCCGCCTTCTCCTCCGGGAGGGTGGCGAAGCATCCGTCCGGCAGCGGCGGCGGAGGATCGCCCTCGGGAAAACCTGAATCGACGAAGCCCAGCCACCGCTGCTTGATGCCGAGAATGCGGCGCGCCTCGTCCATCTCCTGCCGCCGGATGGTGGCGATGTCGGCCAGTACGTCCGGCCGGTCCATGTTCGGATTGAGCACCGAGCCGCGCTCCCCACCGGTACACGTCACGACGAGGACGTCGACGCCCTCGGCCACGTAACGTGCCGTCGAGGCCGCCCCTTTGCTGGACTCGTCGTCCGGGTGGGCATGCACGTGCATCAACCGAAGTTGCTCAGCCACGTAGACCATCCTTTCGAGTGATTGGTCGTAGCGATCGGGACGCCGCACCGGCGAGCGAACCGCATGCGACACAATGGTGCCCGATCCCACCAAGCGTAGTGCCCGAGCACCCGGAGCCCACGAGTGACGATGCCGCAACGACCGGCGGACCGGTACGGCGACAGGCCGTTCGACCGGCGCTGGCTCATTCCGATCATCGTCATCGCCGTGGTGCTGGCCGGACTCGGTGGATTGGCCATGTTGCGCATCGCGGACCAGGGCGTGCAGTGGGGCATGATCACTTTCGACACGTCGGGACAAGACGAGGCGACCGCGAGAATCGAGGTGACGCGCAGTCCGGATACCGCCGTCACGTGCGAGCTCGAGGCAGTGGACGCGCGCCAGATCATCGTTGGCCAGACGGCGGTGGACGTCCCGACCGGGGGCGATCGCACCGTCGTGCTCGATGTGGAGATTCCGCTACAGGGCGACGCGGCGGCGGTCAAGATCGTCACGTGCCGGCGGCAGTAACGAGATCTCACTTTCCGGCCGGTTCTTGTTACCCTAGTCGTTTACCCGCACATCGTCGCCGGGAAGAAACGACCCGGAACCACCGCCTCAGCATCGCTTACGGTGGAATGACACGTTGAAGTCCAAGGAGATGCCGTGACCGACAACGTCGCCTGGCTTACCCAAGAAGCATACGATCGCCTCCGCGCCGAACTCGACCACCTCATGGGCCCGGCCCGGGTGGAGGTCGCCAAACGCATCGAGGCCGCACGGGCTGAAGGGGACTTGTCGGAGAACGGCGGATATCACGCGGCCAAGGACGCACAGGGGCACCAGGAAGCCCGGATCCGCCAGCTGCAGGGGCTGCTGCAGCGCGCCAAGGTGGGCGAGACGCCGCAGGACGACGGCCTGGTCGAGCCCGGCATGATCGTTGAGATCCGTTTCAACGGCGATGACGAGACCGAGACGTTCCTGCTCGGCTCGCGCGAGCTGCTTGCGCTCGACGACTCGGTCGACATGGAGGTCTACTCGCAGCAGTCGCCGCTCGGTGCGGCGATCACCGGGCACAAGGTCGGCGAGAGCGTCACCTATACCACGCCGACCGGCGCGGAGGTCGCCGTCGACATCGTCTCGGCCAAACCCTACATCCCGTAGGAATGACCATGTTTGGCATGGAATTCCGTGCCAAATCCTGTCTCCAAACCCCACAAGGCCGGGAAACACCCAGCATCGCCCCGCCGGACTCCGTTGCTGGGCGTTTCCTGCCTTTGCTGAGTCTGTAGACCGGGTGTGGCACGGAATTTCGTGCCAAACATGGTCATTCTTAGGTCGTGGCGCGCTTGTACTTGTTGATCGCCAGCGGCGCAAAGACGCCGACGATGATCGCGCACCAGATGATCGAGGCCGGGATCGGGTTCTGCATCGGCCACGCGTCCGAGCTGATGATCGCCTGGTTGCCGAACAGGTCGCGGCACGCTGCCACGATCGCACTGATCGGATTCCACTCGGCGATCGTCTGCACGACGGCCGGCATGTTGTCCATCGGGACGAACACGTTGGACATGAACACGACCGGGAACAGCCAGATCAGCCCGGCCGACGCCGCCACCTGCGGGTTACCCACGGACAGTCCGATGAAGGCGCCGACCCAGAGCATCGCGAACGCGAACACCAGCAGCAGCGCGACCGCGGCCAGGAAGGGCAGCGCTCCGTTGTGCACACGCCACCCGACGATCAGGCCGCAGACCATCATGATCAACAACACGACGAGCTGGTTGGCCAGATCGGAGACCACGCGCCCGGCGATGACCGCCGACCGGGCCATCGGCAGCGAGCGGAACCGGTCGATCAGGCCCTTGTGCATGTCGTCGGCCAAACCCACGCTGGCCGGCGCCACCGAGAAGGCCATGATCTGGGCGAAGATCCCGGCCATCAGGTACTCCCGGTAGTCGACGCCCGGAACCGGGATCGCGCCGCCGAACACATATGCGAACAGCACCACGAACATGATCGGCTGGATGAACATGTAGATCTGGTTGTCCGGCACCCGAAGGCCGCCGCGGATGTTCCGCCAGGCGATCACCATGGTGTCGCGGAACGCCTGGCCGAGCCCGGCGCCGGTCACTCCGCCGGCGACCCGGGTCAGTTCGGTACTCTCACTCACTTGTCGCCTCCTTGGCGGTCTCCAACTCTTCGGCCCGGTGGCCGGTCAGTGCCAGGAACACATCGTCGAGGGACGGCCGGTGCAGTGCGATGTCGTCGATCTCGATGTGCGACTCGTCCAGGTCGCGGATCACCAGCACCAGGCCCTTCGAGCCGCTGCTGGAGGGCACGGTGATCTTGCGCATGTGTTCGTCGACCACGGCGTGCCCGTCGCTGCCGCGCTGCAGGATCGCCTCGGCGTCGGCCAACGAACCGGCGTCGTGAACGACGACCTCGATCCGGTCACCCCCGACCTGCGCCTTGAGGTCGTCCGCGGTGCCATCGGCGATGATCACGCCCTTGTCGATCACCACGATTCGGTCGGCCAGCGCGTCGGCCTCCTCGAGGTACTGCGTCGTCAGCAGGATCGTCGAACCTTCGGCGACCCGGTCGCGGATCACGTCCCACAGGTCGAGCCGGCTGCTGGGATCCAGGCCGGTGGTGGGCTCGTCCAGGAACAGCACCTCGGGGTGGACGATCAGGCTACCGGCGAGGTCGAGCCGGCGCCGCATGCCGCCGGAATAGGTCTTGGCCGGGCGGTCGGCCGCGTCGGTCAGCCCGAACTGCTCGAGCAACTCCGCCGCACGCGCTTCGGCCGCCTTGCCGGACAGCTGATAGAGCCGGCCGAACAGCCAGAGGTTCTCCCGCCCGGTCAGGTTCTCGTCCACGGCGGCGAACTGGCCCGACAGGCCGATCCGGGCGCGCACGGCCTGTGGCTCGGCGACGACGTCATGGCCGGCGACGGTGGCCTTGCCCGCGTCCGGACGCAGCAGTGTCGTGAGCATGCGCACGGTCGTCGTCTTGCCCGCTCCGTTCGGCCCGAGCAGGCCGACGACCTGTCCTTTGGGCACGACGAGATCGACCCCGGACACCGCATGTACGGCCTTGTCGCCGGAACCGAACGTCTTGACGAGGCCCGTAGCGTCGATCGCGTTCACGATGACTTCCCCTTCGTTTGTCTGTCCCTGCGTTAGTAGCGATTGGCAGCGTAGTGGCTGACGCTGTGTCAGTCGGAAGGATTTTTCGATGTGGGAAGCTGCGCTTCGGCCTCGTCGACGTCCAGCTCGCCGGCCGCGAGCCGGCGCAGTATCTCCTCGGTCGAGGACGATGCCCGGGCATCGTCCTCGAGACCCAGGGCGACGAGCAGTTCGGCGAATCGCGCCCGAGCCGTCGGGTAGCTCACCCCGAGTTCCCGGGCAAGTTCTTTCATGTTGCCGCGCGACACGAGAAACGTCTGCAGAATCCGCCGATCTTGCGTCCCCAGCGCGCAGTACGGGCAGGCCGCGAAACTGCCGGATATCTCGGTCCCACAGGAAGCGCAGCCGAGGCGGGTGATCCTCAGCTTCGCGTCACATACCGGACAGCTGGCCGGTGGCACGTGCTGGTGGTCAGCCATGACGCTTCACCACTACGGTGGCCGAGCCCATGAGCACGTCGATGTCGATCTCCGCGGATCCGGTGCCGAGCGTGAACTCGCCGTCCTTGATGAGACGCTCCGGCTGGACGTTGAACCGGCCGAGCTGGACGTCGTGGCGCACGCGGGCATCCGTGTCGCCGGCGAGCGTGACGTTCAGCGAACCCGACTCGGTGCGCAACCGGGAGCGCCCGTGTGTCTGCTGCATCGAAACCTGCGCCGAACCGGCCTGTACCAGCAGATCGATCGGTTCGGTGACGTCCCACACCCGCGCCGATCCACCCGTGACGCGCACGTGGTCCAGCGCCGGAAGCCGCTCGGCGTAGAGCGAGCCGGCGATCAACTCGACGCCAACGGCAAGGTCGGGCCGGATCCGCACGGTCAGTTCGAGATGCGGGCCGATGCCCTGCTGGATCTGCTCGGCGAGCTCGCGGAAGGTGCCGCCGGACAGGAGCATCCACGCGTCGCTGCGAGGCAGCGGCACCGTCTCTCCGGTGATATGCAGCGTGGCGCCTTCGCGCCGGATGTGATGCGGCCCGTCGACCGAATACGTCGCGACCGACGGGTCGCCCACGAGCCGGACGCGGCGGTGGCTGGCTCGCACGTCGATCCGGTCGACGGTGCGCTGGGACGGCGAATCCTCCCCGGCCGGCGGTTCGGCGCCGCCGGCGGCATCGTCCGGAGTGCCGCCCTCGTCCAGCAGAGCGGCCGCCTCGGACGGGTCGAGCCTCCCGGCGGCCACGTCCTCGAGGATCTCGCGTTGTGTTCGCGCCATGCCACGAGTGAACCTGCGACTTACCAATATGTCAAGATGACTTTCTAGTTTAGAAAGTCTTAGCCCTTGACGGCTCCTTGAAGGCCGCTGACAATGCGCTTCTGGAACACCAGGAAGAGCACCAGTGCCGGAATCATGGCCAGCGAGGTGAACGCGTAGACGCCGGCGATGTCGGCCGAGTGTTCCGTCGAGTAGTCCGCGACACCGAGCGGGAGCGTCCGATTGTCACCCTGGAGGAGCAGCAGCGGAAGCAGGTAGGCGTTCCACGACTGGACGAACGCGACCACCCCGACCGTGACCATCGCCGGCCAGGACAGCGGCACGACGATCCGCCAGAAGATGCCGACCCGTGACGAGCCGTCGATCATCGCCGCCTCCTCGATCTCGTTCGGCAATGCGATGATGAACGGGCGCAGGATGACGACGCTCAACGGCAGCGCGAACGCGGCCTGCGGCAGTGCGATACCCCACCAGGTGTTGCTGAGCCCGAGGTTCTGGCTGACGAGGATGAACAGCGGAATCGCCGCGACGGTGGCAGGGAACAGCAGCCCGGCGACGAAGACGGTGAACAACGCTTCGCGTCCCCGGAACCTGTACCGCGCCAGCGGATAGGCCGCCATCATCCCGAATACCACGACGAGGGAAGTCGTGATGATGCCGATGGCCAACGAGTTCACCGTGAACTGCCAGAAATCCGGGTTGGTGATGGCCTCGGCGTAGTTGAAGAACACCCACGGGTCGGGCCAGCCGCCCGGACTCTCGGCAAGCTGGGCGTTCGTGCGGAAACCGCCGAGCACAGCGACGAGCACCGGTCCGAGCGAGGCCGCGACAACGATCAACGCGATCAGCCAGACGAGCGGGGTACCCCCGGAGAACGTATTGCGGCGATTCCGCCCGCGACGGTGCGTGGACGCGTGCCGGCGCCCGGGAACTGTCGATGTGGTCATCGCCCGGCCTCCATCGTGTCCCGGCGCAGGAAGATCCGCTGGTAGGCGATCGCCATGGTGAGCGCGATCACGAACAGGATCACCGAGGCCGCACCCGCGATGCCGTAGTTGTGCCGCTCGGTTCCTTCACTGATGAGGAACGTCACCATCGTGCTCGTCGCGCCGGCCGGGCCGCCGTGGGTCAGCACCCACACCATGTCGAAAAGCTGGAGCGATCCGATCATCGACAGGAACGCCCAGGTACGCATCGTCGGTCCGAGCAGTGGGAACGTGATCTTCCGCTGGGCCTGCCACCAGGTCGCCCCGTCGAGTTGTGCAGATTCGTACAGGTCGTTCGGGATACTTTGCATGCCGGCAAGGAACAGGAGTATCGGGAGACCGAGGTATTTCCACGTCAGCACGATCAGGACGGTCCACAAGGCGATATCCGGCTCGCCGAGCCAGCCCTGCGCAGGTACCGGGAGCCCGAGGCCGCTCAGCAACGTGTCGACGACGCCGTAGCGCGGTTGCAGCAACTGGAACCAGATGACGCCCGCGATGACCTCGGACAGCACGAACGGAACGAAGACGATGGTCCGCAGCAGGCCCTGACCCTTCATCCTCCGGTTGAGCAGCAGGGCCACCGCGAGCCCGAGCGGCAACTGGAGGATGATCGAGCCCACGACGATCGTCATGGTGTGGGCTACGGCTTCGAGGAAATCGTCATCGGTCAGTACCGACGTATAGTTGCCCAGCCCGACGAAGTTCTCGAGCGGGCCGAATCCAGGCCACCGGTACACGGACATCTGGAATGCCGTGAGGACCGGCATGATCACGAACAGCACGAACAGCGTCAGGGCGGGCGCGACGAAGAACAGGATCTCCGCGCGCTTGCGCCACCCGTCGCGCCGCCGCCTGCGGCGAACCTCCGGGCGCCTGGTACCCATCGGTGCGAGGTCCGCCGGCGGCGCCTCGGAGGTGCCGCCGGCGGACCCGGTCATTGCGCTGGTCACTGCTGAGCGTCGGCCGCTGCTTGAGTCTCGTCGACGACGTCCTGCGGCGAGGCCTGGCCGGCGAACAAGTCCACCACCGCCTCGTTCAACGCACCACCGACCGACTGGCCGAGGAACGTGTCGAGGTAGAGCTGCGCGTACGGCGCCGCGTCGCGCACCTCGAGCAGCCCCGACAGTGCCGGGTCGGCCACGTACTGTGTCGCGGTCGGGTTCGTCGGCAGACCCATGTCGTTCTCGGCGAAGGTCTGCTGCACCTCATCGGAGAGCAGGTACTCGATGAAATCGACCGCCTCGTCGGGAGCATCCGCGGACGCCGCCCACGCGTCGCCGCCGCCGAGCACCGCATCCGGATCACCCTCTTCGCCCGGGAGCGACGGGAACGGGAACCAGCCGGTCTTGTCGCCAAGGCCCTCACCGTCGTCGGTCAGGCCCTGCATGACGCCGGGCTCCCAGTGGCCCTGCATCTCCATCGCCACCCGCTCGGTCGCCAGTAGGCCGGACGCCGAGGTCGGGCCCTCCTGCGCCACCGTCGTCAGGTATCCCGCGTTGAACGGCTCGGCCTCGACCATGGTCTGGACCGACTCGCCGGCGCGAACGAAGCACTCGTCGGAGAAATCCAGATTCGCGAGCGCGTCGGACAGCACATCCTGGGCGCACTGCCGCAGTGCCGCGTAGTACCAGTAGTGCGCGGCCGGCCAGGCGTCGCCGGCGCCGACCGAGACGGGCTCGATTCCCTCCGCCTTGAGCGCGTCGACCGCGGCAAGCCAGTCGTCCAGGGTCTCCGGCGGCTCGCTGACGCCCGCCTGATCGAACAGATCGGTGTTGTACCAGAAGCCGACGACGCCGAGGTTGAACGGCAGCGCGTACGTGCTCCCGTCGACCTGCCAGCCGGCGACCGAGCCGCCGAGCTTGTCGATCGTCTCGGCCGCATCGTCGCTGATGTCCTTGATCAGGCCGGCCTCGACCTTGGCCAGGAGCTCACCGCCGCCACGCTCCATGAAGATATCGGGCATGTCACCGCTTTGCATCGCCGCCTCGAGTCGCGTGACCATGTCCTCGTGCGCCTGTGCGTTGATCTCGATGGTGACGTTGGGGTGCTCCTCCATATAGTCGGCGGCCGCCTGTTCGTAGACGTCCCGGCCGGGAGGGTTGTTCGAGTTGTGCCACCACTCGATGGTCACCGGCTCGGCTTCGGCCTCGTCGGCTTCGGTGTCGTCGCTCTCCTCCTCCGCGGTGTCGGCAGTGTCGTCCTCGGAGTCGCCGTCCTGCCCGGCACAGGCCGTTGCGAACAGCGAGATCGCCGCGACCAGTGCGAAGGCTTGCTTCCGTGTCCTGCGATTCATCTGAGTATCCCTCCGGGTAGTCGTCCCTGGCGGATCGTCGGTTTCCGGAACTCGTCCTGAAGTTTCGGCGTGATTTCCGGGACGATAGTGAGAGATATCGGCAACGTCAAGGGTCCAGAGTCATTGTTGCCACGTCGTTGTACTTTCCCGGACGACGAGAGTCGTAGCGAGGTCCACGCGAGGGCTTTCGACCTCGTCTCCGGCGGCCAAACGCAACACGGTCCGCGCCGCCAGCGCACCCATCTCGGCCAGCGGTTGGCGCACCGTGGTCAGCGGCGGCGACGACCATTTCACTTCCGGAAGGTCATCGAAGCCGACCACGCTGACGTCGTCCGGCACCCGCAATCCGTGCTGCCGCACCGCCTCATAGACACCGAGCGCCATCTGGTCGCTGGATGCCAAGATCGCCGTCGGCGGCTCGGCCAGCGTCAGTATCGCCTGACCACTCTTGAAACCGGACTCGTGGTAGAAATCCCCCTCATGCAGTAACTCGTCGGCGAGTTGCACACCGGCCGCGGTCAGCGCCGCCCGGTAACCGTCCAGCCTGGCCTGGCTGCACAGCATGTTTCGGGGTCCGGTGACCACACCGATGCGGCGATGCCCCAGCGACAGCAGATGCTCGGCAGCCGACAGCCCTCCCGCCCAATTGGTCGCGCCGATCGCCGGTGCGTCGAGAGTCGGTGTGCCGTCCGGATCCACCACGACCAACGGCACGCTCAGCCGTCGAAGCTCGGCGAGCAGCGACGGCTCGAGCATCGAATTGACCAGGATCACACCGTCCGACGCCCGAGCACGCAGATTCTGCAACCACTGCCGGGCCGGCTCGGCTTTCCGGTGAATCGTCGACACCACAGCACCTACGCCCGCCGCATGGGCGACGTCCTCCACACCGCGGATGATCTCCACCGCCCACGGGCTGTCGAGGTCGTTGAACACCAGGTCGATCAGCCGGGCGCCATCGGTCGTCCGAGCCCGGCTTCCCCGCGGCTGATAGCCGTACTGGCGCAACAGCGCCTCGATTCGCTGCCGCGTTTGCGGCGCCACGTCCGAACGACCGTTCACAACTCTCGACACCGTCGGCACCGAAACGCCGGCCTCGTGCGCGATCAGCGATATCGTGACGCGCCGCCGGTCATTGTTCTGATGCGGCTCGGTCGTCGCCGGCCGGTCGGCCGGCTCGGTGCTCGGACTGTTCATCGGCCCATTATCGCCCGCTGCCCGGCCGAGAGGAATGCGGCACCAGCAACGAAGTCTCGCGATCTTCCGGAACTTCCGGACAATCCACCTCGTGGCTACGGCCGGACGGACTTCGAAAGTAGCAGCCGTTCCCACCCAATATGGCAGGTGATACCGTGTCGCAACCGCTCCAGCGGCCTGACACGACGTTCGGAAATTCTCGGCAACGACCCCGGGGAGCGATGCCCATGCATACGGAGGACGGCGGCGTGCCCGGCGCGGACGCACCGACGGAGGCCCGGCCCGAGCCGTGGCGAGATCCTTCCCTTCCGGTGCCGACCCGGGTCGACTCCCTGCTGAACGCGATGAACCTGGAGGAGAAGGTCGCTCAGCTGTACGCCGTATGGGTCGGCGTGGACCCCGACAGCCAGGACGTCGCGCCGCATCAACATGAGCTCGCCGACACATCCGTCGAGTTCGCCGAGCTGGTGCGATCAGGGCTCGGACAGCTCACCAGACCGCTCGGCACAGCTCCGGTCGCACCCGCCGAGGGCGTCAAGATCCTTGCCCGATTGCAGCAGGACGTCGTCGCGGCCAACCGCTTCGGCATCCCGGCGCTCGTCCACGAAGAGTGCCTGACCGGGTTCATGACGCGCGGTGCCACGATCTACCCCACCCCACTCGCGTGGGGCGCAACGTTCGACCCGGTACTTGTCGAACGGATGGCGGCCCAGATCGGCGACGCCATTCGGGCCGTCGGCGGCCATCAAGGCCTTGCGCCGGTGCTCGACGTGACGCTCGACGCCCGCTGGGGCCGCACGGAGGAGACCATCGGGGAGGACCCGTACCTCGTCGGAACCATCGGAACGGCGCACGTCATCGGCCTGCAGTCGACGGGGGTCGTGGCCACGCTCAAGCACTTCGCGGGGTATTCGGCATCCAACGCGGCCCGCAACCTGGCACCGGTCGCGGTCGGGCCACGCCAGATGGCGGACCTGCTGCTGCTGCCGTTCGAGATGGCGGTTCGAAACGGCGGCGCCAAGTCGGTCATGAGCGCGTACACCGAGACCGACGGCGTGCCGGTCGCCGCGGACCGCACGCTCCTGACCGACCTGCTGCGCGACACCTGGGGTTTCGCGGGGACGGTGGTCGCCGACTACTTCGGGGTGTCGTTCCTGGAAACGCTGCACCGGGTCGCCGCAGCCGCCGGCGAGGCCGGAGTGCTGGCCGTGACCTCGGGCGTCGACGTGGAGTTGCCTTCGGTCCGCTGTTACGGGCCGCCTCTGCTGGATGCGGTCCGGTCCGGTGTCGTCGCCGAGGAGGTCATCGATCGCGCCGCCGAGCGGGTCCTACGGCAGAAGTGCGAGCTCGGTCTGCTCGATCCAGACTGGTCGGCCCTCCCTCCGGCGCTGCGGGACACCAGCCGGCACCGCGGCGTCGACCTCGATCCACCGGCCGCCCGGGAGACTGCCCGCCGACTGGCTGAGGAGTCGGTCGTCCTGCTCGCGAACGGCGGCGCATTGCCGCTGCGCGGCACCTCGAGGATCGCGATCGTCGGGCCGAACGCGGACGATGCGTACGCGATGTTCGGCTGCTACGCGTTCCCCAGCCATGTCGACGGCGCGTCCCGCCCGGTCGGTGCAGGGCTGGGAGTCGAGGTCCGTACCGTCCTGCAATCGTTGCGTGACGAGCTGGGCGGCACCGAGATCGAGCACGTCGCGGGCTGCGACGTCACCGGGGACGACACCGCCGGATTCCGCGCAGCGGTGGATGCGGCACGACAGGCCGACGTCTGCGTCGCCGTCCTCGGCGACCGTGCGGGCCTGTTCGGTCGTGGCACGTCCGGCGAGGGATGCGACGTCGAAGACCTCCGGCTGCCGGGTGTGCAAGGAGAGCTGCTCGACGAGCTCATCGGCAGTGGCACGCCGGTCGTTCTGGTACTGCTGACGGGACGACCGTACGCGCTCGGAGCGTACGCCGACCGGCTGGCCGCCGCCGTACAGGCGTTCTTCCCCGGCGAGGAGGGCGCAAGCGCAGTCGCCGGCGTGCTGTCCGGTCGGGTGTGCCCGTCGGGCCGACTGCCGGTCGGCGTCCCCGCGCGGCCGACGGGCGATCCGGCAACCTATCTCGCGCCGCCGCTCGGCCGACGCTCCGAGGTGAGTGTCGTTGACCCCACGCCGTTGTATCCGTTCGGGCACGGGCTGAGCTACACGACTTTCAGCTGGACGGACCCTGCCGTCGACGGCGAGCCGGTCGGAGCCGAACTCGCCCGGATGCGGTCCGACGGGGAGATCACCGTGTCGCTGTCGGTCCGCAACGACGGCGACCGAGCCGGCGCCGATGTCGTCCAGCTGTACCTGCACGATCCCGTGGCGCAGACCACCCGGCCCGTAGTGCGTCTCGTCGGTTACGCCAGAGTGCAGCTCGAACCCGGCGAGCAGCGCCGCGTCACATTCCGGATGCACGCCGACCTCACCGCCTTCACGGGCGTACGCGGCCATCGCATCGTCGAGCCGGGCCAGATCGAACTATGCGTCGCCCGATCCGCCGTTGACACCGTCTTCGCCGTACCGGTCATCGTCGAAGGGCCGGAGCGGACCGTCGACCACACCCGGCGGCTCACTTCCGAGGCGGGAGTCGAGGCTCATCCGACGACCGTCACCGGGTAGCGCGCCGCCCGCAGCGCCGCGAGAACCTGCTCGCAGTGCTCCGGCCCACGTGTCTCGACGTGCAGCGCGACTTCGACCTCGTCCAGGTGCAGCCCCGCCCCGGTGCGCTCGTGGACGACGTCGAGCACGTTCGCATCGGCCACCGCGAGCTCGCGCAACAGCCCGGCCAGGCCCCCGGGTGAATCGGGAATCCGGGCCCGGAACGACAGGTACCGTCCCGCCGCGGCCATTCCGTGCCGGATCATGCGCAGCAGCAACAGCGGATCGATGTTGCCGCCGGACAGGACAGCAACGACGGGCGGCTCGAAACGCTCGGCATGGTCCATCAGCGCAGCCACGCTCGCCGCACCGGCCGGCTCGACGACCTGCTTGGCCCGCTCGAGCAGGCCGACCAGCGCCTGCGACATCGACTCCTCGGAGACGGTGACGACGTCGTCGACTACGCGCTGCACAATCTGGAACGGCACGTCGCCAGGACACCCGATCGCGATGCCGTCGGCGATCGTCGTCATACGTTCCAGTGCCACCGGATGTCCCGCGGCCAACGATCGCGGGTACGCGGCCGCACCTTCTGCCTGCACGCCGACGAGGCGTGCGTCCGGCCGCGCCTGCTTCAGCACGAGCCCGATCCCGGCTATCAGGCCGCCGCCGCCGACGCTGACGACCACCGTCCTGACGTCCGGGCGCTGTTCCACGATCTCCAGCCCGACCGAACCCTGTCCGGCGACGATGTCGGGGTGGTCGAACGGATGGATCAACACGGCGCCGCTCTCGTCGGCGAACTCGCGCGCCGCGCCGAGGGCTTGGTCCACGGTGGCGCCGGCGAACCGGACATCGGCCCCGTACGATCTGGTCGCCCGCTCCTTGACGATCGGCGCGCCCTTCGGCATGAACACCGTCGCCTTGGTGCCGAGCATGCGCGCGGCCAACGCAACACCCTGCGCGTGGTTTCCGGCGCTGGCGGCCACGACACCGCGGCTTCGCTCCGCTTCGCTCAGCCGGGAGATCCGGGTATAGGCACCGCGGATCTTGAACGACCCGGCGCGCTGCAGGTTCTCGCACTTCAGGCTGACCTGCCCGCCGACCATGGTCGCGAGCCAGCGCGACTCCTCCATGGGCGTGGGATGAACGATGTCCTGCATCGCCTCCCGAGCCGCGACAACGTCGGCCGCGCTCACCGTGGACACTTCGTCGGCCACGCCCCGCAGTCTGCCACGTCCTGTCGTTCGATCACGTTCGGCAGGCCAATCGACATCACAACAGGCATGCAGGCCTGTTGTGATGTGGCTGGACCTGTTGGAGCATCAAGTGTTATTAGTTGTAGGGTGCAAGCAAATGATTATGCGGTGGCATCTGCCGAAACTCTGCAATTCGCCATGGGACGCGTGGGCCGTCAGCTACGTGCCGCGTTCAAGAGCGACCCGGCAGCGATCGGCGTCCTCTACCAGCTGAGCCGATCCGGACCGGTGCGTATATCCGCACTGGCCAACGCGCTCGCACTGGACGTGTCCACCACGAGCCGGCACGTCCGGGGGCTCGAAACCGACGAACTCGTCGAGCGGCAGGCCGACCCCGAGGACGGGCGTGCGACCTTGCTGCACATCACAGAAGCCGGCCGGCAGTTCCTTGCCGACGCGATCGCGGAGCGGTCCGCCGTGCTCCGCGCCGCGACGGCGGGCTGGGACGAGCATGACCTCACCGCCTTGAACCACTACCTCGCCCGGCTTGCCGACGACCTTGCCAACCTCACCGGAGAGACCCTCGCGTGACCACGTCGGAACCGACCACCTCGCTATACCTCTCGCACCGCCAGATCCTGGTGGTGCTCGCCGGGTTGATGACCGGCATGTTCCTCGCCGCGCTCGACCAGAGCATCGTCGCCACTGCGCTGCCTCGCATCGTCAGTGAACTCGGCGGGCTGGACCACCTGTCGTGGGTCGTCACCAGCTACCTGCTCACGGCGACGTCGTCGACGCCGCTGTGGGGCAAGATCTCGGACCTGTACGGGCGACGCCCGATGTTTCAGACCGCGATCGTCATCTTCGTACTCGGCTCGGTCGTACTCGCCCTCGCGCCGAACATGGGGGTGCTTATCGCCGGCCGCGCCGTCCAGGGCCTCGGCGCCGGCGGCTTGATCGCACTGGCGCTGTCGATCATTGGCGACGTCATCCCGCCCCGGGAACGCGGCCGCTACCAGGGCTACTTCGGTGTGGTGTTCGGGTCGGCGAGCGTCGCGGGCCCGCTGCTCGGTGGCTTCTTCACCGACGGCCCGGGCTGGCGCTGGATCTTCTGGATCAACGTCCCGATCGGGATCGCCGCGCTCGTCGTCACGTCGCTGGCGCTGCGGATGCCGGTCGTGCGGCGGGAACACAAGATCGACTACGTGGGGGCGGCATTCCTCGTCGCCGCGGTCAGCTCGATCCTGCTGTATACCGCGTGGGCCGGGCCGGAGTTCGGCTTCGGCAGCCCCCGCTCGCTGGCCCTGCTGTTCGCCGGCCTCGCGCTCGTCGGGATCCTGATGTTCATCGAGTCCCGCGCCGCCGAGCCCATCATCCCGCTGCGCCTGTTCAGAAACAAAGTGTTCACCCCGACCGTGGCGTTCACCGCACTCATGGGCGTGGCCATGTTCGGGGGCATCATCTTTCTTCCGGTCTACTTCCAGGTCGTGCAAGGGATGACCCCGACCCAGTCCGGACTGGCGCTGCTACCGATGATCGTCGGCATCTTCACCACGTCGATCGGATCCGGTCAGATCATGACGCGCACCGGCCGGTACAAGGTATTCCCGATCCTCGGATCGGCGGTGACGGCCGTTGCGTTGCTTCTGCTGGCCACGATCGCCGACGACACGCCGTACTGGCTGGTGGCGAGCTATGTCTTCGTTCTGGGCTTCGGGCTGGGAATGACGATGCAGATCGTCGTCACCGCGGTCCAGAATGCCGTCGAGCGCCTCGACATGGGGTCCGCGACGTCCAGCGTCACGTTCTTCCGTTCCATGGGTGGCGCGTTCGGGACGGCGATCTTCGGCGCCGTGCTCGCCACCCGGCTCGGGCACTACCTCACCGAATCCGGCGCGACCAGCGCCATGCCTGCCGGGGGCAGCGAGACCGAGATCGCCAACGATGTCGAGCAGATCCTCGCGCTGCCGGACCCAATCAGGGAGATCGTCATCGGCGCGTGGGTCGACTCGGTGAACGATGTCTTCCTGGTCGCCGTGCCGTTCGTTCTGTGCGCGTTCGTGATCGCATGGTTCATCCCCGAACTGCGGCTCAAGACCGCCGCCGACTCGTGAACCCGCGCCACGGCCCGGACGGTAGGCTCGGCTGGGTGAAGTTCGCATGGTTGTGCAGTCATGAGTCGTACCAGCCGGAGCTGCTCGTCGAGCACGCGGTAGCCGCCGAACGGGCCGGCTTCGACATGGTCACCGGCGCCGATCATTTCCACCCGTGGGTGGACGACGCGAGCGCGGCCAGCTACGTGTGGACATGGTTCGGCGCGGTCGCCGCGGCGACCGAACGGGTCGAGCTGGCGACGAGCGTCACCGCGCCGCTGTATCGCTACCACCCGGCGTTGATCGCGCAGGCGGCCGCAACGGTCGACCGGCTGTCGGGCGGACGGTTCAGACTCGGCATCGGCACCGGTGAGGCGATCAACGAGACGCCGCTCGGCTACGAGTTCCCAGGCTACGCGGAGCGCATCGCCCGGATGAACGAGGCGGTGACGATCATGCGCGGCCTGCTGGACGGCGAGAAGCTCAACCTCACCGGTGACTACTACACCGCCGAGGACGCCCGCCTCTACAGCCCGCCGGTCGGGAGCGTGCCGATTTGGATGGCCGCGGGCGGCCCGAAGTCCGCGACGTTCGCCGGCGAACATACCCAAGGGCTGATCACCAGCGTCAAGGAGCCGGCGGCGACCCTCGAGCGGGTCATCAACCCGTACCGGGACGCGGCGGCGGCCCGCGGGGCGGACACCACCATCATGGCCACCCGCTGGGTCGTGCTGGCGGCCGACGATGACGAGGCGTGGGAGGCGCTCGCCCCGATGCGCGGGCTCCGCGCGCCCGGCCGGCTCGAAGTCGGCGATCCGGCGATCCTGCGCGAACGCGCCGACGCCATGGACCGGTCCGAGATCCTCGCCCAGTACACCATCGTGCGCGATCTCGAACAGCTGGCGGACGCATACCGGCCGTTGATCGAGGACGTCGGCGCGGACTACGTCGCGATCCAGGTCGCCAGCACCGATCCGATGGCGACGATCAGGTCGATCGGAAGCGGAGTCCTGCCGCAGCTGCGCAAGTGGGCCGACTAGCAATCAGCGCCGTCATTCGATCACGTTCGGCAGGCGTGGCGACATCACAACAGGCTTGCATGGGTGGTGTGATGTCGCTGCAGGTGGTGAACGACATCTGGGTACTCTGGTCGGGTGACCCCAATGGCGGACAACGTACTCGGACAGGACCAACGACCGCGCTTGTTCGCCGTCGCCGACGCAGCCAAAATCGGCTTCGAACCGCCAACCCCACGACATGGCCTAGCCGTGCGCTGCTACGTTCGGTCGCTGGCCGGCATGCAGAAAGAGGCTGTGGTCGTCACGACGGCCAGCGACACCGCGTGGCGGCTGGTCAGCGACGAGGGGCCGTACCTGGCCGGGTACGACGAGGCGCCGTTCCCGCTGGCGTTCATGAGCGCTGGCATGGTGGCGTCCTATTTCACTGAGATCAGCGCACTGGCCGAGCAACGCGGCGTCGACCTCGGCGACATGGAACTCACGCTCGACAACAGGTACACGATGGAGGGGTCGGCGCTCCGCGGCACGATGCTCGGCGGCTCGCTCCCGCCGACACTGAAGGTAACGGCCGGCCCGGACAACGGCCTGTGTGCCGACGCGCTCGCCGGGTCCCCGCTGCACGGCCTGCTCCGCGACGCGCACAGCAGCGTGTTCACGCTGACCTCGAACGGCAAACCGCTAACGCTGGGACGGGTCGCCGCACTCGACGTACCCGCGCTCCCCGACCCGGCGGACCGTTTCGAAAAGATCACCGTCGACGGCCCCGCCGACGCCGACCGGCTCATGGTTCGAACCGAGCAAGCCCGGCAGCACCACGGTGAGGGCGGAGCCGGATCGAGCCTGCAGGCTGACCAGAAGCGGACGCTGCACGTCCGCGCGACCTGCACGGCACGTCCGGACGGCGTCAAGAACATCGAGATCAACCTGTTCAAACCCAGCGGCTCGAGCTTCCATTTCGTTTCCGACGAGTCCGGACGCGCGCCGGACGCGGCGACGCTCGTGTCGGCCGGCATCGCGTTCTGCTTCCTGACCCAGTTCGGCCGCTACGCGGCGATCACCAAGAAGCGGCTGGACGGCTACCGCATCGTGCAGGACACGCACTTCTCGCTGGGCGGAGCCTCCGGCGGGACGGGCCGCGTCGGCGAGGCCGATGCCGTCGAGACACACGTCCACCTCGACACCGCCGAAGACGACGACTGGGCGCGCACCCTCGTAGACATGGGTGAGCAGACCTGCTTCCTGCACGCGCTGTGCCGTACCCCGCTGCGGCCGAGCCTCACAGTGTCCGGCTAACCCCAGCGCTGTGGTTCGATCACGTTCGGCAGGCGTAGCGGCATCACACCACCTATGCAAGCCTGTTGTCATGTCGCTACGGGTGGTGAACGTGATCGAACCACTCAATCGGATCTGCTCATTCGTATACCGCATCCTCGACCGGCGGGAGTTCGTCGACCATGCCGAACTCCAGCATCAGATCCGCGATGAGCTCGACCGATGGCACGTCCACCGGACCACCCCAGTTCGGTATGACGACCTGTTCGGCCACCTCCGGGTCCTGGCCGCCGATTTCGACCAGCGCGGTGCGGAACTCCTCCGGGTTCGCGGCGATGTGCTCGCCGGCCGCACTGATCCCGGCAATGAACCGGTCGATGACCTCGGGATTCTCCGCGATGTACGCGTCCGAGCTGAAGTACGACCCGATCGCCATGCCCGGCTCGGTGCCGGCGTACGGCGCGAGTACCGATCGCAGTCCCTGGTCCAGGCCGACGGACACGAACGGCTCGATCTCGAAGATCGCATCGACCTGGCCGTCCTGCAGCGCGGGGATCATGTCGGGGAACCCGATCTCGACGAAGTCGATGTTCTCGTGGCTGCCGCCCGCGTTCTGGATCGCCGCCCTCGTGGTCACCTCGGCGATGTTGGCCAGCGTATTGATCGCGACGGACCGGCCGTCCAGATCCTCCGGGCCCTGGATGTCGCTGTCCTCGGCCACCAGGATCTGCGCGAAGTCGGTCTCCGGGCTCTCCCCTCCGAACGTCCCTGCACTGATCATCTGCAGCTCGAGTCCCTGCGCCCGAGCGAGCAGGACCGAAACCACGTTCGAACCGGCGATCTGGAACTCGCCGGACTCGACACCGGGGATGTTGGCCGCACCACCGGGGTTTGCCTCGACCGTCACGTCGAGCCCCTGCTCCTCGAAAAAGCCCTCGTTGACGGCGAACTGCAGGAACGCCGACGGCGTGCCGAGGACGTCGCCGACGGTCAGCGACACCGGCTCCATGTCCTCGGCGCCAGCGTCTTGTTCCGGAGTGGGAGACTCCGCCATGTCATCGTCCGCGGCCGCATCCTCAGCGCCCGTGTCGTCTTCTGCGGTGTCCCCGCCGTCGTCGCCACAGCCTGCGGCCAGCAGCGTGAACGCAGCCAGCCCGACCGTCATTCGCAGCGCACGGCGCCTAACGAACGTACCCATAAGTGTTACTCCTCCCTTGTCCGCGCAGCACGCCGGCGTGGCTGTGCTACCTGGAACGGTGACCGCCGGTCCCGGACACGGCGCGACTGCCGGTCTGCCGGATCGTGCGGACCACTTCGGTGCGTAACTTCGTGAACTCGCCGAGCTCCTTGGTGGTGATCTGGTCACGGGGCCGGGGCAGGTCTACCGGCAACACGCGCTGAACCTTCGACGGGCGGGCGCTGAGCACGATGACGCGGTCGGCCAGGTAGACCGACTCGTCGATGTCGTGCGTGACGAACACGGTCGTCACGCCATACCTGTCCCAGACGTCGAGTAGCAGGTCCTCGAGATCACCGCGGGTCTGTGCGTCCACCGACGCGAACGGCTCGTCCATGAGAAGAATCTCCGGTTCGTAGGCCAACGCGCGGGCGATCGCCACCCGCTGTTGCATCCCGCCGGACAGCTGCCACGGGTAGTGGCGGGCGAACTCCGAGAGCCCGACAATCCGCAGCGTCTCGTCGGCCAGCTCGGCGCGGCGGGCGGCGCCGACCCCTTTGTGTCGCAGCGGGAACGTTACGTTCTTGTCGACCCGGAGCCACGGCAGCATCGAGTTGGTGTAGTCCTGGGGGACGAAACCCATGTTCGGTGGGGGACGGCGCACCGGCTCGCCGTCCAGCCGCACCTCGCCGGACGTCGGTTCGAGCAGCCCGGCGAGGCACTTGAGCAGGGTGGTCTTGCCGCAGCCGGACGGCCCGACCACGCAGACGAACTCGCCGCGTGCGACGTCGAACGACACATCGCCGATCGCTTCGGTGGTCCCAGTACGCGACGAGTAACTCTTTGCCAATCCGCCGACCTCGAGCACCGTCTCCGAGCTCATAGCGAGGCCCCCTTCGACTCGCGGTGCCAGCGAAGGATTCGACGCTCGGTCTGAACGAACAGGAGGTTGGCGAGATAGCCGATGATGCCGAGCAGGACGATGCCGGCCCACATGTCCGCGATCGCGAAGCGGCGCTGCGACTCCAGGACGAAGTAACCCACGCCGTTGCTGCTGGCCACCATCTCGCTGACGACCATCAAGATGATCGCGATCGACAGGCTCGTGCGCATCCCCGCCACCATGCGCGGCAGCGCGGCCGGGATCACAACGTCGCGGATGCGGCCCCAGCGTCCGACGCTGTAGGCGCGCGCCATTTCGAGTAAACCGCGGTCGACGCCACGTACCCCGTCGATGGTGTTCAGCAGGATCGGCCAGACCGCGCCGACCAGGATGATGAAGATCTTCATTGAGTCGCCGCGGGCGCCGAACACGAGGATGCCGAACGGGATCAGCGCCACCGCCGGCAGCGCGCGCAGGAACTCGGCAAACGGCTGAACGGCCTGCTGGACCAGCCGGAATGCGCCGAGCACGAGCCCGGCACCGATGCCGACCACGACGCACAGCAGGTACCCCATCGCGAGCCGCCGCAAGCTCGGCAGCACGTCGTCGGTCAGCCGTTCGGCGAACCACAGCTCGGCGAACCGCTCGCCGATTTCCCCCAGTGGCGGGAAGTAGAACGACTCCGCGGCCGCCGCCCAGATGGCATAGGCCACGAGCAAGAGCGCGGGAACGGTGATCTCCAGCGCCAGCAGCAACGCCTGATACGTCCGGCCGCGGACCGCGCCACCGCCGGCCGTCATGCCCGCACCTCTTCACGCTGGGCCGGGTGCCAGTGCAGCAGCCGCGCCTCACCGGCCTGGAAGGCCGCGTTGAGCGCCCATCCGAGCGCACCGGTGACGGCGATGTACGCGTACATCGCCGGGATCTGCACCGACGTCTGTGCCACGATGATCGCCCGACCGAGGCCGTCCGCGCCGACGACCAGCTCAGCCGTCACGGTGAGGATCAGCGCGATCGCCGACGATATCCGCACGCCGGTGGCGACGTAGGCCAGGGTGCTCGGCAGGACGATGCGGACGAACCGCGCGCCCGGGCCGAGCCCGTACGCCCGGGCGGACTCCTTGACGCCGGGGCTGACGTCCTGCACTCCATAAAGAGCCTGGAACAGGATCGGCCAGAAGGCGGCGAACGCGACCAGGAAGACCTTCATGCTGAGGCTGTTCGTGCCGAACAGCAGCACCGCGGCGGGGATCAGCGCAACCGACGGGATCGGGCGCAGGAACTCGATGACGACGCGCACCGCCCGGTACGCAGGCTCGAACGAGCCGATCAGCATGCCGATCGGGATCGCGAGTGCGGCGGCGAGCGCGAGCCCGGCACCCCAGCCCTGCAGGGTCCAGCCCACGTTCGCCCACAGCTCCGTCGTGCCCAGCAAATCCCCGAGCGTCTCGAACACGACCGTGACAGGTGGGAACCATGTGCTCGAGAGCAGTTCGAGCCGGGCGACGCCCTCGAGGACGATCAGCACTACGAGAACACCGGCGAGCCCGACCCAGAACGAGGAACGCAGCACAGGGATGCCCCGCCGACCGGCTCTGGCCACCCCAGCCACCGAAGCACCTCCCTGAGGTGGGCGACTTCCTTGTCAGTACTCGGTTGTCATGCCAGTGGAGCGTTCTGCACAGTGGAATATCGCTATGCGATAGTCTATTATGAAGAACATCCGACGCGTCAAGAGTCGTTATGGAGATGAGATGACGGCGGCCGAGCCCTCGCCGGCGGACACGCCGGGCTACCCGGTGCGCTCGGTTGGCAAGGCGCTCGAGATCCTCCTGCTGTTGCGCGACCGGGATGCCATCGGCATCGCCGAGGCCAGCCGTGAGCTCGACATCGCCCGGTCCACCGTTCACCGGCTGCTGAGCATGCTCGAGCACTACGGCTTCGCACAGCGCGACACCAACTCACGCGGCTACCGGGCGGGCCCGGCACTGGTCAGCCTCGGCCTGGCCGCAGTCGTCCGGATGGACATCCGAAGGCTCGCCCGCCCTCACATGGAGCGACTGGCCCGCAAGGTGGAGGAGACCGTCACGCTGATGACGCTGGAAGGTGCGAACGTCCGGTTTCTCGACTCGGTAGAGAGCCCGCACCCGATCCGGGTGGCCGCACGGACCGGCCTGTTGCGCCCGGCGCACACCACCTCGGCAGGAAAGGCGATCCTCGCCGGGCTGCCCGCCGACCGGCTCGCCGAACTGTACCCGGACGAGACGCTGCCCGGCCTCACCGACAAATCGATCACATCGCGGCGCGACTTGATGACGGCGCTAGACGAAGTACGACGAACCGGCTACGCGACGAACATCGGCGAGAGCGACGTCGGGCTCGTGGCCGTCGGTGTGGCCATTCCCAACGTCGCCGCACCGCCGACGGCCGGCCTGGCCATCGCGGCGCCGGAGACACGCCTGACCCACGCACAGATTTCCAGTTTCGCCGAAGCCGCCCGAACGGCCGCCCAGGAGATCGCCACCACATTCGAGTAGCAGAAGGGACCGTCCATGCTGAAGATCGACGTGTTCAACCACATCATCCCGCGGCGCTACTTCGACCGGATGAACGAAATCGCACCTGACCTGGCCGACATCGGCAAACGGGTGCGCAACATCCCCGTACTCGTCGATGTGGACGAGCGGCTCCGTATGGTCGACCAGTTCGGCGACGACTACCGCCAGGTCCTGACGCTCGCGGCGCCACCGCTGGAGCGTGTCGCGGGACCTGGAGTCACGCCGGAGCTGGCGGCCATCGCCAACGACGAGATGGCCGCCCTAGTCGCCCGGCACGATCGCTTCGTGGGATTCGTCGCGTCGTTGCCGATGAACAACCCGGACGCCTCGGTGACCGAGGCCAAGCGAGCCATCGACCAACTCGGCGCGACAGGCGTGCAGATGTTCACCAACGTCGCCGGCCGTGCCCTGGACAATCCCGAGTACTTGCCCGTCTTCGAGCAGATGGCCGCTTACGATCTGCCGATCTGGGTGCACCCCGCCCGCGGCGCCGAGATGCCGGACTACCTCGACGAGGACCGGTCCAAGTACGAGATCTGGTGGACCTTCGGCTGGCCTTACGAGACCAGCGCGATGATGGCCCGGCTCATCTTCAGCGGCGTGTTCGACCGTTACTCCAACCTGAAGATCATCACCCACCACCTCGGCGGCATGACGCCCTATTTCGAAGGCCGGGTCGGGCCCGGCATGGATCAGCTCGGCGCGCGCACCAGCGGCGAAGATCTGAGTGTGATCCTCGACCGGCTGGAGAAGCGTCCGGTCGAGTACTTCAAGCAGTTCTACGGCGACACGGCCGTGTTCGGCTCGGCCGCGGCCACCCAGTGCGGGCTGGACTTCTTCGGGCCGGACCACGTCCTGTTCGCATCCGATTCACCGTTCGACCCGGAGAAGGGCCCGGGCTACATCCGCGACACCATCGACATCCTCGACCACCGGCTCGACATCACCGACGAGGTGCGTGCCCAACTGTACGAGGGCAACGCCCGCCGTATGCTCCGCCTTCGGCTCTAGCAGCGACTGATCGAGAAGCTTAACTATCATAATAGTATTCTCTTGCAATAGAAGACTATTATGATAGAAGAATGGTTCGTGATCAGATCGTCGATCGTGAGAAGGAACTCGGCCGCCTCCACGATCTGCTCGCCCGTCCGGAACAGCAGCTCGTTCTGATGTACGGGCGACGCCGCGTAGGCAAGACATACCTACTGAGTCGTGCGTGGGACGCGACGGACATCTCCACGTTCTACTTCACTGCGTCAGAGACGACGCCGGCCCAGAACCGTGTCACGTTGCTCGACACCTTCGCCGCCTGGTCAGGTGAGCACATATATCCCAACGACTATCCGACATGGCGCAGTGTCTTCCGGCTTCTGCTCGATCACGAATCTCCGAAACCGCTGGCCATCACAATCGACGAGTTTCAGTACCTCGGCCAGAACCAGCGTGAGCTCAACGCGGTGGCATCCGAGCTCAACGCCGCCTGGGAGGTCCGCCGTCCCGCCCGGCCTTTAGTGTTCGTCATCGCAGGCTCGTCAGTGCGGACGCTGGAGAGTCTCAACGATGGCGGATCGCCGCTCTACGGTCGCTTCGCATGGCAGGCCAAGTTACGGCCGTTCGACTATTGGTACGCCGGTGAACTCGCCGGCTTCACTGCTAGCCGCGACCGTGCGTACGCATATGGGATCTTCGGCGGTACGCCGCGTTATCTCGCACCGATCGATCCCGCACGATCTTTGTCGGCGAACGTGATCGACCTCATTCTCAATCCCTCCGGCGAGGTCCGTGAACTCGTCCAATCAGCTCTGCTTCAGGAGCAAGGGCTCCGTGACATCCCCAAGTACACAGCGATCCTGCGTGCCATCGGGTCAGGCCGGACGACGCTCAGCGAGATCGCCGGCCACGCCGGGCTCGAGGCCGATACCCCGCTGCGCGACAAGATCGAGCGACTGATCTCGCTGGACTACGTCCGCGCCGGACGCAACGTCGGCGCGACGGCGCGCGAGCCGTACCGGTACCGCATCTGTGACCCCGCGACGCACTTCTACTACGACATCGTGGCCCCGCTGGAGAGCATGTTGGCGACTCAGAACCCTGAAACGATCTGGACTCAACGGATCTCTCAGCCCCTCGATGGTTATATGGGTATGGTCTTCGAGGCGATGGTCGAGGAGGCCTATTACCGCCTAGCCGATCGGCTAGGCCTTCCGCTCGTTCGTGAGTGGGGACGCTGGCAGGGTGTCGACCGCAACCGCCAGTCGGTAGACGTCGACATAGTGTGCCCGCTTCTCGACGGCCGTGTCTTGACCGGTGCGATCAAATGGAACCGCAAGCCGGTGGATGTCGATATCCATCACAAGCACCTGAGCATGCTGGATCGGCTCGCCGAGTCTCGTGTCGCCTGGGCGCACGAGGCTCGCGATCCTCGCTCACCCCTCCTCTACGTCGCAGCGGGAGGCTTCACGGAACGGTTTCAGCGTGCCGCCACGGCAGCGCGGGAAGACGTCCTACTGTGGACGATCAACGACCTCTACCAAGCTGCGACGGGGACACCTAAACCGGTTCCATCGTAAGGTGCTGACCGGTCCAACGGCGCCGGAGCCACCGGTCGTGCGAGACGAGGACAACAGCCAGCGGCGAGGACAACACCGCCTCCTCAAGCTCCTCGACCAGAGACAACGACAGGTGGTTCGTCGGCTCGTCCAGCAACAGCACATGTGGATCAGTCGTCAGGAGGCGGGCCAGCGCGAGCCGGCGCTGCTGCCCGACGGACAGGTTGCCGACCGGTTTCTGGAGATCCGGGCCGGCGAGCAGGCCGAGCTCGACCAGCGACGCCTGGTGCTCGTCCGGATGACCGGGCCGGCCGGCGGCGAACGTCTGAAGTGCCGAAGCGGACGGGTCGGCGAACGTCGTCACCTGCAGCAGCCAGCCGATGCGGAGCCCGCGCGCGGCCATGACCCGGCCGCGCTCAGGGGCGAGCGACCCGGCGAGGGCGGCCAGCAGGCTGGACTTGCCGGCTCCGTTCGGTCCGGTGACCAGCAGCCGCGCTCCGGCCGTGATGTCAAGCGCGTCACACCGGACCCGGCCGGGCACATACAGATCACGTACCGCGATCAACAAACCGTCGCGGCCGTCGGTGCCGAGCGCACCGGAAAAGCGCAGCGGTCTCGGCGGTTTCGGGACCTGCCGGTCCTTCAGCCGGGCCAGCCGCGCCTCGGCGTCCCGCACCCGCCGGGCCACTGCGGCGTCCACGCGTTGGCCGAAGTAGTGCGGGGCGAACTTGTCGTTGTCGCGTGGTGCCCGATTGCGGTGCCCGACGGTGCGGGCCGTGCGGTTGACGGCGTCCCGCAGCTCGTTCACCTCGTCCGTCCACGCTACATAGGCCTGTTCCCACCTGACCCGCGCCGCGGCCTTGCCCTTCAGGTAGTCGGTGTAGCGACCGGTGTAGCGAGATGGAGCACTGATCGGCGTCCCGTCGGGCTCGATCCGTAGTTCCGGATCCAGATCCAGTATCGACGTGCACACCGCGTTCAGGAAGGCACGGTCGTGGGACGCGGCGACGACCACTCCCCTGTGCTCGCGCAGCGAACCTTCGAGAAATGCCATCGCTTCGTCGTCGAGATGGTTCGTCGGCTCGTCCAGCAGCAGGATCTGCGGCGCGCGCACGAGGGCGAGTGAAAGCGCCAGCCTGGCACGTTGCCCGCCGGACAAGGTCGCCACCGACCGGTCGAGCGGCACATCGCCGAGGCCCAGGCCGGCCAGCGCCTTCGCCGCTCGTGCGTCGGCCGACCAGCCGTCCCGAGCCTCGAACTCGGCGAGCACCTCATCGTAGTCGTCGACGACATCCGCACCGCGTGCGATGGCTTCCCCGAGCCGTCCCAGCCGGTGCTCCAACGCCCGCAGTTCGGCGAGCGCGTCGTCGACGGCATCGGCGATCGTGCCGGCGTGGGGCAGGTCCGGTTCCGGTGCGAGGTAGCCGACATCTCCGTGCCGACGGACGGCTCCCGAGTCAGGGTGGATCCGGCCGGCCAGCAGGCGCAGCAGAGTCGTCTTACCGGCACCGTTCTGGCCGACCAGCCCGAGGCGTTCGCCACCGCCGGCGACAACATCGAGCCGGTCCAGCACCACGCGGCCGGCGAACGAGATGGAAAGCGAGCGAGCGGACAACAGCGACACCGTGGCGACCTCATCGTGGGTCGGAGGGAGTCCGCCGGGCATCGCCTCGGACGCGGACCGGGCACAGGTGTCAGTTGAGCATCGCCCGGCCAGCATGCCATGACCGTGGATGGCGAGGCAAAGCCATTTACGCACCCACTGGGTGACCATGACTTCTGACATCTCCATCTGGACGCCGGAGTTATCCACAGATCGCTCCTGGACCGTTTCGATCCCGTTCGGCCGGCGGTCACCCTCGAATCGACATGTACACGACGGGGAAGGGGTGAGACCATGGCGGTGGGTGAGCAGGAGCGGCATCAGCTGCATAGCGCGCTCGAACGGGTGCTCGGCGAGCAGGAGGCGGCCACGATCATGGAGTTGACTCCACCGGTCGGCTGGGCCGACGTCGCCCGCCGTAGCGACGTCGACCACCTCGGCGTGCTGACGAACACCCAACTCGACCAGTTCAGGGCGCAGATGGACGGCCGCTTCGAGCAGTTCAAGACAGAGGTCAACGGACACTTCGCACAGTTCGAGACCACGATGACCGGCAGGTTCGAACAGCTGGAGGAGCGGTTCGAGCGCAAGCTGTCCGAGAATCAGAGCAAGTTGATGATCTTCGTCACCACGACAACGCTCACCGCGATCATCGCGGTCGCAGGTATCGCCTTCACCGCCGCAGGGCTGACGTGACCTACCCCGAACGCGGGGCCGGCATCGGAGTTTGCAGGTATCGGCTAATCGGCACGCAGGTGCTGGGCGACGGCGCTCAGATCGGCAGAGCCATAGCCGGCGGCGATCGCCTCGCCGACGACGGCTCGGTTCGTGGCCAGCTGCGATGCCTTCGCGCCGACCTCGTCGGCCAGTGCCAGCGCGAGGTCGAGATCCTTCGCGACGAGGTCGAGTGCGAACGCGACTGCGGTGCCTTCCGGGTCGAGGAAGGAATCCCGCTTGTACTGGACGAACGGCGCACCGACCGCCCCGGCGGCGATGACGTCGTATGCGGCCTGCCGGTCGACGCCGGCCCGCTCGGCCACGACCAGAGCCTCGGACAGCGCCACGTTCAGCGCATGCACGATCGAGTTGACGACCAACTTCATCACCGCGCCGGCACCGATCGGGCCGAGGTGCACGACCTGCTTGGCGAACGCGTCGAGTGCCGGGCGTGCCTTCTCCAGCGCCGCTTCGTCACCGCCTACCATCACGGTGAGCGCACCGGCCTCGACCGTGGCGACGCTGCCCGACACGGGGGAATCGAGCAGCGCCGCCCCGGCGCCTGCGACGTCGCCGGCCAGCTCACGGACGGTGGCCGGTGCGACCGTGCTGGTATCGGCCACGACCGCCCCTTTGGACAGCCCCGCAACCAAGCCGTCCGGTCCGCGGTAGGCCGCGAACGCCGCCTCGTCGTCCGGCAGCGACACGATCACGACATCGGCACCCCCCACAGCTTCTCGGGCTGTGCCGGCGACGTCGGCTCCATGTTCTGCGGCCACGGCCTCGGCCTTGGCGCGCGTCCGGTTGTACACGACAACCGGCAGTTCGGCTCCGCGCAGCCGCCCGACCATCGCACCGCCCATCCGGCCGGTGCCGACCACGGCAACCCTCGCGGCGGAGCCGCTTATGTCATCGGCGGGGGGACCGGACGCGCCAGCGGGCGGAACCGCCATCAGGTGACCTCCCAGCCGCAGTCGACGTACAGGCTCGCAGCGGTGATGGATCGGTTCCGCGCGAGGAAGTCCGTGGCGTCGACGAGGTCGGCCATCGTGGCCAGCTCACCGGACGGCGTGCGGGACTTGTATTTGTCGAGCGGCTTGTCGACCCAGAACGGGCTGTCGCCCACGATCCCCGGATGGATCGCGTTGACCCGGATCGGAGCAAGCTCCAGCGCCATCGTGCGAATCAGGCCGTCGACTCCGCCGTTCACCGTGGAGACGGTCGTCGAGCCCGGGTAGGGACGGTCCTTGGCGCGACCGCCGAACACCACAACAGACGATGCCGCGTTGCGCGGCATCTTCGGTAGCAGCGCATGCACCACCTCGGTATAGCCGACGAGCTTCAACGTGACGAGCCGCACCGCCCGGTCGATGTCGTAGTCGGCGACCGTGTTCGCGTCGCGTTCGACGGCGGCCAGCACCAACGTGTCGACCCGCTCGATACCCGCCAGCGCGGCGGCCAGCGAACGCGGCTCGGCCAAATCAAGGGCGATCGGGGTGACCGCACCGCCCAGCGATGACGCCACGTCGGCCGTGCGGGTGGCGTCCCGCCCGGAGATCACCACCGTGTCCCCGGCCTTGACGGCATGCCTGGCTATCTCGAGGCCGATTCCGGCGGTGCCACCGATGACTACAACGGTTCGGTCACTCATTGTTCAGCACTTCCTTCAGATAGTCCCAGTCGCGGGCGAAACGGTACGAGTGACGGCCCGGCGGCGCCGGTGCCTGGGTCTCCAGCCAGCGAACCCCGCCGTCGCTCGCTGCGGAGCCGCTCAAGGCATCGGCGGAACCAGACGCGCCAGCGGCTGGTACCGCCGCGAACCCATGAACACATCCGGCCGCGGCCCACGCGACGTCGCCCGGCTCGAGCCGGTATGTCTCGCCGTCGAACGTCGCGTCGGTCGTGCCTTCGAGGATCAGGTACGTCTCCTCGAACGGATGGTCGTGTGCACCGGCGGCACCGTCCGGGTCGTACTGCACCATGAACATGGTGGACAGGACCGCCCCGAGGTCGGAGTCCACCATCATCTTCACCGTGATGCCGCTGTAGACCAGCAGCGCCGTCCGCATGCTCGCCGACACCGCGAGAAGCTCCTGAGACTGCTTGTTCTTGTCCATATGCTCAGGGCGGATCGCGCCGAACGAGCGCGTCCGGGGGTCTCGCGGGTCGACCGGAATCGGGTCCACGGTCGGGATGTCGGGCACCCTATAGGTGTCCATGCCGTAGCGCGGACGCGGCATCGGCGCGAGCATCTCGGCCCAGCGCGCCGGATCGGCTCCCTCGTTGCGCAGCGAATGGGGGACGCCGACCGGCACCAGGCCGTAGTCGCCGGGCTCGAGCCGGACGGCCGCCTCCGGCGTCTGCAACACGAGCGCCCCGTCCAGCACGTACACGCTCTCTTCGAACGAGTGGACGTGTGACGGCAGCACGCCGCCCGCGTCCAGTCGGCACACGCCGAAACCGGTGTGCACCGAGCCGCTGCTGTCGTCGACGACCGACCAGCGGCGCAGGCCCTCCGCGTCCGGGGCCAGTGCGCCGGCGTCCTCATACGACGCGTCCGCTGCGCGCCGCACCACGTGCCGGACCGTCACGCCGCCTCCGCCCGTTCGGCAGCCTCCACGAGGTGATCGCGCGAAGCCTCGACCTTCTGCCGCGCGGCCGCGACATCCCCGACGAGCCGGCCGTCCCGCTTGCGGTACGCACCGCCGACGAGCACGGTCTCGACGTTGCTCACGTCTGCGGCGAGAACGACGGACGCGACCGGGTCGATCACCGGCGTCACGTTGATGTCCTGTGCGTCGATCACCACGACGTCGGCCTGCTTGCCCGGTGTCAGCGAGCCGGTGCGGTCTTCCACACCGGCGACATGCGCGCCGTGGATCGTCGCCATCTCGAGCATCTGCCGTGCGGTCGGCATGGTCTCGGGAACCGTGACGTTGTCCTCCCAGCACTTCGCGTTGATCCGGGCGCGCTCGGCGCCGAACGCCGCGCGCATCTGAGTGAACATGTCGCCCGGTACGGTGGTGACGACGTCGATCGACAGGCTCGGCCGCAAGCCGAACTGGTAGCTTTTTGCGACCGGGGGCCAGCCGTGGCCCATCTGGACCTCGACCTGCGCGGCGATCGAGATCGTGCCGCCGGTGTCGGCGACCCGCTGCCACTCGTGCTCGCTGAAGTAGCAGCAGTGCACGTAGGTGATGTCCGGGCCGAGCAGGCCCAGCCGATCGAGCTGCTCGACCATCGCGAACCGTCCCGCCATGCGTCCCATGTTCACGTGGATCGTGATCGGGATACCCAGTTCACGCGCCATCTTCCACTCGGCCGTCACGACGTCGTCCTGGGTGAAGCCGGGACCGCGGGTGGCCAGCGCCATCGTGAGCAGACCGTCGTCACTGGAGAAGTACGTGTCGCGGATCCGTTTCACGTCGTCGGCAGGGATGACCTCGGAGCTGTTGAACCAGTACTTCGCGAGCGATGTGTTCGCCGAACCGTAGGCGTACTGCGAGCGGATGCCGCTGTCCTTGAGCGCGGCGACGGCGGCGTCCGGATGCTCCGGCGTGTTGTTGATGTGCGACCAGTCGACCAGCGTGGTGATGCCCGCGTTGAGGCACTCGAGCGAGCCGGCCAGGTTGCTGTTGTAGACGTCCTCGGCCCGGTACAGCGGCGCGAAGGTGTCGAGGACCTCGACGAAGTAGTCGTCCAGGGTGGCGTTCGGGGCGCAACTGCGGATCGCGGTCTCCCATGTGTGCCGGTGGGTGTCGACGAAACCCGGGATCACGATCTTTCCGGCCGCGTCGATCACTTCGGCGTCGGCATCGATCGACGGCCGCACTTCTACGATTCGATCGTCCTCGATGAGGACGTCGCCCTTGTCAAGGTCACCGACGTCCGGATCCATGCTGAGCACCCAGCCGCCGCGGATCAGCTTTCTGTCGCTCATCGGTACCTCCTTAGTCGTGGAATGGGCGTGGCAAAGGTCAGTAGGCGGCCAGCTTGTTGACCGCGTTGATCACTTTCTCCGGCGTCGGCAGAACAGCCTCCTCCAGCGCGTTCGCGAACGGCAGCGGTACGTTCTCGCCGGCGATCCGCCGGATCGGCGCGTCCAGCAGCTCGAAGCCTTCGTCCGCGACGAGCGACGCGAGCGTGGCTCCCCAGCCGCCTTGGTACGGGTTCTCTTCGACGATCACCAGGCGGGACGTCCGCCCGACCGATTCGAGCACCGCCGCGGCGTCGAGCGGAATCAGGCAACGCAGGTCGATCACTTCCGAGGACACGTTGTGGTGACGCTCGAGTTCCTCGGCGGCGGACAGCGCGATCGGAACGGTTCGGGCGAGCGCGACGATCGTGACGTCGTCCCCCTGGCGCAGCGTGGCCGCCTCGCCGAGCGGGACGACGTGGTCCGGCGGCGCGGGCTCACCCTTGCTCGCGAACAGCCCTTTGTGCTCGAACACCAGCACCGGATTGTCGTCCCGGATCGCCGATGCCATCAGGCCCACCACATCGGCCGGTGTCGACGGTGCGACGATCTTGAGCCCAGGCACCGTCAGCGCCCAGTTCTCGACCGCCTGGGAGTGCTGCGCGCCGAAGCCGAGCCCGCCGCCGTTCGCGGTCCGGATGACGAGGGGGACGGTGACCTGCCCGCCGGTCATATACCTGACCTTGGGGATCTCGTTGGCGACGTAGTCCCAGCAGCAGGCGAGGAAGTCGGAGAACATGATCTCCGCGACCGGGCGCATTCCGGTCATGGCCGCGCCCATAGCGGCGCCGACGATTGCCTGTTCGGAGATCGGCGTGTCCCAGACCCGCTCCGGGCCGAACTCTTTGAACAGCCCGACGGTCGTCTTGAAGACGCCCTCGGCCTCGCCGATGTCCTCACCGAGGCAGACCACGGTCGGATCGCGGCGCATCTCGCGCGCGATGCCCTCCGCGACGGCGTCGCGATAGGTGATCGTTTCGGTCACACCGCACCTCCATCGCTCGCGATCAGGTCACCAAGCCGGCCGATTCCGCATGAGTTCCTCACCTGATCGTTTCTCAGGACCGCCATGTCGCGCTCCCATCGGCCCAGACATCGGTCATTGCCGAAGCGAGGTCGGCGTCCGGTGCGTTCTCGGCCGCGGTGATCGCGTCCGCGACGATCTGCTCGGCCCGCTGCGTGGCCGCTTCGATGTCGGAGTCCTGGACGTCCTGCTCGGTGAGCTTCGCTCTGGTGAGGTCCAGGGGGTCGCGCTTGAGCCATTCGTCCAGCTCGCCCTCCGGGCGGTATTTGGCCGGGTCGGTGCGGCTGTGGCCGTAGTGCCGGTAGGTTCGCGCCTCGATGATCGACGGCCCGTCCCCGGATCGGGCGCGCGCCACGGCGCGGGACATCGCGTCGTAGACGACCAGCACGTCGTTGCCGTCGATCACCTCGGCGGGGATTCGGTAACTGCCGGCACGGTCGGCGGCCGGGTTCTCGACGGCGGTCACCGTCCCGATCGGCGTGTACTCCATGTAGAGGTTGTTCTCGCAGACGAAGATCACCGGCAGCTGCCACACCGCGGCCATGTTGAGCGCCTCGTGGAACGCGCCGATGTTCGTCGCGCCGTCGCCGAAGAACGCCACCGACACCTGGTCGGTGCCGCGCAGCTTGGCCGACCAGGCGGCGCCGACGGCTATCGGAAGATGTGAGCCGACGATGGCGTACGAGCCGAGCATGTTCGCGTCGGCCTTGGTCAGGTGCATCGACCCGCCTTTGGCCTTGCAGATACCGGTCGATTTGCTCATCAGCTCGGCGAGGCACTCTTCGGCGGTGGCACCTCGAGCCATCGCGTGATGGTGACCGCGGTAGGTCGCGAATGTGTAGTCATCCGGGCCGAGTGCCGCGGCGGCGCCGACCGCGACGGCCTCCTGCCCGGCCGCGAGGTGAGTCGTCCCCTTGACCTTGCCGGTCAGGAACAGGTCGTAGGCCGCTTTCTCGGTCCGCCGGATCAGTGCCATCTGCTCGTACATGGAAAGGAGCGCGGCCCCGTCGAGCCCGGTTTCGGTCGGTGCCGTCGTCACTGCATCGCCCCCTGCCCGGCTGCGGTGTTGAGGTGTGACTGCGATTCTCTCAGCGTGGTCAATTCACCGCCCACCGTCCAGTAGCGGCGACCGGCCACCAGCAGTTCCTCGGCCGGGAACTTGGTGATGACCTCACAGCCGTCGGCGGTGACGACGACCTCCTCCTCGATGCGCGCCGCCGAGTAGCCGTCCGACGCGGGCCAGTACGTCTCGAGCGCGAAGACCATGCCTTCTTCGAGCGTCTCCGGGTGATCCAGCGAGACGAGCCGGGAGAAGATCGGCTTCTCCCAGATCGCGAGGCCGACGCCGTGCCCGTATTGCAGGGCGAACGCGGCCTCCTCGTCCGGGAACCCGAACTCCTCGGCGCGCGGCCACTGCTCGACGATCTCGGCCGTCGTGGCGCCGGGACGCACGAGCGCGATCGCGCGGTCCATGTACTCGCGACACCGCACGTACGCGTCGCGCATGGCCGGCGACGCGCTCCCGACCGCGAAGCAGCGGTAGTAGCACGTCCGGTAGCCCATGTGGCTGTGCAGGATGTCGAAGAACGCCGGGTCGCCGGGACGGACGATGCGGTCGCTGTAGACGTGCGGATGCGGCGAGCAGCGTTCGCCGGAGATCGCGTTGACGCCTTCGACGAACTCGCTGCCGAGGCCGTAGAGGACGTCGGAGACGAGACCGACGCACTCGTTCTCCCGCACACCCGGACGGAGGAACTCGTACAACTTCTCGTACGCGGCGTCGACCATGGAGCATGCCTGGGTGAGCAGCGAGATCTCGTCCTTGGTCTTGATCCGGCGCGATTCGAGGAACACCTGCTGCCCGTCCACCACGTCGATACCCTCGTCGCGCAGTGCGGCCAGGATCGGCATCTCGGCCAGATCGACACCGAGCGGCTCGTTCTCCAGCCCGCGTTCGCGTAGCTCGACCGCGATCTTGCGGGCGACCTCCTGGGCGATGCCGGCGTCGGGATGGAATGCGCCGCGCAGCGTGGAGATCCCGGCGCGGGCCCGCTTATTGCCGTCCAGCCACGGGTTGTAGAGCTGGTGATGCTTGGCCGCCGAACCGAAGTCCCAGACGATGGGCTCCGCGTCACGGGGCAGAAGAGCGAACCGGATCAGCTTGTCCATCGCCCACGTACCGATATGGGTCGACGTCATGTACCGGATGTTCGAGAAGTCGAACGCCAGGAGACCGCCGAGCGACGATTGCTCGAGCGTGGCGTTCAGCCGTGCGAGCCGCTCGATGCGCAGCCGGTCTAGATTGATCCGCTCCTCCCAATCCACCGCGTTCGGACCATACGTGGCTACCGCCATCGGGGCACCTCCTTGGGCACTGGGACTAGCGAACGCAACCCCACGACGGGGGGTATGCGGGGGCGTCGCCCCCGCAGGAGCGTTTAACATTGCTTACCACGCAGTTAAGCTGAGGCGACCGTCAGCGTCAAGATGCGCCGGCCGGTAACCTTTCCCCGAAGCCGGACAACCGGCTCACCTGAGAAAGAGAGTGCCGTTGAACCCACCAGTCGTACCGCCGTTCGGTGAGCGTATCCGCGAAGAGCGTGCCCGCCGCGGGGTCTCGGTGCGTGGCCTGGCACGCGACGTCGGTGTGTCCGCGAGCCTCATTTCGCAGATCGAGACCGGTCGGAGCCAGCCGTCGGTAAGCACGCTCTATGCCATCGTCACGGCCCTCGGCATCTCGATCGAGGATCTGTTCAATCCGGGCGTTGCAGACGGCGAGACCATGCCAGAGCTGCCGAACGGCGACACCGAGGATCTCGACAAGGCGCCCGCGGGATCTGCGGCCGAGCCGGTCACCGTCCCCGCCGGGGACGCGGTCGCCGCGCCCTCCCCGATCGTGACGGGCATGAGTGCGGCCGCCGCCCGTGAGTTGCATCGTGACCGGGACCGAAGGGTCGGCCCGGTCGTCCATCCCGACGACCGGGAGATGCTGCGGCTCGAAAGCGGCGTCACCTGGGAGTTGCTTGGCCAGGTACCAGGCGTCGACCTCGACTTCCTGCTGGTCACATACGAGGCCGGCGGGTCGTCGTCCAGCTCCGGAACGCTCATGCGGCACACCGGCATCGAGTACGCCTACATCATCTCCGGTGAGCTGGTTCTGACCCTCGGCTTCGACGAGCACCGGCTCCATCCGGGCGACTCGATCTCGTTCGACTCCACGACACCACACGGCTACCGCAACGACGGAGAGACACCGGCCGTCGGCGTCTGGTTCGTCGCCGAACCCACCCGCTAACGCCCCCCAGAATGATCACGTAAAGCTGGGATTCCCCAGCCAAACCACCTCTACAGCCCCATCAAAGCGGGTAGTCACCGCGCATCGGCTTTAGCCAGCGTGGTCTCATGACGTGGCGGGACCTCGCCATGGAGCCGAACGTGTCGTGAGGGGCCCAGCCGGAGCGCCAACCCTCCGCCGACGTGATCGAACGACTGACGCGGATGTGGTGGCCAATGCGTTAACAATAGCGAACAGCACTATTGCACGCACCGTTAAGCGAGCCTACACTCCCGGAACTAGACAACTGCGCCCACTCCTCTATACGGACTCCCGTGGGAAGGCGGTGGCGATCGATGAGCGACGAAAGCCGCGATCGAAACCAGAGCAAGGGCATGTCCCGTAGGGCAGTGCTGAAAGCGGGCGCGGCCACGGGCGCAACAACAGCGGTCGGCGGCCTCACGGCCACCCAGGCGAGCGCACTCGGCCACGACGGCAGGCGGGACCAGGACGGCGAACCGGAACGAATCCGGCTCGTCAACGGCGAGATCCACACGATGGATCCGGACAACCCGGTCGTTTCATCGGTCACCATCGAGGACGGCCGATTCGTCCAGGTCGGCCGGAACGGTGACCGCCGCGCCGGGGACAACGCCAAGACGATCAACTTGCGCGGCAGGACCGTCGTCCCCGGCATCATCGACGCGCACAACCACATCGTGCTGGTCGGTAACCGGCCGGGCCATCACGTACTCGTGGAACACGTCTTCACGGTTCCGGAGGCCCTCGAGGTCTACAAGAACTTCGCCAAGAACGTACCGGCGGGCGAGTGGATCACTACGATCGGCCCGATCGCGGCGCGCCAGTTCGAGGAGAATCGGCTGCCGACGCTGCAAGAACTCGATGACACGGTTCCGGACCACCCGGTTTACGTCCACGCCGCGGACAGCGGCGGATCGCGGACGAACAGCATGGGCCGGGCGATTCTTGAGCCGCTCGGTGTAGAGGTCCAGGACGACGGCTCGATACCGGGCGGCGGAGGGTTCGGTTCGGGCGACGCGGCAACGACGGTCCAATTCCTGCGCGCCACGCTGCTGAGCCCCGAGACCAGGCGACGCAGCGCCCACGGCGCGCTGCGGTACTACGCCAGCCTCGGCATCACCATGCACAAGGACTCCAGCGCATTCCATGACGAGGAGCCCGCCGGCGGCATCGCGACGGAGAACATCTTCACGATGCACGAGCCGTTCATCGAACTCGACCGCAACGGACAGCTTCCGGCGCGGATGCGGTTCGACTTCGGCCACTACGACGGCGGCTTCGGGATCATCTTCAATCCTGGCGCACCGCCGCCGGACGACATCCCGACACTCCGCCAGCGGCTGAAGAACTCGTTCCCCTACTACGGCAACGACTGGCTGCGCACCGGCGGAATCGGCGAGCACACCGGCGCCGGCGTCCCCGGGCTGCGGGCGATCGCCGAGGCCCGGTGGCGCGCCGAGGACCATGCGCTGAACCTCGGTATGGCCGAGGCGCACATCGCGAACCGTGAGGTCGTGCACGCCGAAACCGACATCAGCGAGCTGCGCTGGATCCTCTCGCACGTGCCGGCCTTCCCACCTGACCTGGCCGACCGGTTCCACGCCATGGGCGGCGGTGTACTGGTGGGCTGGGGACCGCTGCGGACCGGGACGGACGTCGGCCCGCCGTACCGGGATCTTTTCGATCATCCGATCGAGGTCGGCTGGCACTCCGACGGCGGTGACATCTCACTGATCAACCCGTGGCTCAACCTGTACACCATGACAACTGGGCGCAATCTGCAAGGCGACCACATCCTCGGCGATCAGACACTGACCCGGCAGGAGGCGTTGTGGCTGGCCACGGCTGCCAACAGATGGTTCATCAATGAAGACGACATCGGTTCGATCGAGGTCGGCAACCACGCCGATCTGGCCGTGCTCAACAAGAACTACTTCACCGTCCCGGACGAGGACATCCGCACCATCCGTTCGCAGCTGACGATCATCGGCGGGCACATCGTGCACGACGATCCCGACGGCGGCCGGCACGCGGGCACTGAGGGGGCACAGACATGACGAACACCAGAGGACTCAGCAGACGAGACCTGCTCAGGTCGGGTGCCGCCGCCGGCGGCGCCATCGCGTTCGGCGGCCTGACCGCCGGGACCGCGGCGGCCTGGGATAACACCGGCGGCGGTCGCGGCGGCGGCAAGGGGCGCAGGCGCGGCCGCGGCCGCCGTCACGACGAGAAGCTGGCACTTGTCAACGGCAAGATCCACACGATGGATCAGGGCAACCGGATCGCCCGCGAGGTGCTGATCGAGGACGGCGAGTTCACCGACGTCGGCTGGCGGGTAGACCGCGGCAGCGACGTGAAAGTCATCGACCTGCGCGGCCGGACGGTCGTCCCCGGGCTGATCGAGAGCCACACGCACTTCGTCAGCCTCGCCAACCGGCCCGGCTGGCACGTGGCGCAGCTCGAGCTCGCCGAGTCGATCGACGAAGTGCTGCAGATGCTGGCCGACCGGCGCGCCGCCAGCGACATTCCCGAGGGCGAGTTCATCACCGCAATGGGCGGTTGGCACCCGCGCCAATGGGCGGAGGGACGGCTGCCCACCCTGGACGAGCTGGACGAGGCCGTTGCGGACCGGCCGGTATTCCTCTTCCAGCAGTTCGCCGGACCGGCCGCGGTCAACAGCCTCGGCAAGGAGTTCTTCGAGAACGTCACCTCGCCGCTGGCCGGCCCGGTACAGGTCGGTGACGATGGTTCGATCGCGACCGACTTCGCCAATCCCAATGCGCGGGCCGCGCTGTACCACCTCCGCGTGCGCCAGACATTCGACGACAAGAAACGCAGCACGTTCGATGCGATGGCTTTCACCGCCCAGGTCGGGGTGACGACGTTGCTCGATCAGACGCTCGTGGCCGTCGACTCCGATCCCCTGCCGACGCACTTTCTTGCCAACCTCAACCACTTCCGCATGTACGACGCATGGCTCGACGTGCACCGCAACGGCGAGGATTTCGTCCGGCTGCAGATCAACTTCCTGCACAACCAGGGCCGTATCCCTGAGCTGGGTGGCCTGGAGAACCAGCTGCCCGAGTTGCGCGAGCGGCTGAAGAACCAGTTCCAGTTCTTCGGTGACGACATGCTGCGAACCGGCGCGATCGGTGAGTGGCCGGCGCCACTGAGCGCCGATCAAGAGGTGTGGTTCGAGGCGCAGCGGCTCGTGGCCGAAGCGCAATGGCGCAACGAGAACAGCCCGCGCAACACCGACGCGCTGACCCGGGTGGTGCAAGCCTACGAAGCGCTCGACGCCGAGTACGGCATCAAACACCTGCGCTGGGGCGTCCAGCACGCCGAGGGCGCCACACCGGAGCTACTCGACCGGCTCAAGGCGCTGAACTGTGGCGTCTCGATGTCGGGATTCCGCTGGCTCGGCGGCAGCGGGCCGTCCGCCGGCGCGCCGTTCCGCACGATCGTGGACAGCGGCGTCCCGGCCAGCCTGCACGAGGACGGCGTACATATCGCACCGCACAACCCGTGGTTCGCCATCCACTACGCCACAACAGGGCTGAATCTCGCCGGCGAACAGATTAACGAGGGCGAGCAGATCACCCGGCAGGAGGCGCTACACGCCTACACCCAAGCGGCCGCCTGGTTCCTGAACCGGGAGGACGACCTGGGTTCGATCGAGAAGGGTAAGCTCGCGGACCTGCTCGTGCTGGACCGGGACTATTTCCAGGTCAGCGACGACGAGCTGCGCCGCATCAAGCCCGTTCTCACGGTCGTGGACGGACAGATCGTGCACGACACCGGAGAAGTCACCTAACAACACCATCGATGAAGAGGTGAGACATGAGGCCGAAGACACGAGTGTTCCGAGCGGCGGTAACGTCCCTCGCCGCCACCACTTTGCTGCTCGCCGCGTGCGGCGACGACGGCGATGACGGCACCGCCGAGGGCGGCGAAGAGGAGACCGAGGACACCGACGCGGAAGAGGAACCGGACGAGTCGGAAGAGGAGTCGATGGACGGCGAGCCGATCGTCGTCGGATCCACCCTGCCGCTGACCGGTTTCCTCGGTGCGACCGGTGTGATCCATCAGATCGCCGGTGAGCAGTTCGTCGACCAGCTCAACGAGAACGGCGGCCTGCTCGGCCGTCCGGTGGAGTGGATGCTGCTGGACGACGAGTCCGACACCGCCCAGGTCACCACGCTTTACGAGCGTCTGATCAACCAGGAGCAGGTCGACCTGGTCATCGGACCGTATGCCACGCCGAACATCATCCCGGCGGTGGCGGTCGCCGAACGGGCCGGTTACACGATCCCGCACCACACGGCGATCCACGCGCCACTGCTCACGTACGAGTGCCAGTTCCCCGGCTGGTCGATGGACCCGGTTCCGGACGATTACACGTCCGAGCTGCTGTTCGACCTGCTGTCCACGCTCCCGGAGCCGCCGGAGACGATCGCGCTGGTCACCAACGAGAGCGGCTCTACCCTGCCGATGACCGAAGGATTCACCGAGCAGGGTGTCGGGCAGGGCATGCTCGGCCTGGCCGAGGAGTTCGGGCTCGACGTCGTCGCGGACGTCCGGTACCCACCGGGCAACCAGGAATGGAGCGCGGTCGCCACTCAGCTGCGGGACGCCGACGCGGACATCGTGATCAACAATGGTCTCGGCGTCGACCCCGTCGGCATGATGGAGGCCATGGCCCAGCTCGACTACGAGCCGCCGATGTTCTTCACGCTGTTCCCGGCGCCGGGCCCGATCCTGGGGCTCGGCGACCTCGGCGAGGGCACCCTCTCGGTGTCGCTGTTCGAGCCGAACGAGCCGATCCTGGAGCAGTACGGCGAAGATCTCCGTGCGATCACCGAGGAGTTCAGCTCGCGCGCAGCGGACGCCGACCTGCCGTACACCGTGTTCGAGTCGCAGGCGGCCGCATCGTGGAACGCGTGGGAGATCCTCGCCGGTGCGGTGGAAGGCGCCGGCACGCTCGACCAGCAGGCCATCTGTGACTACCTGCACGAGAACGGCGTCGAGACGACGCTGAACGGCCAGCTGGAGTTCGATCCCGAGGTCAGTAACTTCTGGGCGAGCAACACGGGCGTCAAGCAGGTTCAGGATGGCGACTGGGTCATGATCTGGCCCGAGGACCGGGCCGCGGCCGACGCCGTCCAGTGACAGATCGACCGAACAAGAATGACCACGTTAAGCACGCAATTCCCAGCCTTATGCCGACTGTAGGGCTCGTATGGCAGGGAGAAACGTGCTTAACGTGGTCATTCGGCCGAACGTGGGGTGAGCTGCAGCGATGAGCATTGCACAAGCCGTGATCTCCGGGGCGCTGCTCGGTGGCATGTACGCGATGATGGCGGTGGGCCTGTCCGTCTCCTGGGGCATGCTGCGCGTCATCAACCTCGCCCATTTCGGCCTGATCCTGCTAGGTGCGTATCTCACGTACGCGATGGCGACCTCGTGGGGCATCGACCCGATCGCGACGGTGCTGATCACTGCTCCACTACTGTTCCTACTCGGCGCGGCGTTGCACTGGGTTTACGACCGGGCCGGCCTCTCGGAGTTCACGTCGTTGCTGGTGAGCTTCGGCGTCATGATCATCATCATCCAGGTGGTGCACAACGTCTGGACCGCCGACTTCCGCCAGTTGGGCCCCGAAGCGAACCCGTACGGCACGGAGTCCCTTTTCGTCGGATCGATTGCGTTCCCGATGTCGCGGCTGATCGCTTTCGGGTTCGGTTTCGTCGTGATCGGGCTCGCGTGGATCGCGCTGCGCACGACGTTCACGGGACGGGCCCTGCGCGCATTCGCCGAAGACCGGGAGATGGCCGCGGCCTACGGCATCGACCACCACCGGCTCAGCCTGCTACTCGCCGGTGCTGCCGGTGCCACGGCTGCGATCGCGGGCATGTTGTGGTCGCTGAACTTCACCCTGGTACCGGACGCACCGTTCGAGTGGATCGGCATCGTCTTCGCGGTGGTCATCCTCGGCGGAATAGGTCAGGTGCTCGGCACGCTGGCCGCGGGGGTCCTGGTCGGAGTTCTCGCCAGCGCCGCGGGCGTGATCTGGGAGCCGACCGCGTCGCTACTCGTGGTCTTCGCGGCGATCGTGTTGGCGCTCCTGCTACGCCCGGAGGGTCTGTTCACCATGCCGAGGGCGCGGGTCCGCACCGCCGACAGCGACAAATCGACGAGGGAGCCGGCCGCCGCAGTCCCCGGCCACGACGAGTCGAACGGAGGTGACCGGCGATGAGCGGCGCCCTCCTGCGCGGGCTGATCGGATTTCCGGTGGTGCTGGCCGGCCTTGTGGCACTGGCGCTCGCCGGCGACTCGATCGGCGTCACGCTCTTCTACATCACCCTGCTGGCCACCTTGTTCTTCTGGATCGCGCAAGCCACCAGCTGGAACATCCTGTCCGGATACAGCGGATACTTCAGCTTCGGGCAGGGTGCGTTCGTCGGGGTCGGCGTGTATACGACGGCCGTGCTGACCGGCAAGCACGGCTGGAATTTCTTCCTCACCCTGCCGGCCGCAGCGGTGCTCTCAACACTTGTCGCCCTCGGCGTCGGAGCGCTGGCATTTCGGTTGCGGTCGTTCCGGGGCGCCACATTCGCGCTGCTCACGCTCGCGGTCCCGTTCATCCTGTCCGCCGTAGCCCGGCTGAGCCGGGATATCGACGGCGGGCAAGGCGTGCAGGTTCCGGTCCCGGACATCCCGGGCGAGCTGCGGTTCCAGGAGTTCTTGTACCTCGTGACGCTCGTGATCGCGGTGCTCGCGGTGGCCGCCGCGTACACGATCCAGCATTCCCGGCTCGGCTGGGCGCTCGCCGCGGTCCGCGACAACGAGGATGTGGCCGAGGCGCTCGGCGTGCCGACGTTCCGGGCAAAAATGCTCGCGATAGCCATCACCGGTGCCATCGGCGGCGTCGCCGGCAGTGCATGGGCGTTGCAGTTCGGCTTCGTCCAGGTGGAGGTCATCTTCGGCCTCACGATCCCGCTGTTCGTGATCGTGATGAGCGTGCTCGGCGGGCGGACGCACTGGATGGGCCCGGTCATCGGCGCCACCGTCATCGTGCTGTTGGAGGACCGCCTGGCCGGCGGCTTGTTCGAAAGCTGGCGTCTGATCATCTTCGGCGGGCTGCTCGCGCTCATGGTCATCTTCGCACCGACCGGACTGTGGGCGCGGCTCGTGGCGCGGCCCTGGCAGACGTTTGTAGCGGGCGTCTTCGCGACCGGCACGTTGATGGCGACCGGTTCCCGGCTGCTCGATGCGCTCGCCCTGGCGATGTTGCTCGTCGCGGTCGTCGCGTTCTGGCCACGGCCATGGCTTCCCGCCACGATGACGTCCCGCCGAACGGCGGCAACTGTGCCCGCGCCGAGCGAGGCCACCGGCGAGCCCGCCGAGCCGGCCGATGCCACCGCTGGCCAGGCGCCCGCCGCCACGGCCGAAGGGACGCCGCCCCCTTCACGTGGCCACACCGGGCCGCCCGTGGTCACGTGCCGGAACCTGGTCCGGCATTTCGGCGGTGTTCGTGCACTCGACGGCGTCGATCTCGAGATCGGCGAGGGCGAGCTCGTCGGCCTGATCGGTCCCAACGGTTCCGGCAAGACGACCCTGGTCAACCTGCTCGCGGGCGCGTTCGGCCCGACCAGCGGCAGCATCCGCATCGCCGGGCAGGAGACGACCCGGCTGGCCGCACACCGGATCAGCCATGCCGGCGTGGCCCGGACCTATCAGATCCCGCGGCCGTTCGAGTCGATGACCTTGCGGGACAACGTCGCGGTCGCCGAGATGTTCGGCCGCGATCGGCACCGCCTCGCCACCGCACGGCGGCGCGCTGACGACCATCTCGAGTTCGTCGGCCTCGGGAAATACGCCGACGCCCGGCCGGACGACATCAATCTCCACCAACGGCAGCTGCTCGAGCTCGCGCGCGCCCTCGCGACCGATCCGCGAGTACTACTGCTCGACGAGTCGCTGGCCGGGCTCAACCCGGCCGAGATCGACCACGCGGTCGGCGTGGTACGGCGCATCCACGCGTCGGGGGTGACGATCGTGATCGTCGAGCACCTGCTCCGTGTCGTGAATCAGCTCGCCGAACGAGTCGTCGTGCTCAACCGGGGCCGGCTTCTGGCCGACGGCGATCCGCAGACCGTGATGCGGGATCCGGAGGTTGCACGGGTCTACCTTGGCAGCAGCGCTGCGAGCGCGGCAGGCGCGGAACCGGCGACCGTCACCATGAGCGAGCCCAAGGAGGATGAACATGCGTGAGGCTCGGTATTTCGCCAACGGTCGCACCGGACTTCAACGTACGGATGGTGCTCATGCTCGAGGTCACTAGGCTCGATGCGTTTCACGGCCATGCTCAGGCGCTGTGGGACGTCTCGCTCAACGTCTCCGACGGCGAGATCGTTAGTGTGATCGGCCCGAACGGCGCCGGCAAGTCGACGCTCGTCACGGCGATCGCGGGATTGTTGCGGCCGATCAACGGTCAGATCACGCTGGACGGCGTCGACCTCGGCGCGTTGCCCGCGCACCACGTGTGCCGGTGCGCCGTCGCCATCGTTCCGGAGGGGCGGCGCATCTTCGCGCACATGACCGTGCGGGAGAACCTGCTGCTCGGCGCGCACCGGCGAGATGCCCGCAAGAGCTACGAGGAGACGCTCGGTCGCGTCCTCGAACTCTTTCCGCGGCTTGGCGAACGTTCCGGGCAGCAGGCGATGCATCTTTCCGGTGGGGAGCAGCAGATGCTGGCGATCGGCCGGGCGCTCATGGCCAAGCCACGGCTCCTTCTGCTGGACGAGCCGTCCCTCGGGCTGGCTCCGGTGGTTGTGGACGAGGTGTTCGCCGCCATCGAGACGATCAGTCGAGACGGCGTCGGCGTGCTGCTCGTCGAACAGGAGGTGGAGCGGGCGCTGCAGATCGCAAACCGTGGCTACCTGCTGGGCGAGGGCCGCGTCGTCACGTCCGGAGACTCGGACTCCCTGCGGCACGACGATGCCGTCCGGCACAGCGTCCTCGGCCTCTGAGATGCCGTCGTGCCACGGCTGGCTGACCATCCGGACGGCATCGCCCCGCTGATCCGCCGGGGCCGATTGGTGGTCGTCGACGCGCGCCCGATCTGCTCGACATGCGGTCGTCCGGTGATACCCACCGGCCCGGACAGCTGGCGGCACGTGCCGCGCGGCCGAACATCCGGCGGCCGCTCACGCTGGCTTCCGCCGATGCCGCTGAACCGGCTGATCGAGCTCGACCGGTACGCCGGCGTGGTCGCGCACTACCCGTGGGTGCGAGATACCGCATCCGAGTCCGAGTGGAAGGACGCCCGTGAGCGTGCCCGTGGCTACGTCGCCGGCCTGTCGGCGGCTCGCCGCCGGCGTCGGCTCCGAGCCGGTGAGAATCCGTGTCTCGACCTGTTCCGAATCTTGACCTCCGGAACGCCGTCGCCGGGCGCAACGGCGTTGCTCGATCTGAGCGGGCGGCGACGAGAGCTTGCGTCGCTGTTCTCATGGGCGATCCCCACCGACGCGGCGCTCGATCTCGTGGCCCGCACCGGACTCGTCGTCGAGACCGGCGCCGGCATGGGGTACTGGTCCGCACTGCTGCGAGAACTCGGCGCGGACGTGGTGGCGTCCGACCCGAATCCACCCGGTCGCGAGGGCGGAGTGCGCAACCGGTACCATCGCGACCCGCACCGACCGTGGACGACGATCGAGCGCGATTCGGCCATCAGTGCCGTGCGCCGGCATCCGGACCGGACACTGTTCCTCTGCTGGCCGCCGTACGACGACGATGCTTCGAGCTATGACGTACTGCGCACCTACCGGGGTGACGTCCTGCTTTATGCGGGCCGGTTGGCGGCTGGCTCGACCCGGTTCCATCGGGAGCTCACCCTCAACTGGACCGTCTTGGCCGAGATCGCACTGCCGCACTGGCCGAACATCCCGGACAGCCTCGTCGCGTACCGGCGTAATCCCGAGCGCCGGGCGCACCGGCTCCGCGACCGCTGCGTCGAGTGTGGCCGGTTCATCGCCACCGGCTCCGCCGGTCGGTGCGACGAATGCTTCGAGCGGCGCCCACCGGCCATCGCGCTGCGCTCCGGTCGGCACCGGCTCGAGTATCCGCAGCACCTCGCCGACCGGTTGCCGGCAGCGGTTCGCCGCGCATTCGAGCAGAGCCCGAACCGGATCAGGTGACGGGGTGGAGTCCGGTTCGCAGAGCCCGTACCCACCCATCCGGACTCTGCGAACCGCGCCGGCGGTGGCTTGCCGGCGACCCCCCAGGAACTGGTGCGGCCTCCCCCGTAAGCCGCACCAGAGCCGCGAGTGTAGGAGACATTACGTTGCAAAAACGTTGCGCTACCTACCACGTTGGCGCACTTTCTGTGACCCTTTCTTTTACGCTTCAATGAATGAGTCACCTGGAGGGAGCGATGTCGACGCCGGACGAGCAGTTGCTGTTCGACATGCTGTCCAATCCAGCAGCGCACGTACGCAGCCTGCGGCGGGTACATGACGCCTGGTTTCGCGGCAAACGGTCATCAGGCTACGTGCGCAACCTCGTCTCAGAGTCGTGGAAGCGGTGCGTAGCGGCGAACGTCAGCCCCGATGCGACCGCCGCGCCGGTCATCTACCCCAAGGACGACATCGTCGAGATGCGCAAGGCACACGCCCTCACGGCCGCGCTACCGACCGTCCAGCACACACTCGTTCAGATCGCCGAGTCGGCGCAGCACATGGTTCTGATCACCGACGCCAAGGGTGTCGTCTTGTGGCGTGACGGTGCCGCAGATGTGCGGCGTTCGGCCGAGACGCTCGGGCTGATCGAAGGGGCGGTCCTCACCGAAGAGGCCGCCGGCACGAACGCGATGGGCACGGCGCTGGCCATCGATGCACCGGCACAGATTCACTCTGCCGAGCATCTCGTACGGGTATTCCATAGTTGGACGTGTTCGGCCAGTCCGGTGCATGATCCGGACACTGGCGAGCTCATCGGCGTGATCGACGTCACTGGTTCGGCGAGCCACGCTCATCCGTCCTCGGCGATGCTCGTCTCGACAACCGCACAGCTCATCGAACAGCAGATGCGGGTCGCGATGATCCAGCGCGACGCAGCGTTCCGCGCCGCCAACTACCGCCACTTGAGCAGCCTGCGCGGGGCCGGCGGTGCACTTCTGAGCCCGACCGGACGGGTGCTCGCCGGCGAGGGCACCGATCCGCTGCCGGGCCGGATTCCGATCACTACAGGCCGAGTCCTGCTCGGCGACGGTCGGGAAGGCATCATCGAACCGCTGGCCGAAGGCTATCTGCTGCGCATCGCCCGGCAGCCTCGTGGCGGGAGCGAGCCGGTGTCCTTGTCGCTGAAATTGCTGGGTGACATACCACCGTCCATGGTGATCGACGGCCAGCACCACCAACTCACCGATCGGCATGCGGAGATTCTGGCGCTTCTCGCGCTGCACCCCGACGGACTCACGTCCGAGCAGCTGACATTCCACCTGTACGGCGACATGGGGTCGCAAACGACGACACGCGCCGAGATCCACCGGCTACGTACTCAACTGGGTACCATCTTGGCGACGCGCCCGTACCGGCTATTCGCCAATGTGAGTGCGGACCTGCTCACCGTTCGCGCCGCCCTGCGCGCCGGGGACGCCCACCGGGCCCTGGCCGCCTACCGCGGCTCCCTGCTGCCGCGCTCCGAGTCGCCGACGATCCGTGCCGAGCGCGACGAACTGCACTCCGCCATTCGCCGGGCCGCTTTGGACCACGGCGGCGGTGCCGAACTGTGGTTGCTGGCCGAGACCGACCTCGGCCGGATGGACCTCGAACTTCTCGACGCCGTGCACGAGGCGCTCGATGAGGACGACCCCCGCCGGGCGATGGTCGCCGCGCGCGCCAACCACATCCTCACCGACGAATGACCACGTAAAGCCCGGAAATCCCAGCCTTACGTGGCCTTCAGGCCCAGCAAAGGCAGTACAACAGGAGCATCGTCGATCAGTGCTGTCAGGTCGTTCTGGTGACGGCCTGATCGCACATCGCCTCCAGGGCGCGCCGCGCCGGGATGTCGGGCAGCGGCTCGAGCACGGCCCTGGCGTCGTCGGCCCAGTTCTGGACCTGCTCACGGGCGTCCCGCATGGCCGGATGCGCTCGCAGCAGCTCCAGCGCCTCGGCATGATCGTCCGCATCCGTGATCGGGCCGGACAGCAGTTCGCGCAGTCGCGCGTCAGCCGGATCATGGGACGCACGCGCGTAGAGCATCGGCAAGGTTACGACACCCTCACGCAAGTCAGTCCCCGGCGTCTTGCCCGAAACGATCGACTCGCTCGCGATGTCGAGAAGGTCGTCGGCGAGTTGGAACGCCATGCCGATCCGCTCGCCGTACCGGGCAAGCGTGTCGACGATCTCGTCCGGCACGCCGGCGTGCAGTGCTCCGAGCCGGGCCGAGGTGGCGATCAGTGACGCAGTCTTGTCCGAGAGAACACCGAGATAATGCGCCACGGGGTCCTCGTCGTCGCGTGGGCCGATCGTCTCGCGCAACTGGCCTTGGACGAGACGTTCGAACGTCCGTGCCTGGATCCGGACCGACTCGGTGCCGAGGTCGGCGGCGATCTGCGACGCCCTGGCGAACAGGAAGTCGCCGGTCAGGATCGCGACATTGTTTCCCCACCGAGCATTCGCGCTGGGTGCACCGCGACGGACGAGGGCCTCGTCCATCACATCGTCGTGATACAGCGTGGCGACGTGCGTCAGTTCGACGACGACCGCCGAGCGTACGACGCCCGGCGCGTCCGGGTCGCCGAACTGGCCGGCGACGAGCGCGAGCATCGGCCGGAACCGTTTGCCCCCGGCGGCCACCAGATGACGCAGTGCTGGGCCGACCAGTTCGTCGTCCGACTTCACCGCCTCGGCAAGCCGCGCCTCCACCTCTTCGAGCCCAGCGAGGACCGCAGCCTCGAGCGCCGCGTCCACCGTTGGTAGACCCAGGCTCGGCGAATTCACGTCGGCTGCCTCCTAGCACGGTTCACTGCCGCCGAGGATACCTTCCTGCGGGGGCTCCGCCCCCGCATGCCCCCGGCCGTGGTGACGTCGCTCCGCCCCCGCAACCCCCGGCCTTGGTGACGTTCAACCCCCGCCCAGAACCGCGTCCGGCGTCCTCAAGGCTTTGCTAACGCCGTACCCGCCTTGCTCACCCTGAGGGCCACGTAGGGCCGGGATTTCCGGGCTTTATGTGGTCATTCAGCGGATGAAGACGGCGGCTTGGTCGGCCAGTTCCAGCAGCGGGCCGGGCACGATGCCCAGGATGAGGGTCAGCGCGGCCGCAGCGGTGATACCGCCGACGGTCCACAGGCTCGGCACCGCGACGGACGGCCCGTCCGGTACCGGGTCGGAGAAGAACATCAGCACGATCACCCGGACATAGAAGAACACTGCGATCGCACTGGCGATCAACCCTACGATCACCAGCGGCACCGCATCGCCCTCGATGGCGGCCGCGAATACCACGAACTTGCCGATGAACCCGCTCGTCAGCGGAATGCCGGCCAGCGCGAGAAGGAACAGCGCGAATACACCGGCCACGATCGGCGACTGCTTGCCCAACCCGGCCCACTTGGCCAGGTGGGTCGCCTCGCCGCCGGCGTCGCGCACCAGCATTATGATCGCGAACGCACCCACCGTGGCGAACGCGTATGTGGCCAGGTAGACCAGCACACTGGCGGTGCCGATCTCGTTCGCGACCACGACGCCGACGAGGATGAAGCCGGCGTGCGCGATCGAGGAGTACGCCAGCATTCGCTTGATGTCGGTCTGGGTCACCGCCACGATCGCGCCGAACAGCATCGTGATGATCGCCACGAGCCAGAACATCGGCTGCCAGTCGGTACGCACGCCGCCGAAGGCGACATAGAAGATGCGTAGCATGGCGCCGAACGCCGCGACCTTCGTCACGGCCGCCATGAAGCCGGTGACCGGCGTGGGGGCGCCCTGGTAGGCGTCCGGCGTCCACGAGTGGAACGGTGCCGCACCGACCTTGAACAGCAGCCCGACCGCGACGAGCGCCACCCCGGTGAGCAGCAGGCCGTCCTGCCCGACCCGCGCGGCCATGGCGGCGTCGATGCCCGCGAAGGTGATGGAGCCGGCATAGCCGTAGATCAGTGCCAGGCCGAACAGGAAGAACGCCGACGAGTACGCCCCGAGCAGGAAGTACTTCATCGCCGCCTCCTGCGACAGCAGCCGCCGACGGCGGGCCAGCGCACACAGCAGGTACAGCGGCAACGACAGCACCTCGAGCGCCACGAACAGCATCAGCAGGTCGTTTGCCGCCGGGAACAGCAGCATGCCGCCGACCGCGAACAACGTCAGCGGATACACCTCGGTCTGCAGCACACCGAGCCTGGTCAGGGTCTGCTCGGCACCGCTGCCGGGCAGCGCCGCGCCGGACGGCGTGAACGCGTCACCACCGCCGCCCTCGATCTTGCGATCGGCGAAGAACGCGACGCCGACGATCGAAGCGGACAGGATCGTGCCTTGGAGAAAGAGCGCAGGTCCGTCGACCGCGAGCGCACCGGAAGCCGCGATCACGGACGTCCCGGCCTGCGCCACGACGGCCACGAGAGCACCGATCAGCGCACCGAAGGTCAGCACCAGCTGGATCGGACGGCGCCACTTCCGCGGCGAGAACGCCTCGAAAATCACACCGACCACGCCGGCGCCCAGCACAACCACGATGGGTAGCAGCTCCAGCCAGTTCATCTCCGGGACGGTCACTGGTTCACTCCTTCCAGGATCGGCTCCGGATCCGGCTCGTCCACTTCGTCGAGCACAGGTTGCACGCCGTCGTCGATGACGTCGATGAGCGGCTTCGGCACGATACCGATGATCAGGATCAGCGCGGCCAGCGGCGCCACGATCAGCAACTCGCGCCGCCGCAGGTCCGGGAAGGCGGCCGTCGCCTCACGTACCGGACCCGTCATCGTGCGCTGATACAAGATCAAGATGTACAGCGCGGCAAGAATGACGCCGACGGTCGCGATGACCGCGGCCGCCCGGTACCGGCTGAACGTCCCGACGAGCACCATGAACTCGCTGACGAACGTCGCGAGGCCCGGCAGCGCCAGCCCGGCCAGCCCGAAGAACAGCAGGCTGTTCGACAGCATCGGCGCCGGCTTCTGCACACCCCCGTAGTCGGAGACAAGGCGCGAGCCACGCCGCGAGATCATGAAGCCGGCCACCGCGAACAGCGCCACCGTGGCAAGGCCATGGTTCACCATGTACAACGTCGCGCCGGTACCGGCCTGCGACGTCAAAGCGAAGACGCCGAGCACGATGAAGCCGAAGTGCGAGATCGACGTGTACGCGATAAGGCGCTTGATGTCCGTCTGGCCGATCGCGAGCAGCGCCCCGTACAGAATGCTGACGACCGCCAACGCCACGATGTACGGTGCGAACTCGCGTGACGCGTCCGGGAACAGCGGCAGGCACAGCGCGATCATGCCGAACGTGCCGGCCTTGTCCACGATGCCGGACAGATAGGCCGCGTTGGACGGCGTAGCCTCGGCCGCCGCGTCGGGAAGCCACGTGTGAAACGGCCACAGCGGCGCCTTGATGGCGAACGCGAACATGAAGCCGAGGAACAACCAGCGCTGGGTACCTTCGGAGATGTCCAGCGCGATGAGATCGGACAGCAAGAATGTGCCTTCACCGGCCCGCAACGCCTCGACGTAGATCCCGATCACGGCGGCGAGCATGATCAGCCCGCCGAGTAGGTTGTACAGCAGGAACTTCATCGCGGCGTAGCGACGCTGCGGCCCGCCGTACATCCCGATCAAGAAGTACATCGGGATGAGCATCGCCTCGAACAGGATGTAGAACAGCAAGAGGTCCTGCGCCGCGAACGTTCCGATCACCATCGCTTCGAGCACGAGCACCATGGCGAAAAAAGGTCCCGCCGCACGATGCTCCGAGTCGGCCTCTCGCCACATCGCCAGCAATACGATCGGGGTGACGACCGCCGCCAGCACGATCATCGTGATCCGAATGCCGTCCGCGCCGAGCGCCCAGTGCACCCCGAAACCCTCGATCCAGGCGTACTCCTCGGTGAACTGGACCGGCGATCCGTCCATCACGTACTGCACGCCGGCAACGATGGCGAGGGCTGCGACGACGACGCCGGCCCCCAGTGCGACCTTCTTGGCCACCAGCGGCAACCCGGACGGCACAAGGGCGGTCAGCACCGCGCCCAGGGCGGGCAGGACGATGAGAGTGGTCAACCAGGGGAATGTCATCTAGAGCCTCACCACGAGCATCGCGATCACGACGGCCGCCGCACCGGCGAGCATCGACAGTGCATATGAACGGACGAACCCGGTCTGGACCCGGCGGATCCGCGCCGATAGACCGCCGATCAGGGCCGCCAGGCCACCGACGCCGGCGTCGAGGCCCTTGTTCTCGGCGTAGACCAACGACCGGGTCAGGTACTGCCCGGGCCGCATGAACACCGCTTCGTTAACCGCGTCGCCGTACAAGTCCCTACGAGCGGCGACGGTGACGAACGAACCGGCCGGCTGGGTCTCCGGAATGTCGCGCCGGCCGAACACGAGCCAGGCGATGCCCGCGCCGGCAAGAACCACCGCGATGGTGATGATCTGGATCGCCAGCACCGGTAGCGGAAGTTCGTGGTGTTCCTCCCCGGTCACCGGCTCCAGCCAGCCGACGATGCCACTGCCCAGGTAGAACAGGCCAAATCCGCCGACCACTGACAGTGCACCGAGGATCCACAACGGAATCGTCATCACCCGCGGCGACTCGTGTGGGTGCGCGTCCGCGGACCTGGCCCACCGCTTGGCGCCGAAGAACGTCATCAACATCACGCGGGTCATGTAGAACGCGGTGATGCCGGCACCGAGCACGGCGACGGCGCCGTAGAAGAAGTTCTGGCCAAATGCCGCTTCGATGATGTGGTCCTTGGAGTAGAAGCCGGCGAACGGCGGGATGCCGATGATCGCGAGATAGCCGAGCGTGAACGTCAAGAACGTGACGGGCATCGCAGTGCGCAACCCGCCGTACTTACGCATGTCGACCTCGTCGTTCATACCGTGCATCACAGAGCCGGCACCGAGGAACAGGTTCGCCTTGAAGAACCCGTGCGTCAGGAGGTGGAAGATGGCGAACGCGTAACCTGCCGGCCCGAGCCCGGCGGCGAGCATCATGTAGCCGATCTGGCTCATGGTCGAGCCGGCCAGCGCCTTCTTGATGTCGTCCTTCCCGCAGGAGATGATCGCACCCATCAGCAGGGTGATCGCGCCGACGATCACGACGGCGGTCTGCGCGGCGGGCGCGCCGGCATAGATGTCGGCGGCCCGTACGACCAGATAGACACCGGCGGTCACCATCGTCGCCGCGTGGATCAGCGCCGACACGGGCGTCGGGCCCTCCATCGCATCCAGCAGCCAGGACTGCAGCGGGAACTGTGCGGACTTTCCACAAGCGCCGAGCAGCAGCAACAACCCGATGGTGACGAGCCACCCTTCGGACGCTTCGGCCGCAGCGGGGAACACACCGGCGAATGCCGTGGTCCCGAACACGGCGAACATCGACATGAGCGCGAGCACCATGCCGGCATCGCCGACCCGGTTCACGACGAATGCCTTCTTCGCCGCGGTCGCCGCCGAGTCCTTGTGCTGCCAGAACCCGATCAGCAGGTAGGACGCCAGCCCGACGCCCTCCCAGCCGACGAACAGGATGAGGAAGTCGTCGGCCAGCACCAGCAGCAGCATCGCCGCAACGAACAGATTGAGGTAGCCGAAGAAGCGGCGCTTGCGCTCGTCGTCGGCCATGTAGCCGATCGAGTAGAGGTGGATCACCGAGCCGACGCCGGTGATGAGCAGCGCGAACGCCATCGAGAGCTGGTCCAGCAGCAGTCCGACCGACACTTCGTAGCCGCCGACCGCGAACCAGTCCCACAGATGCAGCGACACCGCGCGCTCTTGGTCATCGCGCCCGAGCATCGTGGCGAACAACACCACCGCGACCACGAACGACGCCGTCGAGGCCAGCGTGCCCAGCGTCGGGGCCACCCGGTCCAACCGCCTGCCGCCGAGCAGCAGCACAGCCGCGCCGATGATCGGGAAGAGGATGAGCAGCCACGTCACCTCGAAGACGCCGGTGGCGGCTTCAACATGCTCCATCGTCACCACCTACAGCTTGAGCAGGCTGGCGTCGTCGACGGACGCGGACCTGCGAGTTCGGAAGATCATGACGATGATCGCCAGACCGACGACCACCTCCGCCGCGGCCACGACCATAACGAAGAACGCCATGATCTGGCCGTTGATGTCACCGTGCAGCCGGGCGAACGTCACGAACGCGAGATTGCACGCGTTCAGCATCAGCTCCACGCTCATGAACGCGATCAGCGCGTTGCGGCGGATCAGCACCCCGACGCCGCCGATGGTGAACAGCAGCGTGGCCAGCACGAGGTATGCCGTTGGGCTCACCGTTCACCACCCGTCTCGTCGTCGCCCGATTCATCGGTTGGCGTGCGATCCGTACCCGTCTCATGGCGCACATCGGAAAGCGGCTCGTCAACGCCGGTATCCCGACGGTCCTCATCCGACGCTGGCTCGCCCTCCTCCTCGACACCGCCACGAGCTTGCGCGCCGGGATCTTCAATGCCGAGTTTCTCGATGTCGTGGGCCGCTTCGCCGGACGTCCGGTAGGTGCCGCGCGCCACCAGAACCTTGGAGAGCGAATCCTCGGCGACCGATCCATCCGGCAGCAGACCCGGCGTGTCCACCGCATTGTGCCGCGCGAAAACGCCCGAGTTGGGAAGTGGTGACGCCTCCACCCCACTGCCCGACGCGAAGCGCCGCTCGGAGAGCTCGCGCTGACTGGGCCGGGCGAACATCCGCTCCCTGTGTGTCAGCACGATCGCGCCGACCGCCGCGGTGATCAGCAGAACCGCGACGATCTCGAACGCCCAGACGTGCCGCTCGAAGATGGCGTTGGCGATCGCCGGGACGTTGCCCTCCGGCGTCGCCGCGGCCATCCCGGTGAAGTCGCTGAACAGCACCCGCCCGGCGATGGTCACCAGCAGCACGCCGAGCCCGAGACCAGCGGTGATCGCCGCCGCGCGCTGACCGCGGATCGTCTCGATACGTGAGTCGCTCGCGTCAACACCGATCAGCATGATCACGAAAAGGAACAGCATCATGATCGCGCCGGTGTAGACGACCACCTGCACGATGCCGAGGAACGCGGCTTCGAGCGTGATGTAGAAGATGGCGAGCCCGACCATCACAATCGCGATCAACATCGCGCTGTGCATCGCCTTTCGCGCGCTGATCATTCCAAACGCGGCGAGCACGATGATCGGCGCGACGATCCAGAACACCACCGCTTCGCCGGTGCTGCCGGTGTCGCTCGGCGCCACGCCGGCCGATGCGATGCGTCCGGCACTCAAGGCGACGCTGTCGGCAATTTGGGACGCCAGCGACGCGATCTGCGGGCCCGCAGCCGGGCTCATGCGCCACCTCCGGTGCTCGCGTCGGCCTTATCGGCGGCTGATCGCTCGGCGGAGTCGCCTACGTCATCGGCGGAACCGGACGCGCCCGCGGCTGGTCCCGCGTAGTAGTCCTTCTCGCTATCGCCCAGCCGCATCGGGTGCGGCGGTTCTTCCATGCCGGGAAGCAGCGGTGCGAGCAGATCCTGCCTCTCGTAGATGAGCGACTCGCGCGTGTAGTCCGCCAGATCGTATTCATTGGTCATCGTGAGCGCGCGCGTCGGGCACGCCTCGATGCACAACCCGCACAGGATGCAGCGCAGGTAGTTGATCTGGTAGACGCGGCCGTACCGCTCACCAGGCGAGTAGCGCTCGTCGTCGGTGTTGTCGGCCCCTTCGACGTAGATGGCATCGGCTGGGCACGCCCACGCGCAAAGCTCGCATCCCACGCATTTCTCCAGCCCGTCCGGGTGACGGTTGAGCTGGTGCCGTCCGTGGAACCGCGGCGCGACCGGATGCGGTTCCTCCGGATACTCCGCGGTGACCACGCGCCGGAAAATCGTTCCGAACGTGACGCCGAATCCCGCGATCGACGCGAGTGGATTAGGCATGGTGATCTTCACCCTCCTCGGGAGAGTCGCTCATGGGCTCCCCACGGGACACATCGCCAACCGCGACCGACGCGGTGGCCGGCTCGGTTGTCCGTTCACCCGGCAGCGGCGGGACGGGGAACGGTGTCTCCCGGGGCTCGGCCTCGACGGCTTCGGCCTCTTCGTCCTCGCGCTTGCGCTCCGGAATGAGCAAGCTCAATAGCATGATGGCCGCGATCGCACCGCCGCCCCAGATGAGTATCTGGTCGCGATCGAAGCCGGCCTCGGTGCGCACCAGCTGCATACCGGCGACCATGACGATCCAGACCAGAGAGAGCGGCAGCAGAACCTTCCAGCCGAGCTTCATGAACTGGTCGTACCGCAAGCGCGGCAGTGTCCCGCGCAACCAGATGAATACGAACATCAACAGCATGACCTTGGCCAGGAACCACAGCAGCGGCCACCAGCCCTCGTTGAGCATGCCGTCCCCGATGGCCGACAACGGCCACGGCGCACGCCAGCCGCCCAGGAACAGCGTCGTGGCCAGCGCGCTGACGTTCACCATGTTGATGTACTCGGCGAGGAAGAACCAGGCGAACTTGATCGAGCCGTACTCGGTGAAGTAACCGGCCACGAGTTCGCCCTCGGCCTCGGGCAGGTCGAACGGCGCCCGGTTCGTCTCGCCGACCATCGAGATCAGGTAGATCACGAACGACGGCACAAGCGTGACCGCGAACCAGAAGTTCGTCTGGGCGTCCACGATCTGCGAGGTCGACATCGACCCGGCGTACAGGAAGACACCGACGAACGACAGCCCCATCGCGAGCTCGTACGAGATGACCTGTGCGGACGATCGAACCGCCCCCAGCAACGGGTATGTCGATCCGCTCGCCCATCCGCCGAGCACGATTCCGTAGATGCCGACCGAGGCCACGGCGAGCACGTAGAGCACGGCGACCGGGAAGTCGGTCACCTGCAGGTGGGTGGTCTGACCGAAGATCGACACCTCCGGCCCGAGCGGTATCACCGCGAAGACGAGGAAAGCGGCCGTCACCGCCAGCGCCGGCGCGATGAGGAAGACCACCTTGTCCACGTTGCGCGGGGTTACGTCCTCTTTGAGCATGAGCTTCATCGCGTCGGCGAAGCTCTGCAGCGAGCCGCGTGGCCCGACCCGGTTCGGGCCGATCCGGTTCTGCATCCGGGCCACGACCTTGCGCTCGTACACGATGTTCACCAGCGTGAGCACCAGCAGCAGCGCGAAGATGCCGAGGATCTTGATGACGATGATCCACCACGGGTCATTGCCGAATCCTTCGATCTGGTCGTAGCTGCTTTCGTCCAGCTGGGACGCGACGAACGACATCACCGCGCATCACCTCCCGGACGCACCGTCACGAGATCTCCGGCGCCGGCTCGCAGCATCTCGTGCACATGTGAGCCGGGAGAGAACATCGGCAGCCATACGACGTCGTCGACCATGTCGGTGATCTCCAGGGGCAGCGTGATCGAACCCGCATCGGTGGTGACGGCGACCTGCTCACTCTCGGCCACTCCGCACCTGGTCGCGGTGGCCGCGGATAGCCGGGCGACGGGACGGCGCGCCGTGCGGGCAAGATCCTCGTCACCGTCCTGCATCCGCCCGTCGTCGAGCATCATCCGCCAGGTCGCGAGGATCGCCTGACCCGCCGCGGCCTCCGGGCCCTCGCCCGCGGCGGCGGCCGTGCCGGCCGGGGCGACCTCCGGAGGCGCGACCGGTTCGCCGTCCCACCTGCCTACCTGACCGAACTCGGCACGCAGCGCATGCGGGGTCGCGGGGATCGGTACGCCCATCTCGCGCGCGATCATGGAAAGAATACGGCCGTCGGGGTTCGACCCCGTGTCACCGAAAGCGTTCTCGAACGCGCGCTCCCGGCCCTCCCAGTTCATGAACGTGCCGGCCTTCTCCACCACGGGAGCCACCGGCAGGACGACATCGGCGAACTCGGTGATGTCGCTGCTGCGCATCTCCAGGCTGACGACGCACACGTCCGGGTCCGCGGCGGCATGTTCCAGCGCGGTGCGCGCGGCCGCCGGGTCGGGCAGATCGGCGAGGTGAACACCGCCGACGAGCAGCCCGCCGAGCGAGCCGTCGCCCAGCGCGGCGACGATGCCATTCGTGTCGCGCCCGGCCAGCACCGGTATCGCCTCGCTGCCCCAGGCCACGCCGAGATCGACACGGGCTTCGGCGCTGTCGGCAGGACGGGCTCCCGGCAGCACGTTCGGCAGCAGACCGGCCTCGACCGCGGCGCGATCACCTGCGCGCCGCGGCACCCAAGCCAGCGATGCGCCGGTCTCGTTCGCCAGCGCCAGCGCCGCGGTGTACCCGCCGGGAACACCGGCCAACCGTTCACCGACGAGAATCACGGCGCCCGGCTGGCCCAACGCCGCACGCATCTCCGTGATCATGTTCATTTGACCAGCAGAATCCGCGGTAGATTGAACATGATCATCGGATAGGGCCGCCGCTTCCGCGCCCGGAGCGCAGGGAATGAGCATTCCGTTGAGCTTGGTGAGGCCGGGTGTGGCGAACGGCGCGAGGGAGAACACCTTCGTGCCCTGCTTACGAGCACCCTTGCGCAGCCGCAGGAAGATCGTCGGAGCTTCCTCCTCGACCTCGAGCCCGGCGAGCAGCACCGCAGGGGCCGTCTCGATGTCCGCATACGTGACGCCGAGCCCGCTACCGGCGACACCGGCCAGGAACGCGGCCTCCTCCTCGGAGTGCACCCTCGAGCGGAAATCGACGTCATTGGTGTGCAGCGCGAGCCGGGCGAACTTGCTGTACGCGTACGCGTCCTCCAGCGTGAGCCGCCCCCCGGTGATAACGGCGGCACCTGCATCGTCTCTAGCCCTGGCCAGCCTGCGCGCAGCGATCGAGATGGCCTCGGGCCAGGACGCGGTGACAAGCTCGCCGGTGTTCTCGTCCCGGACCAGCGGGTGCCTCAGCCGGTCCTTCTGCATCGCGTAGCGGAACGCGAACCGGTCCTTGTCCGAGATCCACTCTTCGTTGACCTCGGCATCCTCACCGGAAAGCCGGCGCATCACCGTTCCGCGGCGGTGATCGACGCGGATCGCCGCACCGCTCGAGTCATGCTCGGCGATCGACGGCGACGAGACCAGGTCGAACGGCCTCGACCTGAACCTGTATGCAGTGCTCGTCAGAGCACCCACCGGGCAGATCTGGATGGTGTTCCCGGAGAAGTAGCTCTCGAACGGTTCGTCCTCGTAGATGCCGACTTGCTGCAGCGCACCGCGATCGAGCATCTCGATGAACGGGTCGCCGGCGATCTCGTTGGAGAACCGGGTGCACCGGGCACACAGCACGCAACGTTCGCGGTCCAGCAACACCTGGCTCGAGATCGCGATGGGCTTGGCGTACGTGCGCTTTCTGCCTTCGTACCGCGACTCGCCGCGGCCCGCCGTCATCGCCTGGTTCTGCAACGGGCACTCGCCGCCCTTGTCGCAGACCGGACAGTCGAGGGGATGGTTGATCAGGAGGAACTCCATGATCCCCTCTTGTGCCTTCCGGGCGACCGGCGAGGTGACCTGGGTCCTGACCACCATTCCCGGCATCACGGTCATCGTGCATGAGGCCTGCGGCTTGGGCATGCCCCGGCCGCGGCCGTCGTCCGCGATCTCGACGAGACACTGCCGGCATGCCCCGGCCGGCTCGAGCAGCGGGTGGTCGCAGAACCGGGGTATCTCGATGCCGACCTGTTCGGCCGCCCGGATGAGCAGAGTGCCTTCCGGCACGCTGATCTCGATGCCGTCGATCGTCAGCGTGATCAGCTTCTGCTCCTCGACCGCGCCGCCGGCGTTGTCGGACGTGATCGTCACGCGCTAAGCCTCCACAACTCGATGGGCGAACCCCTGACCGAACAGAACCGATGCGGCCGGGTCGAACGGGCAACCGCCGTTCTCGAAGTGGGCCAGGTATTCGTCGCGGAAGTATTCCAGGGATGAGGTGATCGGGGCGACACCACCGTCCGCGAGGGCGCAGAACGAACGTCCCGCGATGTTGTCGGACAGGTCGAGCAGCTTCTCGAGGTCGGCGTCGGTGCCGTCACCGGCCTCCATCCGCTCCATGATCTGGACGAGCCACCAGAAGCCCTCACGGCACGGCGTGCATTTGCCACACGACTCGTGCTTGTAGAACTCGACCCAGCGCAGCACCGCCCGCACCACGCATGTGGTGTCGTCGAAGATCTGCAGGGCCTTCGTGCCGAGCATGCTGCCCGCCTCGGCGATGCCTTCGTAGTCGAGTGGGACGTCCAGATGCTCCGCGGTCAGGATCGGGGTGGACGAGCCGCCGGGTGTCCAGAACTTCAGCTCATGTCCCTCGCGCACACCGCCGGCCATGTCCAGCAGTTCGCGCAGCGTGATGCCCAGCGGCGCCTCGTACTGTCCCGGATGAGTGACGTGGCCGGACAGCGAGTACAGGGTGAACCCCGGCGACTTCTCCGACCCCATCGAGCGGAACCAGTCGACGCCGTTGGCCACGATGGCCGGCACCGAGGCGATCGTCTCCACGTTGTTGACCACGGTCGGCGACGCGTAAAGCCCGGCGACGGCCGGGAACGGCGGTCGGAGCCGCGGCTGGCCGCGCCGCCCCTCCAGCGAGTCCAGCAGCGCGGTCTCCTCACCACAGATGTACGCGCCGGCTCCGGCATGCACGATGATGTCAAGGTCGTACGCGGTACCGAGGATGTCTTTCCCGAGGTAGCCCGCCTCGTACGCGTCCGCCACGGCTTGCTGCAGCCGCCGGATCACGTGCAGCACCTCGCCGCGCACATAGATGAACGCGGTGTTCGCGCCGATCGCGTACGCGGCGATGATCGTCCCCTCGACCAGCGTGTGCGGTGTGGCGAGCATCAGCGGGATGTCCTTGCAGGTGCCCGGCTCGGACTCGTCCGCGTTCACGACCAGGTACTTCGGGTTCGGATTGTCCTTCGGGACGAAGCCCCACTTCATCCCCGCCGGGAACCCGGCGCCGCCGCGCCCACGCAGGCCGGCGTCCTTGACCATCGTCGTAAGGTCTTGCGGCTGCCGGTTCAGCGCCATACGAAGGGCACGGTAGCCACCACCGCGTTCATACCCGGCGAGGGTGAACGAGTCGGCCTCATGCCAGTGCGCGGACAGCACCGGAGTGAGGGTGGTCACTTACGAACCCTCCTTCGACTGATCTTGGGCACCGCCGTTGTCACCGGCGGTGGTGGACGACGCGCCCGGGGATCCACTCGCGGGCGCGGCCGTGTTCTCCAACTCGGGCCGTCCACCTTCGGGCGCGGCCCAGCCATGCTCATGTGCGAGCACCAGCCCGGCCAGCGTCGCCGCGCCGGCCTGCTCGCCCTCGCCTGCCCTGCCGTCCGGAAATCCGGCCAGCACCCGGGACGCCTCCTTGAACGTGCCGATCGACGGGCCGCGGGTCGACTTCACCGACTCGCCGTCGCGCAGCTTATCGACCAGCTCGCCGGCCTTGTCCGGCGTCTGATTGTCCATGAACTCCCAGTTGACCATCACGACGGGTGCGAAGTCGCAGGCCGCGTTGCACTCGACCCGCTCGAGCGAGACCCTGCCGTCCTCGGTGGTCTCGTCCTGGCCGATGCCGAGCTTGTCGGACAGCGACGCCCAGATCGCATCGCCACCCATGATCGCGCACAGCGTATTGGTGCACACGCCGACGTGGTAATCACCGACCGGGCGGCGCTTGTACATCGTGTAGAAGGTCGCCACCGCGGAGACCTCGGCCGCCGTGATGCCGAGCTCGTCGGCGCACATCTCAATGCCGGCCGATGTCACGCAGCCCTCGTACGACTGCACCAGATGCAGCATCGGCAACAGTGCGGAGCGGGACTGCGGGTAACGGGCGATGATCTCGCGCATCTCCTCACGGACCGAGTCGTCGAGCTCGCCCCTGACCTCCGTGGTCCGTGGTACGTGCTCGTCGCTCCAGCTGCCTGTCTCGGCGGGCTCACCACCCAAGTCCGGCACGACGTTCGGCTCCTCGCCGTTCGAGCCAGTGGTCTCGCTCAAGTCCCTGGTCGCGCTCGACTCCTCGCCGCTCACCTGTCGGCACCTCCCATCACCGGATCCACGCTCGCGACGGCCACGATCACGTCCGAGACCATGGAACCCTCACACATCGCCGGCACGGCCTGCAGGTTGTTGAACGACGGGTCACGCAGGTGGACGCGGAACGGACGCGTGCCACCCTCGGAGACCACGTGAGCGCCCAGCTCACCGCGCGGGCTCTCCACCGCCTGATACACCTGGCCGGCGGGGACCCGGAAACCTTCGGTCACAAGCTTGAAGTGGTGGATCAACGCCTCCATCGACTCGCCCATGATGTGCCGGATGTGGTCGAGCGAGTTGCCCAATCCGTCGCTGCCGAGCGCCAGCCGAGCCGGCCAGGCGATCTTCTTGTCGGCGACCATCACCGGACCCGGCTCCAGCCGGTCGAGGCACTGCTCGACGATCTTGAGCGACTCGTACATCTCTTCCATGCGGATCCGGTACCGCCCGTAGGCATCGCACGTGTCCCGGGTCGGAACGTCGAAGTCGTACGTCTCGTACCCGCAGTACGGCTGCGACTTGCGCAGGTCGTGCGGCAGCCCGGTCGAGCGCAACACCGGCCCGGTGATGCCCATCGCCACACAGCCGGTCAGGTCGAGATAGCCGATGCCGATGTTGCGGCTTTTGAAGATCGGATTCTCGTTGAGAAGTGCTTCCATGTCGGGAAGCTTGTCGCGCATCCAGGCGATGTAGTCGCGGATCTTCTGCGGCGCGTCCTCGGGCAGATCCTGGGCGACACCGCCGGGCCGGAAGTAGGCGTGGTTCATCCGTAGCCCGGTAACCAACTCGAAGATGTCCAACGTGCGCTCGCGCTCGCGGAAGCCCTGCGTCATGACGGTCAGCGCGCCGATCTCCATGCCCGCGGTGGCGATGGCGACCAGGTGCGAGGAGATCCGGTTCAGCTCCATCATCATCACGCGCAGCACAGTGGCCCGCTCGGGGATGTCGTCGGTGATGCCGAGCAGCCGCTCCACCCCGAGCACGTACGCCGCCTCGTTGAACAACGGTGCGAGGTAGTCCGCGCGGGTCAGGAACGTCACGCCCTGGGTCCAGGAGCGATACTCCACGTTCTTCTCGATACCGGTGTGCAAGAACCCGATGCCGCACCGTGCCTCGGTGACCGTCTCGCCGTCCAACTCCAGGATCAACCGGAGCACGCCATGCGTCGACGGGTGCTGCGGGCCCATGTTGACGACGACCCGCTCCTCACCGGCGGCCGCCGCGTCGACGACGTCGTCCCAGTCCTCGCCGACGACGTTGAGCGTCACTTCTTCTGGCTGTGCCTGGGTGGGGCGGTCGGAGGTGTGTTGTTGCGTCATCAGCTGTATGCCCTCCGCTCGTCCGGCGGCGGAATCGTGGCGCCCTTGTACTCGACGGCGATCCCGCCCAGCGGGTAGTCCTTGCGCTGCGGGTGGCCCAACCAGTCGTCCGGCATCTGGATCCGGATCAGCGCCGGGTGGCCGTCGAAGACGATGCCGAAGAAGTCGTACGTCTCCCGCTCGTGCCAGTTGTTGGCCGGATAGATCTCCACGATCGACGGGATGTGCGGATCGTCGTCCGGGCACACCACCTCGAGCCGGATCCGCCGGTTGTGCGTGATCGACAGCAGCGGATACACCGCGTGTAGCTCGCGGCCGGTCTCCTGCGGGTAGTGCACGCCGGACACACCCATGCACATCTCGAATCGCAGCGCCGGGTCGTCCCGCAGCGTTCGGGCTACCCGCAACAGGTGCTCGCGCCGTACGAAGATCGTCATCTCACCGCGATCGACAACGATCTTCTCGATCGCCTCACCGTTGAGCGTCGCCTCCAGCGCGTCCCCGATCTCATCGAATCCGTTGCCCCACGGTTGCGGAGTTCCCTCTGCCCGGATGGGACTGCGGTCGACCCTGACCAGGCCGCCGTAACCGGACGTGTCACCGGATCCGGCGGTGCCGAACATGCCGCGGTGCGCACTCGGGCGTGCGCCGGGACCCGTGTAGTCGAGGGCTTCGCCGCTCGGACGTCCGCTGCTGGGCTTCTCACTCACCGCAGCAGTCCTTTCATCTCGTGCGATGCCGGCGCCGTGAGCGCGGCCTGCTCGTTCTCCTCCACGGCGCGCTCCCGGTTCGAACCGAGCGGCGTGTGCTGCACTTTCTCATGCAGCTTGAGGATCGCGTCGATCAGCATTTCCGGGCGCGGCGGGCATCCGGGCAGGTAGACGTCCACCGGAACGACGTGGTCGACGCCCTGCACGATCGCGTAGTTGTTGAACATGCCGCCGGTGCTGGCGCACACGCCCATCGACAACACCCACTTCGGGTTCGCCATCTGGTCGTAGATCTGACGCAGCACCGGAGCCATCTTCTGGCTGACCCGGCCGGCGACGATCATGAGGTCGGCCTGCCGCGGCGAGGCGCGGAACACCTCCATACCGAACCGCGACGAGTCGTGCCGCGGACCACCGAACGCCATCATCTCGATCGCACAGCACGCCAGGCCGAACGTCGCCGGCCACATCGAACTCTTACGCGACCAGCCGGCGAACTTCTCGATCGAGGTCAGCAGAACCCCCGACGGCAGCTTCTCTTCGATGCCCATGGTCACTCAAGCCTCCTCGCTGACGGAGATCGCCCAGGCTTCGTCGTCACACCCATCAGTCCCACTCCAATCCCCCGCGGCGCCATTCGTAGGCGAACGGCACCGTGATCAGGACGAGGAACGTCACCATCGCGAGAAATCCGAAGACACCGAGATGGTCGAACTGGACCGCCCACGGATAAAGGAACACGATCTCGATGTCGAAGATGATGAACGTCATCGCCGTCAAGTAGTACTTGATAGGGAACCGCCCACCGCCTGCCGGTTGCGGTGTCGGTTCGATGCCGCACTCGTACGAGTCCGCCTTGACGCGGTTGTAGCGCCGCGGGCCGACCAGGCTGGAGAGCAGCATCGAGCCGACCGCGAACACCGCGGCCAACACGACGAGCCCGATGATCGGGGCGTACTGACTCACACGCTCTCCCTTCCGGCGCTGCCTGGTTTCAGGTCACCACAGATGGTCGACGGACCCATGGTAGTGAGCCGGATCACACGGTTCTCCCCAAACAACCCTGTCACGCCTTTCGCACCGTTCACAGTGGCCCTCACCCAAGCCTCAAGCCGCCGGAGCCAGCCGCGTCAATGTATTGATGATGCGGTCCATAACGTCACCGTCCCGTTTATCGGTCAGGTTCGCCAGCAGTTTGAGCGTGAACCGCATCAGCACCGGATGCGGCAGCCCATGCCGGGTGCACAGCTTCATCACTCGCGGATCACCGATCAACTTCACGAACGTACGGCCCAGGGTGTAGTAGCCACCGTGGTCATGCTTGAGGGCTCGCGGGTAGCCCTGGAGAACCCTCTCACGTCCGATCGCGGTGGTGTGCGCCGAGGCATCCGTTATGACCTCCGCCGCCAGCGAGGCCGCTTCCATCGCGTAGTCGATGCCCTCACCGTTGAACGGGTTCACCATGCCACCGGCATCGCCGACGAGCAGCAGTCCCCGCAGATAGTGCGGCTGACGGTTGAAGGCCATCGGCAGCGCCGCGCTGCGGATCGGGCCGACCCCGTTCTCCTCGCGCAAGCCCCAGTGCTCCGGCGTCTGCGCTGTCCAGCGACGAAGCAGATTCTTGTAGTCCACCCTGCCGAACGCGGCGGAACTGTTGAGAATCCCAAGACCCACGTTGCTGGTTCCGTTGCCGGTGCCGAAGATCCAGCCGTAGCCGGGCAACAGGCTGTCGCCGTCCCACAGCTCGAGCCACGACTCCATCCAGTCGTCGTCATGCCGGTCGGTCTCGAAGTAGGCGCGCACGGCGACACCCATGGGACGGTCGTCCCGCTTGTGGATCCCCATACCAGTGGCCAGCCGGGACGACACCCCGTCGGCGGCCACGACCAGCGGCGCCCGGAACTGGGTCTCGCGCGCCCTAACCCCATGATCAACGGCATTTTTCGCATCATCCGTGTGAGAACTGCCGGTGATCACGGGTGGCCGCACCCGGGCCGTCACACCCGTGATCCGGCCGGTCCGCTCGTTGATGATCGGGCCGGTTACCTGCGTTCCCTCGTGCAGCCGGGCGCCCGCGCTCTCGGCGTGCCGGGCGAGCAACTCGTCGAAGTCCATCCGAGCCCGGACCAGCCCGTAGTTCGGGTAGCTGGCCAGCTCCGGCCAGGGCATGTGCAGCCGCATGCCGCCGCCGATGATGCGCAGGCCCTTGTTCTTGATCCAGCCCGGCGCGGAGGTGTCGATGCCCATCCGGACGAGTTGGCGGACCGCCCGTGGCGTCAGCCCGTCGCCGCAGACCTTGTCGCGCGGGAACGTCGCCTTCTCGAGAAGGAGGACGTCCAACCCGGTCCTGGCCAGGTAGTACGCAGTCGTCGCCCCTGCCGGACCGGCGCCGACGACGATGACGTCGGCGGTGTTTGCCGTCGTCAGCATGCGTTCCTCACACGTTTGTGAAACCGTTCACGAACTAGTCTCGCCTAGTTTATGCCCGCCCGGACGGCTCGCGCGCACTGGGTCTTTCGGGGATTCGCGATCCTCTTGGCGTTTGTTCAGGGCGCTGTGGCGCGGTGGATGGCGGCGATTCCGCCGGTGAGGTTGCGCCACTGCGCGTCCCGCCAACCCGCGTCGGTGATCATGGCGGCGAGCGTCCGCTGGTCGGGCCAGTCCTGGATCGTCTCACTCAGATAGCGGTACGCCGCCGCGTTGCTCCCCACAATGCGGGCGATCTCCGGCAACACCCGCATGAGGTATGTCATGTAGACCGCGCGGAACGGAGGCCACACCGGTTGGCTGCTTTCGCAGATGACGAGCCGGCCGGCGGGCCGAGTTACCCGCCGCATCTCGGCCAGTGCCGCCGTCACGTCGGCGACGTTGCGCAGCCCGAACGAGATCGTCACCGCGTCGAACGATTTGTCCGCGAAGGGCAACGCCAGCGCGTCACCGGCCACGAAACGCAGGGACGGTCTGCCGCGCGCACCTTCGAGCATCATGCCGAAGGAGAAGTCGACCGCGACCACATGCGCACCGGCGGCGATGAACGGATCGCTGGACGCGCCGGTGCCCGCCGCGACGTCGAGGATTCGCTCACCCGGTCCGGCCGCGACGGCCGAAGCGACTGCGCGCCGCCACAACCGGTCCTGGCCGAACGACAGCACGTCGTTCGTGCGGTCATACCGAGCGGCGACCTTGTCGAACATGGCCGCCACGTCGTGCGGCCGCTTATCCAAACCAGCGCGTGTCACGAGCATCAAGGGTAGAGCCGATGAATTTCCCGTTGCTTCCAGAGCCCTGCCCCGCATATCGTCGGCGGTACACGAGGAAGGAGGTGGTCCACAGCATGTATAGCTTTGGGACTCGTGAGGTGACCGCCCGGTAGTTCCGGGCAGGGACCTGCGCCGGGCCCACCACCCGGCGCTCGTGGCTCTGCCCGGACATCTGGGCAATCCCAAGGAAGTCACCCGGCCTGTGGGCTCCCGGACCTCGTCCCGCCGGGCCGGACGCGCGGTGCGTCCGGAAGTAGCCCACGGGTCGCCTCATCCGTCAAGAATGATCACGTAAACGCCGCCCCAGTACGCTTAACGGCCCGTCGACGGGTGGCCAAGCGTACTTTTGCGCCTAGGGCCCGAGGCGCTCGATCGTCCAGCCATCGCCGGCGCGGCGGAACCGCAGCCGGTCGTGCAGTCGCCCAGGGCCGCCCTGCCAGAACTCGACCGACTCGGGGACGACGCGAAGCCCGCCCCAGAATTCCGGAAGCGGGACGACGTCCCCGAACCGCGCGGCGATCTCCGCCACGCCCCGCTCGAGATCGGCTCTCGACGCCACGACCGACGATTGCGGGCTCGCCCAAGCACTGAGCTGCGACTCACGAGGACGGCTCCCCCAGTACGCCTCAGACTCTTCGCGCTCGACCGGCTCGACGGTACCTTCCACCCGAACCTGCCGCTCGAGCTCGAGCCAGCCCAGACACAACGCCGCCTGCGGGTTTGCGGCCAGCTCGCGTGCCTTGCGTGACTCGAGATTGGTGTAGAACGCGAATCCGCGCTCGTCGACGCCTTTGAGCAGCACGATGCGGGCACTTGGCCGACCGGACTCATCAGCGGTCGCCAGAACCATCGCGTTGGGTTCCACGGCCCCGCTGGCGACAGCTTCGTCGAACCATTCATCGAAGATCACGAGGGGGTCTCCAGGCAACCGGCGCTCGTCGAGCGGCACGCGCCTATAGCCGCGCCGCATCGAGGCCAAGTCCTTGCCCATAAGGCCGCAGCTTAACGATCGCGCCGATCGATCGTGGCGACGTCCCGATGGGCTCGTTCGTCGTCGTCCACATCGCACGGCTCAAAATCACGAAATGGTCAACGATCGACAAGTCCGGCCGGAGTTCGGCGCGGGCCGCTGTTGACCGGGACACCGGCCACGATCAGCATGATCAACGAGTTCTCCAGCTCGACCGTGGCAGGATCTGCGGCGTTCGAGCGAGCGCTCAGTCGAGTCGCATTCATCGACCCACACGGAGGAAAGGCCGTGACTCACCCATTTCGCCGTGCCTGGCCGCTGCGGCCGCGTTAGCGGTCGTACTGCTGCCCGCCCAGGCCAGCGCGGCAGCTCCCGAGGCCGCGTCCGGCGATGCCGCGCAGCGGTACCTCTCCGCACGTCGCCGGCGTCGCGGCACTCTACAAGGCGACCTTCGGTGACGCGGACTACAAGACGATCCGGACCTGGCTGACTGACAACGCCACGGCCGGGGTCATCTCCGGAAACCCGTCCGGCACGCCCAACCTCCTGCTGTACACCAACAACCTGTAGACCGCGGACTTCTGGAGGCCCGCCCGGACAGGACAGGGCGGCGATCAGGGTGCGGATGGTGTTGCCGCCGGTGCACCATCCGCACCCTGATCTTGCCCGTCAAGCGAGCGACCCTCGCGCCGGACGGGCACTCCATCCGCCCTTGTCCTGTGGGATTCGGCACATTAACGCCTGACTGGGTTGTCAGTTGTCACCATCGACACGGCAAAATGGAGTGCTAGCTAACAGACTTATCCACCGAACGACCGATCCATGCCGTTTGGGGTACTCGATCCGAGTCGCCCCGTTCATGCCGGCACAGCGGACGGGGCGCTGCAGGGTCGAGAAGGAGTGGTCATGACCGAGGTCCATCATGGACTCGAGGGTGTCGTAGCGTTCGACACCAAGATCGCCGAGCCCGATAAGGAGGGCAGTGCGCTCCGGTACCGGGGCGTCGACATCGACGACCTGGTGGGACGCGTCCCCTTCGAGAACGTGTGGGGCTTACTGGTCGACGGCGCGTTCAAGCCGGGCCTGCCACCGGCCGAGCCGTTCCCGATTCCGGTGCACTCCGGAGACGTCCGGGTCGACGTTCAGAGCGCGCTCAGCCTGCTCGCACCGGCATGGGGCTTCCAGCCGCTGCTGGACATCTCTGATGAGCAGGCTCGCGAGGATCTCGCCCGCTCGGCCGTGATGGCGCTCTCGTTCGTCGCCCAGTCCGCGCGCGGCATAGGTCTGCCCATGGTTCCGCAGCGGGAGATCGACAAGGCGGACACGATCGTCGAGCGCTTCATGATCCGCTGGCGTGGCGAGCCCGATCCCGCCCAGGTGAAGGCGCTCGACGCCTACTTCACGTCGGCCGCCGAGCACGGCATGAACGCATCGACGTTCACCGCCCGCGTGGTCGCATCGACCGGCGCCGACGTTGCCGCCGCGCTGTCCGCCGCGGTCGGAGCGATGAGTGGCCCCTTGCACGGCGGCGCCCCGTCCCGCGTCCTTTCCATGATCGATGAGATCGAGCGCACGGGGGACGCTCTCGGCTACGTCAAGCGTGTCCTTGACGCCGGCGAGCGGCTGATGGGTTTCGGCCACCGCGTCTATCGTGCCGAAGATCCGCGGGCGCGGACGCTGCGCCGCGTCGCCCGCAGGCTCGGCGCACCGCGATACGAGGTCGCCGAAGCCTTCGAGAAGGCGGCCCTGAGCGAGCTCGCGGAACGCAGGCCCGACCGGGTCCTCGCCACGAACGTGGAGTTCTGGGCCGCGATCGTGCTCGATTTCGCCGAAGTGCCGTCGAACATGTTCACCTCGATGTTCACCTGCGCGCGTACCGCCGGATGGAGCGCGCACATCCTCGAGCAGAAGAAAACCGGGCGACTCGTGCGGCCGTCCGCACTGTACTCCGGCCCGCCGACCCGGCCGGCCGACTCCGTCGACGGCTGGGATAGCTCCTGGGCCGCCTAGCCGCGTCGGAATGACCACGTAAACGAACCCTCGGTCCGCTTAACGACCCGTCGACGAGCCGCTAACCGTTACGAAGCAACTCCCGAACCACGGTGCCCCTCGCCGGAGATGGCACAATGGACCGCTGGGGACAGAGTCGTCGCCGGTTCGAACCAGTCCGGGCGACGTTGGAGATTTCGGTATGACCATTCGCATCCCAGAAGAACTCAAGCCTGCCGACGGCCGGTTCGGCTCGGGTCCGAGCAAGGTCCGGCCCGAGGCCCTGTCCGCTCTGGCTGAGCACGGTGGCGCGGTCATGGGCACGTCTCACCGCAAGCCCGCCGTCAAGGACCTGGTGGCACGCACCCGCGCCGGCCTCGCCGACCTCCTTGAGCTGCCCGACGGGTACGAGATCGTCCTGGGCAACGGCGGTTCCACCGCGTTCTGGGACGCCGCCGCATTCGGCCTCGTGCGCAGCAAGGCGCAGCACCTGTCGTTCGGCGAGTTCTCCAGCAAGTTCGCCAAGGTCACCGCAGCTGCACCCTGGCTGGAGAACCCTGCGGTCATTGCGGCCGAACCCGGCTCGGTGGCAACGCCGGAGGCCGACGACTCCGTGGACGTGTACGCCTGGCCGCACAACGAAACGTCCACCGGTGTGATGGCTCCGGTCCGCCGGGTCACCGATGCCGGCGACTCCATCGTGCTGATCGACGCGACGAGCGGTGCCGGCGGGCTACCCGTGGAGATCGGCGAAGCGGACGTCTACTACTTCGCCCCGCAGAAGTCGTTCGCGTCGGACGGCGGGCTGTGGCTGGCCGCCATGTCGCCTGCGGCGCTGGCCCGGGTGGACGAGATCGCCGCGACCGGGCGGTACGTCCCCACGTTCCTCGATCTGACCGTCGCCATCGAGAACTCGCGCAAGGACCAGACCTACAACACGCCCGCGGTCGCCACCCTCTTCCTGCTGGTCGAGCAGCTGGACTGGCTCAACGGCAACGGCGGGCTGGACTTCGCCGTCGGACGCACGTCCGCCTCGTCGAACCACTTGTACACGTGGGCGGACAAGTCGGAGTTCGCGACGCCGTTCGTCACCGACCCCAAGGCGCGCTCGCTTGTCGTCGGCACGATCGACTTCGACGGCGTTGACGCGGCGGCGATCGCCGCCGAACTGCGCGCGAACGGCATCGTGGACATCGAGCCGTACCGCAAGCTGGGCCGAAACCAGTTGCGGATCGCGATGTACCCCGCGATCGACCCCGAGGATGTCGAAGCACTCACGACCTGCATCGACTACGTCGCAGAACGGCTGTAACACGCCTTTCGAACAACGAAGCCCCGGCCGCAGGGGTGGCGCCGTCACCGTAGGCGGTCGGCCAGGACGGGACAGACGTGCCATTCCTCGGTGAGCCTGGTGTATTCGTCGATCAGGTCGGATGAGGGACGGGCACCCGTACGGACTGCCCGGATCATGGTGTTGCGCGGGGTATGCGCCGACGCCACGAACTCGATCACCGACACCCGGTAGCCGTGCAGCCGCAGTATCAAGGCACGCAGTGCATCGGTCAGAACGTCGGCGAAGCGTTCCCGCAGGATTCCGTAGCGGGTCAATGCTCCGTACGGTTCGGGCGCGGTTCCGGCTTCGCGTAGCTGCCGCTGGATGTCGTGGTGACAGCACGGGGCGGCCATGATCACCGGCGCCCGCCATTGAACGGCTCGAGCCAGCGCGTCGTCCGTCGCGGTGTCGCAGGCGTGCAGGGCCATGGCGAGGTGAGGAGGGGGGACGTCCGCCGTCCCGATTTCGCCGGCCACGAACTCGACCCGGCCCGACCAGCCGAGCTCCCCGGCGATGCGCGTATTACGCTTGCGCGCCGCCTCCTTGACATCGACCCCGGTCAACCGCACCGGAACGTCGCGAGCCAACCACCGGTACGCCGCAAAACTCAGGTAGGCGTTCCCGCAGCCGAGGTCGACGACACGCACTTCGCCGTCACCGGCCGCGCCGCGCACCGGCTCCATCACTGGCTCGAGCGCGCGGACGAACTCCTCGACCTGGTGATACTTGTCCCGCCGCGACGGCTTGATCTTGCCGTGCGCGTCCGCAATGCCGAGCGCCCGGAACAGCTCGTCGGACGGATCGAGCAGCCGCGGCTTGGTCCGATCGTGCGACGTGTCCGGACGGGCGTCCGGGACGGCCGAGCGATGGACGACGGCTTCGCCCGACTTCGTGATCCGGACCTGCGTCGTGCCCGACGTCGTCGTGACGTGCCAGTTCCCGTACGGCTCGGCGAGCAACGTTTCCACCATCGCCTTTGCCCCGACCGGGTCGAGGTTGTCGGTGAACGCCTGCGTCGCCGAGTAGCGGACGACCTGGAGCCGCTGTCCCGCCTTGATGTCGACCCACCTCAGCTCCGCGCGGCGGTAGTCCGGGTGGGCGCCTTTCCGCCGTCCGGCCGCGACCGCCCGGACGAGCCGATCCGGATCGAGCACGACGGTGCGGATCTCGTCGAGCACGGGCTGGAGCGGTTCAGGCACGCTCCCATTCTCCCCTGCCCGGCACGCTGGCGAATCAGGCGGCCAGCGGGGCTGAGAGGATCGTTTCGTAGCGAGGGCGCCCGGCGCCGAGGCGGGACTGGATGAGCTGCACCTCGCGTCCGACCCATGCAGGTCCCTCGTACTCGGCGAGCGCCGCCACGTAGGGACGCAGGTCCGCGGGACGATTCCGATATGCACGCGCAAGTGTCACGTGGGCGTTGAACCGGCGCTTGTCGTCCACGTCCGCGCCGGCACGCCGTCCCGCCGCGATCGCCGACTGGGCGAGCCGGCGCACAGCCGGCAACTCGCCCGCGCATCCCACCCACAGCGTGTGCTTGCCGAACCGCCCGGCCCCTTTCAGCGCCAGCGAGACAGCGCTGTGCCGGCGTGCCGCACGGGTGAGTCGCTCCTCCAGATCAGGAAGCCGCGCTTCGTCCAGTTCGCCGTAGAACGCCAGCGTCAGATGCCAGTCGGCGACCGACGTCCAGCGCAGCGCGTCATCCCGCAGCGGCTGCACCGCCTCTTTCAGGTGATCAATCGCCTCCGCCGAAGGAACCAGAGCTGCGAAGAGGCGCACGCCACCGATCATGCCAGGCGGAGGGGGCACTAGGTACCGGTTAGCAACCCGTTGAAGAGTCGTTAGGCAGTGCCGGGAGGCGTTTACGTGATCATTCAGGGAGGGTGAGCGCGTTGGCGGCGATGGTTTTGGCGTACCAGTGTGCGCTGGCTTTCGGAATGCGCTGCTGCGTCTCGAAGTCGACGTGCACGATCCCGAAACGCTGGCCGTAGCCCCACGCCCACTCGAAGTTGTCCAGCAGCGACCACGCGAAATAGCCTCGCACGTCGACGCCCGCCGTGATCGCATCGTGCACGGCACTTACGTGGCCGGCCAGGTAAGCGATGCGGTCGGTGTCATCCACCCGGCCGTCGACGACCGGTGCGTCGAAGGCCGCCCCGTTCTCGGTGACGTAGAGCGGCACGTCGGGATAGTTCTTGCCGATCCAGATCAGCAGCTCGGTCAGCCCGGCCGGATTGATCTCCCAGCCCTGGTCGGTGACGGGACGTTCCGTCGTGCGGAAGTTCACGTCCTCGGAGCCGACCCAGATGGTTCCGGGCGGTGACGGCGTCACGATGTCGCTGACGGGGGGATTCGGATCCGGCTGGGCCGATACGACGTTCGTCGTGTAGAAGTTGACGCCCATCTCGTCGATCGGCGCGCTGATGAGCGCCATGTCGCCGTCCTGGACGTGTCCGGCCAGACCGTACGGTCCGAGGTCGGCGACCACGTCGCGGGGGTAGGCTCCGTTCCGGACCGCCTCGATGAACAGCCGGTTGTGCAGCCCGTCGATGCGGCGAGCAGCGTCGACATCGGCGGGATCGTTGGGATCCAACGGCACGACCGGCGTGAAGTTCAGCGCCAGCCCGGCCCGCACGTCGCTGCTGCGGGCACGGATCGCGGCCAGGCCGAGGCCGTGCGCCAAGAGCAGATGATGGACCGCGGCCACCGCGGCGGGCGGCTCGGCCCGGCCCGGCGCATGCTCACCGCTGGCGTATCCGAGCAATGAGGAGCAGAACGGTTCGTTCAACGTCGACCAGTGCTTCACCCGATCACCGATGGCGTCGAACATCAGGCCCGCGTAGTCCGCGAACCGGTGGGCGGTGTCACGCACCGGCCAGCCACCGGCGTCCTCCAGCTCCTGGGGAAGATCCCAGTGGTAGAGCGTGAGCCAAGGTTCCACGCCATGCGCGAGCAACTCGTCGACGAGCCGCCGGTAGAAGTCGAGGCCCTTCTCGTTGGCCGGGCCCGAACCGCCGGGCTGGACCCGCGACCACGAGACGGAGAAGCGGTACGCCGCAAGGCCGAGGTCGGCCATCAGCGCGACGTCGTCGACGAACCGATGGTAGTGGTCACATGCGACATCCCCGGTGTCATCGCCGATGACCGCCCCGGGCTTGCGCGAGAACGTGTCCCAGATCGACGGGGTCCGACCGTCCATCGCCGCTGCGCCCTCGATCTGGTACGCAGCCGTAGCCGCCCCCCAGACGAAGTCGGCCGGAAAACGCTGTTCCCCACTCATGCCTCAATTTTCCTTCCGTGCATGGCCCGCCGTAAGAATCAGCGCCCGACCCTGCGCCCACTCTACTGTGAGAGCGCTCCCACGCCATGTCAAGAGGTATAGCTGAATCGTCCGACATCGAGGGGTCAGCGCAGACTGGCGATACGTTGCGAGTCGGCCACCGGACGAACGTCGATTCGCGGCACCGGCCGCAGCCGGGGCCGGACGACGAACCCGTTCCGGCCGGCCATGACCAGCGTCGCGACGACGGTCGCCCCGATGGTTATCCCGCCGCCGACCCACAGCGACCAGCGCGGACCCAGCGCCTCGGCGATCGAGCCGATGATGGGTGCACCCAGCGGCGTGCCCCCCATCAGCACCATCACATACAGCGACATGACCCGGCCGCGAACGTGCTGCGGAACCGTCACCTGGATGTACGCGTTCGCGGCGGTCAGCACGGTCATGGACGAGATGCCGAGTGGGATGAGCGTTGCCGCGAACGTCTCGTACGTCGGCATGAATCCGGCGATCACCAGCACGGTGCCGAACGCAATCGCGCCGACGACGATGTAGCGCCGCCGCGTCTTCCCCCGGTGCGCAGCGAACAGCGCACCGCTGAGGGTGCCGACGGCCATGATCGATCCGAGGATTCCGTACTCGGTGGGCCCCTTTTCGAACACCCCTGTGGCCATCAGCGCCGAGTTGAGCTGGAAGTTCATGCCGAACGTTCCGACGAAGAACATGATCAACATGATCATGACGATATCCGGCCGGCTGCGCACGTAGGCGAAGCCACCGCGTAGCCGCGCGAGCGGACTGGCGTCCGCCTCTCTCTCATCGCGCTCGACGTGTACCTGGCGAAGCGCGGTCAGCGCGACGATGGGAGCGGCGAAGGTCGCGGCATTGATCACGAAGACCCAACCGGTGCCGACCGCGGCGATCAGCAGGCCGGCGACGGCCGGGCCGATCAACCGGGCGGCGTTGAACGACGCGCTGTTCAGGCCGACCGCGTTCGGCAGGTCGTCCTGCGGAACGAGTTCGGAGACGAACGCCTGCCGGGCAGGGTTGTCCAACGCGGCCCCGGTACCGAGCAGGAACGCCAGCACATAGACGTGCCAGACCTGTGCGGTCCCGGTCAGCGCCAGCACACCCAAGGTGAGGCCCACGAGACCCATGAACGCGTTCGTGGCTCGCAGCAGATGCCGCTTCGGCAGCCGGTCGGCCAACAACCCGCCGACCGGAGAGATCAGCAGGAACGGCAGGAACTGCAGGCCGGTGGTGATGCCGAGCGCGGCGGGTCCGGCGCCGAGCACGACCAGGACGAGCCAGTCCTGTGCGACCCGCTGCATCCAGGTGCCGATGTTCGACACCAGCATCGACGACCAGTAGAGCCGGTAGTCTCGATGCCGGAAGGACTTGAAGGTTGGACTCATGCGCGGGCCAGCTTCTCCAGCACGGGCGCCGCCTGCCACAGCGCTTCGCGCTCCTCGGCACTCAGATCTCGCAGTTGCTTGTTCAGCCACGCATCACGGCGCCGGCGGTTCGCCGCAAGCAGGTCCGAACCCGCCTCGGTGAGCTGCACAAGGACGAGTCGCTTGTCGGCTTTGTCGGCCTCGCGGCTGACCAGTCCACGCTCCTCGAGCGCACTGACGATTCGGGTCATCGACGGCGGTTGCACCTTTTCGGCAGCAGCCAGGTCGCCGAGCGTCAGTTGCCCGCGGCCGTTCAGCGTGCCCATCGTGGAGAGTTGGGTCAACGTCAACGAATCGTCCTCGCGCTCGTTGCGGAGCCGGCGTGCCATCCGCATCACGGCAACACGCAGGACACTCGCCAATTCTGCCTGGGATCGGGCCCTCGTCACGGCGGTCATATCCTTAGCATAGGTCATTACCCTTGCTAATGGCCAGTCGCTAACGGGGCGAACGCCCATGACGGCGCTTCGAGGCCGATTCTGGACGCGAAATGTCACCAACGGCCAGTACCGTGCCGTCCATGACCGAACTCACCCCGGACAACCGTCTGACGGTGGTGCCCGCGAACGAGGCGTCGTGGGATGACCTCCGGACGATCTTCGGCACGCGCGGCGAGCCAGGAGCCTGCCAGTGCCAGTACTTCAAGCTCTCGAACGAGCAGTGGCGGGCTACGCCGGTCGCCGAGCGCGCCGAAGACCTCCGGAAACAGACCGGTTGCGACCATCCGCAGAGCGAGGCGACGACCGGGCTGGTCGGCTATCTCGACCGCGAGCCGGTGGGCTGGTGCGCGGTCGAACCCAGGACGGCCTACCCGCGCCTGGCGAACGCCCGGGTCCCCTGGTCGGGGCGCGACGAGGACAAGTCCGACGACAGCGTCTGGGCGGTCACGTGTTTCGTGGTCCGCAAGGGCTTCCGAAGGCGTGGCGTCAGCTACGAACTCGCGTGCGCATCGGTCGGCTACGCGCGTGATCGAGGCGCCCGAGCGCTGGAGGCGTACCCGATCGTCACCGAACCCGGAAAGGAGTACATCTGGGGCGAACTCTACGTCGGCGCACACAGCGTGTTCGCCGAGGCCGGCTTCACCGAGGTCAGCCGTCCCACCGCCCGCCGCGCCGTCATGCGGATCGACTTCTAGCGGCTAGCTCACACCACGAGCGGCAGCGATCTTCACGGCGCGGGCGTAGAGCTGGGGCGCACCGATGCGTTCGGCCATTGCGTCGAAGCCATCGGCCGGGCCCCGCCACTCGAGCTCGTCGACGGACCTGCTCACCGGCGCGTTCACTTCCGCGGTTGCGATACGCCGGAACAGCAGGGCGTTGTCGAGCTGCTCCTGAAGCGTCGCGGCGAGCTTGGCGGCGCCGCGCACCGTCACGTTCCATTCGGTGGCATCGGACGGAACGTTCTCGATGTGGCCGAACTCGTCCAGGACCGCGGCCGTGGCTTTGGCACCCCAGCCGGGCAGGCCGGGGAAGCCGTCCGCGCTGTCGCCTACCAGCGCGAGATAGTCCGGGATCGACTCCGGAGGGACGCCGAACTTCGCCCGGATGGCGTCGACGTCGAACCACGCGTCACGGCGACGGTCCCACTGGACGACCTTGCCGCCGACACACTGGCCCAGATCCTTGTCCGGAGTGCAGATGATGACGCGCCCGACCCGCTCGTCGGCGTTCGCCATCTCGGCCGCCGCCGCGAGGCCGTCATCCGCTTCGAACTCCACCAGCGGCCACACCGTGAAACCGGCCGCCGTCAACGCGTCCTCGACCAGTGGGAACTGCGCCTTGAGCGCAGGGTCGACCCCTGATCCGTCCTTGTAGGTCGGCCACAGGTCATTGCGGAACGACTCGATCACGTGGTCGGTCGCGATGCCGACGTGCGTCGCGCCCTCCTCCAGAATCTGCAGGCAGGTACCAACGACGCCCCGCGTCGCACCGAGATCGGCGTCCTTGTTGTTCGGTGCGTAGTGGTAACGGAACAGCTCGTACGTACCGTCCACGAGATGAACGTCGATCACCGGCTCACGCCTCCTGGCACTCGTGGGACCACGTCTTCGGCCACACGTTCGGCGAACTCGACGGGGTGACGATCCGGCATGAGCATCATCTCCGACACGCCGATCTTCCGGTACTCCTCCGCGTCGGCGAGGAAGGCGTCGACGTCGGCGAGGGGAGGACGGGTGATCAACACGGTCTTAGCGATGCTGTCGTAGTCGCGGCTCTCGTCGTCGCAGTGCCGGCGCAGCACGTCCAGCTTCCGGGCGACGTCGGCCGGGCTCGTGCCGAACAGGTTGCCGGCGTCGGCATAGCGCGCGACGAGCTTGAGAGTCTTCTTCTCCCCACCACCGCCGATCATGATGGGTGGGCGCGGCCGGCTTACCGGTGCCGGAACACACAGCGTCTCGGCCAGCCGGTAGTGCTGCCCGTCGAACGGGCCGTTGTCGTCGCTCCACATCTGCAAACAGATCTGGAGTGTCTCCTCGAGCCGTTCGAACCGCTCGGCCACCGGGACGACCGGCACGCCGAGCCCGCGCTGCTCACGCTCGTACCACGATGCGCCGATACCGAGCCGTGCCCGGCCGCCGGAGAGCACGTCGAGCGTCGTCACGGTCTTGGCCAGCAAGCCCGGGTAACGGTACATCACGCCGGTCACCAGTAGCCCGAGCGTCAGGCGCTGCGTCTTCGCTGCGAGGAACCCGAGGGTCGTGTAGCCCTCGAGCATCGGCTCTTCGGCGGGTGCGGCCGCCTCCATCTGGAAGAAGTGGTCCATCACCGTGAACGCGGCGAAGCCCGCCTGCTCGGCGATCTCCGCGGTCTGCGCCAGCGTCGGGCCGATCTTCGCCGGTTCGGGTGGTGTCGAGAACGTCCAATAGTGCAGGCCTAGTCGCATACAAGCCTCCTGGTGCGGGATGATCGACCGTCGTCCAGCCTATGCGAAGCAGCATCCCGAAGGGCTTCAGACTGACTCCGCGCGCGCTGAGCCCGATTCAGCAGCACCGACAGCCGGCCGGCTCGCCACCGGCCGGCACGGCCGCCGGTGATGCTCATTGGTCGAGCAGGCGGTCGCGGTAGCGGGCCGGGCTCTCGCCGGCCCAGCGGCGGAAGGCCTTGGCGAAGGCGCTCTCGTCAGCGAAGCCCAGTGACTCGGCGATGGCCGAGATCGGGTGACGGCCTCGCAACTGTTGCTCGGCCAGTTGGTAGCGGGTCGCGTCGCGCAGCACCTTGAATGAGCTGCCTTCGTCGGCCAGCCGGCGATTCAGATGCCGGCCGCTCATGAACAGCTCCTGCGCGACCCGCTCCCTGGTCCACTGCGGTTGGCGGCGCACGAGCGCCTCGACCTGGGCCGACGTGCTCTGCTCGGACAGGCCGGCGAGCATGTCGTCGGCCACCTGACGCAGGTGCTCACGCACCGCGGGGTTGGCCTGGATCAGCGGAGTCGATAGGGCGCTGCGCTGCAGCAGCACGCTGTAGTCCGCGCAGTCGAAATACGCCGGTAGGCCGAGCATGGACGCGTACCGCGACGCAGCATCACGCGGCCTGTGCCGCAGCCGGACCTCCTGCGGCTGGAAACGCTCGCCGGTGATCCAGCGAGCAAGCCGTACGACGCAGCCCAGCGCCGCCTCGGTTCGCAACTCCCGCGCGGTGGTGTAGCCGGGCAGGTACCGGAGGCGCAGCCCGTCACTGGCCGGTGTGGTGTCGAAGTGGCTGCCCTCGGCGATGATCGGGAAGTACTCCACGAGCGTGTCCACCGCATCGCCGAGTGTCTCGCAGCTCATCAACATCAGGCCGGCACTGTCGAGATGCCCCACCTCGATCTCGAGTCCCAGCCGAAGGCCGATGAGCGGGTCGTCGCTGGTCCGGCCGATGGCCTCCCAGACGGCGTCGAGGGCGGACAGCGGCGCCCGGCCGACGGCACCGAAGTTGTCCAGCTGTGCCACCGTCTCGGTTGGCAACCCAACTCCGGCATGTTCGGCGGCCCGGAGAACCGCCTGGCCGAACCGGAGGGTGACGGTGGGGCTGTGCGACATCCGAGCCTGCTTCCTGCATCAGCCGGGGCCGAACCGTCAGCCTCCACACATGTCCTGAATCGACCCGAACCTGGTCCCGGACCAACCGGTACATCGGGGACGGAGCCCGCTAACCTGGGCTGACCGCCACCGCTGAGCCTAGCAAGAAGGGCGATCCATGTACGCAGTCATCGGAGCCGGACCGATGGGGCTGGCGATGGCTCGCAACCTGGACAAGTACGGCATCCCCTTCATCGGCATCGAGCTGCACTCCGATGTCGGCGGCTTGTGGGACATCGACAACCCGCACAGCACCGTGTACGAGTCGGCGCACTTGATCTCGTCGAAGCGTATGACCGAGTTCGCCGAGTTTCCGATGGCGGACGACGTCCCCGCATATCCCCGGCACGACACGCTCCGCGACTACTTCCGCGACTTCGCCAGAACGTTCGACCTGTACCGGCACTTCGAGTTCGAGACACGCGTGCTCGCCGTTGAACCCGACGGCGACGGCTGGCTGGTACGCAGCCGGTGCGGCGACGACGTCCAGACTCGTCGCTTCGACGGGGTGGTGATCGCCAGCGGCACCCTGCACCGGCCGAACGAAACCAAATTGCCGGGCACGTTCGCCGGAGAAGTCATGCACTCCAGCAAGTACCGCTCCCCGGACATCTTCGCCGACAAACGTGTGCTCATCGTGGGCTGTGGCAACTCGGCGGCCGACATCGCCGTCGACGCGGTACATCATGCCCGCAGTGTCGATCTCTCGGTGCGACGCGGCTATCACTTCGTGCCGAAGTTCCTTCTCGGCAAACCGATCGACACCATCGGCGGCAAGCTCAAGTTGCCCCGGCGGCTCAAGCAATTGCTCGACGGTGGGCTCGTCCGGGCGGTCGCGGGTAAACCGTCGCAGTACGGTCTGCCCGATCCGGACCACCGCATGTACGAGTCGCACCCGGTGGTGAATTCGCTGATCCTCCACCACCTGGGGCACGGCGACATCCAGCCCCGCAGCGATCTGCAGGCGGTGTCGGGCTCCACGGTGACATTTGCCGACGGCCAACGTGCCGACTACGACGTCATCCTGCTGGCCACCGGCTATCGGCTGGACTACCCGTTCATCGCCCGCGACCAGCTCAACTGGCCGGACGGCGCGGCCGCACCGCAGCTGTACCTGAACGTCTTCCATCCGGACTACGACAACCTGTTCATGGCCGGAATGATCGAAGCCGCCGGACTGGGCTGGGAGGGTCGCAACGAACAGGCGGAACTGATCGCCCTTTACATCCGCCGGCTGGCAGCCGGCGACGCCGAGGCCCGCAAGCTCAAGGACATCAAGCGCCGCCACGCGGGCAAGACCTTCGACGGCGGATACCGGTATCTCAAGCTGGACCGGATGGCCTACTACGTACACAAGGACACCTACCGCAAGGCGGTCTCGGTCCACACCCGTGCGCTGCGGCGGACGCTAGGCGACAAGCCCGTCGGCACCGGACGCTCCGAACACAGCGACGCGGCGCGGCAGGCCTGAGCGGAGCGGCCATGGAGGTTCAGTTCGATCCGGCCAGCCTGGTGCTGGTGAACATCATCCTCGCGACAATGATGTTCGGCGTCTCGCTGAGTCTGCGCGCCGACGACTTCCGGCGGATTCTCACCGCGCCCGTGGCGCCGGTCGCCGGACTGGTCGCACAGTTCCTGCTGCTGCCGGGGCTGACCTGCCTCGGGACGTGGGCGTTCGGGGTCGACCCGGAGCTCGCGCTCGGAATGATCTTAGTCGCCTCATGTCCCGGCGGCACCTTCTCCAATGTGATGACCTGGCTGGCCCGGGCCAACGTCGCCATATCGGTGAGCATGACGGCGGTGTCGAGTGTGGCGGCGACCGTGATGACACCGCTCAACTTCGCACTCTACGGCTACCTCAACCCGGACACCCGCGGCCTGCTCGAGAGCATCGCCATCGAGCCATCGAGCATCCTGACTCTCGTCGTGCTGGTGCTGGCAGTGCCGCTCGCGCTCGGCATGTGGGTGGCCGGGCGGTCCCCGAGGTTCGCGGCTGCCGCCGAGAAGCCGTTCAGAATCGCCGCGCTCATCGCGCTGCTCGGATTCGTCGCCATCGCGTTCGGCAACAACTTCGACGTCTTCATCGGCGAGTTCGGGACGTTCTTCTGGCTCGTCGTCGCGCACAACCTGCTCGCGCTCGCCCTGGGCAACGGTGTCGGACGCGCCATGCGCCTCGAGCTCGCCGACCGGCGTGCGGTGACCCTCGAGGTCGGCATCCAGAACTCCGGCCTCGGGCTGGTCATCCTGTTCACGTTCTTCCCCGAGTTCAGCGGCATGATCCTCATCGCCGCCTTCTGGGGTGTCTGGCATCTGGTGTCCGGGCTGACCCTCGCCCTCGTGTGGTCCCGCTCGGCGGGACGAGCGGCGAGTGCGGAGGTAGTGCCGTGACCGGCAAGCGAATCTTGATCACTGGCGCTTCCGGGTACGTCGGCAGCCTGCTCGGCCGGCGGCTGGCGCAGGACCATACCGTCGTCGGAACCGACATCCGCGGCCGCGACGACCTCGGCTTCGCGGTTCATGTGCAGGACATCCGTGACCCCTCACTCGAAGCGCTAATGACGGCCGAGCGTGTCACGCATGTGGTGCACCTGGCCTCCGTGCTGGACACCACGGGAGCCCGGGCCCAGGGCTTCGACATCGACGTCAACGGCACCCGTAACGTGCTCGACTCCTGTGTACGCTCGGGCGTTCGGCACGTGACGGTGACCAGCTCCGGAGCGGCGTACGGCTACCACCCGGACAACCCCGCGTGGATCAGTGAGACCGACGAACTCCGCGGCAACCCCGAGTTCCCCTACTCAGATCACAAGCGGCAGATCGAGGAGATGCTCGCCGAATATCGGCACGAGCACCCGCAGCTGCAGCAACTGATCTTCCGGCCCGGCACGATCCTCGGCTCCGGCACCCGCAACCTGATCACGCAGCTGTTCACCGGCAAGCGTGTGCTGGCGATCCGTGGCAGCGACTCGCCGTTCGTGTTCGTCTGGGACCAAGACGTCGTCGACGCGATGAGGTTCGGAATCCGCGAGGACCGCACCGGCATCTACAACATGGCCGGCGACGGCGCACTCACCGTCTACGAGATCGCCGACGTGCTCGGCAAGCCCGTACGCGCACTGCCCGCCGGACTGGTCCGCGCGGCGCTGCAAGCAGGCCGGCTGTTACGCCTCGGCCGCTACGGCCCGGAGCAGGTCAACTTTCTGCGTTACCGTCCGGTGCTGAGCAACAAACGCCTCAAGGAAGAGTTCGGGTACCTCCCGCGCAAGACATCCTCGGAGACGTTCCGCTTCTACGTCCAGCACGCCCGTGCACGGGGAGATCTCTGATCGCTCCGGCGAAACGACTATCGGCGCGTAGATCTGCTCGCACCTCTAGCGGGAGCGGCGTGCCCGGCGGTTGCCGTACTCGTCACCCGGTGCGTCCCGGTCGTGACTAGCCGGGGGCGGCGGCGACTCGTCGTCGTCCTCGAGGTCCGCGAGCAAGAACTCCGCGGTCGAGTTGGGCGGTGGTGCGCTGGAGTCGTCTCCGAAGAACTCACTGTCTTCGAGCGGGCGACGCCTGGGGCGCTCCGGTCCGGTCGACGGCGACTCGGCGGAGGGCGCTCGAGGAGCCTGCGGCCTGCGGTCACGCGGATGTGCACGTGCTCGGTCGGCATCCGGGGAGTATCCGGCGGCCGAGTCGTACCAGCCGGCACCGGTGGAGTACGGATCGGGCGGCGGTGCCTCGGGCTCGCGCGACGGCGGCTGCGGCGCCTGCTGAGGCGGAGAGGGCGGAGGCTGTGGTCGACTTTGCGGCGGTGGTGTCGGCGCCGGCCGCGCCGGGGGCTGCGCGGGCTGCTGCGGCGGCGCAGGACGTTGTGCCGGCCGCGACGGCACGCCGCCGGTCGGCATCGACGGTTGCTGCTGCGGTGCCGACGGCCGAGTCGGCTCCTGCCGTGGCCGCTCGACCGGTTGTTGCGGCGCCGGCTCGCGGTATCGCGGCGGGGGCGGCGCCGGTTCGGACGGGCGCGGTTTGGCATGTTGCGGCGCCGGTTGTGACCCGGGGTAGGAGTGCCGGCCCTGCGCATGGGCCGGGGGGCCGGCCTGCCCGGCGCTGGGCGCAGCCGGCTGGCTCGGCACGACGGGCATGTCGCCGGTCGGGTACCCGGGCTGTTGCCCGGCGGGCCGGTACGGCTGAGTCAGATGGTCGCCCGCGGCCGGCTGGTCGGCGCGTGGGTGCTCGTCAGCGGCGTCAAGCTCTTCCTCGGGTGGGAGCCGGCTCCAGTCCCCGATGCGATCGTCGTCGAACTCGTCGACCCCGGCCTCGGCCTCGAGCGCCGCCTGAGCGATCGCGTCACGGCGCCTGCGGCAGTACTCCAGCCCGAGCAGGCCGAGCCCGACACCGGCCAGGCAGGTCCAGAGCCACCAGCCCCGACCGGCGTCGTTGAGCTGACCCTGGCGTAACGCGAGCACTACGAATGCGACACCCCAACCGACGGTGACGATCGCAACCGTCCGCACCCCGTCCACATCGAGCGGACGGACGTCCGGCTGGCGAGCCGAATCGTTCTGGCGCCTCCCCATACCCACGAGGTTATCTGGCTATCGCGACATCTGCCGATCGAGGCACCCATCCACGTCCAGCGCGCAAGCGTGCGGGACGGGGCAAACGCCACATTCAGCCGCGATACACCTCGTCGATCGGTCTGATCCGGGTGCGCAGAACACGCCCGGCCATCGAACTGTCGAGCCGCACGGCAACCGGCCCGCCGTCGCCGTACCGACGGCCACGGGGCAGCGCGGCGGGATCGACGCCGGCCCAGCCGGCATATGCCGCGGCGAGCTCGTGGCGGCTCATCGGCTCGCGGCCCGCGACGTTGATCGTCCCCGTGAAGTCCTGGCCGGCGATCTCCAGAACGGCAGTGGCCAGATCGGCCGCGTGCAGCGGCATCGCGATATCGTCGACGTAGAGGGCGCCGTTCGTGCCACCGGCCGCGACGCCCCGGACATACTTCTCGAACGGCGAGATTCGACCGCCGTCGAACCACGATGTCGCACCGGCCGCTCGCTGCAACGGGGCGATCCCATCTCCGACGAGCCACGACGTTCGGACGATGACGGCGTTGTCGACCATCGCGACCGCGGTCTCGGCTGCGGCTTTGGCCGCACCGTACCTACTGACCGGATCAGGCACGCTGCCCTCGTCGTAGGACGGTTCACGGCCGGAGAAGACCGCATCGCTCGAGATGTGCACCAGCCGTGCTCCGTGCCGCTCGCACGCCCTGGCCAGGTTCGCCGGCCCGACGGCGGTGGTGCGCCAATCCGCCTTGTCGTACGCGGCGTTGATGACGACGCGTGGTGCGGCACGCCGTATCGCGGTCTCCACGGCGTGTGGGTCACGGATGTCGATCCGGCTCACGCGTGCGTTTCCGGACGCCCCCGAGTACCCGAAGAGGATGCGCGGAACGCTCCTCCACGCGAGTAGGCGCGAGACGTGCCGTCCCAACAGACCTGTGGCGCCGAACACGAGGTATGTCATGCCCGGACCGCCTTATGTCGCCCCGGCACTTCCGGCCATCGCCGCAAATCGGACTGCCAGCACGTCACGCCGTTATGTTAATCATGTGCAACTAATACCAAAAGCGAGGTCTGCGACAACCTCGACGAAAACGCTATTCACAAATTCATGAAATGTGTTACGGTCGATCGCATGACCAGTGCGATAGCGACGTCCGGGCTCGTCAAGACGTTCGGGGCAACGCGCGCCCTCGACGGGCTCGACCTGACCGTACGGACCGGTGAGGTCCATGGCTTCCTCGGCCCCAACGGCGCCGGCAAGTCCACCACCATTCGAGTTCTGCTCGGGCTGTTGCGCGCCGATTCCGGCTCCGCCGAGATGCTCGGCGCAGATCCGTGGGACGACGCGGTCGCACTCCACCGCAGGCTCGCCTATGTGCCGGGCGACGTCGAGCTCTGGCCCAACCTGACCGGCGGTGAGTCCATCGACCTGCTCGCCCGTTTGCGTGGTGGGCTCGACAAGGCGCGCCGCGACGATCTTATCGAGCGGTTCGACCTCGACCCCACCAAGAAAGGCCGCACCTACTCCAAGGGCAACCGGCAGAAGGTGGCATTGGTCGCAGCGCTCGCGTCGGACGCCGAGCTGCTCCTGTTGGACGAGCCGACCGCCGGCCTCGACCCGCTGATGGAGGTCGTCTTCCAGGACGTCGTGCATGAGGCCAAACGCGTCGGCAAGACGATCCTGCTGTCCAGCCACATTCTCGCCCAGGTCGAGAAGCTTGCGGACACGATCTCCATCATCCGGCTCGGCAAGATCGTCCAGTCCGGCAGCCTGACCGAGATGCGCCACCTCACCCGAACGACGATCGAAGCGCAGACGGCCACTCCGGTCACCGGACTTGAAGCGCTCGCCGGCATTCACAACGTCCAGGTCGCCGACGGCAGCGTCCGCTTCGCGGTCGACGGCGAACACCTCGACGCGGCCGTCCGGCACCTGACCACGTTCGGCGTCCGGGCGCTCACGAGCCACCCGCCGACACTCGAGGAGCTCATGCTGCGTCACTACGGCGACGAAGTCGCCGCGAACGGTAACGGAGCCGACCGATGACAGCGACCGCAACCGCTCCGGTACGAGCCGCGGAGTCGGGTGGCCGGAGCACACTGGCCGGAACCGGCACACTCATCCGGTTCATCCTGCGTCGGGACCGCGTGCGGCTGCCGGTGTGGATCGGCGCCATCGGCTTGTTCACCATCGGATCAGTCGCGTCGCTTCCCGACATCTACCTCGACGACGCCGACTTGGCGGCCCGCGCCGACCTGATGAACAACCCGGGTCTGCGCGTGGTCAGCGGCCCCGGCTACGGGCTCGATGACTACACGTTCGGCGCCATGATCGCCCACGAGTACCTGTCCTGGATCGCCGTCTTCGTCGGGCTCATGAGCATCCTGCTGGTGGTGCGGCACACCCGTGCCGAGGAGGAGACCGGACGCGCCGAACTCGTGCGCGCCGGTGTCGTGGGCCGGCACGCGAGCCTCACCGCAGCCATGATCGTCATAGCCGGTGCCCACATCGTGCTCGGTGCGCTAGTGGCGCTCGGCCTCGGCTCACTCGGCCTCGAGAACGTGGGTCAGGAGTCGTCCTGGCTGTTCGGCGCCGCGCTGGCCGCGATCGGCATCGTATTCGTGGGCGTTACGGCCGTTACCGTCCAGATCAGCGAGCACGGCCGTGGCTCCGGCGGGCTGGCCGGCGCGGCGCTGGCACTGGCCTACTTCCTGCGTGCGGCCGGAGATGCCGGCCAAGATCCGAGCAGCACGCTGTCGTGGCTCTCCCCGATCGGCTGGTCGCAGCAGACCAGGGTGTACGTCGACGACCGGTGGTGGCCACTGCTGCTTTCGGTAGCGCTGACGATCGTCCTGGCCGGGATCGGCTACCGCCTCAATGCGCGCCGCGACGTGGGTGCGGGCCTGATCCGGTCCCGCCCCGGAGCACCGACGGCGCCGGCGTCGTTGTCCAGCCCGGTCGGGCTCGCCTGGCGGTTGAACCGCAGCGCCACGATGTGGTGGAGCATCGCGCTGCTCCTGTTCGGCCTCGGCTACGGGACGATCGTCAGTGAGGCGGAGAGCTTCGCCGAGGAGTTCTCCGCGATGGAAGACCTGCTGGACAATTTCGGTGGAACGTCCATCATCGACACCTTCCTCGCGATGCTCATCTCGCTGATGGCCGTCGCGGTCTCCGTCTACGCGGTTCTAACCGTGCTGCGGCTGCGCAGCGAGGAGACCGGCGGGCGGGCCGAGCCGGTCCTTGCCACCGCGACGTCGCGGATGGGTTGGGTCGCCAGCCACGTCACTGTGGCGATGGTGAGCAGTGCCGTGATCCTGCTGCTCGGTGTGCTCGGCCTGGGGGTGACCGCCGCCGCCGCACTCGAGGACGGGAGCGTGCTACCGCGCCTGCTCGGTGCGGGCCTCGCCTACCTGCCGGCCATCTGGCTGACGGTCGGCTTGGGCGTCGCGCTGTTCGGGGTCGTTCCGCGAGCCACCGCGCTGGTGTGGATCCTCATCTCGTATGCCGCCTTGATCGGCAGCTTCGCGGCCATTCTCGATTTGCCGGAGTGGACGCTCGACCTGTCGCCGTTCGGCCATGTCCCGGCGCTGCCCGCCGTCGATATGGCCTGGACGCCGGTGCTCGTGCTCACCGGAATCGCCGTCGGGCTCTTCGCGGTCGGTCTATGGGGCTTCCGGCTAAGGGACCTCGAGACCAAGTAGCCCGCAACGCTAGTTGAGCAGTTCGCGGACGCGTTCGGCCACCGATCGCAGCGTCTCCTCCGGAATCGGCGGGTACTCGGTGCTGACCAGTGCCACGACACCGGTCGGCATCGGCTCTTCAACGAACTCGCCCTTTAGCACGGCGTCGTTGAGCGCGTCACCCTCACGATGCGGCGCGAGATGGACATGCAAGTGATCGAGATGGCCGCCGAAGACGTACACCCATATTCCGTCGGCTGCGGTGGCCTGCTTCAACGCCGAGCAGCACTTCGAGATGGCCGGTCCGAAGGTGATGGCTTCCGACCCGTCCAGATCAGCGATGGACTGGATATGCCGCTTCGGCTCGAGATATGAGAAGCCTGGTGTCGGGTCGCCCGGGCCGATGCTCGTCGTCAACCGCCAGTACTCGTCCTCCCATACCTGCACCCGGCCCATCTGCTCATCGAACTCTTCCCCGCTACACAGCGGGCAGGAGCCATCACTCATGTGCGTCAGCATGGCCCGAAGGTGGGCATATGACAAGTTCGCCAAGGTTGTTCAGAGCTGGTCCCGCCTTGTCGCAAACTGATGCTCCGCGACAAGCATGTCGAGTGCGCCCGGATCTCGCAGGATCTCGGCCAGCAGCAGGCGGATATCCCACTGCCCGGTCACCCAGGCCAGGGCCCTGGCAAGCCCGTCGGAGGTCGCCGCGTGCACGGCCCCGGATGTGTCCACCCACCAGCTCACCGGCTGACCGCCGACCCGCAGATCCTCATGCTCGACGTAGGTCCGCGGCGCGTCCGGGACAACGCGGCCGACGACGTCCGGCACCGGAGCCGGCGCGCCGGGGGTGTCTGGAACCGCGGCATGGCGCTGCTCCGCCCGATCGACACCGAGCACGTCGGCGAGCTCGGGCGGGCCGGGCACGACGGCCGGCAGGCTCAGCTGCAGCCATTGCGGGCTCGTGATCACGACCACGCTTCCGGCGTCGGAAACGTGGGTGTCCCCGCTCGGGCTCACCGCCCGAATCCGGTCCGGACCGACGACGTCGGGATTCGCAGCGGCCAGCGCGCCGTAGACCTGGCCCAGCTCGGTGACCGGGAGCCGTACGTCCGGATCGGCGAGCCGGTTGAGCAACACGTCCGGCATCGCGATGAGGTCGTCGAGCGTGCCGGCGAGTCCGAGCGCGGACGCGGCGGCTGCACTCAACTCGGCCGGGCTCTGGCGCAGCAACGCACCCACGACCGCGTCGGCGTTCGGCGCGCACAGCTCACCCACCGGGTGGTCGTCGATCCGAGCGTACGTGCGGATCCACCACGACGTGTAGGACGGGACGGTGGCCCGCGTTCCGTCGACGAGTATCGCCAGGACCGATTCGGTGAGGGCGGCATGGCTGTCTTCGTCACTCGCGAGCGCGTTCAGTACGGCGGGCCATGCGTCATCGCGGACGAGGTCGAGGTCCAGCACCGCGGCCAGCTCGACCAGGATCGGCGGCCCGTCCGGATCGCCAAGGGCGGCGAGTGCCACGTCCACCCAGACGTCATAATCCGGCAGGTCACTCGCGCCCGGGTCCAGCGGCACATCGGCTGCGCGCGCCACGCTGAACCCGCGCTGTACACCGACCGCTTCGAGGACCTCCGGTCCGTGCTGCGCGACCAGCTCGTCCGAGACGCAGCACTCCGCGGGATCCGCGTCCAGCCAGGCCACGGCCGCCGACCCGGGCATCCACAGTTCTCCCGCTTCGGCCAGGGTGCCGGTGCCGTCGGGAAGCAACAGGCGGGCCAGCCACGGCTCCTCCTCGGTGCTCACGCCGGATGCCGCCGCAAGATCGAGCACCGCATCGGCCACCTGCGCCGCGGCGCGTGTATCGAGCTGGTCGGACGTCTCGCCGGCCAGCCGCTCCACGGCTTCGCGGACCGCGGCATCGCGGAGCACGGCCGCCGGCTCGGCCTCCCGCGCGCCGAGGCGGCGGAGCAGGGGATGCACCGCGTCCGGATGAACGACTCGCAGGTCGAGTGCCTCGAGCGTGTCCGGCGTGGCGCCGGCGACCGGGAGTAGGGCACCGCGGGGGCCGCGCACGGTCCGGCCGTCGGTCAGCGGAACCGGCAGCGTCGCCAGGTCGGCGGCGTCGACGCCTTGCAGCGCTTCGTACAGGTCGTGCCACCGCCGCGGCTCAGCCGCGGTGCCGGCCAACGTGTCGATCACGTCAACCAGTGGGACCCGCCTTGCGCCCAGGCGGTCGAGGGCACCCCAACGCCACCATTGGGGATCGGCCAGATTCGGCACAACGACCGACAGCGCCGCCGGATCGGCCGCTCCCGCCGCGTCGTCGATCATCGTGGCCGAGTCCGGCCGCAGCCGCGTCCCGTGATCATCGGCACTCACGGGAGCGGCCGGCGGAACGAACGGCGTCCTGGCCAGCTCGGCGAGGATCGCCCGGTGCAGCGTCGCGTCCACGACGCCGGCGGCCATCGGGCCGGGGACGAGCCGCAGCACGTCCGACCCCGCAGGCGCCATGTCGCGGACCAGCGTCGAGTACGCGTCGGCCACCCTGGCGGCAAGGAAATCGGTGAGCGGTCCGGGCTGGACGTGGCGCCGGGACGAGTCGAGCGGCCAGCCGGCCAGGACCAGAACCGGCAGCGCGGTCGGATCCTCGGTAGGCGTGGGTGCATGGACGACGCGACGCAATCCGTCCGGCAGCGGCGCCGGCGCACCGCCGTCCGCGCGTGGCACCGCGACCGTCACCGTCCAGCCGCCCCGCTCCTCCGTTGGCCGTTCGGCGAGCAGCTCCGCCGGGACGGCGCCCGTTGCCGACACGAGCCGCCATGACGTACTCGTCCGCCGCGAGCCCGCTGCTTCGTCCACCGAGTCCGTGCAGACGACCGTTCGCGCGGCGCTCGTCGAGTCCTCAACGGTGCTCGTGATGCGTCGCGTGACGCCGTCCCGTTCGATGACGATCTCACCAAGGTTCGGCAGCGCGAGCAGCAGCGCGTCGTCCACCTCGTCGAGCAGCTCGGCCACGAGACGACCGGCGGTCGGATCGCGCATCGGCAGGTGGACCGCGGTGTCAAAGCCGTCCGGCACGCCGCCGGAGGCGGGAAACGGTAAGCGAAGCACCGGTAGCGCTCCACCGCGAGCAGCAAGCTCCGCCTCGAGCCCGAGCTCCCGGACGAGTGCGGCGGCCTCGTCCCGCGACCACCGCACGCCGCCGCCGCGCGACACGACGCTCGGCACGTCGGTCACGGCGAGCACCGCGGCGAAGCCGACGCCGAACCGTCCGACCACACCTGACACATCGTCCCGCTTGGCCGACGCGCGAAGCGTGGACAGTGCCTCGACTCCGGCGCGATCCAGCGGCGCACCGGTGTTCGCCGCCACGAGCATCGCACCGTCGAACCGCAACAGCAGGCGGCCGGTCGGGCCGGCGAGCGCAGCGGCGTCGGCGGCGTTCTGGGCCAGCTCGACGATCACCCGATCGCGGTATGCCCCGCGGGCCAGCTCCTCTTCGGCGTTGGCGTCCTCGCGGAACCGCGCCGGGGAATCGGCCCAGGCGTCGAGTACCCGCCGCCGTAACTCCGCGGTGCGGTACGGGTCAGCCGTCTCCATCGTCGTCGGCCACAACGTCGAACGAGAACGTGTCGAGTACCGGTGGCGGCAGCTCAACGTCGTCGTTCTCGATCCGGACGTCGCTGTGCGCCCCACAGCCGTGGTCGTACGAGACGACCTGCCCATCGAACGGCGCCTTCTCGTTCGCGCACGCACCGAACACCCGGCCGAGCGAGCCGCCGAGCCGGACCATGAACGCACACGTCTCGCAGGACGCGGGCGCGGACTGCGCGATCTCCGAATGCGGTCCGTGCTCGCCGGAATACCACCGCATGGCGGCGGCGGCGCGACCCTCCCGCGAGAGCACCCACGGATTCCCGAGGCCGAGCTCGTCCAGCACGTCCTTGACCTCGAACGGATCGATCGGGTCGTCCGCACCGGTGTAGCCCGGCGCCAGGCGCGGGTCGTCGTCCGTCGTCGGCATCAGGTCGCCCGGCCCGAGATCGGTGGGCTCAACGCGCTCGTCCCACGGCAACCACGCCTCGGCGAGGATCGCATCGGGCCCTGGCAGCAGTACACACTCGCTCACCGTGACCGTCTTGGCGCGGGAGGCGCGGGCGACGGTCACCGACCAGCGCCATCCGACGTACCCCGGTGCGGTGCATTCGAACTGGTGAGTGACCACCCGGTCACCTTCCACCTCGTAGCCGAGATGCGCACCGACGTGGCCGCCGCCGGCCGTCGAAAGGGCGGCGTCATGCGCCAGAACGACAGCGTCCACGCATGCCTGGTCGGCTTTGCGGGATCGCGAACGCGAGGGTACGGGGGTCACGATCGACGATTGTCGCAAACAACCGCCGCGATTGACAGCTTGGCGGCGCTCACACCACGCACAACCACGCAAATGCCCCTCCGGTCCCCCGGCTTCGGCTCGATCGGACGCGAAGCGGCACGGCTGCACAGCGCTCGCCAAGCTCACCGGACGGTGGCTATCGTCGGTATATGTCGGCGCGACTTGGTGCGGTTGGATAGTGAATGTGACGGGGCCGGGTCGCTCGCGAGGGGGACCGGACGAGATGGGCGACCGCGCCCGCAGGCTCGCCGGAACATCGGCCCGCGCAGCGAAACGCGCTACCGCATCAGCGTCACACGCGGCTCGCAGCGCCGCCATGTCAACGTCTCGGGCGACCCGCGCCGGTGCGAAGCGGGTCCGGAAGGCGACGACGGCGCAAGGTGCAGGTGAGTCCGGGCTCTCGCGCGTCATCGAGCTCAACGCGGTAAACGCGGTCGGTGACACGCTGATCACGATCGCACTGGCCGACACGCTCTTCTTTTCCGCCGCGACGTCCGAGGCGAGAAGCCAGGTCGCGCTGTACCTGCTCGTCACGATGGCGCCATTTGCGGTAGTGGCGCCGGTGATCGGCCCGTTTCTCGACCGGTTCCGGCACGGCCGGCGCTGGGCCATCGGCACGTCCACCGCGGTACGCGCGTTTCTCGCCTGGGTGATGGCCAGCAGCATCGTTCGCGACGACCTCTGGCTCTATCCGGCGGCTTTCGGCGTGCTCGTGGCCTCGCGCGCGTTCGCGGTCGCCCGATCGGCCGCCGTCCCACGCGTCCTGCCACCATCAATCCAATTGGTGACGGCGAACTCCCGCCTCGGGCTCGCCGGTGTCGTCGGAACCGCGGTCGCGGCGCCGATCGGCATCGGTCTGGCCGCCATCGGTTCGAACTGGCCGCTGTATCTGGCGTTCATCGCCTACGTGACTGCGACCGTGCTCGCCATCCTGCTGTCCTCGAAGGTCGACTCGGCGGCCGGTGAGCGCGGTGTGACGTTCCGGGACGGGTCCGGGACGGCCGACCGCACACAGGCGGAGACGAGGTCGCTGAGCGGCGGGACGGCGGACCGTCCGGCGGCGAAGACCGCCGCCCGGCGCCCGCGCCGCCCACCACGCCGCAAGCCCTATCGAGCCGGTCCGGCACTGGTGCGGGCGCTGCGCGCCAACACGATGCTGCGCGGCTTCAACGGCTTCTTGACGATGTTCGTCGCGTTCTTGCTCCGCGAGCAGTCCGTCGCCGGCATGGCCGACTATGCCGCCATCGGCATGGTCGTCGCCGCCGCATGGGTCGGCTCGGCGGGCGGGACGGCGCTCGGCGCGGCAGCGCGGGCGCGCAGCCCGGACCGGACGGTGCTCGTCCTCGTCGTGATCGCCGCCGTCGTGGCGGTACTCTGCGCGCTGTTGTGGGGAGTCGTCATGGCAGTGACCGTCGGGCTCGTCGCCGGCTTCGGACAACAGCTCGGACGGTTGTCGCTCGATGCGGTGGTGCAGCGTGACGTCCCGGACGAGGTGCGCACGAGCGCGTTCGCCAGGTCGGAGACGCTGCTTCAGCTGTCCTGGGTGCTCGGCGGATTCCTCGGCATATCGCTGCCGCCGACCGCCGGTATCGGGTTCGGTTTGGCCGCCGGCATCCTGGTCGCCGGGCTCATTCTCGCGGCCCGGGCCCGGCCGGGTGCCCCGATCCGCCCTCGCCTACGCTCGACCCGCCGCGCCGCGGCCTAGAACGAGGACGTCCGAGCCATGTTCATAGTCTCCGGGCGCTACCCGGATGTAGCCGAAAAGCCTCAGGCTTCGAGGTCGTTCGCGACACCGCGGAGCACCGAGGCGACCTTGCTCGCCGCCTTCCGGTCCGGATGCCGTCCCCGCCGGTAGGTGTTCGACATACCGTCCAGCAACCGGATCAAGTCTTCAATGATGGTCACCATGTCGTCCGGCTTCTTGCGCGCCGCCGCCGCTTGTGCAGCGGCCACCGACGGGGTGCTGAGCACGCGGACGGACAGCGCCTGCTCACCGCGACGACCCTCGGCCACGCCGAACTCGACGCGCTGGCCTGACTTGAGCGCCTCAACGTCGGCAGGCAGCGCCGATGAGTGGACGAAGACGTCGCCGCCTTCGTCCTTGGCGAGAAAGCCGAAGCCCTTCTCGGTGTCGTACCACTTGACCTTTCCGGTAGGCACGATGACCTCGATTGCACTAGGTGGTAATTCCTTCGTCGTCCCGTGAGAGACGGCTACCAGCCTAGTGGCGTACCGTCCCGTTTCATGGCCCAGGTCGCACTCGATTCGCTTCAGCGCGTCACCGCAACGCAATATGTCGAGCCACTCCGTGAGGGTGGCTCGCTGCCCGGACTGGTCGAAGCCGATGATCTCGGCACCTACGTGGTGAAGTTCCGCGGTGCCGGACAGGGCGTGAAAGCCCTGGCAGCCGAGGTTATCGTCGGCGAACTTGGCCGGCGGCTCGGCGTCCGTGTCCCCGACCTGGTCGTGGTGGCGATGGACGAGGCGATCGGCCGCCTCGAACCCGACCCGGAGATCCAGCAGCTCTTGCTGACCAGCGCCGGCGACAACCTTGGTATCGACTTCCTGCCCCGCGCGCTCGGATACGACGGCATCAGCTGGCTGCCGGACCCGACCGACGCTGCGCGGGTGCTGTGGCTGGATGCGCTGACGTTCAACGTCGACCGAAGCTGGCGCAATACGAACCTGCTGGTCTGGCACCACGAGCTCTGGGCGATCGACCACGGAGCGGCGCTGCTGTTCCAGCACACCTGGCCAGGTGTGGCGGGCTTCGCGATCCGCTCCTACCCGCTCGACGATCACGCCCTCAAACCCTTCGCGAACGCCATGGTCGCCGCGGACGCGCAACTGGCGCCCCTGGTGACCCGCGAGTTGCTCACCGAGATCGTCGCGCTGGTACCGGACGGCTGGTTGGATCCGGAGGACAGGGGGCTGTACGTCGACTATCTGGCCGAGCGAGCCAAGGCTTCGGCGGAATGGGTCACCGGAGGTGCGACGTGAAGGCGTTCTCGTATGCGTTGCTGCGCGCCGTCCCCCGTATCGAACGCGGGGAGTGCGTGAACGTCGGTGTGATCCTCTATTGCCAGGCCGACGCGTTCCTCGCTGCCCGAGTGCATGTGGACGTCGATCGGTTGCTCGCGCTCGATGCGTCCGCGGACGTGACGGCGGTGCGCGACGCCGCGAACGCCATCGCGGCCACGTGTACGGACGACGGACTCGCCGGCGGCGCGAGCCTCGGTGAACGCTTCCGCTGGCTTACCTCGCCGCGCAGTACGATCGTCCAGCCCGGGCCGACACATGCCGGCCTCACCGACGACCCCGCCGCTGACCTCGACCGCATCTTCGCCGACCTCGTCCGCTGACGTTGTTCGATCACGTTCGGCAGGCGTAGCGACATCGCAACAGGGCTGCATGCATGGTGTGATGTGGCTGCGCCTGCCGAACGTGATCGAACGACGAATCAGCGGAAGCGGGTTGGGTCGGGTAGGAGCTCGTTCATCGAACCGGAACGGAAGCCGCCGGGATCGACGTCGACGGCGGTGAAGCCGGCCTTCCGAACGGCGTCGTGTGCCGCATCGAGCGCCGCGACCCGGTCCACAATGGCCCGATCCACCTCGATCCGAGCGCGGTCGTCGCCGAGGTCGCGCACCCGCAGGTTCTCAACATCGAGGCCGGCGGCGACAAGAGCATCACGCAGTGCCGCCTCGGCACGGTCGACACGGGCGAGCCCTTCGGGAGTGATCGGTACGCCATACGCGATCCGGCTCGACAGACACGCCGCGGCCGGCTTGTCCGCCGTCACAAGGCCCCAACGCCGCGACGCCTCCCGGATCTGCGCCTTGGTCAGCCCGGCGTCCTGCAGCGGCGTGACGGCTCCCCGCTCGGCCGCCGCCCGGATGCCGGGCCGGAATCCGGCCACCGCGTCGTCGGCATTGGTGCCGGTTGCGACGTGCCCGAAGCCCTCGCGCTCGGCGAGCGGGGCGACGACGTCCATCAGCTCGGCCTTACAGAAGTAGCACCGGTCGCCGTCGTTGTCACGATAGCCGGTGCGGGACAGCTCGTCCGTGCGCGGCCGAACGTGCCGTACGCCGAGCGACGCCGCGAACTCACCGGCCGCGAGCAGCTCGCGGCGCGGCAGCGACGGGGACACCGCGGTCACGGCAAGGACGTTTTCCGGCCCGAGCACGCGCGCGGCCGCAGCCAGCAGAAAGGCCGAGTCCGCCCCACCGGAGAACGCCACCGCAACCGACGAGAGCTCCCGCAGTCCTGCGGCCAACGCGTCGATCCGCCGGTCGAGGACGAAGCCGTCGAGCCACGCCGGGAAGCCGACCAGGCTGTCGAGCACGAGGTGCGCGCCGGCCGAGCGAAGCGCCTCTTCGCCATGCGACCCGGTCGTCACACCCACTGCGGTCGCCCCTCCGGACACCCCGCCGACCATGTCGCCGGGGTGGTCGCCCACGAAGACGTGTACACCGTGCTGCACGATCGCGACGCCTTTGTCCTCGCCGAACGCATCGCCCACGATCGCGTCGACCTCGAGGCCGTGCGCCTCCAGCAGCGCCTTGACCAGCGGCGGCGCCTTCGCGCTGACGACAACGACGCGTCCGCCGTGGCTGCGGACCGCCGCCAGTGACTCGGTGACACCGGCCAACAACGTCGTCCCTGGAACGCCGTGCTCCGGATACAGCGAGCGGTAGATCGCCGCGGCGTCCTCGGCGAGGTCGGCACCGAACAGCAGCGCCGTCGTCTCCGGCAGCGGGTACCCGATCTGCCGGCGGACGTCGTCCGGCTCCACCGACCGGCCCATCCGCCGGGCCGTCTCGAGCATCGTCCGGACGATGCCATCGGCAGAGTCGATAAGCGTCAAGTCAAGATCGAAACCGACGACGGGGTGCATACCAGCCATGCTAACCGGCACCTGCCAGGCACCTCACAACTCGGGCATTCCCCCGCCAATTATGGCGTCCTGGTCTTCAGTCGCGAAGCGATTCCAGGTAGCCTCTCGGGGCGTGACCCTAGAAAGAAGGCGCCGTTCGACCGAGAAACCCGAAGCCAATCCCAAGGATGATTCGGAACAGGTCAAGGCCACGAGCGAGGAGGCGCGGCGCGACGCGTCCGACCGAGCCGCCGAGCTGCTGGCCCGGCTCCGGAAGCTGTAGCACCGAGCCCTGTTCCGTCGCCGCCCAGTAGTCTTGGGGGAGATGGGTACGGTCACCTCCGCGCCACGCCGTCTGGCCGACGACCTGCGCTCACGCAGCGACGACGACCTCCGGGCGCTGCTCCGACTGCGCCCGGATCTGGTCACACCGGTACCGGGCGACATCACCGCGCTAGCCGCCCGCGCCACCACCCGGCCGTCCGTCGCCCGGGCGATCGATCGCCTCGACCAGTTCGCGCTCCACACCGTCGAGGCGCTCGCGATCGCAACCGAACCGGTCTCGCTCACCACGGTTCGAACCCTGCTCGACGTGCCGGCCGCCGACGCCGAGCGCGCCGTCGGATCGCTGCGGGAACGGGCACTCGTGTGGGGGGCGGACGACGCCCTCCACCTCGTGCGCGCCGTCCACGACGTGCTGGGCCCGTTTCCGGCCGGCCTCGGGCCACCGCTCGGCACGACACTCGCGCAGCTCGATCCGCAACGGTCGGCTCAGATCGCCGCCGATCACGGCATGTCCGCCACGGCCGACGTGGCAGCCGTCAGCGCCCATTTACTTGACAACCTCGACCGGATACTCGGCGAGCTCGACGATGAGGCGGTCGGCGCCCTGCGGGTGCTGGCCGACGGTCCACCGACCGGGCGGGTCGAGAACGCGCGGCGAACCGTCACCAAAGCCACTGCGCGCTCCCCAATCGACAGGCTCCTTGCCCTCGGCCTGCTCGTGCCGACGGAGGAGTCGACGGTGGTCCTGCCGCGCGAGATCGGCCTGCACCTTCGCGGCGGAGTGCTCAGGCCGAACATCGGCCCGACCGCGCCGGTTCCGCCGACGACCTCGACCGCCCCGGCGACCGTCGACCGGACGGCGGCCGCCGGCGCGCACGCGGCCGTCCAACGCGTCCAGACCCTCTTGGACGTGTGGGGCGAGGACCCGCCGTCGGTCCTGCGCACCGGCGGGCTCGGCATCCGCGACCTGCGGGCACTGCCGAGCCTGATGGACATCGACGAGGCGGGCTGCGCCCTCATCGCCGAGGTCGCGCTGGCCGCCGGACTGCTGGTCAGCACGGACGAGCCGGAGCCCCGCGGCGGAGCCGCCCTTGGCATCAGGGACAGCGGCCGGGGTTCTCGCTGGCTACCTACGCCCGCATACGACACGTGGCTGGCCGAAACGCCGGCGCAGCGCTGGGTGGCGCTCGCCCAGGCCTGGCTGGACGGCTCTCGGGTCGCCGGGCTGGTGGGCACACGGGACGAGCGCGAGCGGCTCATCCCGCCGCTGGGCCATCACCTGGAGCGTCCGCTCGCGCCTGAAGTGCGGCGGCTGACGCTGGACGTCCTCGCCGGCGTGCCGTCCGGCCAAGTGGCCGAGCCCGACGGTGTGCTCGAGGCAGTGCGCTGGCGCCGTCCCCGGCGCGGCGAGACCGCCGGCCTCGTCGGCGGTGGCCGACGCACCCGCGGCGGGTCGCTTCGAGACGATCTCGTGCGCTGGACGTTGCGGGAAGCTGAAGCGCTGGGTTTCACCGGACATGGCGCGCTGGCCTCGTACGTGCCGGCGCTGCTGGACGGGCGTCCCGGTGCCGCGGTCGATGCCGTGGCGGACCTGATGCCCGAGCCGGTGGACCATCTTGTCGTGCAGGCGGACCTTACGGCGGTGGCACCCGGTCCACTGCGCGCGGATCTGGCCCGCAGCCTCGCCGCGATGACCGAGACCGAGAGCCGTGGCGGTGCGTCCGTGCACCGGTTCACCGCCGCCTCAGTTCGCCGCGCGCTGGAGTCGGGCTGGACGGCAGCGCAAATGCACGAGTTCATCGGGTCGGTGTCGCGCACCCCCGTGCCGCAGCCGCTGACGTATCTCGTCGACGACGTGGCGCGGACGTACGGCCGCCTGCGGGTAGGCGCGGCAGCCTCGTTCGTCCGTAGTGACGACCCGTCCGTGCTCGCCGAGATCCTCGCCCATCGAAGCGCGGTGTCGCTCGGCGCTCGCCGGATCGCGCCGTCCGTGCTCGCCTCGGATCTGAATCCGGAGGTGCTGCTCGACCGGCTCGCCCGGATGGGTTTCGAACCCGTCGCCGAGGCCGCGGACGGCACGGTGGCCATCGCGCACTCCGAACCGCAACGCGCGCCGTCCCGTCCGGCACCCGGTCCGGTGCGCACGACGCAGCCAGCCGCGGATGAGTCGGTAGTGACCGCCGCCGTACGAGCGATCCGCGCCGGGGACCGCTCGGCGGCGTCGCGACCGGAGACGGCGGCACCCGCACAGCTTGGACGCAGCGCGTCACCGACGATCATGGCGGAGTTGCGCCGGGCACTGGCGAACGGCTCGACGCTCTGGATCGGCTACGTCGACAACCACGGTGCGACCAGCGAACGGATGATCGACCCGGTGCGCCTGGAGGGTGGCTGGCTCGCCGCGTTCGACCACCGCTCGGGCGAGGTGCGCTCGTTCGCGGTACACCGCATCAGCGGCATCCACACCCCCACCGCCTGACCAGCTTGCCGGCTCCGACACAAGGCTTGGCGACATCACACCATGCATGCGTGGGTGGTGTGATGTTGCTGCGGGTGGTGAACGTGATCGATCGGGCGCTCAGCACACGCTTTTCAGCGACTCCGCGCCGGCCTCATCGTCGCCGGTTACGTCGTCCGGGGTCTGCACGTTGACCGGCAGGCCGCCGTCGGACCCGTCGCCTTGTCCACCCCCACCGGAGTCGCCTCCGGCCGGTGGCTTGGTCAGCGTTCCGGCGACCAGTTCGTGGACCTTGGCGTAGTCCGGGTCGCTCGGGACCAGCACATCGTCGGTAAACGCCAGGTTCGAGATCGTCGCGTCCTGCACATCGCGGCCAAGGTCGACGAACGCCGGAAGCAGATCTTGGGGAATGTCCGTGAGGATCAGCTCTTCGGTGGCCGAAGCAATGCGCTGGTAATTCCGCAGCAACGTCGCCGGTCGCACCTGCTCGGCGATGGCGCCGATGACGCAGCGCTGCCGCTCCATCCGGTTGTAGTCGTCGGTGACCGGCGGCGGGCCACAGCGCGCCCGTGCGTACCAGAGTGCTTGGAAGCCATCGAGATGCTGGTTCAGGCCCGGTTCGATCCAACCGAGCGCCTCGGTGCAGGTTCCGGTGTGCTGGTTCAACTTGGTGCCGATGGGCACCCGGTAGCGCACATCGATGGTGACGCCGCCCAGGGCGTCGACCATCCGCTCGAAGCCCTCGAGGTTCACCATGACGAAGTAGTGCACATCGAGTCCGAGTGCTCCTTCGACCGCCCACTTGGTGGCGTCCGCGCCCGGGAACGCGGCGCCGTCGAAAATGTCCGGGTGCAGGCTCGGCACGTTCCGGTACACGGCGTTGAGCAGGTATTCGTTCGGGTCGCCGGACCCGGTGAAGCCGTTCGGATACAACTCGGACAGCGGGCTGTCGTCCGGGAACGGCACTCGTTGCAGGTTCCGCGGGAGCGAGAACAGGACGACGTCGCCGCTGCCGGTGTCGATGCTCGCGACGATGATCGTATCCGGGCGGACACCGTCCCGGCCCGGCCCGGCATCGCTGCCGAGCAGCAGGATGTTCAGCTGCGGCCGGCCGGCCCACGGGTCTTCCACGGTGCCTGCGTCGTCAGGCGAGGTAAGGCTCCGATCATCGGGCGAGGCGAAGACCCGCTCGATCAGATCGCCCTGCGTGTCGATGTTGCGAGCGGTCAGTACCAGGGGTGCGACTATGAGAGAGGAGGCGGCGACGACCGCGATCGCGCCGGAGGCACGTTGTGCCATCGGCATTCGTTCGTTCTGGAGCATGTTGAACCCGATGACGGATATTGCCAGCCACCCGGCCGCGATCATGAGTAGTGCGGGTGCGAGTACGCGCAGCCGTTCGGAGTCCGCGCCTAGTTCGATGAGCCCGTCGGTGCCCAGCTCGAGGGCCCCGAATGTCATGCCCGCAATCAGGCCGGCCCAGCCGATGATCACGTACCATCCCCACCGGCGCCCCGCCGCCACGATGCCGGCGCCGGGTACGAGCGATCCGAGCACGGCCATGCCGAGGAACGAACCGAACCCGCGCGAAGATTCTGAGTCCCGCTCGTTTCCTGATTCCGCGACGTCCTCGGGAAAGCCCATCACGATCAGTTTAAGGGCCGCGGACCGGACGCTGTGACCCGCTTCACAGATGAGCGAAGGCCCGCCGGTGGGACACAATGGGATGTCAACCGCAGAACGGACCGCCATCTGCGCACGAACGACAGCAAGGAGTATCGATGAGCGACGGACCGCTTATCGTGCAAAGCGACAAGACTCTGCTGCTCGAAGCCGACCACGAGCAGGCCGAACAATGCCGCCGCGCGATCGCGCCGTTCGCCGAGTTGGAGCGTGCACCGGAGCACATTCACACCTACCGGCTCACACCGCTGGGGTTGTGGAACGCACGTGCCGCTGGTCACGACGCCGAGCGAGTCGTCGACATACTGCTGCGCTACTCCCGCTACCCCGTTCCGCAGGCCCTGCTGGTCGACGTGGCCGAGACGATGGGCCGGTACGGCCGCCTCACGCTGGAGTCGCACCCGACCCACGGCCTCGTCCTCGCGGCGACGGACCGAGCGGTCCTCGAGGAAGTGCTGCGGTCCAAGCGGGTCGCACCGGTGATCGGCGCGCGGATCGACGACGACACCGTCGTGGTCCACCCGAGCCAGCGCGGCACGCTTAAGCAGGCGCTCGTGAAGCTGGGCTGGCCGGCCGAGGACCTCGCCGGCTACGTGGACGGCGAGGCGCACCCCATCAAGCTGGCGGAGAACGGCTGGTCGCTGCGTTCGTACCAGTGCGAGGCGGTGGACGGCTTCTGGCATGGCGGCTCGGGTGTGGTCGTGCTGCCGTGCGGCGCCGGTAAGACGCTCGTCGGCGCCGGCGCGATGGCGCGGGCGGAGGCGACGACGCTGATCCTGGTCACCAATACCGTCGCGGCACGACAGTGGAAGGACGAGCTTGTGCGCCGTACGTCCCTGACCGAGGACGAGATCGGCGAGTACTCCGGCGCCCGCAAACAGGTCCGTCCGGTCACGATCGCGACCTACCAGGTCATGACGTCGCGCCGGAAGGGCACCTACACCCACCTCGAACTGTTCGACGCCCGCGACTGGGGGCTGATCATCTACGACGAGGTGCATCTGCTGCCGGCGCCGATATTCCGGATGACCGCGGACCTGCAGGCAAGGCGGCGGCTCGGCCTGACCGCGACGCTGGTCCGCGAGGACGGCCGGGCCGACGACGTGTTCACCCTGATCGGCCCCAAGCGCTACGACGCACCGTGGAAGGAGCTCGAGAACGCGGGTTGGATCGCGCCGGCCGACTGCGTGGAGGTGCGCATCACCCTCCCTGAGGGCGAGCGGCTGGCCTACGCCACAGCCGACTCGGACAACAGGTACCGCCTGGCCGCGTCCACCGGAGTGAAGAACGCCGTCGTGCGTCGCCTCGTCGAGCAGCATGCCGGCGAGCCCACGCTGGTGATCGGTCAGTACATCGACCAGTTGGACGAACTCTCGGAGCTACTCGACGCGCCGATCATCAAGGGCGACACGACAGTGAAGGAACGTCAGCGGCTGTTCGATGCGTTCCGATCCGGAGACATCTCGTTGCTCGTCGTCAGCAAGGTCGCGAACTTCTCGATCGATCTGCCGGAGGCGGCCGTCGCCATCCAGGTCTCGGGGACGTTCGGATCGCGCCAGGAGGAGGCGCAACGGCTCGGCCGGATCCTGCGTCCGAAGGCGGACAGCCGTACCGCCCGGTTCTACGCCGTCATCACCCGCGACACCGTCGACGCCGAGTTCGCACAGCACCGCCAGCGCTTCCTCGCCGAGCAGGGCTATGCCTACCGCATCATCGACGCCGAAGACGTGCCCGCCCCAGAATGACCACGTTTGGCGTGAACTCCCCAGCCATACGTGGCTTGCAGCCCGAGCATCGTCCGGAGAATCCGCGCAACGGCTCGTCCGATGTCGAGAGCGACGCGACAGCTCCGACGTCACCATTGAATGGGCATCGACGAGGATCCCCCAGTCAAGAAGGAGCGCACCATGAAGTACCTGATCGCGATGACCGGGTCGCAGCAGCACTACGACGCCATTGCCGGGCGCGGGACCGATGACATCCCGGCGTGGAAGCCCGAAGAAGTCAAGGCGATGGTCGAGTACATGCAAGAGATGAACACCGAACTCGAGGCGAGCGGCGAGCTCGTCGGTGGGGAGGGCCTGACCGATCCGGCGCACGCCCGCCGGGTTCAGTTGCGCGACGGCGAGATCGTTGTCACCGATGGACCCTACGCGGAGACGGCCGAGGTACTCGCCGGCTACTGGGTCGTCGACGTCGACGGCATCGACCGCGCCACAGAGATCGCCACCAAGGCTGCCAAGAGTCCGGCACCCGCGGGGTTCCCGACCAGCGCGCCGATCGACATCCGGCCGGTCGGCGAAGCGCCGTCGTTCTAGCGACCGCCGTCCCGGCATAATCGCCATGTGATACCAACGTCCGTCGAGGACCTGCTACGCGAGCTGTCGCCGCAGGTCCTCGGCGCGGTGGTCCGTCGGTACGGACACTTCGACCACGCGGAGGACGCCGTCCAGGAGGCATTGCTCGCCGCGTCGCAGCAGTGGCCGGACGACGGATTGCCGGACAACCCCAAGGCCTGGTTGATCACGGTCGCGTCCCGCCGGCTCACCGACCTGCTGCGAAGCGAGCAGGCCCGGGCGCATCGCGAGGACGCGGTGGCCACGCGGGTCTTGCCTGAGGAGTTCCACGCTCCGCCCGCCGATCGGGACCGCCCGGCCGATCGGGACGATTCGCTCGTCCTGCTGTTCATGTGCTGCCATCCCGAGCTCTCCGCCGCATCGCAGATCGCGTTGACCCTGCGCGCCGTCGGCGGCTTGACGACAGCCGAGATCGCGCGGGCGTTCCTCGTCCCCGAGGCCACCATGGCCCAGCGGATCAGCCGGGCGAAGAAGCAGGTCAAGAACAGCGGTGCTTCGTTCACACTGCCCGGCGCGGCTGCACTCGCCGCGCGGCTCGATGCCGTCCTGCACGTCGTCTACCTGATCTTCAACGAGGGATATACCGCGACGGCCGGACCGGATCTCTACCGCTCCGACCTGTCCAACGAGGCGATCCGGCTGGCGCGGATGCTGCACCGATCGCTGCCGCAGGACGGCGCCGTCGTCGGGCTCCTGGCGTTGCTGTTGCTGACCGAAGCACGCCGGCCCGCCCGCACCGACGCCGACGGCGAACTGGTGCCGCTGCGTGACCAGGACCGCAGCCGGTGGATCTTGGACTACGTCGACGAGGGCGTCGCGCTGGCCGGAGCCGGGATGGATCGCGAGCCGGTCGGCAGCTACCAGATTCAGGCGGCCATCGCGTCCGCGCATGCGGTCGCCGACAGCGAAGCCACCACCGACTGGGCGCTGATCGTCGAGTACTACGACCTGCTGCTCGCCCTTTCCGACAACCCGGTGACCCGGCTCAACCGGGCGGTAGCGGTAGCCATGAGGGACGGGGCCGCGAGCGGGCTCGAGCTGTTGGCCGAGATCGCCGACGACGAGCGGATGCAGCGGCACCATCGCTTTCACGCCGCCCGGGCTCATCTGCTCGAACGCGCGGGTGATCGGGCGGCTGCGCGGGAGGCATACGAGACGGCCGCCCGGCTCGCGACGAGCCTGCCCGAGAAGCGCTACCTCAACCGCCACGCAACCGCCCTCGCCCCACCAGAATGATCACCTAAAGCTGGCAAGTCCCAGCCAAACCACGCCTACAGACGGCGCAAAGCATGGCAACGCCGAGCAATGCTCCGACCGGCGTCGCGATCCTCTCCAATCACACTCGGCGCGCACCGCTGGATCTCCGAGCGGCGCTCGTCGAGCAGGCACCGTCCGATATTCAGTTCCAGTGTGGGGCTGACATGCGCGCCAGCAACGGCCGACACCCCCTGCATCAGACGATGCGCGCGCTCCCGGTGCTTTGGCATGTCTGTAGAAATCGTTTGGCTGGGAATTACCAGCTTTACGTGATCACTCTGTGTGGAAAGGAGTGTTGCGAAACTGTCCTTTCGAAAGCTATGCTTCGATGTATGACACAGCAACCTGACGTGCCGAGGCGCGAGGTACGCGATCCGAGCGTGCTGCGGGCGCTATCGCACCCACTGCGGCTGAGCCTGCTCGAACAGCTGGCCACGGTCGGCCAGGCCACGGCGACGGAGCTGGCCGAGCGGGTCGACGAGTCGCCGGCGAACTGCTCGTGGCACCTGCGCCAGCTGGCCAAGCACGGCCTCATCGAGGAGGCCGAGGGCGGGACCGGGCGGCAACGGCCATGGCGCTGGATCAACCAGAGCCTCGGCGTGGCAAACCCGACCGGCGACGACCCGCCGGAGTTCACCCATGCCCGCGAGGCGCTCCTCGACGTGCTCACCAGCCGTGAGGTCGCCGCGTTTCAAACCTGGCGAGCGACCGAGTCCCTCGCACCGCAGGAGTGGTCCGACGCCAGCTTCGCCAACCAAAGCCTGCACTGGATGACCGTCGAAGAGCTCGCTGCGTTCAAGGCTGACCTCAACAAGGTGATCGAGCGACACATCATGGACCGGCTCGACCGAGCCGATCCTGAGCGCCGCCCAGCCGATTCGCGACCGGTCCGCTTCGTCGCCTGGAGCTTTCCGGCCGTGCCCCCGCAAGAGTTGCCGCGAACCGTTTCCCTTACCCCCGAGGAGGAGCAGTGACGAACGCCCCACCAGTGCTCGAGATCGAGCATCTGACCAAGGATTACCGCAAGGGAGTGCGGGCCAACGACGACATCACGCTGCAAGTCGGCGCCGGCGAGGTGTTCGGCCTGCTCGGGCACAACGGCGCCGGCAAGACGACGCTGCTCAACCAGGTCATCGGGATCGCCAAGCCGACAAGCGGCACGATCCGCATCGACGGGCGGGACGCGGTCGCCGACCCGGTCATGGCCCGCGATGCGTGCTCGATGCAGCCGCAGACCCAAGCCCCGCTGGACGGCGTGTCCCCCCGCGAGGCCATCGAGCTCATGGCCCGGCTTCGCGGCGCAGACCGCCGGCGCGCCAAGAGGCGCACCGCGGAGCTGATCGAGGTGCTCGACATCCAAGCCTGGCAGGACGCCAAGGGCGAGCGGCTCTCCGGCGGCGTGCAGCGGCTCACCGCGTTCGCGATGGCGGCGGCCGAGCCGGGCAGGCTCGTCATGTTCGACGAGCCGACCAACGACGTCGACCCCGTGCGCCGCCGGATGCTGTGGGCCGAGGTCCGGAAGCTGGCGGACCAGGGATGCGCCGTTGTGCTCGTCACACACAACGTGGTCGAGGCCGAGCGCGCCGTCGACCGGCTGGCGATCCTCGACCACGGAAGGGTCGTCGACCAGGGCACGCCGTCGCAGCTGCGCGGAGACCATGCCAACAAGCTGCGCTTCGAGGTCACGTGCACATCGGCCGGCGCGGCCGCCGGCCTCGCCGAGCGGTTCACCGGTATCGAGCCGGCAGTGTCGACCGGCCGCCGGATGATGGTCCCGATCTGGGCGGACGACTGCCCGGCGGCGCTCACGTGGGCACAGGACGAGCAACGCGCCGGAAACGTGGACGAGTTCTCGTTCACTCCGGTGAGCCTGGAAGACATCTACATCCGGCTCGTCGGGCCCGAAGGCAACGGCAACACCGAGGAGGTCGGCGATGAAGCACTGGTGGCATAGTTTCGGGCTGCTCCTGAAATGGAACGTACTGCGGCTCCGGAGTGAGCTGCCGATGTTCATGGTGATTCAGACGCTGATCTCGGTCGGCATCGTCATCGGCTTCTCGTTCATCATCCCGGAGATCGACCCGCTGTCCGCCCTCTACCTGACGACGGGTGCCATGACCGTCTCGCTCATCACCGTCGGCATGGTCGTGGCACCGCAGATCGTGGCGCAGCAGAAGGAGCGTGGTCTGCTGAACTACCAGCGCACCATGCCGGTACCGCGGCTGGCACTGTTGGCCGCCGACGCGGTCGTGTGGGTGGTCTCGGCACTTCCGGGCCTGGCCGTCACGCTCGGTGTGGCGACGGCGCGCTTCGATCTGGACGTGACCGTCAGCCCGTGGGTCATCCCCGGGATTGTGCTGGTCAGCGCGGGAGCCGCGGGAATCGGCTACGGAATCGCATACGTGGCCAAGCCGGTGCTCGTCGGCGTGATCACCAACCTGGTGCTGGTCATCTCGCTCATGTTCGCCCCGGTGAACTACCCGGCAGAACGCTTGCCGGGTTGGGCCCAGGAGGTTCACGAGTGGCTGCCGTTCCAGTACATGGCACAGGCCATTCGGGAGTCGGTGGACGTCCCGCCCGCCGGAGTCACGCTGCTGCCCTTCGCGGTCCTCGCCGCGTGGGCGGTCGCCGGGCTCGCGGTCACCTCGCGGGTGATGACCCGGCGGGTGTAGCGCCCTCAAGGGGAGCACCGCCCGCCGGGCCACCCGAGTTACGTCACCTGCTCTGGCCGGAGGTCGACGCGGCGCAGGAGTTGAGCGTTGAGCGCGACGACGATCGTGGACAAGCTCATCAGAACCGCACCGAGCGCCATCGGCATCACGAAACCCGCCCAGGCGAGCACACCGGCCGCAAGCGGGATGGCCGCGATGTTGTACCCGGCCGCCCACCACAGGTTCTGCACCATCTTGCGGTAGCTGGCGGCCGAGAGCCGCCTGACGGCGACGACGGCGCGGGGATCGTCGGACGCGAGCACGATCCCGGCGGACTCGATCGCGACGTCGGTGCCGGCTCCGATCGCGATGCCCACGTCGGCGCGAGCCAGCGCGGGTGCATCGTTGACACCGTCGCCGACCATGGCGACGGTGTGACCACGGCGTTGTAGGTCGGTCACCGCGGAGTCCTTGTCCTCGGGCAGCACCTCCGCGTAGACCTCGTCGATGCCGAGGTCGGCGGCGACGGCATCGGCGACCTGCCGGGCGTCCCCGGTGATCATGGCGACGGTCACCCCGAGCCGGTGCAACGCGTCGACGGCGTCCCGGGACTCGGGGCGTATCTGGTCCTCCAGCGCGAGCGAACCGACGATGCGACCGTCCCGGACGACATGCAGCACCGCTGCACCGCGCTGCTTCCACTGTTCGACCGACTGCCGCAGCTCGCCGGGGACCTCCAGGTCACGCTCACGCAGCAGCGCCGGGCCACCCACGGCGACGTCGTGACCGTCAACGGTGGCTTCGACGCCCCGGCCGGTTATCGAGCGTGCGTTCATCGCGGTGCGAGGTGTGACACCTCGTTCGGCGGCGGCGGCGACGATCGCTCGGGCCAGCGGGTGCTCACTGTCGGCTTCCACCGCGGCGGCCAGCGCCAGCAACCCGTCCTCGTCGCCGTCGGCCGCGGTGACGCCGGTGACGGCGTGTTCGCCCTTGGTGAGCGTGCCGGTCTTGTCGAACAGCACGGCGTCGACGTTCCGGGTACGTTCCAGCGCGAGCCGATCCTTGACCAGGATGCCGCTGCGCGCCGACTTCGACGTCGAGATCGAGGTTACGAGCGGAATCGCCAGCCCGAGAGCATGCGGGCACGCGATGATCAGGACGGTCACCGACCGCACCACCGCCGCGTCCGCGTCACCGAGCAACGCCCAGGTCCCGACCGTGAGGACGGCGGCCGCGACGGCGACATAGAACAGCAACGCCGCCGCCCGGTCGGCCAGGACCTGCGTGCGAGAGCGTGATTCCTGCGCTTCGGCCACCAGCCGCTGGATTCCGGCGAGTGCGGTGTCGTCGCCGACCGCGTCCACCCGCACCCTGATCGAGCTGTCCGTCGACACGCTCGCCGCGATGACTCGCTCTCCTTCGCCCCTGGTCACCGGATTCGACTCGCCCGTGATCATCGATTCGTCCAGATCGGCTCGGCCGGCCACGATCGTGCCGTCCGCGGGAACCCGCCCGCCGGGGCGCACGAGCACGATGTCGCCGACTGCCAGCTCGCCGATCCGAACGGTCTGCGTCTCGCCGCTGTCGGCAATCCGCTCGGCCTCGTCCGGCAGCAGCTCGGCCAGCGCCGCCAATGCCCCCTGCGCCTGTCCGATGGCGCGCATCTCCATCCAGTGCCCGAGCAACATGATCACGATCAGCAGCGAGAGCTCCCACCACACCTCGACCTCGAACGCGCCGAGGCTGGCGGCCATGCTGGCGACGAACGCCACCGTGATCGCCATCCCGATCAGCAGCATCATGCCGGGCTGGCGATCCCGTACCTCCGCTATCGCACCGCGCAGGAACGGCATGCCGCCGTAGCCGAAGATGACGGTGCCGAGAACCGGCGCGATGAGATCCGAACCCGGGAACTGCGGTGCGGTGTAGCCGAACCACATCTGGACCGTGTCGGCATAGAAGATCACCGGGATGGTCAGAACCAGCGACAGCCAGAAACGGTCCCGGAACATGGCAGGCGAATGCCCGGCGTGCTTGTCGTGGTCGCCATGCCCGGATCCGTGCGCTTCGGCTTGGTCGCCGTGGTGTTCCGCCGCTGCTTCGCCGACGTGCTCTTCCACGTCCCCGGCGTGCTCGTCCACGCCGGCGCGATGCGTCGGATGGTAGTTGCTCACAATGCACTCCTCGCTCGACTCTCACGTCATTCATACCCCTGGGGGGTATATATGTCAAGACCCAGTGCCACCAGAGTCGCCGTCGCTTCACCAGGCATGCACACCTTGTGAAGCGACGTCGGAACTGCCGAACGTGATCGATCAGGCTGGATAGGCGGTGATCTCGGTCGCTTTGACCGCGGCCCAGACGTCGACACCGGGGGCCAGGGACAGTTCGGCAACGGCCAGCGGCGTCACGTCCGCGAGCAGCGGCACCGGACCGTCCACGGTGACCCGCACGAGGTCACCGTGCCGTTCCACGTCCGCGACGGTGCCCCGCCACGCGTTGCGGGCGGAACCGGCCGGCTCACGGAGACTCAGCGTGACCGCGGCCGGTGGGAACGCGACGTGGACCGGGCCGGACGCGTCGTGCGCGAGCACGACCTCGGCGTCCGGCCCGACACGTGCCCTGAGGCCGGACGCGTCGCCGCGCAACAGATTCAGCCCGACGAGCCGGGCGACGTAGTCGGTACGCGGATGCCGCGCAACATGCTCGGGCGGACCCTCTTGAACGACTTGGCCGTGCTCGAGAACGATGATTCGCTCTCCCAGCACAAGAGCCTCGAGCGGGTCGTGCGTCACGACGATCGTGCTGCCACCGTAGGCCTCGAGATGCCGCCGCAGGCCGGCGCGCACCGCCGGTCGCGTACCCACGTCCAGCGCGGCGAGCGGCTCGTCCAGCAGCAGGAGCCGCGGTTCGACCGCAAGCGCCCGGGCCAGCGCCACCCGCTGCTGCTGGCCACCGGACAATTCGCGGGGACGCCGGTTCGCGTACTCGGTCAGGCCCATCCGATCGAGCAGCCGGGCCGCAGTGTCCCGTGCAGCACCGCGCCTCACCCCGCGGGCGCGTGGCCCGAAAGCGACGTTCTCCAGCGCCGACATATGCGGAAAGAGCAGGTAGTCCTGGAGCACCAGGCCGGCGTGGCGGTCCCGCGCCGGAACGTGCACCCGAGCCACGGTGTCCACCACGAGGTCGCCGTCGAGCTCGATGCGCCCTTCGTCCGGCCGGAGCAGGCCGGCAAGGACGGCCAGGAGGGTCGATTTGCCGGCGCCGTTCGGCCCGAGCAGCGCGACCACTTCGCCACCAGCGACGCTCAGCTCGACGTCGAGCCGGAACGCTCCGCGCCGGACGGCGACGCTTGCGGTGAGGCTCATGCCTGGCCCACCCAACGGTCCCGCAGCAGCACCAGCACGCTGACCGCTACGACGATCATGATGAGGCTGATCGCGATCGCGCCGTCGGTGTCGCCGGCGCCGATCGCCACATAGGCGGCGAGCGGCAACGTGCGGGTGGTCCCGGGGAAGCTGCCGGCGAACGTCACGGTCGCGCCGAACTCCCCCAGCGCCCGAGCCCAGCACAGCACGGCTCCGGCGACGACCCCCGGCGCAACGCCGGGCAGCGTGACCCGGCGGAACGTCGTCCATCGCGACGCTCCGAGGGTCGCGGCGACGTCGTCATACCGGGTGTCGGCGGTTCGGAGTGCGCCTTCGACGGCGACCACCAGAAACGGCATGGCGACGAAGACCTGCGCCATTACGACGGCGACCGTGGTGAACGGAAGGCTCACCCCGAAGGCCGCGTGCAGCCAGCCGCCGACGACGCCGTTGCGCCCGAACGTCACGAGCAACGCCACACCACCGATGACCGGCGGAAGCACGAGCGGTACGGTCACCAGTCCGCGGACCACGGCCCGACCGGGCAGCGACGTCCGCGCAAGCAGCCAGGCCAGGGGCACTCCGACGGCGAGACAGACGACGGTCGCCGTGGTCGCGGTCACGATCGAAAGACGCAGCGCCGTCACCACCTCGGGCGAGGTCAGGATCTCCGGCAACCTGCTCCACGGCGCCTGCAGCGCCAGCCCGGCCATCGGCAGGACGAGCAGAGCAAGTCCGACGATCGCGGGCAGGAGAAGGACGGGCGGGACGCGCATGTCGGCCGGCCGGCCCGCCCGGCGCGGCAATGGAAGCGTGTTGCGTGGTTTCGTGGACTGGCTTGCACGTCTCATGGAATGACGAAGCCCGCCTCGGTCAGTGTGTCCTCACCCAGCCCGCTCGTCAGCGCGGTCACGAATGCATCTGCGGCAGCCGGGTTCGACGCCTCGTTCAGAATCGCCACCGGGTAGTCGTTCACGACTTGGTCGGCTTCGGGCACGTCGACAGTTTCGATCCGTTGGGGATCGGCCGCCGCGTCCGTCCGATAGATGAGTGCAGCGTCGACCTCACCGAGCGCGAGCTTGCCGGTCACGTCCTTGACGTCGTTCTCCAGCGTGTCCGGCGCGGGCTCGACTCCGGCTTTGTCCAGCAACTGCTCTGCGGCGGTGCCGCACGGTACCCGCGGCTCGCACAATGCGATCCGCAACTCGTCGCGAGCGAGGTCGGCGAGCGAGGTCACACCGCCGGGATTGCCGGTAGGGACGGCGAGCGTCAGCGTGTTGCGGGCGAACACGACCGGATCCTCGGTGACCACGTCACCTGCGACGGCGCCGGCCATCGTTGTCGTGTCGGCAGTGGCCAGCACATCGGCCGGTGCACCGGCAATGACCTGCTGGACGAGACCCGAGCTCGCGCCGAACGAGATCGAGATGTCCAGGTCAGGGTGCCGCTGCTCCAGAGCCGATTCGAGTGCGGTGAACGGCTCGGTCAACGATGCCGCGGCAAGCACGGTCAACGTTCCGGTCGGCTCCCCCGGCGCCGGCTCGGTGGTGCCGTCACTCCCGCATGCCGCCACGACGAACGCCGCCACGGCCGCGGCCGCACGAGCGGTACGCAACGCGCGCCCGCGGCCCGTCCCGCGACGCGCTCCAATCCCGTCGGTGGGACGTCCACCCGTCCAAGATCGACACGCGACCCCCAATAGTGGCATCAAGATCCTTTCGACCTGGGCACATGCATGATCGGCTTCTCTATTGGGTGTCCGTTGTCGATCTTGAGTCTGACTTGCCCCTTATGGCCGGTCCTCCAGCCGGCAGGTCGACCACGACGTTCGTCGCCTTCACCGAAGCGACGGCGGCGACGCCCGGCTCCAGGCCGAGCTCGTCGGCGGCTTCGCGACTCATCAGGGACACGACGCGGTGCGGACCGGCCTGGATCTCCACCTGCGCCATCACGCCGTCCTTACGCACTTCGGTCACCAGCCCGGGAAAGTGGTTGCGCGCGGACTCGGCCGGCAGCGGCAATGACGGATCGGCGGGGACGATCTCCTTGACCAGCCTGGCCAGCTCGGCGCCTTCGACGACGAACCGGCCAGCAGCATCGGTCGACAACTCGAGCCGGCCGGCTTCTGCCCAGCGCCGCACGGAGTCATCGCTGACTCCCAGGAAGCGGGCCGCCTCGGAGATCCGGAACCGCGCCGGCCCAACGGCCGCGGCGGCTTGATTGCGTGCTTGCGGCATAGGAAAGACAATATCTCCGCATCTGCCGCACAATCAAAGTATCCAGGCCGCGCCTGCGGGATGATCTTCTTCACTGTCGCCGTCGCGACTATGTCGAGAAACCCCGCTCGGCTCCGACTCCCTGAGTAAGAGCGCCGATCTGCGGCGCACAGCAACAGGAGGAGAAACGCCATGCAGAAGATCACGACCCATCTCTGGTTCGACGACCAGGCTCTGGAGGCGGCGGAGTTCTACACGTCGGTCTTCAAGAACTCGAAGGTGCTGGAAGTCAGCCACTACGGCGAGGGGGCGCCGCGCCCGGCAGGCACAGTTCTCACCGTGACGTTCGAGCTCGACGGGCAGCGCTTCATCGCGCTCAACGGCGGCCCGGAGTTCACCTTCACCGAGGCCATCTCGCTCTACGTCGACTGCGCGGATCAAGCCGAGGTGGACTACTACTGGGACAAGCTCGTGGACGGCGGCGAACCGAGCATGTGCGGCTGGCTCAAGGACCGCTATGGACTCTCCTGGCAGATCATCCCTCGGGAGCTGCCGAAGTTGCTGAGCGATCCCGACTCGGCGAAAGCGCAGCGCGCTATGCAGGCCATGTTCACCATGAACAAGATCGACCTCGGCGAAATTCAGCGGGCGCACCGGGGCTAGCCCGAATACTTCCCGTGATCACCGGCACATCTCACACGATGCGTGGGACAAGTGCCGGTGATCATGGGCGGGAGCCGTGCATAGCCTCGTCAGCTCCCCGGCGCCGCCTGCCCCGCTGACGCGATTCCGATACACCGTCCGACATCTGATCTAACCACCGGTGCCGCTCGCGAACCGCAGTACCATTCGACACATGCAGTCGGGGTCGACCGAGGTGTATGAGCGCCTCAGCACCGCGGCGCCGGACGACTTGAGCAGTGAGCAGCTCGAGTCACTGGCCGACGCGGCGTTCTGGCTTGGCCGCCCGCGCGAATCGATCTCGGCACGCCAGAAGGCATTTGCCCGGTATCGCGACGAGAGGGACGCGACGCGTGCTACCAAAGCAGCGTGGCATCTCTTCCACGACCACTTTGATCTGAACGAAACGGTCGTCGCCGGCGGATGGCTCACCCATGCCCGCAGGTACGCGCAGCTGGTTCCCGATCAGGTTGAGCCGGGTTATGTCGCACTGGCCGAAGCGGAGTGGGCGCTGTACCACGACGAGCTCGACCAGGCCGTCGAACATGCCACCCGGGCAACCGACACGGGTCGGCACTTCGCTGATCGCGACCTCGAGGCGCTCGGCCTGTCGAGCCTGGGCCGCATGCTCGTCGCCCGTGGCGACACCGCAGAAGGGCTCAGCCGGATGGACGAGGCGATGCTCGCCGCTCTCAGCGACGAGCTCGCGCCCTACACCACCGGATGGATACATTGCGTTCTCCTGTCGACGTGCGAACGTCTCGGTGACGTCCGCCGCGCCACGGAGTGGAGCAACCTCGCCCTCCGCTGGTCCCAGGAGAACGGTCGGGAGAGTTGGTTTCCCGGCTTGTGCCGGCTGCACCGGTGCGAGGTCGACTCGATGCGTGGGGAGTGGGCGGTCGCCGAACGCGAGGCCCTGCGCGCCGCCGAAGAACTAGAGCCGTACGCGGCGTACATGGTCGCGGACGGGCTGTATCTTGCCGGCGAGATTCGGATGCGGCGAGGCGACTTCGACGGCGCCGAGGAGGCGTTCCACCGGGCGCACGAGCTCGGTCGCAGCCCGCAACCGGGTCTTGCACAGCTTCGGCTCGCCCAGGGTGATGTGGACGGCGCGGCAGCGGCACTGCGCTCAGCGCTTGCCACCGGTGCACACGGCCCACGTGATCGGGGTCGTCTGTTGGCCACGCACGTCGAGGCCGAACTCCAACGTGGTGACGTCGCGGCGGCGGGCCGTTCCGCCGACGAGCTCGACGATCTTGCTTCGGCCAATCGGGCACCGTTGCTAATGGCCCTGGCCGCGCAGGCCAGAGCCGCCGTCCTGTTGGATTCAGACGTCGATGCGGCCCTGCAGCTGCTCGGCCGGGCGCACACCATCTATCGCGAGCTGTCCTGCCCGTACGACGTGGCCAAGATACGCGTCCTGACGGGCATGGCGGCGCGGAAGACCGGAGACGACCACACCGCGAAGCTCGAGTTCGACGCCGCCCGGGTGGTCTTCGAGCGTCTCGGAGCGGAGCCCGACCTGAAGCGGCTGGCGACGACCGCGGCGAAGACGACGCCGACGGCTTTGGGCCTCACGGGCCGGGAGATCGACGTCCTGCGGCTCGTCGCCCGCGGCAATTCGAACCGCGAGATCGCCAGCGCCCTCGTCATCAGCGAGCATACGGTCGCCCGCCACCTGAGCAACATCTTCAGCAAGCTCAGCGTTCGCTCCCGCGCCGCGGCCGCATCGGTCGCCCACGAACACAAGCTCGTGTAGCCCACCCGCCAGTAGTCAGAAATAGCCACGCCTTCCGGTCGGCTTTGCACATTCTCAGCGATGTTCGACACATCCCGACCCACCTAGCGTGTCGTATTGAACGTCAGCGCATCCGCGCTGGTCACGACGCTAGGAAGGTGTGTCATGAGCTACGAGGTCAGCCAGTTACGCGGTGCGGTACGCGGTGCCGTCATCACGCCGGCAGACGACTCCTACGACAAGGTGCGCGCAGTCTGGAACGGCATGATCGACCGGCGGCCGGCCATCATCGTGCGGTGCGCCGATCCAAGCGATGTGGCGGCAGCGATCCGGTTCGCCGCCGACAATGGACTGCCACTGGCGGTACGCGGCGGCGGGCACAACGTGTCAGGGAATGCGATCGTGGACGACGGCCTGGTCGTCGACCTGTCCGGCATGCGGGAGGTGCACGTGGACGCCGAACGGCGCCGCGTCCGGGCGGCCGGCGGTGCGACGATCGGCGATGTCGACGCGGCCACTCAGCGGGCCGGTCTCGCGGTACCGCTCGGCCTGGTCAGCGAAACCGGAATCGCCGGGTTGACTCTTGGCGGCGGTGTCGGATGGCTGCGCCGCGCCTACGGCCTGGCCTGCGACAACCTGCTCGCGGCCGAGGTCGTCACCGCCACGGGCGAGATCGTACGAGCGAGCGAGGACGAGAACCCGAACCTGCTGTGGGCGCTGCGAGGCGGCGGCGGCAACTTCGGCGTCGTCACATCCTTCGAGTACTGCGCCTACCCGATCGGCCCCGACGTGCACCTCACCTTGGTGTTCCATCCATGGCGGGACGCCCCACGCGCCATGCGTCACTACCGCGACTGGGCGCCCAGCACCCCGGACGAAGTGAGCGCATTGGGCGTTCTCTGGCACGCACCGCCGATCGACGAGATCCCGGCCGAGTACCACCACGAGCCTGTGTTCGCCTTCGCGGCGATGCATCTCGGTGAGCCGGCCGACGGCGAACGTGAGCTCGCGCCGTTGCGCGAGTTCGGCGATCCGATCGCGAACTTGAGCGGAACCATGCCGTATCTGGAGGTCCAGCAGCTGTTCGACGAGGACTACCCGGCACACGAGCTGCGCTACTACTGGAAGTCGCTGTATTTCGACCGCTTGGACGACACGACGCTGGACGAACTCGCCGAGCTCAACGCCGCGAGCCCGTCGCCGCACTCCAATATCGACCTCTGGCAACTCGGCGGCGCGATGTCCCGCGTTGGCGCCGACGAGACCGCGTTCGGCGACCGCTCCGCATCGTTCATGATCGGCATCGAGGCGAACTGGGAGAACGCGGCCGACGACGACGCGAACATCGCCTGGGCGCGCCGGGTCTTCGACACGCTCCAGCCCCGTTCCACCGGAACCGAATACCTCAACTTCCCAGGGTTCTACGAGAACGGCAGCGACGGTGTGCGCAGGGCGTTCGGAGCGAACTACGAGCGGCTCGCCAAGCTGAAGAAGGAGTACGACCCGACGAACCTGTTCCGGCTCAACCAGAACATCGAGCCGGCCTGACAATTGACATGGCGGGGCAAGGCTCACAGCTGCGACGGCTGGAGCCTTGCCCTTCTGACTGGCTTTCGGGGTCCGCTCAATGCCGTACGGCCCAGCACGGCGACCGCAGGGCATCCTTGAGATATGGGCGAGATCCGGCTACGCGTTCCACCGCAGTTGCAGCTGTTCCTCAAGCCGGATACCCGCGCGCACGAAGTACGGGTAGCGAGCGATACGACATCCACCGTCGGGCACGTGATCGAATCAGTCGGGGTACCTCTGACCGAGGTCGAAACGATCAAGGTAGGAGGTGCACGCGCCTCTCCATCGACATACGCACACGGGGGCATGCTCGTGGAACTGCGTCCGGTCATGCGCCCACAGGCGATACCGGAGCACACGCAGGGATTCCTGCTCGACGTCCATCTCGGCACCCTCGCCCGCCGCATGCGGTTGCTCGGCATCGACTCGGCGTATCGCAATGATGCCGCGGACGACGAGCTTGTTGATGAAGCGAACGCCGAGCGCCGCATCCTGCTTACTCGTGATCGCCGGCTATTGATGCGCCGAGTGCTGTGGTGCGGTGCTCACGTCAGAGGCGACCGTCCTGACGCGCAGCTTGCCGACGTCATCGACCGATTCGCGCCACCGCTCGCCCCGTGGACCCGGTGTACCGCATGCAACGGCGCGCTCGCTCCGGTTCGCAAGGACGAGGTCGCGCACCTTCTCGAGCCTGGCACAAGACACAGCTACACGAACTTCGCCCAGTGCCGGGCCTGCGGGAAGGTCTACTGGCGCGGCGCACACAGCCCGACGCTGGAATCGATCGTCGCCCGTGCCGCACTTGACGGACCGACCGGGTAGCCCGGTAGATATATGACTGACTCACACATATGATGCTCCTATGACACAGCTCAACACCACCTTCGAGATCAAGTCGTGGGACGAGCGTACCTATCGGGAGCACGAGGACGGTCGCAAGTTCTCGCGGGCGGACGTCGCCCTCCGCGCCTCGCACGACGACGTGGACGCGGTCGCGACCATGGAGAACCTGTTGCTGTACCTGCCGACCGGGCACAGCAACTTCGGCGGCCTGCTGCGTATCGACGGGCAGCTAAGCGGTCGATCCGGCTCACTGGTCGTTCAGACCAAGGGTTATTACGACGGCACGCGGGCGCACTTCAGCGGAGAGATCGTCGACGCCACCGGCGACTTCGAAGGCGCGACCGGTACCGTGTCGAGCACATCGACCCATGCCGACTACCCGCACATGCCGCTGGCCGTCACCTACCAGCTTCCGTGAGCGCCCTCGATCGGCAGGCGAATCTGCTCGGCGCGTTCGCCCTGGTTGTAGCCGACCGGACGGCCGACGCCATGACGTCGGCCGCCGGAGAGCCGCTGTCGCACACCGCAGCATCGGCTCTGTCGGCACTCCATCACTTTCTCGACCAGCCAAGCCTTGACCTGCTGCGCCAGGTGCTCGGCCTCACCGCATCGGGCACCGTCCGCCTGGTCGACCGTCTCGTCGAACTGGGCTATGCCGAACGGGGTGACGGCCCGGACGGCAGATCCCGCAGCATCACGCTCACCTCGCGTGGCCGCGAAGCCGCTCAACGCATCACCGAAGCACGGGCGTCCGTCCTATCGGGCGCGCTCCAGGAACTGACATCGGACGAACGCGCGGCGTTCGACGGCGCGATCGGCAAGATCATGGCCGGGTTCGTTCGCGGACCGGGCGCCACAAAGTGGATCTGCCGGGCGTGTGACACCACGGCGTGCGGCCGCGACCGGGGCCGGTGCCCCACCGCCAACGCCGCCATGGCCAAAATCGCAGCTCAGGGCCGACTGGGAGACGACGGGACCATTGTCAAGCGATCAGAGCAGGCGTAGCCTGCGGCCATAGACCACGTGTCGCGAGAGCGAGTCGGCTATGGCGGTGCCACGCTCAAAGACTCCGCGGGACGCTAGTACCCCGCTCGAGTCGTTGTACCTCGACCCTGCGCAGGCAGGCGTACCATGGTTGCTCGACCCGGACGACCCCGACGTGGTGGACGGCCTGCGCCGCGCCCAGCTACGCAAACCAGGCGACGAGTGCGATGCCGCCGCGCTCGGTGACGACATCACCGACCTGCTCGTACTACTCCGCGAGCGCCACTTCGGCCTGGCCACCGGTGAGGTCGACGGCGACGGCCTCGATGACTGGGCCACCGCATGGCAGGACCGGCTCGACGTGGAGCGTCCGGCCACGTGGGGTGCGGCCCTCGGCACCGACATGCTCAGCCTCCGGCAACTGCTCCACGACGGGCATCTCCATGCTCATGGCGAAGACCCGGCAACGCTCGCAAAGGTGGACCCCCGGCACCGCGAGCCGGCGGCGCTCGACACTGACGGTCCCATTCTGGAAGAGCACATCGTGGATGGTGTGCTGGCGTTGCGAATCCGGCGCTTCCACGGCGCCCGCGACGACGACCGGATCCTCACCGACTGGGCGGCCGACCACAAACGGCACTTCCGCTTCGACCGGATGGTGCTGGACCTGCGCGGCAACGGTGGCGGCCGCGCCGCCTACTGCAGCGACTGGATGGCCGATCACCTACCCGCGGCGGCGAAGGTAGCCCCGGACAGCCGGACCTGGCTGCTCGATGGTAAGGAGCTCAGGATGTGGAACACCGTCGTCGCCATGGCCGCTGCCCATGGCGACGACGACGTTCCGGCTTGGCTCGTCGAGTCGCGGCCGCAACCTGCACCGAATTCCGTGCTCACCGTCGAGACAAGAACCGACGACCGCATGCGGGCCGGCAAGTCACCATGGCATGCCCGGATGCTGGTGCTTACCGATCGCCATACCGGATCGGCCGCTGAGGCAGCGGCTTGGATGCTTCGCGAAGGGCTCGGCGCGCGCCTTGCTGGGCGGCCGACCGCGGGCACCATCAGGTTCGCCGGCACGGCGCCGTATCTGCTGCCGCGCAGCGGGCTTGTCTGCATCCTGCCCGCCAGAGCGAACGACTACCCGCATGAGATGGAGTTGGCCGGGATCCCGGTCGACATCGATCTGAACCCGATCATGCCGCTCGAGGACGTGGCCACCCACTTCAACCGCATCTGGTCCATGGCCGACACCAAAGCCGCCTAACGAATGATCACGTAAACGACCACTCGGCGTCGTCAGCGACGGGTCAACGGGTCGCCAACCGTACTCAACGGCCGTCCGAAACATTCACTCCGATCGCAGGTTGGTCGGTGCCGTCGCCTCGATCAGCCACGGTTTGACGATGCCTGCCGCAAGATGGGTGGCCGCCCAGGTCAACAGGGCAGTCGCTGCGGCCACCAGCAGGCCGGCGAGCAAAGCTGCGCCGGCGTACATGCTGATCCGGCCGACCGCAAACGCACCGAGGATCGCGCCGGCTCCGGCGAGTGGCACCGCGACGAGCACCGCCGCTCGCCGCTGCGCCGCATGAACAACAGCCTGCTCCGCGCCTGCAGCGACCAGGGCGGCCAGGGCTCTGCGACGATCCAACAGCGACTCGACACCATGCACGGCCAAGGTGCTCGTCGTCACGATGAGCGCGATGAGCAATGCGGCACCGACAAGCACGTATGACGTGACGTAGAACGGCTCCCAGCCCCTCCTGACAAACAGCTCAGCGCCAATCCCAGCCGCGCCGCCAGCGATCAGCCCAATCGCACCGACCGCGGCGGCAGCTCGTCCCGCCGGCCGCGACTCCGTGGCCAACTGGCGCGCTGCCAGCAACGTGACCGGCGAACCTGATCTGTTCGCCAGCCACCGGCCTATCCGGAAGGCCAACCACGGCGCCAGGCTCACCACACCGAGAACGACCGACAGGACCACTGCGAGCCCGATCGGCGTCAACGAGCCATGCGGTAGTGGAAGCGTAGCCGCGCCGATGACGAGCACCAACGCTGCACCGGCGAGCAACAAGCCCCACGGACGCGGCGGTGTTGATGTCTGCCGGCGAGCGACGCCCAGCGGAGTCACGACGACACGCCGCGATGCGCGCCAACCTGTGACCAGTCCAAGCGCTGTGACAGCACCAATGATCGCCAGGAACTGCCACCACGTCGGAGTCACGGTCGTCGGGACGAGCCCGATCGGACGGGATTGCTCAACGAGCATGTCACTTGGTGTTCCACCAAGGATCACTCGAAGGAATCCGTAGACCGCCAGGCCAAGCACGGCACCGGCGAGAACAGGCACGCCGACCTCGAACGCGCCCAGCAACCGGATCTCCCGCGGCGTCGCACCCGCCACCCGCAGCGCGGCCAGCCGGCGTTCGCGGCTCGCCGTCCCCAACCGCACGGCCTGGTAGAGCAGCAACAGCAGCGGGAGAACGAGCAGCACCGTCGCGAACACCGTCCCGACCCGCAGGCCGGGCTCGTCGACGAGATTGAACAGGCGCTCAGCGGGCTCGCTCGGGAGCTGCGCCATCGCGACCGCGACCATGAGCAACGCGCTTGCCACGGCCGTCGCAATCGCGATCAATATCATGCGAGCCCGGCCGGACCCGCGCACGAATGCGATCGCAACTTCGATCACGCCGCCACCACCGGGTCTGTCTCGGCCTTACCGTCCACAAGGACGACCTCGCGGTCGGCGTGAGCGGCGACCCGGTTGTCGTGCGTCACAAGCACGACAGTCGCGGACCTCTCGCCGGCGGCGCCGAAAAGCACATCGAGGACCTGCTCGCCGGCGACCGTGTCCAGCGACCCGGTGGGCTCGTCGGTGAAGATGACGCGCGGCCCGGTAACCAACGCTCGGGCCACCGCAACGCGCTGCGCTTCACCGCCGGATAGCTCGCCGGGCACCGCGTCGGCCACCTCGCCGACGCCGAGCCGGTCCAGCCAGGTTCTGGCGGCGTTCCGCGCCTCCGAACGGCTGTGCCGCTCGAGCAGCAACGGCAGGGCGACATTCTGTTCCGCAGTCAACTCCGGCACCAACTGGCCGAATTGCAGGACAAGCCCGAACTCGCGACGCCGAAGCCGGGTCCGGGCGTCCTCGCCCATGTCGTCAAGGCGCCGGCCGTCGTAGGTGACGGCGCCCGCCTCGGGTCGAACGATTCCGGCCAGGCAATGCATCAAGGTCGACTTACCTGCACCCGACGGGCCGGTGATCGCGACGGTCTCGCCGTCGGCGATGTCGAGCGAGACACCACGCAGCGCCTGGGTGCGTGCGAAGGATTTCTCGATTGCCGTTGTGGCCAGCAGGGTGGTCATCATTTCACCTCTCCCGCGGTGCTAACCCGGGCGGCGGCGGTCTCGAGCCACGTCAGATCGGCATCCAAGTGGGCTATTGCGTGGTCCAGTGCGATACGTGCGGCCGGCTCGTGTTGTTCGGTCTGGTCAGCGACCAGTTCGCGCATGCGGGCAAAGTGCGCCGACCGCTGCCGCGACAGGAAGTCCGCCGCGTCAGCGCCGACGTAGAGCGCGGTGACGGTCTTACGGACCAGTTCGTCGGCGGGATACGGCCCGGCCGGTTCGGTCTGGTTCAACCAATCGGCGAGGTGACGGCGGCCGTCGTCGGTAATCGCGTAGACGGTCTTCTCGGGCCCGCTTCCGGACGCGACTTCGGCTACCTCTACGAAACCGTCGCGTTGGAGCCGGGAGAGCGTGGAATAGACCTGACCGAACGCCAACGTCTTCGAGCCGGGAAAGCGCTCGTCGTGCTCCTGCTTCAAGTCGTACCCATGAGCCGGGCCGCGGGCGAGGATTCCGAGTAATGCCTGGCTGACCGACATAGACGAACTATACACTCAGTACATACACTGAGTCAATAGCTCACGTTAGTCGGGTAGCTGGGCTGCGCTTAGCCGGTTGAGCCGTCCGTTGAGGTACCGCTGCTCCGGCAGGCTCCGAGTCAGCCGCGCGGCGGTGGCGTACGCGTCGGCGGCCTCCTCCGTTCGTCCCGCCATCTCGAGAAGGTGGGCACGAACGGCGTGCAGGCGGTGGTGGTGGGCGGCGGCGCTGGCCCCCATGAGCGGTTCAACCAATGCCAGGCCGTCGAGCGGACCGTCGGCCATGCCTACGGCCACCGCGAGGTTCAACGTGACGGTCTGGCTCGGCGCGACCTTCTCCAGCATCCGATACAGCTCGACGATCTGCGGCCAGTCGGTATCGGTCCACGATGCCGCTTCCGCATGAACCGCCGCGATCGCGGCCTGCAGCTGGAAGGCACCGACCCGGCCCCGCGGCAGCGCGTGCTCGACGAGGGCGATCCCTTCGGAGATCTGAGCTTTGTCCCAGAGCGAGCGATCCTGATGCTCGAGCGAGATCAGATCACCGCGCATGTCGGTGCGGGCGGAACTGCGCGCGTCGGTCAGCAGCATCAGCGCGAGCAGCCCGGCCGTCTCGCGGTGACTCGGCAGCCGGGCATGGAGCTCGCGCGCCAGCCGGATCGCCTCCCGGGTCAGCAGCCGGTCGACCAGACGCTCGCCGCTGCTGGCCGTGTAGCCCTCGTTGAAGATCAGGTAGACGACCTGAAGGACCGCCGCGACACGGTCCGGCAGTTCGTCCGCCGGCGGCGGCGCGAAGGTGGCCCCTGCCGAGCGCAATGTCGCCTTCGCGCGGCTGATCCGCTGCGCCATCGTGCGTTCGGGGACGAGGAACGCGGCCGCGATCTGAGCGGTGGTCAGGCCCGCGACCGCGCGCAGCGTCAGCGCCACCTGTGACTCAGGAGTGAGCGCAGGATGGCAGCACAGCAGGATCGCGTGCAGCGTGTCGTCGGCCGCGGCATCGGGTTGGTCCGCCGGCGGGGCGAGAACGGCATCGGGCGGCTCCTCGGCCGCAACCGCCAGTTCGCGTTCGGAGCGCGCCTGCTCACTGCGGCGGGCATCGATCAGGCGGCGGGACGCGACGCGGATGAGCCAGCCTCGCGGATGGTCCGGGATGCCGGTACGCGACCACCCGTGGGCAGCCGTGATCAATGCTTCCTGGACGGCGTCCTCGCAACCGGCGAAGTCACCGTACCGGCGAACCAGTGACCCGAGGACGTGCGGCACTTCACGGCGCCACACGTCCTCGAGGTCATGGCCGGTCACTGATCGTCGCCGCCCGGCCACATCGCGGGCCGCAGCTCGACGGTGTCTCCGGGGCTCGCGAAGACGGTCGCGATCTGTTCGGCGCGTTCCTGGCTCGCCACGTCGATCAGGAAGAACCCCGCCAGGTGCTCCTTGAACTCCGAGTACGGCCCGTCGGTTGCGATCGGCCCACCGTCCCACCGGTAGATCTTGGACGTCGCCGGATCGCCGAGCGCCTCGCCGTGGACAAGCTCCCCGTTGGCCTCCAACTCGCCCAACAACGCGTAGAACTCGCGCTCCATGCGCTTCTGTTCGTCCTTGGGCAATGCTTGGAACTCGGCGTTGTAGTCGCCGGTCGGGTGACCCCACGGCTGTGGGTTCGAGTGGATCAGAATGACGTACTTCATGACGACCCTCCTTGATCGTTACGGCCCGCAGGGGCCCTGTCACCCGATACATCGGATCAGCCGAGGTCGTTGTCGACATTCGAGGACGCCGCTTTCTGCAATTCCTCCCACAGCGCCTCCACGTGGCGGCGCTCGGTGCGCGTCTGCCCGACGGATACGCGGATGACCAGCCGATCATCCAGCTTGGTGTGAGTGAGGTACGCCCGCCCGGTTGCGTTCACGGCGTCCAGCACCCGTCGAGTCGGGTCGTCTCCATCGCGGTGTCGCAGGCACACCAGGTTCAGGTCGGAGTAGCCGTTGACCAGTTCGAAACGGTCGTCGTCCGCTACCCAGCCGGCGAGCTCGCGGGCCAGCGCGATGTGCTCGCCGACGTGGTGCCGCAGCCCCTCAGCGCCATAGTGCCGGATGACGAACCACAGCTTGAGCGCGCGGAACCGCCGTCCCAGCGGCACCTGCCAGTCGCGGTAGTCGATCACTGCCCCGGACTCGCTGGCCTCGTTGCGCAGGTACTCCGGCAGCACGCTCAGCGCCGCGATCAGTGGGCGGCGGTCGGCCACGTAGAACGCGTCGCAGTCGAAGTTCGTGAACATCCACTTGTGCGGGTTGGTGCAGTAGCTGTCGGCCAGCTCGACGCCGTCGTGCAAGTTGCGATGCTCCGGCAACAGCGCCGCCGTCCCGGCCATGGCCGCGTCCACGTGCAGCCACATGCCGTACTTGCGGCACAGCTCTCCGATCTCCCGGACCGGGTCGACGGCCGCCGAACTCGTCGACCCGACGGTCGCCACGGTAAGGATGGGAAGACGGCCGTCGGCGACGTCCGATTCGACCAGCGCGGCAAGGTCGTCCATCCGCATCGCGTGCTGCTCATCAACCGGTACCAGCCGTGGTGCCGCGCCTCCCAGCCCCGCGATGCGGACCGCCTTCTCCACCGACGAGTGCGCCTGAGTCGAGGTGTAGACGGTGAGCTCGGCATCGTCGGACGCCGCCCGCTCCCGTGCCGCCAGCAAGGCACACAATGTGGCGCTGGACGCGCTGTCCTGAATAACACCTCCGCCGCCATCCGATTTGAACCGATCCGGCAGCCCGAGCAGTTCAACGAGCCAATCGAGCACGTGCGTCTCAAGCTCGGTGGCTGCTGGGCTCGTGGACCACAGCATGCCCTGCACGCCGAGCCCGGCTGAGAGCAACTCGCCGAGGATCGACGGCTCGGAGGAGTTCGCCGGGAAGTACGCGAACCAGTTTGGCGATTGCCAATGCGTGACGCCGGGAAGGATGATCTCGTCGACGTCCTTCATGATCTGATCGAAAGGCTCCGGGCGCTCTGGCGGGTGCTCCGGCAAGCCGGCACGTACGTCGCCGGGCTGGACGGCAGACTGCACCGGCAGCTCTTCGACCCGCTCCAGGTAGTCGGCGATCCAATCCACCATCTCGTGTCCGTACCGACGGAAATCGTCGGGCGGCATGTGATACCCAGCCATGCCGCCACTGTAGAGCGGGCCATGGTCCGCACGCGCCATGCACTCCGAACTAGGCTGGAAGCAGAGGCTCCGTATACCGGAGAGGAGTCACCATGACCGAGACCGTCCGGCTCGGAACCATCGCAGGTGTCCGCGTCGGTCTGCACTGGAGCGTGCTCGGCATCATCGCCCTGCTAGCGTTCGGACTGGCCGGCGGCGTATTTCCCGCGGTCGTCGAAGGTCTGTCGGCGTGGGCCTACATCATTGCCGCCCTCGTCGCCACTACCGCGTTCGTGCTGTCATTGCTGGCGCACGAGGTGTCACATGCCATCGTGGCGCAACGCAACGGCGTCGAGGTCGAGGGAATCACGCTGTGGCTGCTCGGCGGCGTCGCACGGCTCAAGGGCGAATCGCCGAATGCCGGCGCCGATATGCGCATCGCCGGAGTCGGGCCGCTGGTGAGCGCGATCCTCGGTCTCGCGTTCTTCGCCGTCCTCTGGGCTGTCGGCGACGGCGTGTCCGAGCTGACCCAGGCCGTGCTCGGCTACCTCGGCGCGATCAACCTGCTGCTCGCCGCGTTCAACCTCATTCCCGCGGCACCGCTGGATGGCGGACGCATCCTGCGTGCGGCATTGTGGGCGTGGCGCGGCGATCGCTACGAAGCGCAGATCTGGTCGGCCCGCGCCGGCCGGGTCTTCGGCTTCGCCCTCACCGCGTTCGGGCTGGTGTGGCTCGTCACCGAGGGCACCGGATTCTGGTACATCCTCATCGGGCTGTTCATCGTCACGATGGCCTCGGCCGAGGAGAACTACGCCAAGGCCAACGCCGCGCTCGGCAACCTCCGGGCTCGCGACATCATGACGCCCAACCCCGACACGGCCAACCCGAATCAGTCCGTCGCCGACTTCATCCAACACGTTGCCATGTCGCGGCGGCATTCGGCGTTTCCGTTGCTCTCGGCCAATGGTGACGTGCAAGGGCTGGTAACGCTGAACCGCATCCGCCGATTGCCACCCGAAGAACGTGCGACCACCACTATCAGCGATATCGCCTGCCCGCTCGACGAGCTGCCGGTCGTCGGGCCCGATGCGCCGATCACCGAAGTGCTGAACCGGATGAACGGTTGTGCGGACGGACGTGCCCTCGTGATGGCCGACGGTCGCCTCACCGGCATCATCTCGCCTACCGACATCAGCCGGGCGATCACACTTCGCGGCCTCGGTGCCGACCACATCACAGGTGCCGACCTCACCCAGTCCGACGACCAGCGCGGCAGGAATGCTTGACTTCCCGCGCGCCTCAATGACAGTTACTCAATGCTCCGCAGCGCCACTAGCCGCGCTGAGATTAGCCGAAGCTGTCAGCGGCAACCTCTATGTTGATCGCATGGATCGCCAACGCGCCGAACGGGTCGTGCGACTCTTCGAGTCGCGCGGCGAGCTTGACCAGCTCCTCACCTTCGATGAGTCGGTCGTCTGGGCATGTCTCGAGCGTGCCCGCGCACGGTTAAGAGCTGCGACCGTTCTACTGGACGCCGAGTACTGGGAATCCGCTTACACCGAAGCGTACGACGCCTTTCGTACATCCGCGGAAGCTATCGTTCTGCGGCTTGGTTGGCGCGTGCCAGCCGTCGCCGGAGCGCACCGCATCACGGCAGACATTGCTCACGCGGCTGTGCAGCACGTAACAGAAGCTTTCGCACCAGCAACTGCAGAGCAGTTCAGGCAGGGTCGGCACGAATCTGAGTACTTTGATCCTGAGCGGCCGGTCGACAAGACCAAAGAAGACGCACACTGGGCACTGGCGCACGCCCAAGCCGCGGTTTCGGCCGTCGAAGACGCACTCTCCGACCTTTAGACAGCGCGGCCGACATCGAGTACAACTTGGGGCTGGCTCACAACGGACTCGTGGAACGCTCCGGTGCCCGAGTCAAGCCAGTCGGTCGCGCGGATCGTCACTTGCACTGTCCGCCCGAGGCGCTGGTGCACTCCGGCTAACCGCTCGTAAAGCTCGCTCCGGTGCGGATCGCCAAGAATCAGCAGGTCTATGTCTCCGACCGGCCTCGATCCCTCCTCGCCGTGGAATCGGGCTGCCCATGAGCCGAATATTACGGCGCCGTCGACGCCGGGCACTCCCTGCAACGCCGTTGCCAGCACGTACGGCACACCAAAGGCTTTGACCATGACGTCAGCCAGGCCGGTGTAATACGGGCTCTTTGTATTTGCCTGAACAAGACGTACATTGCCAACGCGTCGGCTCTGCACAAGGCCCGCCGCCTCAGCTCGCTCGACTTCACGATGTACCGACGGATGCGGTACGTGAGCGCGTGCAGCGAGGTCCGTAAGACTGAACTCAAGCTCAGGCTCACCGAGAACTAGCGCCAGGATTCTGCCCTGTTGCTCGGAGCGTAAGATCGGAAGCAGCGATGGCGCGGAGCGTCTCTCCACAGAATGAACAATACTCTTCATTCTGTGGAATCGACACCACACTGGAGCCGCTGCCGACGTGTTCAGCACGGCTTGACCGGCGAACAAGACGCCAGCGCGTTGAACTTGCCCCGTGGTTGACTGAAGCTGTGGACAGGTCAGTTGCCGAGTTGGAGCGCGTGTACCGTGCCGAGGCGACCCGGATTCGCGCGGCGCTCGCCGCCAAGATCGGGGACGTAGGCCTCGCCGAGGAGTGCGTGCACGACGCCTTTGCTGAGGCGTTGGAGCACTGGCCGTCCGGCGGTGTCCCGCCCAATCCCGGTGGATGGTTGGCCACGACGTCCCGCCGCAAGGCCATCGACCATCTCCGGCGGCGCCGGGCCGGGGCGGAGAAGATCCGGCTTTTCGCCACCGACGAGCACATGCCGCCGGACGAGGACGACGACCTGCTCAGTCTGGTATTCGCGTGCTGCCACCCGGCGCTGCCGCGCGATTCGCAGATCGCGCTGACTCTACGAGCGGTCTGCGGGTTGACGACAGCCGAGATCGCAGCGGCACACCTGACATCCGAAGCGACGATGGCGCAGCGACTCACCAGAGCGCGCAAGACGCTGGGCGCGCAGGTCGGCGTCGTCACCGTGCCCGACCCGGACGAGCTCGGCGACCGGCTGGGCGAGGTGCTGACCGTCACCTACCTGATGTTCAACGAGGGCTACCTGGCCAGTGCCGCGCGCACACCGCAGCGGCGCGACCTGGCGGCCCAGGCCGTTACGCTGGCTCGCACGCTGCACCGGCTGATGCCGACCGAGCCGGAGGTCATGGGCCTGCTCGCGCTGCTGCTGTTTCACGAGTCCCGTGCCGCGACCCGGTTCGACGGGTGGGGACGGCTGGTGCGGCTGGAGGACCAGGACCGCAGCAAGTGGGACGGCACCCTCATCGACGAGGCGACGACGCTGCTGGAACGGGCACTGGCGATCCACCGTCCCGATCGCTACCAGATCGAAGCCGCTATCGCGGCGCTGCACGCTGAAGCGTCCGACTACGCCGGAACGGACTGGCGCCAGATCCGGGTGTTGTACGACCAACTCGCCGCGATCGCGCCGTCGCCCGTCGTGCGGCTGAATCGAGCGGTGGCGACACGGTTCGTCCATGGCCCGAACGAAGCATTGGCCGAGGTGGACGAACTCGGCGACACACTCGACCGGTACCGGCTCTTCCACGCCGTCCGCGGTGAACTGCTGGACGCGCTGAACCGTCCGGACGAGGCACGGCGGGCGAACGAGCGAGCGCTCGAACTTGCCACTAATCCGGCAGAACGTGAGGTCCTCGCTCGCCGGCTCGGCGGATCAGTATCGTGACTGCCAGAGGCGTCCACCCAACCTCAGGGAGCTGCCAGTGCGGGACATCACAGTGTTCAGCGGAAGCGCGCACCCGGAACTCGCCGCCGAGATCTGCGAACACCTCGACGTGAAGCTGAGCCCCTCCCGGCTGAAACGCTTCGCCACCGACTGCCTCGAGGTCCAGTTGCAGGCCAACTGCCGCGAGCGGGACGTCTACCTGATCCAACCGCTCGTCCCACCGGTGCAGGAGCATCTCGTCGAGCTGCTGCTGATGCTGGACGCGGCCCGCGGTGCGTCCGCTGCGCGTACGACCGTCGTCATGCCGTACTACTCGTACGCCCGATCGGACAAGAAGGACGAGCCGCGGATCTCGCTCGGCGGCCGACTGGTGGCCGACCTGCTGGTGACCGCCGGCGCGAGCCGCGTGCTGACCATGACGCTGCACGCACCGCAAGTGCACGGCTTCTTCTCCGTACCCGTGGATCACCTCCATGCGCTCAGCGAGCTCGCCGGACACTTCCAGGACTACGACCTGTCGCGGACCACCGTCGTCTCCCCCGACCTCGGCAACGCCAAGCCGGCTTCGGCGTTCGCCCGCATGCTCGGAGTTCCGGTAGCGGCCGGAGCCAAGCAGCGGTTCAGCGACGACGAAGTTACGATCAACGCGATCATCGGCGACGTCGCCGGCCGCGACGTGATCGTGCTCGACGACGAGATTGCGAAGGGGACGACATTGCTAGAGCTGCTGGACCGGCTCCGCGAGCAGGACGCTCGGTCGATCCGGATAGCCTGCACGCACGGCTTGTTCGTCGGCGGCGCGCTCGAGAAGCTGAGCGCACATCCCGGCGTGCGCGAGATCGTATGCACCAATACCGTGCCGGTTCCGCACGCGGAGCGCTCGGTGAACCTGACCGTGCTATCCATCGCATCGTCGCTCGCCGAGGCGATCCGGCGCATTCACAGGGGTGAGTCGGTCAGCGCCCTGTTCCACCCCTCAGCCACGTGATCGTGAGTGGTTCGATCACGTTCAGTATGCGCAGCGACATCACACCATGCATGCAAACCTGTTGTGATGTGGCTACGGGTGGTGAACGTGATCGAACCACATCGGCTAGTGCTCGATGATGGGACGTACCTCGATCGCCACCCGCCCCTCGGCCACGCCAGGCCAACCGGCCGCGATCTCCACTGCCTCGTCCAAACTGTCCGCGTCGAGGAACGTCACGCCGCCGATCACCTCCTTGGACTCCATGAACGGGCCGTCGGTCACGACGCCGCCACGGACGGTGCGGCCTTCGTTGCTGCTCGCCAGTTCAGCACCGCCGTCGGCGATCTTCCCGGCGGCACCCCATTTTTCGAACCAGGCGAAGATGTCGGCCATGGCCGCGTCGTGCGCCGCCGCGTCCATCGAATCCCAGTCGGCTTCGTTGCCGATGATCAGCATGGCATAGCGCATAGCCTGCCCCCTAGTGCTCGAGAACGGGCCGGACCTCGATCGTGATTAGGCCGCGATCGACGCCGGGCCACGTGCCGCCGATCTCCACGGCTTCGTCGATCGTGTCCGTCTCTAGCACCGAGAAGCCGGCGACGACCTCCTTGGCCTCGATGAACGGGCCGTCGGTGATGCCACTGGCACGGACGGTTTTCGCCTTGCGCGCGTCGTCCAGTTCGGCGCCGCCGTCAGCGAGCTTGCCGGTGGCGCCCCACTTCTCGTACCAGGCGTAGACGTCCTTGGACCAGGCCTCCGTCTCACTCTCGGACAGCTGCCCGATCGCCTCCGGGTTGCTCATGATCAAGATCGCATACTTCATGTCGACACGATCTCCTTCCGCGATCTGCCGGACGCCCCGATGGCGCCCTCTCACCACCACTACGAATGCGACCGCCCGCAAATCGACATCGCGCCGAAGCAATCCGGCTACCGAGCGCTCAGCAGCTCCTCCGACCCGATTCGTGGCTAGACACGGATCTCCTGGGTGCAGCATTTCGGTCCCCCGCCGGACTTGCGCAGCTCGGACATGTCGATCGGCAGCGCCTCATAGCCGTGCTCGCCCAGCGCCGCGATCAGGTCGGCCGCGCCGGACTCGACCACTACGTGGCGGCCGTCCGATACCGAGTTCAAGCCGAATGCGTATGCGTCGGCCTCGGTGGCGATCACCGCGTCCGGGAAGAGCTGGCGCAGCACCGCCTGGCTGCCTTCGGAGAACGCAGCCGGGTAGTACGCCACGTTGGTGTCATCGAGCACGAACAGCGCCGTGTCGAGGTGGTAGAAGTGCGGATCCACCAGCTGCAAGGAGGTCACCGGCCGGCCGAGGAACTCCTGCGCTTCGAGGTGTGCGCCGTGATCGGTGCGAAAGCCCGTGCCGGCCAGGACTGCGTCGCCGACGACCGCGAAGTCGCCCTCGCCCTCGTTGACGTTCTTCGGCGTGTGAATGTCTATGAACCCTGCCCCCGCGAACCACGATCGGAACGCCGGCGCCTCGTCCGCCCGCTCCGGGTTCTTGAACGCGGCGCCGAATACCTTGCCGCCGACGACGAGGGCGCCGTTGGCGGCGAACACCATGTCGGGCTGACCCGGCAGCGGATCGATCAGCTCGACGGTATGCCCGAGCCGCTCGTAGATCGTCTTGAGCTCGTCCCACTGGGCCAGCGCCGTAGCACCGTCCACCGGAGTATTCGGGTCCATCCACGGATTGATCGCGTACGACACCTCGAAATACGTGGGACGACACATCAGGTAGCGACGACGCGGCACGATCGACCTCCTCGACGGCATCAGCAGGGAGCGTTCAGACTTGCGAAGGCGGCGCGCCGAGACCGAGATCTGGGCACGCCGCCTGCACGGCAATGCTAGAAGCGACGGTGATTCGACCGCGTGCGCAGATGTTGCGCCGAGCCGACGCTTTACTGCGTGTTCACCGGGCTTTGCGGCGTTTCGTTTCGCGCACCGATTCCGTCGTGATCCGCGGTGTCCCCGACGCGGTCGATTAGCTGTGACAGGACGACCGAACTACTCGTCTTGAGAATGAAAGGCTCCACCCGGATCCGCTCCAGAACTTCTTCGAAGTGCCGGATGTCAGCGGCACGGATCCGCAGCAGAGCGTCTGCGTCGCCGGTCACGGTCATGGCGCCCACGACCTCGGGGTGACGGCCGACCGCCTCTGCGATGCGTGCCGGCGGCGTCGCGTGCTTGCAGTAGATCTCGACGTAGGCCTCGGTGTTCCAGCCCAGCGCGCCCGGATCGAAGACCGCGGTGTAGCCCATGATCGCTCCGGACGTGCGCATCCGATCCACCCGCCGTTTGACGGCGGACGCGGACAGCCCGACCGTGTCTCCGATCTCGGCGAAGCTCATCCTCGCGTCCGTGGCGAGCACGGCCATGATGCGCCGGTCCAGCGGGTCCAGGTTCATGCCGGTCATTATTCGACGCGTTACCATCGCGCGTCGGACACAGGGGTGCCGAAACTTGGGACGTCGCGGCACCGGTCATGGCCGGTGCATCTCTGAGGTGGTCTCGCCGATCACGCAGAGGGACGAGTGGCGGTGATCCGGACGCTGATGGCGACCTCGTGATGACGGTCGGCCGGAATGTACTCGCGCATCTGCGCGATCAACTCAGGGCTGAACAAGGGGTACAACTCTGCGTCGTCCAGGCCGAACGGTATCCGGTCGCCGACCCACACGTCTTCGAAGCCCACGTTGTCCAGCTTGGTCCGGAACACCTCCTCGGAAAGCGCACCGGAGACGCACCCCGCCCAGGCCGCAGGTGACGTGAGTATGGCCGGCGGCAGGTCGTCGTCCACGATGAGATCGACGACACACATCCGGCCACCGGGACGGAGCACACGGTAGATCTCTGAGAGCACACGGCTCTTGCGGGGAGAGAGGTTGATGACGCCGTTGGAGATCACCACGTCCACGGTGGCATCCTCCAGCGGCATTGACTCCATCTCGGTCTGACGAAACTCGACCCAGTCGCCCACGCCGGCCTCGCGGGCATTGGCTCCGGCCCTGGCACACATCTCCGGCAGCATGTCCAGCCCGATAACCCGCCCGGTGGGACCGACGCGTCGGGCGGCCAGGATGGTGTCGATCCCGCCGCCGCTGCCGACGTCCAGCACGGTCTGACCGGGTTCGAGTCCGGCCTGCCGGACCGGGTTGCCGACGCCGAGCGCCCAGCTGACCGCGCCGGCGGGTAGTTCGGCCAGCTCGTCGGCGTTGTACAAGCGCCGGGTCAGCTCCTCGCCGCCGCCGGTGGGTATCGCCGAGTACGTATCTCGTACAGCAGTGCGGACCTCGTCCTGGTGCAGCAGGTCGTGGGTCATTGTGTCTCAGAGCTCCTCGATGAATCTTTCCAGCCTCTGGGTCACCTGCGGGGGAATTTCCTCCGTAGCCTGCGAGGCCAACATGCCCCGAAGGTACTCGACGAACTCCATCTCGCCGCAGCACCGGCGGCACCACGTCAAGTGCGCCTCGACCGCCGCGTGGTTGGGCGCGGCGCCGTCCAGATATGCCCACAGTTGTTGGACGGCTTCGTCGCATGGGATCAGGTGCGACTTGTCAGGCATCATGCCCTCCCGACTTGAGCAGCCCGTTCTGCTCGGCGTACGACCACATCTCGCGTTCAAATGCCTTTCGGCCACGGTGCAGTCGGGCCAGCACCGTACCCAGCGGCAGCTCGTACTCCCGGGCGACCTCCTTGGTCGCGTACCCGGCCATATGGCACAGAACCAGCGGCACGCGATACATCTGCGGCAGCCGCAACAACACCTGCCGGACGTCCTCCTTGCTGAACGCATGCAGGAAATCCAGATGCAGTGTGTCGGAATACGGAAGCGGGTCTTCGTCCGCGATCCTCCGGTAGAGGGAGAAGCTGTCCGGATCGGCGACCGGTAGCTCCTCGAACTTACGTGCGCACTGGCGCATCCGGTCCCGATGCACGTTGACCAAGATGGTCCGGAGCCAGCCGCCCGCGGCCCGGTCGTCGTCCAGGCTCGGGTAGGAGCGGTAGCCGCGCAGCAGTGCCTCCTGCACCAGATCTTCGGCGTCGCCGCTGCACAGCCGGCGGGCGAGCGCGAGCAACCGCGGTAACTCGGCGCGAGCCAGCGCCTGAAACGCCTCGCGGCTGCGCGCCTCCTGCACACCTGTCACGGCAACACCTTGTCCGGTCCCGGCCATCAGAGTCCTCCCAAACCCTATAGACGACACCGGGCCCGGAGTTATTGCATCCGCGCCGCAGCGCAATACCTGCCCGGAGGGAGGCGTCTTGGCGGGTAGGAATCTCCACCTGACCGAAAGGACGTGAGAGACGATGACCACGACGCTCGACACCCTCGAACTGGAGCAGCGCGTCAAGAACATGTACGAGGAGGTGGCTCATCACCCCGACCGTACGTTCCACTTCGAAACCGGTCGCAAGCTCGCCGAACGGCTCGGCTACCCCGCGACCGAGCTGGACGCGATCCCTGCCGGCGCAGTCGACTCGTTCGCCGGAGTCGGCTACTTCCTCGACCTTGCCGCGATCGCGCCGGGTGAGACCGTACTCGACTTGGGCAGCGGCTCGGGCATGGACAGCTTGCTGGCGGCTCGCCACGCGGGTGAGTCCGGTCGGGTCATCGGTATCGACATGACGGACGCCCAACTGGACAAGGCCCGCGAGCTGGCGACCCGAGCGGGAACGTCCAACGTGGAGTTCCGGCGCGGCCGGATCGAGGACACCGACCTGGACGACGCCTCGGTAGACGTAGTGATCTCCAACGGCGTGTTCAACCTCGCACCTGACAAGTCGGCCGTGTTCACCGAAATCGCACGGGTGCTGCGGCCAGGTGGCCGGCTGGCACTTGCCGACATCGTCACCAGCGAGCAGCTGCCAGAAGGCGTCAAGTGCGACGCGTCGCTGTGGGCCGCCTGCATCGGCGGCGCCATGCAGCACGACCTGTACCAGAAGGCGATCGAGTCGGCCGGTCTGTCGATCGAGCTGGGCCGGGCGAACGACTACCGCTTCCTGTCCGAAAGCGCCTCGTCCGCCACCGAGAAGTGGGGCGTGCGCAGTGTGACTCTGCTCGCCCATAAGACGGAGGGCTCGCGATGAGCACCATCACGCTGGACGAACTCAAACAGCGCCAGCACGCTACGTGGAGCAGCGGAAGCTACCGCAGGGTCGCATGGTTGACCGTCCCCTTGGGTGACGCACTCTGTGAAGCAGTCGACCTGCCCGCTGGGGCGGCAGTGCTCGACGTGGCCACCGGCACCGGTCACGTCGCACTGGCGGCGGCGCGACGGTTCTGCGCCGTCACCGGCATCGACTACGTTCCGGAGCTTCTCGCGGACGCACGTGACCGAGCAGCGGCGGAAGGGCTCGAGGTTGCGTTCGAGGAGGCGGACGCGGAGCAGCTTCCATTCCCGGATGGATCGTTCGACTTCGTGCTCTCCGCGATCGGCGTGATGTTCACTGCGGATCACCAGAAGGCGGCCGGCGAGCTCGCCCGGGTGTGCCGGCCGGGCGGGCGGATCGGCATGGTCAACTGGACCCCGGACGGATTCATCGGACAACTGCTAAAGATCGTCGGCAGGCACGCGCCGCCCCCGCCCGGCGCCAGCCCGCCGACCCGGTGGGGCAGCGACGACGTGCTGCGCGAACTCTTTGCCGGCGCCGTAACCGACCTGGCCGGTGAGACCGATACGGTCCGGCTGCGGTTCCCGTCGGCCGAGTTCTTCGCCGACTTCCTGCTCGAGCACTACGGGCCCACCCGCAAGGCCGCCGAGCGACTCTCCTCGGACGGCCGGAACGCGTTCCGCGACGACCTGGTCAGCCACGCCCGTGAAGCGAACCGGGCGGTGGACGGCACCGTCGCCATCGACTGCGAATACCTGACGGCGGTCGCGACGCGGGCAAACGACTGATGCCGGTATCCACCGGCCCGCTTCGGTATGTGGCGCGGGGGTAGCCCATGGTTGACGGCGCACTGGTGGGACGGGTTGCGGGGGTGTTCCGTTATCCGGTCAAATCGATGGCCGCCGAGCCGGTCGAGAACGTGGACGTGTCGTGGCACGGCTTGGCTGGAGACCGGCGGTGGGCGTTCGTCCGACCGGATGTGCCGGGCAACGGACTGCCGTGGTTGACGCTGCGGCAGCGAAACGACCTGAATGCGTATCGCCCGTGCTGGGCCGAGCCGGAACGCCCGGACGCGTCCAGGGTCGTCGTCCGTACGCCGGCCGGTGCCCGATACGACGTCGCCGAGCCGGCCCTGGCCGCCGAGCTCGGAACCGGCGTGCGGGTGATGAAACTGGACCGCGGCACGTTCGACACCATGCCACTGTCGCTGATCACGACTCGCACTGTTGCGAGCATCGGTGAAACGCTGGGCACCGAGCTGAACGTGCTGCGGTTCCGACCGAACCTGGTGATCGAGACGTTCGACGAGGCGCCGTACCAGGAAGACGAGTGGGTCGGGCGCGTCCTGACTATCGGCAGCGCGCGGATGCGGATCGACGCCCGCGACAAACGATGCGCCGTGGTCACCATCGACCCGGCCACCGGCCGCCGCGATCCCGCGGTACTCCGCGCGATCGCCAGCCACCGGCAAAGCTGCCTCGGCGTCTACGGATCGACCGTCCAGCCCGGCCACGTGGCGGTCGGCGAGCCCGTCGTACTACAGCCATAGCAGATCCACCCGCGCGGTGGCTTCCGTGCTGCCTCGAACGAAACGGCCGTCGGGCCCCCGCTCGTGGGCGAGACCCGACGGCCGTCGGCTATTCAGGTTGCTCAGTAGCTGAACGTCACGGCGCCGTCATCGCCGATCCACTTCCACAGCGGCACGGTCCCGCCGATCTCCGCGTTGGAGGGAAGCTGCGACTCGTCGAGCTGACGGGCGTTGAAGCAGATCGGGCACACCAGGAACCGCCCGCCGGCCTGCTCGTAGCGCTTGATCAGGTCGGGCAGCGACGGGCAACCCTCGCAGCCGACACCGACCGCCACACCGGGCAGAAGGAGACGCACGGCCTCCTTGGTGAGGAACATCTGCGTCGGCCGTCCCTCCTCGGCCGCGGCGACGGCCACGAGGAACGCCACCATCACCTGCTCGATGTCCTCCATTCCGGTCGTGAGGCTGACTGCTGCCTTCTTCATGTCCCATCCCTTCGGATCGAATTGTCGGTCACCCCCACAGACGCCGTCCGGAACGCATGGATTGCAAACCGGAGCAGATGCAATAACTCCGCCCAAACGGGCGTCTATTGCCGTTGAGAAGACCGCGCGAAGTTGAGTTCATCGAGCCGAGTCGTCTAGAGTTATTCGCCCTTCTCTCGCGACTGGACCGGGCCATCGAAGCGCGGGCCGTCGGATCAAACGCCTCAGACTGTTCCGCCGAGCCTCACCGGGAGTCGCCCGTGCCTTCGACCGCGCCAAGACCGGACGAGATACTCGAATCCGAGCGCGAATACCTTCACCAAGCGCGCCAGCACCTGCGAAGGATGCGCGAGCACACCATGTCGCTCACCGCTCGTGCCGGCGACGAGGTCTCGCAGGCTTATCTCGAACAAGCGCTGTACCGGCGCGCCAGGGCGCTCGCCGACGACCCGAGCCTGCCGCTGTTCTTCGGTCGCATCGACCGTCCCGACGAGGTCTTCTACATCGGCAGGCGGCACGTGATGGACGAAGCCGGCGATCCGGTCGTGATCGACTGGCGAGCGGACGTCTCGCGGGCGTTCTACCGGGCAACCCGCCGCGACGCGCACGGCCTCGTCCTACGCCGCCGCTACGGCTTCGACCATGGCGAGCTCACCTCGTTCGAGGACGAGCACCTCACCGATGCCGGCGAGCACGACGTCACGAGCCGCATTCTGACCGAGGAGATCGAGCGCCCGCGCGTCGGCCCGATGCGCGACATCGTCGCCACGATCCAGCCCGAGCAGGACGAGGTCGTCCGGGCCGTCCTGAACCGGACCGTCTGCGTCCAGGGGGCGCCGGGCACCGGCAAGACCGCCGTCGGGCTGCACCGTGCGGCGTATCTGCTGCACACACACCGTGAGCAACTGGCCCGCAGCGGTGTGCTGGTCGTCGGGCCGAACAGCGCGTTCCTGCACTACATCGGGCAAGTGCTTCCGACGCTCGGCGAGTTGGACGTCCGTCAGGTGACCGTCGCCGAACTGGTGGACGGCCGAGCCGCCGGCGGTTCGGGGCGGGCCGGCGGGTCGTACCGCGTGCCCGTCATCGCCACCGAACCGCCGGACGTTGCGGCCCTCAAAGGGGACGCGCGACTCGCCGAAGTCATCCGGCGTGCGGTCTGGGGTCACCTCACAGCCCCGGAGGAGACGCTGGTCGTGCCACGCGGCTCGCGGACATGGCGGGTCCCCGCGCATCGCATCGCCGACACCGTCAACGCACTCCGCGAGCGCGGCGACGGCTACGGAACCGGACGATCGCTGCTCGCCCAGCGGCTCGCGCATCTCGTGCTGCTGCGGATGGAGGCGTCCGGCGAGATCACCGACGACCGGGTACAGAACACCATCGCCAGGTCCAAACCGGTCAAGGACTACGTCGACGCCGTGTGGCCCGCCGTCGACCCGGTGCGGCTCGTCATGCGCCTGCTCGGCGATGCCGATTTTCTCGCAACTGCGGCCGACGGCATCCTCGGGCCCGACGAGCAGCGGGCGCTGCTCTGGCAGCGTCCCGCTCGTGGTCCCAAGTCGGCCCGCTGGACGCATGCCGACGCGGTACTCATCGACGAAGCGCGCGGCGCCGTCGAGCGCACACCCGGCGTCGGGCACGTCGTGCTGGACGAGGCGCAGGACCTCTCGCCGATGGAGCTACGCGCGGTGGGACGACGCGCCGCGCGGGGCTCGGCGACGGTGCTCGGTGACATCGCCCAGGGCACGACACCGTGGGCGACACCGTCGTGGGACGAGGCGCTCGGTCACCTCGGAGTCGCCGAGGCGCACCTGGAAGTACTGCGCAACGGGTACCGCGTCCCCGCCGCGGTCGTCGAGTTCGCCGCACCGCTGTTGCCGGAGATAGCTCCGGGCATCGAACCTCCGGTACCTGTGCGGTCCAACCCCGGGGAGTTGGACGTCGTCCCCACCCGCAGCCTCGACGCCGGCGACGTGATCGAACACGTGCGTGCCGCGCTCGACCGGCCCGGCTCGGTGGGCGTGATCGCCGCGGACGACCAGATCGGGGACGTGACGGCGCTGCTCACGAGCGAAGGCCTCGCACATCTCGTGTTGCCGTCCGACGAGGACGCGCGCCTGACCGTCGTTCCCGCGACATTGGCCAAGGGCCTGGAGTTCGACCATGTCGTCGTAGTGGAGCCGTCGCGCATCGTGGCCGCCGAACCACGTGGGCTGCGCCGTCTATATGTCGTGCTCACTCGGGCGGTCTCGAGCCTCGCGGTCGTCCATGCCCAACCGCTTCCTTCCGCGCTGCGGCCTCCCGCGCCGCTTCGTTGATCGCGTCAGCGAGCGCCAAAGACTCCCATTCCACCTGGGCGACCCGGTCGCGCGACCGTTCGCGCCGCAGCCGGAACAGCGCCAGCGCCGAAGCGACCGCACCGGCCGTCACCGTTACGCCGAATGCCGCGGTGTGGCCTGCCGCGTCGGCGAGCCGTCCCGCAACGCCCGAGCCGAGCGCATAGCCGATGCCGGTCGCGCCGGCGAGCAGGGTCATCGCCGCGCCGACCCGCGACGGGGGCACGCGCCATCCGGTCAGCGTGAACACCGTGATCATGTACGGCGCCACAGCAAGGCCGAGGCCGAGCACGACTACGACGAGCGCGGGAAGCGTCTCGACGATCAGCAGCGGTACCGACAGCACGAGCAACCCGCTCGCGAACAGCACCAGCCTCCGGTCGTAGCCGAACCGTTCGGGCAACCCGGCGACGGCCAACCCGGTGATGACGCTACCGACGCCCAACATGGCGTGCACGAAGCCGGCCACGCCGGGCTGCCCGGCGCTCGTGGCCAGCACTGTGGTCCCGGTCTGCGTCGCGCCGAAGACGACACCGATCAACACCTGAGCGGCGAAGAAGAGCACCAGGTCGACCGACAACAGCCGCTCTGTGGCCTTCGCGCGGCTCGCCCGGTCCGGCCGGGTCAGAACGGCCGTCGGGTGCACGGCGAACCAGCAGCCGAACACCGCGAGCATCGTCGCGGCCAGCAGCAACGCACCGGACGGGTTGATCAGGACCGCGACCAGCCCCACCATCGCCGGGCCGAAGACGAACGACGCTTCGTCGGCTGCTCCTTCGTATGAGAATGCGGCGTTCACCAGTTTGGGCTGTAGATCGCCGGCCGAGCGCGTGATCGGCCGCCACCGGACCCGGGCGAGCGGCCCCACTTGCGGGATAGCGGCCCCGGCGACCGCCGCCGTGGCAACGATGGCCGGTAGTGGACAGTCCTGTCCGACGAGCAGGACGAGCGCAACAAGTGAGGCGGCGGCCGTCACCGACTGGACGAGCACCACCGGACGCTGGCCGATTCGGTCGGCGATACCTCCGGCGACCGGCGCCACGAAGGCGTTGACCAGAGCGAGCGCGCCGGCGGCGAGGCCGCCGGCGGCGTATTTGCCGGTCGCGCCGGAGACGAGCAGCAGGGTGCCGAACTGGCTCATCGCCAGTGGGAGCCGTCCGAGGAAAGCGACGACGACGTAGCTGACACCGGCGAGATCGAGCAGCCGCCGGTACGACTGAACGGGAGACACGGGACTCCTTCAATTGGACCACCGCGCGCTTCCCCTCCGCCAAGCGCGCTACTCAGAGCCCGTATGCGCCATCCATCATAGTGGAGTGGACGACCTGCTGCGCAATTGGCGAACTTGTGTGACGCACCTGACCCGGGCCACTTCAGCCGATGTCGTGAATGCCGGGCGCGACTTGGTGCAGCGCTGGTCGGAGCCGCACCGCTCGTACCATGACGTCGAGCATCTGCAGGCGGTGCTGCGGCACATCGGGACGCTGCGCTCACATGCAACCGATCCGGAGATATGTATGGTCGCGGCCTGGTTCCACGACGCGGTGTACGAGGGACGGCCGGGCGTCGACGAGCGGGCCAGCGCTGCTCTGGCGGCCGAGGTGCTTGAGCGGCTCGGCGTGCCGGGCGATCTGGTGAAGGAGGTGGTCCGGCTGGTGGAGCTGACCGCGACGCACACCCCTGAAGCCGGCGACGCCAACGGTGCGGTCCTGTGCGACGCGGATCTGGCGATCCTCGGTTCGCCGCCAGCGGAGTACGCGGCGTATACGGCGGCCGTCCGTGACGAGTACGCCCACGTCCCCGAGGCGGACTTCCACGCGGGACGGGCCGCCGTCCTACGTCACCTGCTGGCCCGCGACCCGCTCTACGCGACGTCGACCGCCCGCGAGCTCTGGGAGGACCGTGCCCGCCACAACATCACAACGGAACTCGCAAGAATGATCACCTAAAGCTGCTGCTTCCCAGCCAAACGTAGCCGGTAGACCGCGCAAAGCATGGGAAACATGCGCAAAGTTCCCTCTACTTCTTGCGCCTTCGCAGGCCCGCGGCGTGCAGCCGGCGGACGATCTCCCGCGACGTGGCCCGCTGAGCACCGGCTCGGACCGCCTTCTCGTACAGCTCGGCCGGGATGTCGTAATGATCACCGTCGAAGCCGCGCGCCGGGACGCCGAGCCGGGACGCGAACTCGTGCAGTTCGTCCAGCGACTCGTCCGAAACCAGATGCGACCAGAGCCGTCCATGAGCCGGCCAGTTCGGTGGATCGACGAGAATCACGCGCGCCGGTTCCACTCGGGTGGTGCGATCGGATACACGTCGTCAAGCAGCGTCCGCCAGGACCGGACCATCGCTGCGTCCACATAGGCCTTCCACGAGCCGGACGGCCGGACGGCCGATCCCACGTGGAACTTGCCCACGCCGGCGCGGGCCAGCCACGGCACATGTTCCGGGCGCAGCCCGCCGCCTGCCATGGCCAGCAGCGAGGCGCGCCGATCGTCCGAGACCCGGCGGCACAGCTCGTCCAGCCCGGATGAGACACCGCGCGCCGAGCCCGCCGTCAACACCGTGTCGACACCCGGCAGGTCGCGAACGTCGGCCCACGCGGCGTCGTAGTCCAGCGCATGGTCGATCGCGCGATGGAACGTCCACGGCAGACCATCGAACTCCCCGATCAACGACTCGGTCGCGGCGATATCCACCCCGCCGGTCGGGCCGAGAAAGCCGAGCACAAAGCCGTCCGCTCCGGCCGCCGCGAGCTGGTTCGCCGCGCCTTGCAGCCGGGACAGTTCCGAGCCGCTCGTGGAGAACGTGTCGTTGGCCCGCAGCATTACCCGCAACGGCAGATCGGTTTCGGTGCGGATCTCACGGAACGTGGCCACCGACGGCGTGAGTCCGCCGGCGTCCATATCGGCGACGACCTCCAGGCGATCGGCACCGCCGGCCTCGGCTCCGCCCGCGTCGCCGGCGCCTAGCACGATGACCTCGAGTAACGGCTGCACCCTGCCCTCCTTCCCGGTCATCTGGGCACGCGTGCGCTTGAGGTGATTGTGCCGGGGTTGTCGCGCCGCCGCGTCGCCGGGGCTTCATGAAGTCGCCGACCGCGAGCACGCAGACGACCACGCACCGGATTCGCGACGGTACACACGCAGATGGACCACGGACGGGGTTCGCGGGTGTCCCGCGGGTACGATAATCGGAGATGTGAGCACCGACGTCCTGATGTCCGCTCGGGCGCTCGTCCTCCACGACCTATCTGCGCGAGGCATGGAGTCGGCCCGCTCGGTCGACGTGCTCGAAGCCGTGCTGTCCGACCGGCGTTGGTGGGTGGAGCAGTGGCCGGACGGCGGCCCGTATGTATCCGGCCAGGTCGCTCAAGACGTGCAGGAGAAGCTGCTGGACGGGCAGCTGGGACGCTGGCCGCTGTGCACCGTATGCGATCAGACGGACGAGCACGAGCTGCGTATCGAGCCCGAGCTGGGCGCCGACCCGCATTGGGTGTGCGAGTTGTCGGGCATCGTCGCGAGTCCGCTCGGCGAGCTGTAGCTTCGGCGGGCGACCCGGCTACGCCACATAGCGGCTACGATCAATGCAGGGTGATGCGAGGTGGCTGCTACGCGGATCGGTCGGCTCGGCGTCCCGATCGCGGTGCTCGTCCTCGCCGGCGGATGCACCGCCGAAGCCGATGACGCCGCACCCGAACCCATTGACCGGCTCGTCATTCTCGACGAGGACGGGCGGGTCGTCACCACGGCGCCCGACGGCTCGGATCCGCAGGTGCTCAGTACCGAGGACGACATCGCCTTCCAGCCGATCTGGTCACCTGACGGTACGAAGGTCGCCTACGCGTCCGTCGTCGACGGCGGTGTCACCGTCGCCGACGTCGAATCGTCCGACCGGGTCCACGTCGCGACCGAGATCAGCCCGTTCTACCTGCACTGGTCGCCGGACGGCGGCCGGATCGCGGCGCTACGCAATACCGAGGGCGGTATCGCGCTGGAGATGGTGACCGTCGGCGCCGACGAGTTGACGACGACGGTCGTCGACTCCGGATCGCCCTACTACTTCTCCTGGTCGCCGAACGGCGATGAACTCGTCGTGCACGTCGGGACCAGCAGGTTCGACCGCCTGGACACATCCGGCAATGCCACCTCCCTGGACGTCTCGCCCGGCCTGTTCCTCGCGCCCCATTGGACCGAAGAGGGCATCGTCACGTCGCGCACCGATGGAGACGTGAGCCAACTGGTCCTCGTCTCGTCCGACGGAGGTGTGCAGATCATCGCCGAACATCCTGGTGCCGTCACGTTCGCCAGCGATCCCACTGGGCAGTGGATCGCCGTCCAGCCGGTCGGCGGTGGCGAGCAGGGAGGGGTCATCGACGCGTCGTTCGATTCCGGTCCGGTTCTGGACGAACCGCTGGCCAATGAGCGGCTGCAGGTTGTGGATCTCGAGTCCGGTGAGGTCGCCACGGTCGCCGACGAGCCTGTTGTCGCGTTCTTCTGGAGTCCGGACGGCGCCCGTCTCCTCGTCCTCGATCTTGAACCGGAAGGGCGGCTCAGCTGGTCGATCTGGACCGACGGCGACCTGGTCGAGGGGCCGGCGTTCGTCCCCGGGAGCACCTGGACGCAGGCCTTCCTGCCGTTCTACGACCAGTACGCGCGCAGCATGACGCTATGGGCGCCGGACAGTGGGGCGTTCGCGTTCCCAGGTGAACTGGACGGCGAGGCCGGAATCTGGGTGCACGACATCGAATCAGGTGATACGACGAAAGTGGCGGACGGCACCTGGGTCGCGTGGTCCCACTCCTAAGAATGACCATGTTTGGCATGAAATTCCATGCTTTACGCGGACTACAGACCCCGTAAAGCTGGGACAGTCCGCGCATCGGCGGGGGCGGTGCCGTTCCTCACCGAAACGAAGCGGCGCACCTGGCCGAGTGGCCAGATGCGCCGCCTGCGTTTGCTCGGCTGAGCGAGCGGACTCGCTTAGAAGTCCATGCCGCCCATGCCGCCGGTCGGGTCGCCTGCGCCGGCCTTCTCCTTCTCCGGCTTATCGGCGATGACCGCCTCGGTGGTGAGGAACAGGCCGGCGATCGACGCGGCGTTCTGCAGCGCCGAACGGGTGACCTTGGCCGGGTCGATGACGCCCGCGGCCACGAGGTCCTCGTACTCGCCTGTCAAGGCGTTCAGGCCATGGCCGTCGGCCAGACCCCTGACCTTCTCGACGACTACGCCACCTTCGAGACCGGCGTTGACGGCGATCTGCTTGAGCGGAGCCTCGATGGCGACCTTCACAATGTTCGCGCCGGTCGCCTCGTCACCGTCGACCTCGAGCTTCTCGAACGCCTTCTGCGCGGCCTGGAGCAGAGCGACGCCACCACCGGCGACGATGCCCTCCTCGACGGCGGCCTTCGCGTTGCGGACGGCGTCCTCGATGCGGTGCTTGCGCTCCTTGAGCTCGACCTCGGTCGCGGCACCGGCCTTGATGACGGCCACGCCGCCGGCCAGCTTGGCCAGCCGCTCCTGCAGCTTCTCGCGGTCGTAGTCACTGTCGGAGTTATCGATCTCGGTGCGGATCTGGCTGACCCGGCCGGCGATCTGGTCGGCGTCGCCGGCGCCCTCGACGATGGTCGTCTCGTCCTTGGTGATGACGATCTTGCGGGCGCTACCGAGCAGGTCGAGCGTCGCGTTCTCCAGCTTGAGGCCGACCTCTTCGGAGATGACCTGACCGCCGGTGAGGATCGCGATGTCCTGCAGCATGGCCTTGCGGCGGTCGCCGAAGCCCGGAGCCTTGACGGCGACGGACTTGAACGTCCCCTTGATCTTGTTCACGACCAGGGTGGCCAGCGCCTCGCCCTCGACGTCCTCGGCGATGATCAGCAGCGACTTCCCCGACTGCATGACCTTCTCGAGAACCGGCACCATGTCCTTGACGGACGAGATCTTGGAGTTGACCACGAGGATGTACGGGTCCTCGAGGACGGCCTCCTGACGCTCGGCGTCGGTGACGAAATAGCCGGACAGGTAGCCCTTGTCGAAGCGCATACCCTCGGTGAGCTCGAGCTCGAGCCCGAAGGTGTTGCTCTCCTCGACGGTGATGACACCTTCCTTACCGACCTTGTCCATGGCTTCGGCGATCAGGTCGCCGATCTGCTGGTCCGCGGCGGAGATCGACGCGGTCGCGGCGATCTGCTCCTTGGTCTCGACTTCCTTGGCCGAGCTGAGCAGCTGCTCGGAGACGGCCTCGACGGCGCGTTCGATGCCGCGCTTGAGCGACATCGGGCTCGCGCCCGCGGCCACGTTGCGCAAGCCCTCGCGGACCAGCGCCTGAGCCAGCACGGTCGCCGTCGTGGTTCCGTCACCAGCGACGTCGTCGGTCTTCTTCGCGACCTCCTTGACGAGCTCGGCACCGATCTTCTCGTACGGGTCCTCGAGCTCGATCTCCTTCGCGATGGACACACCGTCATTGGTAATGGTCGGTGCGCCCCACTTCTTTTCGAGGACGACGTTGCGGCCCTTCGGGCCGAGCGTGACCCGTACTGCGTCGGCAAGTGCATTCATGCCGCGCTCAAGGCCACGCCGCGCCTCCTCGTCGAAGGCAATGATCTTGGGCATGGGTTTCCTAGTCCTCCCGGTGCGGGTGGATGGTCCGGCTCGACGCCCGCGACGGACGGCCCCAGCCCACCGGTTCACGTCACCGGCGTACCGAGACCTCGCCGATCCGGCTTCCGCGTTGTCACTCTCATACTGAGAGTGCTAAATCCGTGTTTAGCACTCTCGCCCGCCGAGTGCAAGCCCGATCACCTACCTCGACGAGCGACGACGACCGTGGCGGCGCGAATAGTCGATCGACGCAGTGCCCGATCGGCCATCCGTCACGGCCGACGACGCAGGACGAGCTTCGCTGCGGCGGCGGGTGATAACGCCGCGAACGGACTCCGATCGCGCTGGACGGCCGTTGCGCGGCAACTCCGTGCCTTACTGGGTCTTCAGACCGGCCAAGGCTCGGGATTAGGAGCTTAACGTGATCATTCTGGAGCGAGGCTTGGCAACTCGCGGATGTTGAACACGTCGCGGAGCGCCCGCCGCGCCGCATGCATCCCGCACATTCCGTGCACGGCCGGCCCGGGCGGCGTCGACGCCGAACACAGATAAATCCCGCGGATCGGGGTCGCGTACGGATCCCAGCGCGGCACCGGGCGGGCCAGCATCTGCCACAGCGTGATCGCACCGGCCGCGATGTCGCCGCCCACGTAGTTCGCATTGTGCGCCGGCATCACCGCCGCCGGCGTCGTTCGCCGGGCGAGGACGACGTCCCCGAAACCCGGCGCGAAGCGCTCGATCTGCGCCTGGACTGCGTCCCCGACGTCCACCGTCGATCCTGCCGGCACATGCGCGTACGTCCACAGGGGACGGACGCCGTCCACCTCGCGGCCGGGATCGACAACGGTGGGATCGGAAAGCAGCATCATCGGTCGGGCGGGGTGCCGTCCGGCGAACACCTCCGCCTCGGCCGCGGCCATCTCCTCGCGGCTGCCGCCGAGGTGGACCGTTCCCGCGCGGCCGACGTCTGCGTTGGCCCACGGCACCGGGCCGGAGAGCGCGAAGTCGACCTTGGCGGCAGCGTTGCCGTACCGGAAGCGTGAAATCGCGCGCACATAGCGGGACGGCAGCCGCTCGCCCGCGATGGTCGCGAGCGCAGCCGGTGTCGTGTCGAACAGATACGCATCGGCCGCGGGCAGCTCGGCAAAGTCGCCGATCGCAGTACTGGTTGTGACGACGCCGCCGCGCGCCTTCAGATCCGCCACCATCGCGTCCGTGATCGCCTGCGTACCGCCCACCGGTATCGGCCAGCCCGGGTTGTGAGCGAGCGCTGCCAGCACCAGCGACGCGGCACCGGCCGCGATGCTCGGCAATGGCGTGATCACATGCGCGGCGACACCGGTCAGCAGTGCCGGGGCGACGTCCGTCCGCCATCGCAGATTCCATAATGGCGACCCTTGTTCGGCGCTCGCGCGGAGCAATCGGGCGGCACCGAGTGGATGGGCCGGGATTCGGCGACGATCGAACGTACCGAACTCGACGACGGCCTCGATGCGCGATACCAACGGTTCCATCAGGCGGCGCCAGGCCGGCCCGTCCGCACCGAGTCCGGCGACGGTCCGGTCCAGATCGCGATAGCCAAGCGCCGCCCGGCCGCCGTCCAACGGCTGGGCAAACGACAGCTCCGGGAACCGAAGCTCCACGCCGCGCGCCCGCAGGTCGAATGCCGTGAAGAACGGTGACGCGGCGGCCATGGCCGGGATCGCTGAGCAGACGTCGTGGCGCACACCCGGCGCCAGGCCGAGCTCAAGCGTCCGTACCCCGCCGCCGATCGTGTCCTGAGCTTCGAAGACCTCGACGGTGAGCCCGGCCCTGGCCATGATCACGGCTGCCGCGAGCCCGTTCGGCCCGGAACCTACGACCACAACATCGGTCACATCGCCACCCTAGCCGCGAGAATGCGACCGGACGGGGAGACGGGCCTTTGCGCGGACTTTCCCGGCTTTACTGCGTCTACAAGCTGAGTGAAGCTGGGGATTACCGGCTTAACGTGGTCATTCTTCTGGGGAAGAAATCAGTTCGGCCCGGCACCGGATCTCTCCAGTGCCGGGCCGCCTCGTTCGGCTCGTTTGTGTGATGCGCCTAGATGACGCGGACCTGCTCGGCCTGCGGGCCCTTCGGCCCCTGGCCAACCTCGAACTCAACCCGCTGACCGTCCTCGAGGCTGCGGTAGCCCTCCATGTCGATCCCGGTGTAGTGGACGAAGAGGTCGCTGCCACCGTCCACGGCGATAAAGCCGTAGCCCTTCTCGGCGTTGAACCACTTCACCGTGCCCTGAGCCATTACCTCTCCCTGCGGGGCGGAGTGTCGGGCCCCGTTCTTGAAGGCCCGGGTCGTGCTTGCGCCACCCACGCAGCGCTCGCCGCCGCTCGCTTTCCTTTCGCTCGCGATCTATCCGACCAGGGCTGACCATACACGCCGTTCACATAGGGTCAATAGGTTCGATGCATAGCATTCTCCACACCGTTATGATTTTCCGGTGTATGCGCGTCCGCAGCCCTCGCCGGTGCCCGAACCACGGCATCGCCGCAGGCCAGTCGTCACCGCGATCGGTGTGGTCGGCGAGCTGGTACTCACCGCGGGCGTGCTCGTACTGCTCTATGTGGCGTACGTGCTGTGGGGGACGGGGATCCACGCCGATATGGCGCAGAACGACCTTCGCGAGCAGACACTTGAGGCGTGGAGAAACCAGGACAGCTCGGCCCCTCCGGACGACGGAGCTCCCGTCGAAGACGCCGAGAGCCCTGATGAAGAGGCGGCGAGCGTAGCGGACCAGATCGACATCGGGGACGGCTACGCGTTCTTGCGCATTCCACGGTTCGGAGCGAACTGGGAGTGGGTCGTTGTCGAGGGAACCAACCTTTCCGATCTCGCCCGCGGTCCGGGGCACTATTCGGACAGTGCGGACCCGGGTCAGCTCGGCAACCTCGCGATCGCCGGCCACCGGTCCGGCTACGGCGCGCCGTTCGCCGACATGGACAAGCTCGAGTCCGGCGACACGATCGAGATCGAGACCGCGGACGGCACCTGGGTTTACACCATCGATCAGTCGCCGGTGGTCATCGCGCCGACCGATACATGGGTCGTCGACCCGGTCCCGGGTGCCGCTGCCGGCACCGAGCCCGGCGAGCGGCGGTTGACGTTGACGACATGCCACCCGCGCTACGGATCGTCGGAGCGGATGTACGTCTCAGCAGTGCTGACGAGCGGGCCGGGGATGTGAGATAGATGTACGCGTGGATCTGGCGGCAGCTCCCCGGCCCGACGCCACTCAAGGCGGTGACCTCCCTGGCCATCGCCGTCGGCATTGTGATCGTCCTATTCCTCTGGGGATTCCCCCTTTTCGAGGAGCTCACCGGTTTCGGGGACGTCGCCGTCCGCGAATAGCCGAGATGTTACGGCTCGCGTAACAGATCGCTGGGGCGCTAACCTCACACCCGGCGAGTACGTGCGCGATAGTGCAGCGTCCGGAATCGGTCAGGGGGAGTCGTGGAGTGGCTGATCGGCCTACTCGGAGGTGTGTTCGGCGGTAATGCCGCTGGTGCCGCGGCGAAGGAGAACAGCCTCGGCAGACGGGGGAACTCGATCATCGGCGCGATCGGCGGCGGCGCCGCCGGTGCGATCATCCAGGGGTTGATGGACACCGGCGTCGACTTCGGTGCGGTGGTGAGCCAGCTCGTCGGTGGTGGGACGGCGGGGGTTCTCGTCACGGCTCTCGCGATAATGATCAAGAACAGGTCGCACGGGGACGGCCGCAGCGGCGGGTCGTCCGCCTGGCAACCAGAGTGATCATGTTAAGCCGGAAATTCGGAGCCATACTCGTTCTGTATGAGGTGTTTGACCGGGAATTTCCGGCTTAACATGATCATTCTGGAGGGAGGCGCTGACTAGCCGCCGGCCACGGCTGGAATGATCGAGACCTTGGCGCCGTCCGGCGTCTTGGTGTCGAGCCCATCGGCGAAACGCACGTCATCGTCATTCACATAGACGTTCACGAAACGCCTGATCTTCCCCGAGTCGTCGAGCACGCGCGGGCCGATCCCCGGATACGACACGTCCAGCTCGCGCACCACGTCGGCCAGTGTCGCCTCGCCGGCGACGGAGACGGTGACGTCCGCTTCGCCCCCGGTGTACGTCCGCAAGATCGTCGGCACACGTACTTCGACAGTACTCATCTGATCCCTCCGTGATCGCTGATCAGCTCGTGAAACGCGTCCGTCGTGGGCGCGATGGTACCGAGCGGACCGACGGCTCCGGCCACAGCGCTCAGCGTCTTCAAACCATCGCCGCTGTTGATCACGACGGTCTCGGCGTCCGGATCCAGGCTGCCGTCCCGCACAAGCTTGGCGAGCACGGCGACCGTCACACCACCGGCCGTCTCGGCGAAGACTCCCTCGGTACGCGCCAGCAGCCGGATGCCTTCGACGATCTCGTCGTCGGTCACGTCCGCCACCAGCCCGCCGGTGCGCCTCGCAACGTCCAGCACATACGGGCCGTCCGCCGGATTGCCGATCGCAAGCGATTTGGCGATGGTGTCCGGCCGGACCGGCTGAACGACGTCGTGCCCGGCCCGGAACGCCTCCGCTACGGGCGCGCAGCCGGCCGCCTGGGCGCCGACGATCCGCGGCTCTCCCCCTTCGGCCAGGCCGAGCTTGGTGAGTTCACCGAATGCTTTATCGATCTTCACCAGCTGCGCGCCGCTCGCCACCGGAATCACCACCTGCTCCGGCAGCCGCCAGCCGAGCTGTTCGGCGATCTCGTATCCGAGCGTCTTGGAGCCTTCCGCGTAGTACGGGCGGACGTTGACGTTGACGAACGCCCAGTCCTCGTGCTGGCCGGCGAGTTCGGACGCGAGCCGGTTCACGTCGTCGTACGTCCCTTCGACCGCTACCAGCGCCGGTTCGTACACCCCCGACATCACGACCTTGGGCTGTTCGAGGTTGTGCGGGATGAGGACGTACCCCTGAATACCCGCCCGCGCGGCGGCCGCGGCCACGGCGTTGGCCAGGTTGCCCGTCGACGGGCACGCCAGCACTGTGAAGCCGAGTTCTCGCGCCGCCGCCAGCGCGACGGCAACGACCCGGTCCTTGAACGAGTGCGTGGGGTTGCCGCCATCGTCCTTGATCCACACGGTCTTCATGCCGAGTTCGCGGGCCAGGTTGTCGGCGCGGATCAGCCGGGTGAAGCCGGGTTCGGTGTTCGGCCGGGTGAGGACGTCGGCCGGCACCGGAAGCAGGTCGCGGTACCGCCAGATGGACGGCGGCCCCGCCTCGATGCGCTCGCGCGTGACGTCTGGATAGTCGTAGGCGACTTCGAGCGGGCCGAAACAGTCGGTACACGCGTAGTAAGGGCCGAGATCGGTGGCAGCGCCACACTCGCGGCAGGACAGGTGCGTGGCCGCTCCGAGGTCTAACGTGGTGGCGGCGGTCGCAGGTGCGCTCATGTTCAATTCCCTCCTCATCTCTCCCGCGCTATGCCCGCGGGCCGGATTTGGCACCTGCCCACGTCGGGTGGTTGCCGGGGTGTCGTCGGGCCGGGTCCCTCAACCCCTCGTGATGAGCTGGTTCGGACTCTACGCAACTGGGCGGACGCATCGAGTGCATGTCCGTATTGCAAGACGATATGCTCACATTCTGGTCGCGATTCTTTGCTGATCGGGTACGGCCGATGCTCGGCGATTTGGTCACATGTGCGCCGCTACCTCGAGGTCGCGGACTACCTGGACGAACATGCCATCCACTACGACTGAATGGCGAACCTGAGCGGCCACGACTATCCGGTGATGTCGCTTCGGACCGCCGAGTCGGCTCTGGAACGATCCGGCGTGGACGGCTTCCTGCAGACGTTCGCCGTCGCCGCCGCGGATGCGTAAAGCCGCTGCTCCCAGGCCAAACGGCTGCTACAGACGCAGCAAAGCCCAGGAAGTCTTAGCATCGGCCGCCGAAAGGCGCCAGCAGCCCCCGGACCTCGTCCCGCTCGGGCAGCTTCTGCACGCCCTCGCGCACCTCTTCGACCGCCGAGTCGGAGAAGGTCCGCACTGCGTTGTCGCGGAACTTGCCGGCAAGCTCGGCTTCGGTCAGCGGCCGGTCCGGCCCGCCCCGGTTGGTCATGACGTCGACGACGACCTCTTCGCCGGACGTCAGCCGGGCGGTGACAACCGCTGGGAACTGATACGGATACACCGCGTCGCAGCGAGCGTCCGGCCCGACGGTGATCTTCGACATCAGCTCTCGGCGCTGCGGATCCCGGACAAGCTCGTCGGTGAAGTCGTCGAGGGACAGACCGAGCCCGCCGCCGCCGAGCAGTGCAGCGGTCACCACGTACGGCGCGCTGAACTGGGCCTGATAGCCGGTCTGTGGAGATTGCTTGACGGCCAGTGGCTCCCCGATGGTGCGCACGGTCGGTCCGGCGACGCCGACGTAAATGGATTCGATGTCGGATGGCCGAATTCCGCGATCACGAAGCTCGCGGGCCGCATCCGCCGCGCAGTGCGTGAAGTGGTTCGCGGGGTAGGGCTTGTAGAAGATGGCCGGCACCGCCCACTCGTCCCCGAGCCGGGCGATCATGGCCTCTTCGTCGAACCAGCCACCGAGGAACGCCTGGAAGAAGCCGAACCGGCCCTCGAACACCGACGGCGGCCCGGTGAGCCCACGCGACACCAGCTCGGCGGCGGTGACCGCCGCGTGCGCGGCCCATCCGCAATGGACCCGCTTTACGGTGCCGCCGGTGCGGTTGGCCTCGATGATCCCGGACGCCATACTTGCCGCCACGCCGATCGAATTCGCGACGCCCTCGTGCCCAAGGCCGGACAACATCGCCGCCGCCGCGGCGCCGCCGAGCGCTCCGCAGATCGATGTCGCGTGCTGCCCGCGGGCGAAGTAACGCGAGTCACCGGCCGCACGGTCGAAGCCCGCCATACCGACGCGCACGCACACCTCGAGGCCGACGGCGACGGCGGTGAGCAACTCCGGCCCGGACGAGCCTCGCCGTTCGCCCATCGCCAGAGCTGCGGGCACCACCGCCGCACTCGGGTGCAGAACGCTCGGCAGATGGGTGTCGTCGTAGTCGAGGGAGTGCGCGAGCGTACCGTTCACCAGCGCCGCCTGAGCCGACGGAACTCCGGCGTCCAACCCGATCGCGGTGGCCTGCGGGTTGCCGCCGGAGTCACGGACATAGGCGAGAACTGCCGTGCTCGTCTCGAGCGGCACCGCGGCCGCCGCGATACCGATCACGTCCAGCAACCGGCCCGGAAGGTCGTCCCGCACTGCGGCCGGCAGGGTCTCGTAGCTCTGCTCGGAAGCAAACGACGCCAACCGCTGTACGAGGGTCGCCGAGGGATCGGAAGAGATCACGCGACGACCCCCCGTTCCCGAAGCTGGGCCAGCCGACCGGCGTCGACGCCGAGCTCGTCAACCAGGACGGCTTCGGTGTCCGCGCCGAGCCGGCGCCCGGTGAACCGGATCGAGCCGGGAGTGCCCAGCATCCGGTACAGCACGTTCTGCATCCGGACGGGTCCGAGCGCTTCATCGTCGACAGTCGTGATCACGTCGCGGGCCCGGACCTGCGGATCGGCCATCAGGTCGACCACGTCGTACACGGGGGCCACCGCCGCGTCCGCGCGGGCGAACTCGTCCAGCACGTCGTTGCGGTCCCGCTCGGCGATCCAGTCGCCCACGTAGCGATCGAGCAAGTCGGCGTGCTCGGCACGTCCACTACCCGTCGCGAACCACGGCTCGTCGATCACCTCCGGGTGCCCGACCAGCCGCATGACGCGTTCGGCAACTGTTGTGGCGCTGGTCGAGATGGCCACCCACTTTCCGTCGCGGGTCCGGTAGGTATTACGGGGTGCGTTGTTCCCCGACCGGTTGCCCGTGCGCTGCTGAATCTGCCCGAGCTGGTCGTAGATGATCGGCTGTGGCCCCAGCACGGAGATCATGGGTTCGAGGATGGACAGGTCGATCACTTGGCCCGTCCCGCCCCGCGCGTCCCGGTGGTACAACGCCATCGACACGGCCCCGACCGTGGCGATCCCGGCGATCGAGTCCGCGAGGCCGAACGGCGGCAGCGTCGGCGGCCCGTCCGGTTGTCCGGTGATGTGCGCGAAGCCGCTCATCGACTCCAGCAGCGTCCCGAATGCCGGGCGATGCGCGTACGGCCCGTCCTGGCCGAATCCGGTGACCCGGGCGAGGATCAGCCTCGGATTGATCTCGGAGAGCTCCGGCCAGCCGAGCCCGTACCGCTCGAGCGTGCCCGGCCGGAAGTTCTCGATGACGACATCCGCCGTCGCCACCAGCTGCTTGAACAGCGCCGCACCCTCCGGGTCGCCCAGATACAGCCCGACGCTGCGTTTGTTGCGGCCGATCATCTTCCACCAGAGCGACTCGCCGCCCTTGGCCTGGCCGTGGTGACGCATCGCATCTCCACGTTGGGGATGCTCGAGTTTGATGACGTCGGCCCCGTAGTCACCAAGGATCTGCCCGGCCAGCGGGCCGGCCAGCACCGTCGCGACCTCGACTACCCGGATGCCTTCCAACGGCCCCGACTCGGTCTTCCGGTCCCTTCCACCCGATTGATCGTTCATCCCAGCGCCCGTCATGTTCCGAGGTAGGCGGTGCGCACACGGTCGTCCTCGAGGAGTTCGACCCCCGCGCCCTCTAGGACCACCCGACCGCTCTCCAGAACGTAGGCCCGGTCCGCCAGGCGCAGAGCGTGCGTCGCGTTCTGCTCCACCAGCAGGACGGTGATTCCGGCGTCACGGACCGTCTCCACCGTCGTGAAGACCTGCGCGACAAGTTTCGGGGCCAAGCCGAATGACGGTTCGTCCAGCATGAGCACTCTCGGACCGACCATCAACGCTCGCCCGATCGCGAGCATCTGCTGCTGCCCGCCGGACAGCGTTGCGGCGATCTGCGTCCGCCGGTCGCCCAGCACGGGGAAGATCTCCTCGACTTGTGCGCGCGCGGCCTCGATCTCGGCACGAGGACGGGCGAACGCGCCCATACGCAAGTTCTCCTCGACCGTCAGAGTTCCGAACAGCTCACGCCCCTCTGGGACCTGGACGACCCCGGCTCGGACGATGTCGTGCGGACTCTTGCCGGCAAGCTCGTGGCCGTCGAATATGATCGAGCCCCTGAGTGGCCGGATGAGCCCGGAGATCGCGCGCAGGGTCGTCGTCTTGCCCGCGCCGTTGGCCCCGAGGAGGGCGACTATCTTGCCGTCCGGCACCTCCAGGGAGAGATCCTCGAGAATCTGCAGGCCGCCGTAGCCGGCGTCCAGCGCCTCAACCTTCAGCAATGAGTTGCTCCTCACCGAGATATGCCTCGATCACCCGGTCATCGCAGGTGACCTGCTCAGGTGTCCCGGCGGCCAGCACGGCCCCGTGATGGAGAACCACGATCTCGTCCGACAGGGCCATCACCGCGGCCATCACATGTTCGACCAACAGCATCGTCACGCCGGCGGCCTTGATCTCGCGCAGCAGATCGATGACCAGCTGCCGCTCGGTCGGCAGGATGCCGGCCAGCACTTCGTCGAGAAGCAGCAGCTTCGGTTCGAGCGCCAGCGCACGGGCAAGTTCCAGGTGTTTCTGGCCCGCCGTCGGCAGCTCTCCGGCAAGCTGTCCCGACCATGTGCCGAGGCCCACCCGCTCGACGATCTCAGCGGCCTTGGCGGACGCTTCGGCACGTCGCCCCGTTCGCTCGAACGCCGCCACGAGCACGTTCTCATTTACGGTCATGGACGCGAACGGCTTCATGAGCTGGAACGTTCGCCCGATGCCGGCACGAGCCACCCGATGGGCCGGCCAACCGGTTATGTCACCGCCGTCGAACATGACCCGTCCGGTGTCGGGACGCAGCGATCCTGCGATGACATTGAACAACGTGGTCTTGCCGGCTCCGTTCGGGCCGATCACCGCCGTGATCTCCCCCTGGGGGACGACGACGTTCACGTCGGTGAGCGCCTGCAGCCCGTCGAAACTCTTGCTCACGCTTTCGACGGACAGCAGGGGCGATCGCTGCTCATTCATGTGACCGCCTCCTCGTGCTGCCGGCGTTGACGCCGCGCCGTGACCCGATCGCTGATCGAGCCGTATACACCCTTCGGCAGGAACATGATGATCGCCACGAGCAATGCACCGAAGATCATCAGATCGAGGCCGGCCCGTCCGGAGAGGAACGACAGGAACTCCGGCGGAGTGCGAATCAGCCCGCTGGTCAGCTCGCCGAGCGGCACGAGCAGGAACGCGCCGATGAGCGGGCCCCACATCGTGCCCATGCCGCCGATGATCGCCGGCAGCAGGATCTGAATCGACACCGCCGGCCCGAACGCCAACGCTGGGTCGATGAAGAAGATGTACTGGAAGTAGAACGTGCCGCCCATTGCCGTCAGGGCGCCGGACAGACCGACCGCGTAGAGCTTGTAGCGCATCGGGTTCACTCCGACCGCGGCGGCAGCCTCTTCGTTGTCGCGGATCGCGACGATGTAGTAGCCGCTGCGGCTGCGCATCAGCAGAACCACGATCACGAGGACGGCCAGCAGCATCGCCAGCACCACGTAGTAGTACCCCCGAGAGCCGGGTGGGAACTGCATGTCGAACCACGAGCTCTCGCGGATGAGCGGGACGCGCAGGCCGATCGCACCGTTCACGAAGTCCCAATGCAAGAAGATCAGCCGCAGCATCTCGGCGAAGGCGAACGTCGTCAGCACGAAGTACGCACCACGGAGCCGGTAGCGGAAGGACAAGTAGCCCGACACGATGGCGAACACGCCGGCGAGGGCCATGCCGACCAGCATCCCCAGCCACGGCGACCACCCGTAGTCGACCTGCAGGACGGCCGTTGCGTACGCACCGATCCCGAAGTAGGCCGCATGGCCGAAGCTGAACAACCCCGCGTAGCCCGCCATCAGGTTCCAGGCCGACGCGAGCATCGCGAACAGCAGGATTCGCACCCCGATGTCCAGCGACGAGCCGGAAAGCACGAACGGAACGACGGCGAGCACAACCGCTACCACCACGAGGATCTTGACGTTGCGGTCGATCCGCCGCCACAACTCGGCAACGCGCGTCATGCCTTCGCCTTCCCGAGCAGGCCCTCAGGGCGCAGATAGAGGGCCAGGACGAAGAGGATGAAAACCGCGAGCAGATTGCTCTGACCGCTGAACACCACACCGCCGACCTGCTGGGTCACGCCGATCAGCAGTCCGGCGAGCAACGCGCCGATGACGTTGCCCATCCCGCCCAGGACGACGACGATGAACGCGATGATGTTGAACGCGTCACCGGTGGTCGGCTCGAGCGAGAGGAACGGTAGCACCAGGGTCGCGGCCGCCCCGACGCACGCCGTGCCGAGCGCGAACGCCAGCATGTAGATCTGCGGCACGTTGATACCCACCAGCGCGGCGCCGCGTGGGTTGTCGGCGACCGCCCGGATCGCCGTCCCGAGCTTGGTCCGGCGCAACAGCAGGAACAGCAGCCCGGCCAGCACGAGCGCACCGACGAAGGCCAGCGACCGGGGCAAAGTGGCGACCGTACCGAACGCTCGGAACGGCCAGGAGATGTCCAGCCCGAACAGTGACACGCTGCCGCTGTCATAGGTCAGCTGAACCGCGCGTGGGGTCGGGCTGAACACGACGAGCAGAAGATTCTCGATGAAGATCGAAAGTCCGAGCGTAAGCAGCAGCTTCTTCTCCAGCGACTCGTCCATCAGCCGGTTGATGAGCAACTTCTGGACGGCCGCTCCGATGAGCAGCAACAGGCCGACCGTGACGAAGATGGTCGCGTAGGGGTCGAACCCCAGATTGGCCACGAGCGAGAACGCCAGGTACATGCCGACGGTCATGAGCGCACCGTGCGCGAAGTTGATGACGTGCAGCACTCCGAAGATCAACGTGAGGCCCATCGAGACGAGGCTGTAGACGCCGCCGATGAGCAGTCCCGTGACCAGCGCCTGCAGGAGGACCGATCGGCCCGGACCGAGCAGTTCGGCGATCCGATCGCCGTTGATCAGCAGGATGATCCCGGCCACCGAGAAGGTCACCACCCAGCGGACCACGGCGTCACGCCGCACTCCGGCTTGGGTCACTCCCGCTCCGCTGGTGGCCATCTGCGCTCCGATTCGATGGAAAACACTACCTACAAGCGACGCGCACGTCGGCCTCGCCACCGATGGTGGCCGGTGGCGCGCTCGGGGGAGTACGCGCCACCGGCCCGCTCGATTACTCCCTCCAGGGCACGCCCGGCAGGATCGCCTCGGCTTCGGCGAGCTCGTCCGGGTAGACCTGAACGACGCTGCCGTCCTGGACCTGCGTCACGATCGGCGCGGCGTTGACGTTCTCCCCGGTCTCGTCGAACTCAATCGGACCCGTGTAGGCGAGCAGCGGATCGAGCGAGCTCTCGCTCAGCGCGTCCCGCAGGTCCTGTGGATCGGCGGAACCGGCCCGCTCCAGCGCGTCGGCGATGAGCAGGACCGCCTGGTAGCTGAACACGGCCGCCGTCCGCATGGGGTTGCCCGTCCGCTCCTCGTAGGCGGCGCGGATCTCCTGGACGTCCAGATTCGTCGAATCGAAGCGGTAGTTCGAGTCGAAGTAATACTCCGAGCCGTCCGGCACGTCCGCCGGGAACTGCGCCAGATCGAAAGCACCGTTGGCAACGCCGTAGACGGCGTTCACCTCCGGCTGGACGGCCATCGCCTCCCGGGCGAGCAGCACGCCGTCAGGGAAGTAGCCGGTCACAGCCAGGAGGTCCGCATCGGCGGCCGAGACCTGGCTGAGCTCGGTGGTCAGGTCACTGACCTCGAACGCGTTGTACGAGATGGTCTCGACGATCTCCATGCCCAGCGTCTCGGCCTCCGCGGCGAACGCCTCGTAGACGCTCGTGCCGAAGGCCGATTCCTCGTGCATGTAGGCGATGCGCTCGACGGGCTCGCCGCTGGCCTCGGCGATGGCGGCGAGGTTCTGCGCACCGACCGTTCCCATGCTCGTGGCGTTGGGCTGCAGCCGGAAGGTGTACCGGCTCTCGTCGGTAATGATCGCGTCATCGACCGCCACGTCGATGACGAACGGGATCTGGGAGCGCTCGGCCAACGAGGCCACGTTGATCGCGACCGCCGACTGGAACGCACCGATGAGCGCGACCGCACCCTCGTCGATCATCCGCTGGGTCTCGGTCTGACCGACCTCCGGATCACCCTGACTGTCCGCGGTGATGAGCTCGAGCTGGGCGCCGTCCAGCGACTCGATACCGCCGGCCTCGTTCACGTCGTCGATGGCCATCTGGACGGCCTCGTTCATCGCCGACCCGTCGTCGGCCAGCGCACCGGTGAGCGGGTGTAGCGCCCCGATGCTGATCGTCTCGGCGTCGGGATCCGACGCCTCGTCATCGGCCGGCCCATCCTCGGCGGCCGGCTCTTCGCCGTTCTCGTCGCCGTCGGTGACCTCGGCGCTGTCGCACGCTGTCGCCGCCATCATGAGCGCCAGCGGGCCGATCAGGAACTTGAGTTTCCTCATGTTGACTCCTTCGCCCTCTCGCTGTCGCCCATCCGGGCGGCAACGTCTACCAAGCTTCCGAAGCGATACGGCGGTTGTACCGCTCAGTGGAACGCACGTCCATTGCTCCGGCAGCATAGGCCCACTCTTGCCCTTACCGTCAAGACCTGTTCTCCTATAGTTACCAAGCAATGTCTCCACGAACACGGCATCTCGTGCGGCATTTCCGGTACTGTTCCGCTAGGAGGAACCGGCGAAAATGGTTTCGCAACATGAGCGACCCGTTCCGGCGACCGGAACCACGTCCGCCGCCAGAGTGGCCGACATCATGCTGCTGTTCCTGCACCATCCGGCCGGGATCGGGATCACCGACGCCGCGCGGGAGCTCGGGCTCAGCAAGGCGGTCGTCCACCGGATCCTCCAGTCGCTGGAGGCGCGGGCGTTCGTCCGTTTCGACGGCGCGAGCCGCCGGTACCTTCTGGGGTCGGCCGTCAGTGCGCTCGGCGCCCAGGCGCTGCGCCAGACCGACCTGCGGGTGGCCGCCATGCCGGTCCTTCGCCGGCTGCAGCAGGAGACCGGCGAGACCACGACGATCTCCGCGCTGGTCGGCTCCCACCGCGTGTATCTCGATCAGGTGGTGAGCCTGGCCGAGATCAAGATGACGGTGGAGCTCGGACGGGCGTGGCCGCTGCACGCCGGATCGTCGAGCCGGGCCATCCTCGCGTTCGCGCCGGCGGAATTGCGCGAACAGGTGCTGTCGGGGGCACTTCCCGGTTTGACGCCGAACACCATCACCGACCGCGCCACTCTGGAAGCCGATCTCGAGCGGGTCAGGGCCCGCAGGGTGGCGGTCTCCGGGGGTGAGCGACAGCCCGGAGCGGGCAGCATCGCCGCACCGGTCTTCGGGCCGGAGGACACCGTCATCGGCGCGCTCAGCGTCTGCGGACCGATCGATCGGTTCACCGAGGAAGTCACCCCGCAGATGATCGAGCGGGTCATCTCCGCCGCCGCCGACGTCAGCGACGCACTCGGCGCACCCCGGGATCGGACGGCTGCACGAGAGGTGAGCCGATGACCTCCTTGCACCGCAGCTGGCTCTATGTGCCCGGCAACCGTCCCGACCGGTTCGCCTCCTCGGCTGCCAGCGGCGCGGACGCGGTCGTGATCGATCTCGAGGACGCCGTGCCGCCCGGCGCCAAGGACGAGGCTCGAGAGGCCGCGGCGGCCCACGTCGCGTGCGGGGACGCCGTGCCGCTGTACGTGCGGATCAACCACCCCGCCACATCGTTGGCGCGGGCCGACGTCACCGCGATCACCAGTGGCGGGGCGCGGCCGGCCGGGATCCGGCTGCCCAAGGTCGAGGACCCGGAGCAGGTGCGAGCCGTCGCCGGCTGGCTGCAGAGCTCCGCCAGCGACGTGGGGCTGTTCTGCCTGATCGAGTCCGCCCTCGGAGTGGAGCGAGCTTTCGAAATTGCGAGAGCGCACAAGCAGGTCGCCGGTCTGATGCTCGGCGAGGCGGATCTGGCCGCCGACCTGGGCACCGCCGATGACGACGGCCTGCAGTACGCGCGCTCGCGCTGTGTGGTCGCCGCCCGCGCGGCCGGGTTGCCACCCCCGGTGCAGGCGGCGTTCACCAACGTCGACGACCTCGACGGGCTGCGCGTTTCCTGTGAGCGTGGTCGCCGCCTCGGCTTCCTCGGCCGCTCGGCCATCCATCCCCGGCAGGTCCCGGTGATCAATGCGGCCTACACTCCCGCCGCGGACGAGGTCGCCCGTGCCCGCGAGCTGCTCGACGCCGCCGACCGCCACGCCGGTGAGGCGTTCGTACTCCCTGACGGCCGGTTCGTCGACCCTGCGGTCACCGAGCGCGCACGTCGCGTCGTCGAGCTGGCCGACGCCTACCGCACCTCCGCTCACCAGGCGGAAAGCACGCCCCGGACCCACCCGAGCCCTGAGGAGCCTCCGCAATGACCCTGCTCGACGCGATCGCCGCCGGGATCGCGGTCTATGACCTCGGCCGGCCGCTGCAGACCGGTATCCCGAGCTCGCCGAACCATCCCGGGTTCCGGATGACGTTGCTGCGCCGGCACGGCGACATGGTCCGCAACGACGGCAGCTCCGCGTCCAACGAGCTGATCATCACCGGCGGACACGTCGGCACGCACATGGACGCACTGGCCCATGTCTCCTACCGGGGTGAGCTGCACGGCGGCGTCGCCGTCGCCGACGCGATGGAGAACGGCCGGTTCACCACCCATGGCGCGGACGCTCTGCCGGCCACGCTGACCCGTGGGGTGCTCCTGGACGTCGCCGGGGCACACGGAGTAGATCATCTGCCGGCCGGCTACGGCATCAGCGCCGAGGATCTCGACCTCGCCACCGAGCGGGCGGGGGTCGACGTTGGGAAGGGTGATGTCGTCCTCATCCGGTCGGGCTGGGGCCGGTTGTGGTCCGATGCGACTGCCTATGTCGGCCTGGACACCGGCGTGCCCGGGCCGACCGAAGCGGCGGCGGACTGGCTCGTCGAGCACGGCGTTCGGGTCACCGGCTCGGACACCATCGCCTACGAGCAGATCACCAAAGAGCTCGGCCACGGGCTGCTCCCAGTACACCGCCGGCTGCTGGTCGAGCAGGGAATCCCGATCATCGAGATCCTCGACCTCGAAGGAATCGCCGCGGCGGGCGTGCACGAGTTCTGCCTGGTGCTCGCCCCGCTCAACGTGGTCGGCGGCACCGGCGCGCCGATCCGTCCGCTCGCCGTCGTGGAAGCTCCCGGGAAGACCGATGGCAAGCCCGGCTGAGCTGGCACCGGCGTTGCGAGAGCTCGGCGTGTTCGTCGCCGGGCTCGATCCGGCCGCGCTCACCGAGCCGGTCCGGCGGGCCACCGACGACGTCGTTCTGGACACCGTGGGCGTCATCGTCGCCGGCGCACGCACCAGCGAGCTGCGCGAACTGGTACGGCGATTCGACCTGCCGGCTGGCCCGGCCCACCTGCTCGGCGCCGGACGCGACGCACCCGTCGAAACCGCGACCCTGCTCAACGGCACCGCGGCCTGCGTGCTCGAGCTCGACGAGGGCAACAAACACGCCCGCGGGCACCCGGCCGCGCACGTCCTGCCCGCAACGCTCGCTCTGGGCGCGGCGACTGAGGCGAGCGGCGCGGAAGTGCTCGCCGCGTTCCTGGCCGGGCACGAGGTGGCCGCCCGATTCGGCCGAGCCACCAAGCTCACACCCGGAGTGCACCCGCACGGCAACTGGGGAACCACCGGTGCGGCCGCCGCGTGCGCCCGGCTGCTCGGACTGGACGCCGAGGGCATCGCCGCCGCCATTGACGCAGCGGCCGGGTTGGCCCTCGCACCCCCGTTCGAGAGCGCCCTGGCCGGGTCCTTCGTCCGCAACACATGGATGGGCGTCGCGGGCACGAACGGCTTGCTGGCGGCCCGGCTCGCCGAAGCGGGCCTGGGAAGTGTCGACGGGACGGCGGCCGGCTCGCTCGGCGGCATCCTCGGCACGCTCGACGCCGAACCGCTGACCGCGGAGCTCGGCGACCGGTTCGACATCACGCTCGGCTATCTGAAACGCCATGCGGCCTGCTCGTTCACCCATCCGGCCGCCGACGCCGTGCTCGAGCTCCTGGCCAGTGATCCTGGTATCGACCACCGGAGAGTGGACACCGTCCTTGTTGAGACACACCGCCTGGCCGTTCCCCTGGCGCGCACCGATCCGCCGACCAGGCTGGCCGCGATGTTCTCCATCCCGCACGTCGTGGCGGCGACGCTCGTCCGCGGTGCACTCGATCCGGACGCGAGCGCTCCGGAGGTGCGGGCGCACCCGGAGGTACGCCGGCTCGCCGCCGCGACGACCGTGGTGCACGTCCCGGAGTTCGACGACCGGGCGCCCGCCGAGCGGCCGGCGCGCGTCACGCTGAGGCTCCACGACGGATCCGAGCGCCGCCGCGAGGTGCCCAACCCGGTCGGTGACGCCGACCACCATCCCCTGGGCCGCGACGGCGTACGCGCCAAGCTCCAGGCCCTGCTCGGACCCGCCGACGCCGATCTGATCGAGGCGCGGCTCGGCGAGCTGACCCGTGCGTCCGACGTCCGTTCCCTTCTTGCCGAGCTGCCGTGAGGAGACCTGCGATGGAACCGTCCAGCCCGCTGCGCGTCCGGGCGATCACCCCGATCCGCGTCGACGACGCCGAGTTGCGCCGCCGCCGAGAACGCTACGACGCGCTGGCCCCGCCCGGCATCACCGTGCACCTGGACAACCTGCCGGCCGACCCGGACGTGCCGCGGCAGCTCGACGACGCCGACGCGATCGCCGCCTCGGACGCCTACGTGGTAGAGGAGGCCGGGCGCACCGATGACGCCGAGTTCGACGCGGTCCTGCCCGACTGCGTCCTCGACCCCGGGCTCGACCGGCTGCGCGCCGAGGGCTTCGGGCTGCCGGTCATCGGCATCACCGAGCTGGCCGCGACGACCACGGCGACGGTCGGCGGCCGGACGGCGGCCGTCGCCCGCAACACGGCGATCGCCGAGGAGCTCGAGCGCCGGTTCATCAAGTACGGGCTCGCCGATCGGTTCGCCGGGGTCCACGTGCTCGGGCTGTCGTTCACCGACATCGCCGACGACGCGGCGTGGAACTCCGCCCTGGACGAGGCGGCCCGGCACCTGGCCGGATCGGGAGTGACGGCGATCCTCAACGGCTGCTCCGCGGTCGAGGTCCGCGGAGGCACCGGCATTCCGGTCTTCGATCCGACGCGGGCTGCGCTGGCACTGCTCGGTGCCGCCCATGCCAGCCGGCTCGTCCCGGCGTCCGGAGCCGAGCGATGACCGACGTCGACGTGCTCGTCGCGGGCGCGGGTGCCGCGGGCCTGGCCGCCGCGCTGGCTGCGGCCGAGTCCGGCGCGGACGTCGTGCTCGTCGACGCCAGCGAGTCCTACCCGGCGGGCTCGAACACCGCCATGAGCACCTCGATGATTCCGGCGGCGGGCAGCCGGTGGCAGCAGGCGGCCGGCATCGACGACACTCCCGAGCGCTTCCGCGCCGACATCTCGCGCAAGACCGGTGGCTGGGCGGATCCGACCGTCACCTCCACGCTCACCGAGGTGGCCCCACAGCTGGTCGGCTGGTTGAACGACCACTGCGGCGTCCCGCTCGAGCTGGCCACCGACTTCGACTATCCCGGCCACTCGCGGCAGCGCTGCCACACCGTGTCCGACCGGTCCGGGCAGACGCTGCTCCGGCACCTGCGTAACGCCGCCGCGCGAGTGGACGACATTACGTTCAGTGCGCCGCTGCGGCTCGCCGATGTGATCAGCGAAGGGGACCGGGTGTCCGGCGCCGTGCTCACCAATCCCGACGGGCAGCGCGACGAGGTCAGCGCCGGGCATGTCGTGCTGGCGACCGGCGGGTTCGGCGCCGATCCCGAACTGGTGCGGACCCACCTGCCCGAGATCTCTGGCGGTCTCTACCACGGCGGGGACGGCTGCACGGGTGACGCCGTACGCATCGGTGAGCGGCTCGGCGCCGACCTGGCCGGGCTGGACGCCTACCAGGGCCACGGCTCGGTCGCCACGCCGCACAACATCCTGCTCACCTGGGCGACAGTCATGCACGGTGCCGTGTTGCTCAACGCTTCGGGCGTTCGGTTCGGCGACGAGACGACCGGCTACTCCGAGTTCGGAGTCAAGGTCGTCGGCCAGCCGGGCGGAGTGGGCTGGATGATCTTCGATCGGCGGGTCCACGACGCCTGCCTGTCGTTCGCCGACTTCGTCGACCTGATCGACGGCGGCGCCGTGCGGTGGACGGACGACGTCACCGGCGTCGCCGGAATGATCGGAGCGCCCGAGGAGCGCGTCGCCGACACCCTGGCGGGCGCGCGGGACGCCGCAGCCGGCAAGTCCACCGACCCGTTCGACAGAACACGGTGGGAGGCACCGCTTGAGCCGCCCTACGCGGTGGTCAAGGTGACCGGGGCGCTGTTTCACACGCAGGGCGGTCTGGCGGTCGACCGCAACGCCCGGGTCCTCCGCGACGGCAGTCCGATTCCCGGGCTGTATGCCGCCGGCGGCGCCGCGGTCGGCATGTCCGGGTCCGGCGCGGGCGGATACCTCGCCGGCAACGGACTGCTCGCCGCCCTGGGGCTCGGCTATCTCGCCGGCCGGGACGCCGGCGCGCACCCTGTGACAAGCCCGCCCGAGACGAGGAGGTGACCGTGGAGTTCCTGGTCAACATCGAGATCGAATGGCCGCCGGACGGCGGCGAGAGCGACCGCGAACGGCTGTTCGCCGCCGAACTCACCCGCGGACGGGAGCTCGCCGTGGCCGGGGTGATGAAACGGCTGTGGCGGGTGCCGGGCAGGTGGGCGAACTGGGGCCTGTGGGAGGCCGAGGACGCCACCGCCTTGCACGAGGCGCTCTCGTCACTACCGCTGTGGCCGTGGATGAACATCACCGTCCATCCCCTCGCCCGGCACACAAATGACCCTGCCGGCCTCGCGGCCATGTCCGACACACCCGCCGACACCCAGGAGACTGAGGCCTCATGACCACGTACGACCTGCTCATCACCAACGCCGACGTCGTCCGTCCCGGCCACGACCGGCCCGAGCGGCTCGACCTCGGGATCTCCGGCGGTGTGTTCACCGCTGTCGAGCCCCACCTCGACCCGGCGGACGCGGCCGAGGTCGTCGACGCCGACGGGCTGCTCGCCTTCCCCGGCGTGGTGGACGCCCACCAGCACTGGGGCATCTACAACCCGCTGGAGATCGACGCCGACACCGAGAGCCGGGCGGCCGCCCAGGGCGGCGTCACCACCGGGGTGACCTACATCCGCACCGGCCAGTACTACCTCAACAAGGGTGGCCCGTACGAGGCGTTTATGCCCGAGGTGCTCGACCGGGCCGGATCCAACGCGTACGTCGATCACGCCTTCCATGTCGCACCCATGCAGCGCTCGCACATCGACGAGCTCGACATGCTGGTCGACAAATTCGGCGTCACCTCGTTCAAGATCTTCATGTTCTACGGCAGCCACGGCCTGCACGGGCGCTCGTCCGACCAGTCCAAGTTCCTGATGACGCCCGAGGGCGAGTCGTACGACTACGCCCACTTCGAGTTCGTCATGCGCGGCATCCAGGCCACGCGGGAGCGGCACCCGGACATCGCCGACGCGATCAGCCTGTCGCTGCACTGCGAGACCGCCGAGATCATGGCCGCCTACACCAAGATGGTCGAATCGGCCGGGGAACTGACCGGTCTGGCGGCCTACCACGCGTCCCGCCCACCGCATTCGGAGGGCCTGGCCATCACGATCGCGTCGTACCTCGCGCACGAGACCCAGCTGCCGGCGATCAACCTGCTCCACCTGTCGTCGGCGAAGGCGATCGACGCCGCCAGACGGATGGGCGCGGCGTTCCCGCACATCGACTTCCGACGCGAGGTGACCGTCGGACACCTGATCGCCGACATCGAGACCGCGGCCGGTATCGGGGGCAAGGTCAACCCGCCGATCCGGCCACGCTCGGATCTCGAGGCGCTGTGGGAGTCCGTGGCCGACGGCACGGTCGACTGGGTCGTCTCGGACCACGCGTGCTGCCGCGCCGAGGACAAGTTCGGCGAGCCCGCCGACGACGTGTTCGTCGCCAAGTCCGGCTTCGGCGGCGCCGAGTACCTGCTTCCAGGGCTTCTCACCGAAGCACCGCGGCGCGGCCTGAGCTACGGCCGGGTGGCTGAGCTGACCAGCAGGGCTCCGGCACAGCGGTACGGACTTTGGAGCAAGGGCGACGTCGCCGTTGGTTACGACGCGGACCTGGCGCTGGTCGATCCGAACCGGTCGTTCGTCGTCCATGCCGCGGACTCGCCCTCGTCGCAGGAGTACACGCCGTTCGAAGGCATGGAACTCACCGCCTCGGTGCGCCACACGTTCCTGCGCGGTCGGCAAATCCTGCGCGACGGCAACGTGATCGGCGAGCCGTCCGGCCGCTACATCCACCGCCCCGCCCACCGCAGAATGATCACGTAAGGCCGCTGCTCTCCGGCCAAACGCCTGCTACACACCACGCAACATCGGTAGCCGCCGAGCAAAGGTCGAATCGCGGACCGACAAGCGGCGGTCCGGGGATGGAGGAGCGCTAGCGAGCAGTGCGGGCCGTCACCGCCGACGTGACCGGCGCTCTCGGAGAATCAGCGAGGCGAAGCAACGGTTAGCGCCTCGTTGACCGGTCGTTAGGCAGGCCAAAGTGGCGTTTGCGTGTCATTCTGAGTAGCCGTAGCGGCGGCGAGCCAGAAACTTGACCACAACCTCCGGACCTTAACTACCCGGCATTGGGCTTAACGTGGTCATTCCGAGTCCGCGCGACGTGGCCGTGTCGGGTCGAGGCAGGATGGGAGCCGTGCGAAGGGCGGATGGGATGAGGCTCGCGGCGAACGCGGTCAACACATCCACGTTGCTGGGCCTCATCATCGGTGTCGTGGGTGGCAGCACGTTCACAGCCGGGCCTGACGGGCTCATCCTCGGCTACCGCTACCGCCTTCCGGTTCCGCCGGCGCCCGCGTTCACCGTCGGCAATGTCGTGATCCATCGGGACGGTCCGGCGGTGCACGACAGGCGTCCGACCCTGCTGACCCACGAATCACGGCACGCGACGCAGTACGCACTCTGCATCGGTCCACTCATGCTGCCGCTCTACCTCCTTGCCGCGGCGTGGTCCTGGATCCGTACCGGCGACACCTGGTCGCGCAACATCTTCGAGACACGAGCCGGACTGCTCGACGGTGGGTACCGCGAGCATCCGCTGCGCTCGGTCTTCCAGCGCGGCCGCGGCAGGAGGCCTTGACGATGCCGATCCGGGAGATCACGCTCGCCGCCGGCGACGCCCAACTCCACCTGGATCTCGATGCGGGCGGACGAGCGACCCGGCTCGCCATCGGGGATCTCGACGTCCTGGCACAACCGGACCCGCACAGCCTGTACCACTGGGGCAGCTTCGTCATGGCCCCCTGGGCGGGACGGATCCGCGAGGGCCGTTTCAGTTTCGACGGGCGAAGGTACCGCCTGCCGATCAACTTCGGGTCGCATGCGATCCATGGCACGGTGGCAGATCGTCCCTGGCGGTACGTCGAGCACACGCGCGACACCGCGGTCATCGACTGCCGGCTGGACGACCGCTGGCCCTGGAACGGCTTCGTCCGCCACGTGATCAATCTCGCCGGCGCGAGCGCGCACTTCCGGATCGAGGTTCACGCCGAGGACCAGCCGTTCCCGGCGGCTGCCGGATGGCATCCCTGGTTCTCGCGGCGGCTCGCCCGCGGGGGGACGCTGGAGTTGGACGTGACGGCGGACGCCATCCTGAAGCGGGACGACAGCCACATCCCGACCGGTGAACGGGCGCCGATTCCGCCGCAGCCGTGGGACGACTGCTTCGACAAGGTCGGGTGGCCGGTGACGCTGACCTGGCCGGACGCGCTGCAGCTCGATGTATCCGGTGATACCCGCTACGGCGTCATCTTCACCGAGCCTGAGGATGCCGTGTGCGTCGAACCGCAGACCGGGCCGCCTGATGCGCTCAATCTCGAACCGGTCCTCGTCACACCGGACGACCCGCTGACCGCCGAGATGAACTGGACGTGGCGGAGGGCCTAGCGCGCGCTCCAGAACGCCGCTTCACGCACTCCTCGCTCGGTTACGCGTACCTCGCTGGATTCGTGCACCTCGTGTGCCCGATTCGCACCGAAAGACTGGTTCCTTTGGTCACAATCCCAGCGAGGTGCGCGCCCCGGGGCGCGGTCAGCCGTCAACGGCTACGAGACCAGCTTGCGGAGTGCCGCAAGCACGCCGCTCGGGCCGTCGACGACGATGTCGGCTTGCCGGCGAAGCTCATCCGGGGTCTCAGGTGAGTCGCTGCAGATCACGACGCTGCGCACGTCCAGCTCCCGCAGCGTGCGCACAGCCGGCAGATCCCCGAGATCGTCCCCGGCGAACACGACGGCGCTCACCACCGGCGTCGTCACCAGCTCCCGGAGCGCGCCGCCCTTGTCGGTGCCTGGTGGGCGCAGCTCGATGACGAACCGCCCCGGAACCGCCTCGAGCCCGAGCTCGGATGCGATGGACTCGGCCGCCGGAACGAGTCGCCGGAACGCCTCCGCCGGATCGGGCGCCGGGCGGGTGTGCAGTGCGACCGCGTGTCCCTTGTTCTCGACATGAACGCCGGGCTCGGTCGCGGCGAGCGTCTCGAGAGCCGCACGGGCCGGCGATACGCCCGGGTGCTCGGGCGGCGCCGTCACCGCGCCGTCGGCCCACCGTTCCATGCCGTAGTGCCCGAGAATCGTGAGACCGCGTACGTCTCCGAAACCGGCGCCGAGCCGAAGGACGTCGGCGACCGGCCGCCCGGTCAGGATCGCGATCCGGTAGCCCGCCTCGGCCAGAGCTGCCAGCACATCGGCGGCGTCCGGATGGGCCGCGGCGTCCTCGGGCCGTGCCACGATCGGGGCGAGCGTGCCGTCGAAATCCAGCGCGACGAGCGTCCGAGACGGCTCAGTACCCAGCACCGCGTCGAGGTCGGGCGAACCCCGCCGGGCATCACCGTCGGTCGCGGACTCGGCCGGATCAGCGGACACGCCGTCAGCCAGACCCTTCGATGGCGCCCACGGCCTCGGCGTAGTCCTCGGCGAGGACCACCAGGATGCGCTCGGTCGTCAGGTTCGAGTCCTCGGGCCGCGGCTCGACGAACCGGATCTCCGGGAACTGCGCCTGCAGCGCCTCGGCGGAGGCACGGAGTTCCTCGGTCGGGTAGTAGACCGTCGTCCCCTCGACCTCGCCGCTGTAGTTCGTGGTGACCGGTACTTCCCAGCCGCCGTCGACGAACCGTTCCTGCGCGCCGGCGGCAAGACCGGTGATATCCGTGGCGTTCAGGATCCCGACCGGGGTGCGCAGCTCGGGCGGAGCTTCGACCGGCGTGGCCGGTGCGTCCGGCTCTTCGCTCTCGCCGTTTTCGTCGGCGTCGCCAGTGCTCTCGCCGGTCGGCTCGGCGGTGGGGTCTGCGGTCGCCTGGCCCTCGTCGGTGTTCTCCTCGCCGGCGGCCGCCTCATCCCCGGCGACCGCTTCGTCCCCGGCCACGGCATCGTCGTCGCCTCCAGAGCCGTCGTCGCCGAACAGGAACAGCAGGCCGATGACAACGGCGACCGTGCCGACGAGCGCCACGAGGGAGGGCCAAACCCTGCTCAGGAACGTACCGTCGGTCACGGATACGGAGATTACGCGAGTTGGCCGGTGTGTGCGAGAACCGGTGCCGGCGATCCGGTGCCGGATCGGAGATCGCTTCATGGCATGGCGTGTACTCCCGATGCGCGGCTTACAGGACCCGTTAAGTTGGGGAATGCCGGCTTAACGTGATCATTCTGTCGTGGTCGTCTGGCGTTGTGTCATGGCGCATGCGCCGGGCGCGCAGGCGGCGAAGGCGGCGCACCAGAATCGGGTCATACCCAAGGGCCTCGGCACGGTCGAGCAGCGCGTTCAACAGCTGGTAGTAGCGGGTCGCCGGCATGCCCAGGTGGTCCCTGATCGCTTGCTCCTTGGCACCCGGATAGCGCCACCACTTCTTCTCGAAGTCCAGAATCGCGCGATCGCGGTCGCTCAACGGGTCGGTGGGTTCGGGGGCCGCGCTCGTCACGACGTCATGTTACGTACCACTGCTGGCCTACCTGTACCGCGACATGCCGGAATACGACGTTCTCACGAACTCACGGCCACATCTGTTCATCGTCAACTCCGAGGTGAGATACGGTTTTAGTACGAGGAGGGCCTTCGTGGGAAACACCAGCCCGAGCAGCTTCGTCGTTGTCGCCAATCGGCTGCCCGTTGATCGGGTAACCCACGCCGATGGTCACACGAGTTGGAGACGGAGCCCTGGGGGACTTGTGACGGCGCTCGCGCCGGTGATGCGTTCGAATGAAGGCGCGTGGGTCGGGTGGACCGGGTCGGTCGACGACGCGCCGCCGAACTTCTCGACCGACGACATGGACCTGATCGGTGTGCCGTTGTCCGCGCGCGACGTCGCGCTCTACTACGAAGGCTTCTCGAATACGACACTGTGGCCGCTCTACCACGACGTGATCGTACCGCCGGAGTTCCATCGCGACTGGTGGGACGTCTACGTGCGGGTGAACCGGCGATTCGCCGATGCCGCGGCGTCGGTCGCCGCCGAGGGCGCCGTCGTCTTCGTCCAGGACTACCAGCTCCAGCTCGTGCCGCAGATGCTGCGGGAGATGCGCCCCGACCTGCGAATCGGTTTCTTCCTGCACATCCCCTTCCCGCCCGGCGAGCTGTTCGCCCAGCTGCCGTGGCGCCGGCAGATCCTCGAAGGGTTGCTCGGCGCCGACCTCGTCGGTTTCCAGCGCCGCGGTGCGGCCCGCAACTTCGTCTCGCTGTGTACCCACTTCACCGATGCGACGAGCGCGGACGATCACATCATGATCCACGAGGGACGCAAGGTGATGGCCCGCGCCTTCCCGATCTCGATCGAGTTCGAAGAGGTCGAACAACTCGCCGGCACTTCCAAGGTGCATGAGCGCAGTGCCGCCATCCGCGAGGAGATCGGCTCCCCCGAGCATGTCCTACTCGGGATCGACCGCCTCGACTACACCAAGGGCATCCGGCACCGCCTTCAGGCCTGGGGCGAGCTGCTCGCCGACGGCGATGTCACACCTGACGAGGCCGTCTTCATCCAGCTCGCAACGCCGAGTAGAGAGCGGGTGGAGGCCTACCAGCTGCTCCGCGACGAGATCGAGCTCCAAGTCGGACGGATGAACGGCGACTACGGACGGATCGGCACTCCGGCCGTGCACTACCTGCATTCGTCGTACAACCGGCCTGAGCTGGTGGCGCTACTGCGTGCCGCGGACGTGATGGTGGTCACGCCGTTGCGCGACGGAATGAACCTGGTCGCGAAGGAATACGTGGCCGCGCGCACCGATCTGCGCGGTGCGCTCATCCTGTCCGAATTCGCCGGCGCCGCGGACGAGCTGGACGGGGCGTTCCTGGTCAACCCGCACGACATCGACGGGCTGAAACAGACCATGCTGGACGCCATGCGGGTCGACCCGGCTGAAGCCGAGGCACGCATGCGTTCGCTACGTGATCATGTTCGGACGCACGACGTCAACCGCTGGGCGCGCGAGTACCTGGACACCCTGCGATCGGTATGACCGGACTCCGGTCCGGCCTCAGCGGTCGTCGACGTCGCCGGTGAACGCGAGCCACGCCTGCGTGTCGGCCACGTCGCCGGCCGGGTCCTCCCATTGCCGCGGCGCAGCAGCGCCAGCTTCAGGCTGGGACTGCTCGGCTTCGCGCAACTCGCGAGTGGCCAACTCCACAAGATCGCGGAGCCCTTCGGCCCCGAACCGGTCCCGGATCGTGCGGATGGTCTGGATGATCAGCGTGTCAGCCCCGCTATTCGTCATATACGCCTCCTCCATCGACTTATGCCGAAGCTTTTCATCGAAAGCCCCGTACCGTAACGCGTACGGCACCGGTCCGATCGACGTTGTTGTCAGGTTGTTATCTCACCACGTTGCTGGCCGACGCCCAGCGCCGATGCGACCGAAAGCGCGCACGATCGCGCATGCCAAAATGGACCTTTCCGGCAAGGGGTATCGACAGGAGGCGGCATGATCGCGCAAGATGTGCCAGTGACATCGGTGGGTAAATACAGAAGGGCAGGCGCCCTCAGCGCGGATCGTGGCCGGTGACGCTCATGCTTCCTCGCCGATTCGCCCTCATCCGGCACGTCGATTACTCCGGCGGCGCCGGTACCGGAGTGATCGCTTATGGCGTTGCCTTCGATGACGGCCAGGTCGTGCTGCGCTGGAGTTCGGCGCATCGGGCCACCAGCGTTCTCGACTCGGTCGAAGACCTGATCGCGGCACACGGCCACGGTGAAACCACCAGTATCGAGTGGATCGACGCTGTCCCTGGAACGGCCGAGCCCGCGGCACAGCAGGGTGGGCGTCGGGCCCGCCGCTCGGCCCCGCCGAACGACGCTTCCTCGACGGCGGACGTCCCGCAGCTTCACAAGCAGGCAGCAACGGTGGCCGCGGAGTCGGCAGACGTCCGTCCCGCCGCACCGGCGCCGCAATCGACGGCACCGACCGAGGCGGCCACCGCGCACTCCCCGGCACAGCCCCAGCAGAAGCCGGAACCCGCCGAGCCAGATGTTCCGACCCCAGCACAGCCGGCGCCTGGGAAACCGGCAGATGTCCGCCCGGCCCCACGAACGCCACGAACCACGGCCGCATCCGACGGCAGCCACAGCACGGCGCCGGTACCGGCGGTATCCCCAGCGCCACCGGTCGTCCCAGCGCCACCGGTCGCTCCAGCACAACCTACGGTGCCGGCACCTGGCCATCCTGCCGCTGCGCAGCCCACTACACCGGCATCCGCGCAGCCCGCTGCGGCCGCGCCGGCATGGGGACCGGGAAAGTCTGCTTTCGAGCCCTCGGCATCGCCGGGCTCCACACCGGACCCGAGCGCTCCTTCATCGTCGCCGCAGACTCCGGCCGCGCCCAAGGCTCCGGAAACCCTGACCCCTGCGGCACACGCTTCGCCAACGGCCAACGGCACGAGACACACGTCGAATACGACCCAGCCGGCGGACACCCCACGTTCCGGTTCCACACCGCCATCGCCGGGCGATCCGCCGCCGGCGTGGGGCGGCACCTCGCGAACGAACCGCAACGACGACCGGGGATCCCCCGACCACGACGCGGACGTGATCAACCATCCGGCCGCCGCACGGCCAGCCGATGACGAACGTCGCGCCCGGCATGCGGCCATCGCCACCCAGCCGATGAACGCCGATCGCTCCGAGGAGCGGGTGCAACGACGGGCACGGCGCGCCGCTCCGACGCACGAGTCAGCGCGATCGATCTTCGACGAGGTGGAGGAGCGCCCGCGTCCGGACCTGCGCCTGGCGAGTTCGAATGGCCGTGGCCGCGACGCCGACAGTTCTGAGGCTCCCGGTGACGGTTCGCCCGATCGCGAGGAGTTCGGCGGTTTCTTCGCCACCGGCCACCAGCACCTCGATACCGTCACCGGCCTGCTCGATCTGCCGGCCGGCCTCAACAAACACGGCCGCGGCGCGAGCTCCGATCAGGACATCGGCTCGCGGCGCAACGGCCGGCACCGCGGCGAATAGCGCTGCGGCTACGACGCTCCGACCCGCACCGGCGGACGGACGACGAACGCCGCGGCACCAACGAGAACCGGCAGCGGCGCGCTGGCGAGCAGCAGCGTCGTGTAGCTGCCGGTCAGGTCCCGTCCGACCGCGAACAGTAGTGGCCCGAATGCGGTCGAGGCCACCGACAACGCCGCGACCAGTCCCCGGATGGATCCGATGTGCCGCGTACCGAAATAGTGCGGGAAGGTGGCGACCTCGACGGCGCGCATACCACCACCTGCGGCTCCGACGAGCGCGCCGAACGCGATCGCCACGACGCCCGGCGTCACGGCCGTCCCCAGCACCAGCGCGCCGGCCAGTGCCGCCATCGCACCGGCGATCAGCCACCGGTGACGGATCCGGTCGGCCAGCGCACCTACCACCAGCGTCCCGGTCAGAGCCGCCACGGTTTGCGGTACGAAGTTGGCCGCGGCCTCGGCGGGCGAGAGCCCACGCGCGCCGAGCAGGCTGATCTGATGGAATGCGACGGCCGTGGCCAGCAGGCCGACCGTGGCCACGCCGGCGGTGACGACCCAGAAGAACGGATGGCGAATCGCGGTACGCCGATCGACGCCCGCTGCCATCGCCCGCTCGGCGGCCGCCGCGTCCGGTGGTACGTGGCCGTCCGGCCATTGGCCGAGCACCGCCGGCCGGTCGCGCATTCCCCACAGTGCGATCGGTAGAACGACCAGCCAGACCCCCACCCCGCACAACAGCCATGCCGTCCGCCAGCCGTAATCGGCGATCAGTGCCTCGGCGATCAGTGGGGTCAACGAGATCCCGACCGCACCAAGCCCGGTGACGATCCCCGAAGCGGTGCCACGGCGCCGGTCGAACCAGAGCGCGGCGGCAGTCGTCGCAGTTAGCCCGAGCGCACCCTGCCCGGCCATCCGGATGCCGACGAACCCGGCCGTCAGCCCGACGATCCCGGAGATCATCGACAGTGCGACCAGCACACCGCCGAACGCGGCGCCGATCACGGCCATCGTGCGCCGGATCCCGTACCTGTCGAGCGCCCGACCAACCCACGGCAACGCGAGCGCGCCGGCCAGCGTGCCGATCAGGTACGCCGTCGAGACCGCTGACCGCGACATTCCGAGGTCGCGAATGAGCGGATCGACGAACACGGAAACACCGGCCGTCTGGCCTGGGCCGGTGGCGGCGAATGCAAGCGCCGCATAGCCGACGATGCGCCAGCCGTAGAAGCCTTCGGGTGTTTTCGCAGCGTTGGCCCGGGCCAGGATTGTGCGTGACATCGGCCCGGACGTCCCCTTGTGTTGCGGTCGGCGATCGCTGCGGTTGAAACTCGGCCGTCGACGCCAGTGGCGACGGCAGGTGGATGGAAGCCGCGTCGGCGGCAGCTATCACCAGCCTACGAGTGGACCCGTTAGTGGGATGCACGTAGGTGAGCACGCTGGAGCCGCCTGTCGGAATCGAACCGACGACCTGTTCATTACGAGTGAACCGCTCTGCCGACTGAGCTAAGGCGGCGTGCGCCGGACGAACCCGGCACCGGACGAGTATAGGTGCTGCCGGCCGCAAAACTCGAATCGGCGGCACCGGCCCCGGGCGGGCAGAAGGTGAGCGTCTCCTAGAGCTGGTCGGTGGTGAATTCTCCCGTCGCGGACAGTGTCAGGACCTCGGCCCACGAACGGTTCCAGTCGACCATGCCGGGGTCGCCACGTTGAACGAGATCGTTAGGCTGGCGACCCGATCCGACGACCTCGACGACGTCGCCGTACCGCGCCTGCTGGAAGTAGGTCTTCGCCCGCTGCTCGGTGAGATTGAGACAACCGTGCGAGACGTTCTCCTCACCTTGGGCGGCTTCGGACCACGGCGCCGAGTGGACGAACGTGCCGCTGTTGGTCAGCCGCACCGCGAACTTGGTGTCCACGTCGTAGTACTCCGGATCGCTCTCGTCACACGCGATACCCGCATTGCACGAGGTCATCCGGTATTCGTCCGTCTTCGATTGGACGACGTAGATGCCGTTGCGGGTCTCGAAATCCTCCGCGCCGAGACTGGTCGGCCAGGTCGCCACGGTCTCGCCGTTGTGGATCAGTGAGAACTGCTTCGCCGCTGCGTCCACACGGGCGATCCGCTCGTCGCCGACTTCGATGTCGTACTCGTAGGCCCGTCCACCCCAGAGGTTCGGGCCGGCCTGAACGCCGTTGAGGTCGAGGTTCACCCGAATTCGCGAGTTCGCCGGCCAGTACTTCTCGGGACGGAAGTGCGCTTCTTGCGAGTTCACCCAGAACCAGGCACCGTTGACCTGCGGGTCGGACGCGACGTTCATCGCTTCTTCGACTGCGGCCCGCTCGTCGACCTGCTGATCGAACTTGACGATGATCGGCGTGCCGACACCCACGACGTCGCCGCCGCCGCGGACGACCGAGAGCGTCAGGCGTTCACCATCGGGCACCTCGTCCACCGTGAACGCACCGGACAGTGAGTGCGTCCCGCCGTCGGCATCGGTCGCTTCGACGGTGACGTCGTAGCTCGCGCCGGGCAGTGGCGGCGACTCGCTGGTCCAGCCCGCGCCGTCCGCCGTCCCCTCCAGCGCGCCCTGCTCGCCGACCACATCGGCCGAGGTGATCGTGCCGTTCTCCACCTCGAAGGTCACCGGCTCGGCATAGGTCACCGAGTCCGACAGGACGAGTTCTGGAGTGGCGGCCGGCTCCTCTTCTTCCTCCGGTTCCTGTTCGGCCGGGCCACCGCCCTGGTCGCCGCCGTCCCCATCGGAACCTTCGTCGTCACCACCACACGCCGCCAGCACTGCGGTCACACCGAGCGCCAGCGCCACGATTCGCCAGCTTTTCATACCACCCATCCGCTTGGCCTCACCCAGCGTCGAAGCTTCGCCAATGGCATCAACGCTACGTCAACGCGGTCACACGCGTCACGAGCAGACCGGCTGCTCCCCTTCCGGAAGCTCACCGTCGATCAGGTAGGTGTCCACCACAGAGTCGACGCAGTCGTTCCCTGTGAAGTACGCGGTGTGGCCGAAGCCTTCATACGTCAGCAGGACACCGGACTCCAGTTGGTCCGCGAGACCTTCGGCCCACTCGTACGGGGTGGCGAGGTCACCGGTGGTGCCGACGACGAGGATCGGGTCGGCACCGGCAGCGCTCACCGGTTCCGGTTCGTCGACCGGCTCGACCGGCCAGCTCGCGCAGCTCAGCTCGCTCCACGCGAGGAACGGTCCGAAGATCGGCGAAGCCTCCTCGAACTCGCCGAGCGTGGCTTCGACCTCCTCGGCGGTCTCGAGGCTCGGCCGGTCTACACAGTGCACCGCGAAGATCGCCTCGTTCTGGTTTCCGTTGTAGGTGCCGTCCGCGTTGCGGTCCAGGTAGACGTCGGCAAGGAAGAGCAACGTGTCCCCGTTACCGCCGAGCGCCTCTTCGAACCCACTCGTCAAGTACTCGTATCCCTGCTCCGGCGGCACGTACAGCGGCAGGATGATCCCGTATGTGGCCAGTGCCGCGGACAACGGGCGATCCGGGTCGCTGGTGGGTAGCGGCTCGTTTTCGATGACGTCGAGCAGGCCGGCGACGGTCTCCCGCGCCTCGATCACACTGCTGCCGAGCGCGCATTCGGTCTGGGCGACGCAATCCTCGAGGTACGCGGTGAGCGCGCGGTCCACGCCGGTTGCCTGCCCGAGGGCGAACTCAACCGAGGTGAGCGACGGATCCATGGCGCCGTCGAGCACGAGTCGTCCCACGTTGTCCGGGAACAGGCCGGCGTAGAGCGCGCCGATGTACGTCCCGTAGGACTTTCCGAGGTAGTAGAGGACGTCGTCACCGAGCGCGGCCCGCATGATGTCGAGATCACGCGCCACATTCTCGGTGTTGACGTGCGCGAGCATCGCACCGGAATTGGCTTCACAACCAGCCGCGAACTCCTCGAGATCCGTATTCAACTCATTGAGCTCGGCCGCGTCGTCCGGCACGGGGTCGGCGGAGATGAACTCATCTAGCTCGGCGTCGCTCACGCAGTCGATAGGCGTCGAGTTCGCGACACCGCGTGGGTCGAATCCGACGATGTCGAAGCGCTCGCGCACCGCTTCACTGATCTGCGTCTCGGCCTGCATGGCGTACTCGACCCCGGAGCCGCCCGGACCGCCGGGGTTGACGAACAGCGAACCGATCCGGTCATCACCGGCAGCCGGGATCCGTAGCAGCGCGAGTTCGATCGTCTCGCCGTCCGCTTCGTCGTAGTCGAGCGGGACGGTGAGCGTCGCGCACTCGAACCCGTTGTCGCACTCTTCCCACTGAACATCCTGGGTGTGGAAATCACCGAGTGGGTCCTCGGGATCCGGCGCCGCCTCGGGAGTTTCGGTCGTCTCAGGCGGGGCGTCCGTCGGCTCCGGCGCCGGCGTCTCCTCCGCCGTCGGTTCGTCGGACGTGCAGCTAGCGGCAGCCAGGGCGACCGCCACGATGGCGGCACCGGCGCGGATCTTCACCTAAGACTCCTCTGGCGTATCCGGAGTGGGACGCATGCCGTCAGCCACTGCGGATTCGTACGCTTGCCGTGATCCGCAGACGCTGGCCTTGGGGCAGGCTACCTTGCGTCCGGTCTCCCGATCGCGCACGTACACGGTTTCGGACGGAACGTTGTAACCGACCACGGTGCCCTCCGTACCGTCGTCGGTCGTCACGCCGCAGCCGAGGGACGGCACACTCACCTTGAAGTCCTGGTAGAGCGGGTGCTCGTACTTGAGGCAGCACATGAGACGGCCGCACGCACCGGAGATCTTCAACGGGTTCAACGGCAGATCCTGTTCCTTGGCCATCCGGATGCTGACCGGCTCGAAATCCTTGAGAAAGGTGGAACAGCAGGTGTCGCGACCGCACGGGCCGATGCTTCCCTGCACACGTGCCTCGTCGCGGGCGCCGAGTTGGCGCAGGTTGATGCGGGCGTCGAGAGCGCGCGCAAGATCACGGACGAGCTCCCGGAAGTCCACCCGGTGCGGCGCGCTGAAGTAGATCGTGATCAACTCGTCCACATCGTCACGGGTATCGACGTAGTCGACGCCGACCACCTTCATCGGCAACCGGTGCTTGCGGATCAGCTTCTTGGCCTTGACCCGTGCCGTCGCCTTGCGCTGCCGGTTAGCCTCATCGCGGGCCAGATCCTGCTCGGTGGCGATCCCCTCGCACACCGGTAGGCCGCCGATGTCTTCGCTGACCCATTGCGGCGACCATACGCACTCGGCTACCTCCGGGCCGTCGTCCGTCGGAACCAGTACCTTGTCGCCGACCTTGGGCTCGTGGCCACCGGGGTCCAGGTAGTACAACCGGCCGTACCGGTTGAACGCGACCGCCATGACCATTGCCATCTAGCCACGATACGGCGTAGCCCCCGTCGGTGACAGGACGTCGAGGCGGCCACCGGAAAAATGGCTCGCGAGGTACGGCTGTGGTGGGCTTTCATAGTTGGGTGAAGACCAGGTGGCTCGAACGCAACGAGCTGAACGAGCGCGACATCGCCGGCGCCGCCGCCATCATGGAGGCCTGCCGCGCGATGGACCATCCGACGCTTCCCGTCCGGACCACGCACGGGCTCGCCGGCCTGTTTCAACACGGCTTCGACGGCGAACCACCTGATTACGTCGTCGGCTACGACGACCGCGGCCGAGTCGTCGGGGTCGCCGACGCCTGGCTCCCGCGGCGGGACAACACACATATTGTCTTCAGCACCGTGCGGGTTGACCCGGCGATGCGACGTCAGGGCATCGGCCGGTTCTTGTTCCAGGAGGTCGCAGACTACGCGCGGCAGGACGGCCGGACCGTAATCGTCACCGACTCCGCCGACCGGCCGGAGTACAAGGCATTCGCCGCCGCCATGGGGCAGGAGCGGGTGTACGAGGAGGTCTTCCGACGGCAGGACCTCACCGCTGTCGACTGGCCGCGTCTTGACCGCGAGTATGCAACCGCGCAACAGCGCACGGCGGGCTACGAGCTCCTGCGGATCCCCGGTGCCGTACCGGAGGAACTGGTCGACCGGGTGGTTACCCTTACCGCGGCGATCAACGACGCCCCGCACACGACCGAGATCGCCATGGAGGACGAGATCTTCACTCCGGAGCGACTCCGTGCTTTCGAGGCGGCGCACGACGCTCGCGGCATCCGGCTGTATCGGGTAGCGGCCCGGCACAGGGCCACGGGCGAACTCGCCGGCCATACCGTCGTCGCGGTCGACGCCGAACAGCCCTGGCGGGCCGACCAGTACGACACCAGCGTGCTTCAGGCCCACCGCGGGCACCGGCTCGGCCTGTTGATCAAGATCGACATGCTGCGTTGGCTGGCCACCGAGGAAACCCAGCTGCGCGAACTCGGCACGGCGAACGCCGGCTCCAACGAGCACATGATCCGGGTGAACGAGACGCTCGGCTACGAGGTCCACGACAGAATCATCGCCTGGCAACGCAACCTCTAAGAATGATCACGTAAACGCCGCTCCGGTGTGCTTAACCACCGCTCAACGGGTCGCGAACCGTTACTTCGTGTTCACGCATCGGCACCGCGTGCACGACATCGCGCACCGACGACCGGACATCTGCGCCTTGGAGCCGTTGCGCGGTTTGTATGGACGATGCGCGGTCTACAGCCATTGTTTGGCCGGGGCTTCCCAGCTTTACGTGATCATTCTGGAGTTAGCCGTCGCGCAGCGCGAGTGCCATCGCCTCGAGGGTGAGCTGCGGGGCCGCATTGACCTCGAGCGCCTCCCGGGCATGGCTGATGGCGGACATCCGCCGCAGCGTCGACTCCGGGCTCGACTCGCCGGCCAGCCGCTCCAGCGACGGTCGGATCTCCTCGTTGACCAGCTCAGACCTCGTGGAAAGCTGGAGGGCAAGCACGTCCCGGTACAGGGCCAGCACGTCGACCAGCGCCCGGTCGATGGAGTCGCGGGCCACCCTCGTGCGGCGCAGCTTCTGCTCGCGCTCGAGGTCCTTGACCGCGGCGTTGAGCGACCGCGGGCGCGTGCCGGTGGATCCGGCGCCGAGCGCGGTCTTGAGGTCATCGATCTCCCGCGTGTCGAGCTCGTCGCACCGCCGGTCGGCGTCTTGTTTCGCCGCGTCGGCGAGAGCGCCGGCCGCGGTCAGGCAGTCTCCGACACTGCCGACCGAGAACGGCAGCCGCAGCACCTGTTGTCGCCGCGCCCGGACGTCCGGGTCGGTCGCCAACGCCTTGGCCCGGCCGATGTGGCCGAGCGACGCGCGCGCGGCGAATCCCGCCATCGCCTCGTCGACACCGGTGCTCGTGCTCAGGTACGCCGCGACGTCCGGATACGGCGGTGTGCGCAGCTGCACGACGCGGCACCGGGACCGGATCGTCGGCACGATGTCCTCCGCCGCCGGCGCGCACAGCATCCACACCGTGCGAACCGGCGGCTCCTCCAGCGCGAGGAGCAGAGCGTCCGCGGCGTCCTCGCCGAGCCGGTCGGCGTCTTCGATCACGACGATCTGCCAGCGTCCGCGGGCGGGACGCAAGGCTGCTCGCGGCACGACGTCCCGAATCTGCTTGATCTTGATCCAGAGCCCGTCGGTGACGAGGTTGGTCACGTCCGGATGCACGCCGGAACGTACGTCAGCGCACTCGGCGCATTCACCGCAGCCGCCGTCCGGGCACTGCAGGCCCGCCGCGAATGCCCGTGCGAGCACGGACCGTCCCGACCCCGGCGGGCCGGTGAACAACCAGGCGTGGGTCATCTGGCCGTTGTCGCCATCGGCTCCCGCCCGCGCCACCGCACGCAGGTTGTCGACGACCGGCTGCCCGACGACGGTGTCCCACACGCTCACCCGACCATCACCTTCTCGACCGCCTCGGCGATCACCTCGGCCTGTTCGTCCTCGGGGCGCGAACCGTCCACCACCAGATACCTATCCGGCTCGGCGGCGGCCAGTTCCAGATATGTTCGCCTGACCCGCTCGTGGAACTGCTCCGCCTCACCTTCGAGGCGATCGAGTTCGCGGCCGATCCTGGCCCGACGCACGTCGGGCGGAACATCCAGCACCACCGTCAGGTCCGGGACGAGCCCGCCGGTGGCGAACGCGGACAGCGCAGCGACCTCGTCCCGGCCAAGGTCGCGGCCCGCTCCCTGATAGGCGATCGACGAGTCGACGTAACGGTCGGTGATCACCACGGCACCGCGGCTGAGCGCGGGACGGATCACCGAGGCGACATGCTCCGCGCGGTCGGCGGCATACAGCAGCGCCTCGGCCCGCGCGTCCAGTCCGTCGCTGGCGACATCGAGCACCAGGCGCCGCACCTCCGGCCCGATGCGGGTATCACCCGGCTCGAACGTGGCCACGACCTCCGCGCCGGCATCGCGCAGCCACTCGGCAAGCAGGCGCACCTGCGTCGACTTGCCGGCCGCGTCCGGGCCTTCGAATGCGATGAACGTCCCTGGCGATTTGCTCACTCGAACAGCGTAGTGACTTGGGCCGACATCCGGCGCGTCCAGCCGGCACGTCTATGAGTGTTCTTCACGGCGGCTGGGTAGGTCAAAGCCCACCTCGGTCGGCGGTCTTAGCCCATCGCGACGGGCCTCGGGCCTTCCTAGCGTGACTGGTGACACCGGCGGCAACGGGAGGTCCAGTGGTCGCACCGATCCGTCCCGCGTCCACGCTCGCCCTCTCGGGGAGCATCCCTGGGGTACGCCGAACGCGTCCTCAGGGAACCCCCGGAGCGCGTCCCCGAAACGTCCCTGGTATCCGGCGCAAACCCTTGCTGACCTGCGGAAACGCGGGCGAGAGTGCGAGTGGACGAAGGAGGCACGGGGCAATGACGAACGCGCTGGGGGCCAAACGCAGACTGCACCGGATCGGCCGCGAACTCGGTCTCATCGCCAGCGCCGGGTTGGCGTACTCGCTGGTGCGTGGGCTCACCGACGATCGGGTGGACGACGCGTTCGCCAACGCGGAAACCGTGGTGGACGCCGAACGAGCATCCGGGATATTCATCGAACCTGCGGTGCAGGACGCGGCGCTAGGCAGCGATCTACTGACCAACCTGGCCAACGCCATCTACATCGCATACTGGCCGATGATCATCGCTACGCTCGGCTGGCTGCTGATCTGGCGGCCCGGGGCGTACCCGCTGTATCGCAACGGGTTGCTCGTCTCCGGCGTTTTCGCCCTTGCGCTGTTCGCCGTGTTCCCGCTGGCACCGCCCAGGTTTCTGCCGCATCACGGCTTCGCCGACACGATCGCGCTGCACTCGGATGGCTACCGGGAGTTCAACGCTTCGGCGTTGGTCAACGAGTACGCCGCCATGCCGAGCCTGCATTTCGGCTGGGTGTTGCTCGCGGCAATCGCCGTCGTCCGGCTGTCCCAGCGAAGGCTCGTCCGCGTCCTCGCCGCTGGCGCGCCGGTCGCAATGCTGTGGGCGATCGTCGCCACCGGCAACCACTACGTGGTCGACGCGCTCGCCGGCGGTGCCGTCGTCGTGGCCGGCCTGTCCGTCGCCCACTGGCTCAGCCACCGGTCACGAACCAGCGCGTCGTTCGATCACGTTCTACTTGGCGCGGGCGCGCTTTTTCTTCGGCGCCGGCCCCTTGGCCCGCTTCTCCGCGATCAGCTCGGCGGCACGCTCCAACGTAACCTGCTCGACGCCGGTGCCGCGCGGGACCGTCACGTTCGTCTCGCCGTCGGTGATGTACGGACCGAAGCGCCCGTCCTTGACGACGAGCGGCTTACCGGTCTCCGGATCGGCGCCCAGCTCACGCAGCGGCGGTGCCGCGGCGGCCCGGCCACGCCGCTTCGGCTCGGCCAGCAGTTTCGTCGCTTCCTCGACGGTGATGGTGAACAGTGACTCCTCGTCCGGAAGCGACCTGGTCTCCGAACCCTTCTTCACATACGGTCCGTACCGTCCGTTCGCCGCGATGATCTCGGTACCATCGGCGTCGGTACCGACCGTGCGTGGCAGGGTGAGCAGCCGGAGTGCCTCGTCCAGCGTCACCGTCTCGACGGCCATGGACTTGAACAGCGACGCCGTCCGTGGCTTGGTGCCCTTCGGGGCGTCGTCCTCCAGCACTTCGGTGACGAACGGCCCGTAGCGGCCGGCCTTCGCGACGATCGTGCGTCCCGTCTCCGGGTCCACGCCGAGCTCCCGGTCGCCGTTGCCGGCGGCCAGCAGCTCCTTGGCGCGGGCCGCGGTGAGCTCGTCCGGCGGCAGGTCCTCGGGAATGCTGCCCCGGTTGCCGTCCGCGTCCTCGACGTAAGGACCGTACCGGCCGACCCGGGCCACGACGCCGTCCTCCAGCGGGAACGAGGCGATGGCACGGGCGTCGATCTCGCCGAGGTTGTCGACGAGGTGCTTGAGCCCTTCGAGGTCGTCGTCCCCGCTCCAGAACCGCCTCAGCTCTTCGTGACGCTCGGCCCGGCCGGCTGCGATCTCGTCCAGCCGGTCTTCCATCCGTGCGGTGAACTCGTAGTCGACCAGCCAGGTGAAGTGCTGCTCCAGCAGCCGGACCACGGCGAACGCCAGCCACGACGGCACCAGTGCGGTGCCCTTCTTGAACGCGTAGCCGCGGTCGAGAATGGTCCGGATGATCGACGCGTAGGTGGACGGGCGCCCGATCTCGCGCTCTTCCAGCTCCCGCACGAGAGTGGCCTCGGTGTAGCGGGCCGGCGGCTTGGTGGTGTGGCCGTCGGCCTGGATACCTGCCGCGGTCAGCGCCTGCCCCTCCTCCAGTGCGGGCAGCCGGCGCTCACGGTCGTCCTGCTGCTGCTCGGGATCGTCGGTGGACTCGACGTACGCCTTGAGGAAGCCGAAGAACGTGATCGTCTTGCCGGACGCGGACAGCTCGACGTCCTCGCCGGAGGTCGCCCGCGCTCCGACCCGGACCGAGACGGTCTGGCCGAGGGCATCGCGCATCTGCGAAGCGATGGTCCGCTTCCAGATCAGCTCGTACAACCGGAACTCATCACCGGACAACCCCGTCTCGCCCGGTGTGCGGAACGTGTCGCCGGCCGGGCGGATCGCCTCGTGCGCCTCCTGGGCGTTCTTGACCTTGCTGGAGTACCGGCGCGGCACGTCCGGCAGGTAGTCCGCACCGTAGAGCTCGCGGACCTGCGACCTGGCCGCATTGATCGCCGAGTCGGCCAGGGTGACCGAGTCGGTACGCATATAGGTGATGTAGCCGCTCTCGTACAGCCGCTGGGCCACCTGCATGGCGCGCGCCGCACCGAACCCGAGTTTGCGGGACGCCTCCTGCTGCATCGTGGTGGTGCGGAACGGCGCGTACGGGCTGCGCTTGTACGGTTTGGACTCGAGCGAGCGGACCTCGAACGACGCGTCGGTCAGGCTGTCGGCCAGCGCGCGGGCGCGGGCCTCGTCCAGCACGACGGTGTCCTTGGACTTCGGCTTGAGCCGCCCGCGCGCGTCGAAGTCCCGACCCTGCGCCACCCGCGTGCCGTCCACCGAAACGAGCCGCGCGTCGAACGCGTGGGGGTCCTCGTCCCGGCCGGTGTCGAGCGTCGCGACGAGGTCCCAGTAGTCCGCCGGGCGGAACGCGATCCGCTCGCGCTCGCGCTCCACCAGTAGCCGGGTCGCCACGCTCTGGACGCGACCGGCCGACAGGCCCTGTGTCACCTTGCGCCACAGCACCGGCGACACCTCGTAGCCGTACAACCGGTCGACGATGCGGCGCGTCTCCTGCGCGTCGACCAGGTTCTCGTCGATGTCCCTCGGCGATTCGACGGCCGCGCGGATGGCATCCCTGGTGATCTCGTGGAAGACCATGCGCTTGACCGGGACCTTGGGCTTGAGCTCTTCCCGCAGATGCCAGGCGATGGCTTCGCCCTCGCGGTCCTCATCTGTGGCGAGCAGCAGTTCGTCCGCGTCCTTGAGTGCGGACTTGAGCTTGTTCACCTGATCCTTCGCTCGGCCGGCCGGCACGATATAGAGCGGTTCGAAACCACCCTGCACGTCCACTCCCACCGGAGCACCGAAGCGATCCCGCTTTCCCGCGGGCACCTCGGTCTTCTTCGTCGGCAGGTCCCGGATGTGGCCGAACGACGACTCCACGGTGTAACCGTTGCCGAGGTAGCCGGCGATGGTCTTCGCCTTCGCCGGCGACTCCACGATCACGAGACGGCGTGGACTAGCGGACAACCTGGACACTCCTTCAAGCTAGGTATAAGCGAAGTGTGCGATAAGTCCTGACGGTCCTGTCAATCGGAACCGAGAAACACCCCGCCCGCCTGGAACGCTATACGACGCAGCGCTAAATCCGTAATTCTGACGTTGCGTTTTGAGCGTACGCGTCTCGGCGGTTGACGCTGAGTACCCGTCCTGCGCGAGACGAATCCGGTTCCGTCACTCCAGATGCAGGTAGCCGTCGGCGACGATCTCCCGCACCCGCGGCAGCAGGTCGTCGGGAAGTTCTCCCTCGTCGACCTCCAGCACCGCCGCGAGCGCGCCGATGAGCCGGCCAAGGGGCAGGCTGCCGTCGCAGGCGCCGATCAAGCCTGCCTCGGCCGTGCCGACTTGTATCGCCCGGCGAAAACCTCGCTGCTGGCGAAGCACGATGTACTCGGGATCCTCCGCCCCGGGCGGACCGAACTGCTCCTGCCGCACGTCGGCGGCGACGCGGAACGTCGCGCCGAGAAGGTCGTCGTCGGTGGGCAACGCGCGGAGCGCGTCGAGCCGGTCGAAGTATGCGGCCACGGTCGGGCCGAGTGGCTGCTCGACGGCATGCGGCCAGTCCTCGACGCGTACGTCGGGACGGTCGACCCCGCGAGCCCGCAGCATGATCCAGCCGAACCCGACGCCTTCGACACCGTTCTCCTCGAACCAACGCAGCCAGGCGTCATATCGTTCGACGTAGTCGGGCCGGGCGACGTCCCCGGAGTCGCGCAGCCACAGTTCGACGTATTCGGCCGGGTCCTGCACCTCACGCTGGATCACCCATGCGTCGCAGCCGGTGCCGGCGAGCCAGCCCGCGATTCGCTCGTCCCACGCCTCACCACGCACGTGCACCCAGTTGGCCAGTGCCTGCAGCAACCCGCCGTCGGCCAGGTGCGAGGCGCCATCTCGCACGACTCGGCGGGAAAGCTCGTCGCCGGACAAGCCGCTGTCTCGGTACACATGGTGCCCACCCGGTGACACGACGAAAGGTGGGTTGGTCGCGATCAGGTCGAAACGCTCGGTCGCGACCGGCTCGTACAGATCGCCGTGTCGCAGGTCGACGTCCAGCTCGTTGAGCGAGAAGGTCAGGCCGGCGAGCGCGATGGCGCGTTCGCTCACGTCGGTGGCGACAACGTTCTCGCTGTGCCGGGCGAGGTGAAGGGCTTGGACACCGCATCCCGTGCCCAGATCGAGCGACCGCCGGGCCGGCCCTCGCACCGTCAGTTGCGCCAGTGTGCTGGACGCTGCGTTCACGCCCAGCACGTGATCGTCCGGAACCGGTGCGATACGACCGTCCAGGCCGGGTGTCAGGTCGGCCACGATCCACCAGTCGCCGACATCGTCCGCATAGGGACGGACGTCCACCGCCGCGCGTACGCTGTCGCCGTCCCGCTCGAGCAAACCGCCGGCGATCAGGGCATCGATCGGAAGGGCGGCCTTCGCGGCGGACTCGGGTACCGGCGACTGCAACGGCCAGAGCCGAGTCAACGTCTCGAGCGGCGAGCCGCCGGCCGTCGCGCGCCGTCCCGGCACGGTCTCGTTGCGATGCAGCGCGGCGGCCGCCGCCGGGCCGAGCAATCGCTGCACACCGTCGACGGTGTAGCCGGCCGTCGCGAGTGCTTCGCGCAACCGGGCGACGTCCGTGCGGCTCAGTGCGGGATGTGACACGGCTCCGATTCTCCCGCCTGACGCGTGATCATGTTCACTCGGTGTGCTGTTTCGACGCTTGATCACGATCACGGGCGACCTGGCCGAGCTGTCGGTGCCGCGCACTACGGTGTGGTCATGGCCGACAACGACTACCCGTGGGAACCACCACTCGCCGGTTCGGAGACCGAGCAGCTCCTCGGAGCGCTCGAACGGTTGCGCACGACGTTCCGGTGGAAGGCGGACGATCTCGACACCGCCGGGCTGCAGACGCGGGTCGGTGCCTCGAAGCTGACCCTCGGCGGGCTGCTCAAGCATCTTGCGGCGGGCGAGGACATGATGTTCACCGTCAAGATGCGTGGTGAGCCCATCGGCGCACCGTGGGACACGATGGGCGGTGACGGCAGCAACGATTGGGAGTTCAATTCAGCTGCCGACGACACCCCCGAGCAGCTCTACGAGCTGTACGACGGTGCCGTGGCGCGGGCTCGCGCGCGGCTCAACGCCGCGCTCGCGGACGGCGGGCTCGACCAGCAAGTCCACGCCGCATCGGACGAGGGCGAGCACGCCAATCTGCGCCGTCTCGTCTGCGACCTGATCGAGGAGTACGGCAGGCACACCGGCCACGCCGACCTGCTCCGCGAGGCGGTTGACGGCCGGGTCGGCGAGGACCCGCCCGCCGGTTGGCGCCCGCAATCGGGTGTCGGAGCCAACTTCTTCGTCCGGCCCTGACGAGCCGGCCGGCGACGCCTCAGCCTCGTGCCCGAGCCGGCCCGGGCGATGCCGCACGTCGGGCGGTGGCCCGGTTGGACGCGCACCGCAGATCGGTCGCGGCTAGTGGCGATCTGAATTCGGTAGACGCTCGGCGCCGGCCGACGGCAGCGCCGTGAACGCGTGCGGCTCAGTGAATCCGGCGCGGTAGAAGGCGCTGGTGACCGAGTCGGTGGCGGGCCCGACGTTGTCCGTGTCGACCAGGCCGATGACACATCCGCCGAATCCGCCACCAGTGATGCGTGCTCCATACGCACCACCCTCCAGCAACGCCTCGACGGCCAGGTCGGTCTCCGCAACGCTCACCTCGAAGTCGTCGCGCAACGATGTATGCGATGCGGTCAACAAAGGACCGAGTCGCCTCGGGTCCTGGCCGTCCTGCAGGATGGCCACCGCGTCGAGGACACGGGTGTTCTCGGTGATGACGTGCCGGGCGCGCCGCCGCACGTGCTCCGGAAGCTCGCCGAGCCGGCTCTCCGAAGCGTCCCGCAACGCGGGGACGCCCAGCGCCTTCGCGGCCGCTTCGCAGTCCGCGCGCCGAGCCGCGTATTCGCCCTCCACCAAGCGGTGCGGGGCGCGGGTGTCGACGACGAGCAACGCCAGCCCGGCCGCGGCGAGGTGGAACGGGACGTGAGTGATCTCGAGCGAACGGGTGTCGAGAAAGAGCGCATGACCGGCTGTCGAATGCATGGCGGCCATCTGGTCCATGATCCCGCAGGGCATACCCACGAAGTCGTTCTCGGCACGCTGGGCCAGCGCGGCAAGCGCAAACCGGTCGAGACCGAGATCGAACAAATCCGAACACGCCGCTGCAACGGCACACGTCAATGCGGCCGACGACGACAGCCCAGCTCCGTGCGGAACGTCACTGTCGATCGACAGGTTCACGTTGCCGACACCGTGCCGGGCCGCGCGCAGGGCCCACAACACGCCGGCCACATAGGCGCCCCAGCCGCTGACCTCGTCCGGCTCGACGGTCCGCGCGTCGAACGTCACCTCGCCGGTCTTTTGCGCGGACCGGACGGTCGACACGGTCGCTGCCGACACGGCCGTCACGACCGTCCGCTGCGGCAGCGCGATCGGAAGCACGTAGCCGTCGTTGTAGTCGGTGTGCTCTCCGATCACGTTGACCCGCCCGGGTGCCGCCCACGTCACGCCCACTCCCGCCGACCCGCTCACGGCGCGACCTCCCGCAGCCGGGCGGCGACGTCCTCCGGGACCGTGTCGGTGATGAACGCACCCATCGCGGACTCCGACCCGGCGAGGTACTTGAGCTTGTCCTCGGCCCGCCGGATCGAGAAGAGCTGTAGGTGCACGTTCCACTCGTGGCGCGCACCGGCCGGCGCCTGGTGCCATGCGGCGATGTAGGGCGTCGGACGCTCGTAGAGATTGTCGAACGTTCGCAGAAGGTACGGATAGATCTGCGCAAGGTCGTCGCGCTCCGCATCCTCGAGCGCGGGTAGATCTGGGATCCGCCGTTGCCGCGGGTACAGGTGCACCTCCACCGGCCAGCGCGCGGCCATGGGGACGAACGCCGTCCAGTGCTCAGACTCAGCGACCACCCGCTCGCCGCTCTCATGCTCAGCGGCCAGGATGTCCGTGAACAGGTTTCGTCCAGTCGTATCCTGGTGCTTGCGCATCGATGCCAGCACCTTGCCGGTCCGTGGCGGCAGGTACGGGTAGGCGTAGATCTGCCCGTGCGGGTGCTCCAGTGTGACGCCGATCTCCTTGCCGCGGTTCTCGAAGCAGAACACCTGTTTCACATCCGGACGGGCACCGAGCACCTCGGTGCGGTCGGCCAGGGCGTCGACCACGAGACGCACCTGGGACGGTTTGAGGTCGCCGAACGACGCATCGTGCTCATCGGTGAAGCACACGACCTCGCAGCGGCCGGCGTCACCGCCAAGGCTGGGGAACCGATTCTCGAAGACGACGACCTCGTAACTCGGCGACGGGATCTCGGTGTGCCGGCCGCCGACCGACGGGCAGAGTGGGCACTCGTCCGGCGGCGGTAAGTGCGTACGAACCTGCCGGTGCGAGGCGATCGCGATCCACTCGTCCAGCAGTGGATCACGGCGCAACTGCGTCCTCGACTCCACCGGGTCCAGCCGGCGCGGGTCCGCTACCGCGCGCTCCGGCGCACCCTGGCTGTCGAAATAGATGATCTCGCGGCCATCCGCGAGCAGAGCTTCGGTGCGCCGCATCGTGCTAGGACCCCGTTTCGGTTCGTTCGACGGACACCGTGCGCACATCGGCCACATGAGTGCGCAAGACGGACGCCGCGGCATTGCTGAGCCCGTCGTCGGTGACCAGCACGTCGGCCTCGTGCAGCTGGGCGATCGTCCGGATCCCGATCGTCCCCCACTTGGTGTGGTCGGCAACGATGACGAGCGTGCGACCGGCATCGGCGAACGCCTTGTCGGTCTCGGCTTCCAGAAGGTTCGGCGTGGTGAAACCGGCATCCTCACTCATGCCGTGCACCCCCATGAACACGATGTCCAGATGCAGTTGCGTCAGAGCGGACACCGCGATCGGCCCGACAAGCGCGTCGGACGGTGTACGTACACCGCCGGTCAGCACGATGCTCTGGCTGGGATTGTTCCTGGCGTGGAACACGGCGGCGATCGCCATGGAGTTGGTGACCACGGTCAGCTCGTCGACTGTGCGCAGGCACTGGGCGAGCGCCCAGGTGGTCGTGCCGGCCGACACGCCGATGGCCATGCCGGGCGTGACGAACTCCGCGGCCGCCGCTGCGATCGCCCTCTTCTCGGCTAGCTGGCGGCCAGATTTGGCCTCGAACCCCGGCTCGTCGGTACTCGGCGCGGTACGCACGGCACCACCGTGCACCTTCTCGACCAAGCCCCGGCGGGACAGCGCGTCAAGGTCCCGCCGGACGGTCATCTCCGACACGCCGAGCAGCTCGGCGAACTCGGCGACCCGCACCGCACCGCGGCGCTGCACCTCGCCGAGCAGCTTGTTCTGCCGCTCGGCCGCAAGCACGCCCGCCATCACACACCGTTCTGTCAGATTCGCACGTACTCACACAATATCTCACAGCAGGCGTGCTGGGACGACTCGGGATCCTGTCATGCCACATCAGCGAGCGCACGGTGCTCTTGCGGGCTGATGCCTCGTTCGCGTTTGAAGGCGGCGCTGAGCGCGAACGCGGTTCCGTACCCGACCTGGCGTGCCACCGCGCCGATCGTCATGTCCGGCCGGCACAAGAGGTCGGCGGCCATGGCCAGCCGCCAGCTCGTGAGGTACGCCATCGGCGGCTCCCCGACGAGCTCGGCGAACCGCCGGGCGAAGGCCGCCCGGGAGGCTCCGGCCTGCTCGGCAAGCGATGCGACGGTCCACGGATGCGCCGGATGGTGATGCAACAGCTGCAGTGCCTTACCCACCACCGGATCGCGCTGCGCGCGGTACCAGTTCGGGGCATCGTCGCGTTGCCGAGTGAACCACGTCCGCAATGCAGAGATCAACAGCACGTCAAGCAGCCGGTCGAGCAGCGCTCGCTGTCCCGGATCGTCCCGCGTGATCTCCGCAGCGAGAATCGGGACGAGCGGAGAGTCCCATTCCCGTCGCGGCAGCGTCACCAGCGGGGGCAATGCCGACAGGAGCGGACGGCTCAGCTCACCGGCCCGCTCGTAGCTGCCGATGAACATGACCGTCTCGCCGTCCGGGCTGGTACCCCACGTCCGCACACCGAGCGACCACTCGTCGACCAGCAGCCGGCCGTCGGCGATGCTGGTGCACTGCTGGCCCGGATAGACGACGACGTCGGGCACGGTTTCGGGATCGTCTGCGACAACGTAGTGGTCCGGACCTCGTGCGATCGCGACGTCGCCGGCCTCCAGTTGCGTCGGCACGCCGTCCTCGTGCCATATCCACGCCGATCCCCGAACGATGGCCAAGACCGTCAGCGGGGACTCGTCCTCCACCTTGATGCCCCACGGTGGGTCGACCACGGCCTTGAGCAGGAACGCGCCGCGCGCCCGCGGGCCGTCCAGCAGAGCTTCCAGCACGTCCATGTCAGCTCCTCGTCCGGGTCCATCCA